>JAEVYU010000033.1 GCA_023392595.1 Bacillota bacterium | reverse complement strand
CATCGTTCACGTTGGGGTGGAGATAGAATCAAACATCATTTTCCGGCCTTGACACGACCCCGCTTGATGACATTGAGTCGCACTCATCCTCCCGTCCGTTTTTCCCCTCCATCGACATTCCGGCCTTACGTTCCGGTCAACCCCGGTTATTTTTTCAAAGAAGGCAGCGATTATGGTCCACTGATTAAAAAAACAAAAGTCCACCGGTTTAAATAGTGATAGCCACCGCGAAAAAACAATAGGTTCCTGGCCGCTCCAAAAGTTCAAGCGTTAAAAAAGACCTTCCCCCCGGCAAGTCAACTCTTGAAACCAAGGCGGCATCCGGGTTTGTGGGGCAGTGGGGCAAATGGGGGTTGCCTAAAATATATCAATGATTCATTCATGGCGAGAAACAAAACGGAATTTTATAAAAAGCTCCTTCCGATCCAGAAAAAGCCTCTGAGCTACTTTTCCCGTCTTCATTAACCCTTTCATTTCTCAAAACCTTAACATAACTGTTATCAACTAAAATTTAATTCGTAGTATAATGGTTATTACGCTAATTATCGGGCTCACTTTCCTCAGTTTCTGATCATCAAACATTGATGAACCATAAAGCTGTTCTTGAAATTGCCGCAAACTTAAAAAAGAATCAATAGGAGCTTGCCATGAACGACACTGCTAGGCTCGGAGAAGCCAAACTCTCCAAATTATTAATGGAATTTTCCGTTCCGGCCATTATCGGAATGATTGTCAATGCCCTTTATAATGTAATCGACCGGATCTTTATCGGCAACAGCGCCGGTTCGTTGGGTATCGCCGCCATTACCGTAGGTTTTCCGTTGATGCTGATCCAGATGGCTTTTGGAATGCTGATTGGTCTGGGCGCTACCGCCCTGGTCTCGATCCGGCTGGGCCAACAAAAAAAGGACGAAGCCGAACAATATATGGGCAATGCCGTGACCCTGATCGCCATCGGCACCGTGATCCTGGTAACCTTGGGTTTGACTTTCTTGGACCCCTTGTTAAAAGTCTTCGGGGCCAGCCCGGAAGTGCTTCCCTACGCCAGGGATTACATGAGCATCATCCTTTATTGCAGTATCTTTCAGACTTTCAGTTTCGGGATGAATAATTTTATGAGGGCCGAAGGCCAGCCCGTTATCGCCATGACCACCATGTTGATCGGCGCTTTCCTGAATGCCGTATTCGCGCCGCTCTTTATTTTCGTTTTTCACTGGGGAATCCGCGGAGCGGCTCTGGCTACCGTAGCCGCCCAAGCGGTGTCTTCCATTTGGATCGCCGCCCATTTTATCTTCGGCCGTAGCGTGCTGAAAATCCGGACC
This sequence comes from Bacillota bacterium, assembly GCA_023392595.1. Lineage (GTDB taxonomy): Bacteria > Bacillota > UBA4882 > UBA8346 > UBA8346 > UBA8346. The sequence continues at coordinate 98,778 of JAEVYU010000033.1, read as the reverse complement.
GCCAATTTACGGTTGAAATGGAGCCTGGTCAAAGGAATCTTGTCCATCGGGATTGCCCCCTGCGTCATGCAGCTGGCCCAATCCTTATTATTCGGGATTATGAACAACAGCCTGTTGAAATACGGCGGCGACATCGCCATCTCCGGCATGGGAATCGTCAATAGCTTGGCAGTTTTGATCTTTTTACCGATTGTGGGATTCCAGGAAGGTTCCCAGCCGATTATCGGGTATAATTATGGCGCCCAAAAATTCGACCGGGTCAAAAAAGTTTTGAAATACGCAATTTTGGCGGCCTCTTCCATTGCCACCCTGGGTTATCTTATCACGCGCCTCTTTCCGGTCCAATTAATAACCTTATTTAATAGTCATGACAAAGCGCTAATCGCCTTCGGCGCCCATGCCGTAACCGTTTGCCAATTCGCTCTTCCGCTCATCGGTTTTCAAATCATCGGCGCCGGTTACTTCCAGGCAGTGGGAAAACCGCTACTGTCCATGGTGCTCAATTTTTCCCGGCAATTACTGATTTTAGTGCCTTTATTACTGATTTTACCGCGCTTTTTGGGCTTGCAAGGCGTACTGATGGCGCTTCCCTTAGCTGATTTTCTCTCCTCCATGTTAACCGGCTGTTTTTTGTTTTTCGAAATGAAGCACCTGACCGAAAAACACCAAAAGCAGCGTCTAATGCCGCAATTAGCCGGCGAGGAAGGGTAATCATATTCCTTTTCTCAACTGCGCAAACCAAGTTTCTATAGGGGCAGTCTCAATGAATCGAGACTAGCCCCTTTTTTTCCCGAAATGGGAACTTCCCTGGATACCAAAATTAATATCAAAACCGGCTATCGCTTCATCGTTTGCGGAGTTTATCTTATATTTTATAAAATCGAAGGGGAATTCCTTTCAGTTTATCGGGTCCTTAACGGGATGAGGGATTATTTAGCCATTATTTTCGGAGAGGAAATCCCTAAAAATTAAAAACCGGGGTCTTCCCACCAAAGGGATAGGCCCCGTTTTTTTTATATCCCGGAAAAACATCCAATGGGATAACAACCCTTGGAAAAATCTATAAGGGGAATTTCATAAGAAAATAAAAGTCCTAGACTCACGCTGTCGCAATCTTATTGGCCGCTTGTAATCCCAGTTTCTCTACAGCCAGTTCCCGCATTTTATATTTTAAAATCTTCCCGGCCGCATTCATTGGAAATTCATGCACAAAATCAACGTAGCGGGGAGTTTTATGTTTGGCCATATGGGAACGGACGAAATCCTTCATTTCCTCTTCGCTCATCTGTTCCCCGCCTTTCAAAACCACACAAGCCATAATTTCCTCGCCGTATTGCTGGTCGGGCACCCCGATCACCTGGACATCCTTCACTTTCGGGTGGGTATAAATAAAGTCCTCAATTTCCTTGGGATAAATATTCTCCCCGCCGCGGATGATCATGTCCTTGATCCGGCCGGTGATTTTATAATTGCCGTTCTCATCACGCCTGGCCAAGTCGCCCGTATGGAGCCAGCCGTTCTCGTCAATGGCTGCGGCAGTGGCTTCCGGCATTTTATAATAACCCTTCATGATATTGTACCCGCGGGCCACAAACTCACCGTCCACATTATCCGGCAAATCTTCACCGCTGGCCGGGTCGACAATCTTGCATTCAACCCCCGGCAGAGCCCGGCCTACCGTATGGACCCGCACTTCCAGCGGGTCATCCACCCGGCTCTGGGTGCATCCCGGAGAAGCTTCCGTCTGGCCATAGACAATACTAATCTGCGTCATGTGCATTCTGCTGACTACATCCTCCATGACTTTAATCGGGCAAGGGCTGCCGGCCATAATACCCGTCCTCATCTGAGAGAAGTCGGTCTTCGGAAAATCCTCATGCTCCAGCATGGCGATGAACATCGTCGGAACTCCATGGAAACAGGTTATTTTTTCCTGGTTGATACAGGCTAGTGACAATTTCGGCGAAAAAGAAGGTATCGGAGACATGATCACCCCGTGGGTCATGGCGGCAGTCATCGCCAATACCATTCCGAAACAATGAAACATCGGCACGTGAATCATCATCCGGTCGGCGGTGGAAAGATCCATGCAATCACCGATATTCTTGCCGTTATTGACCACATTGTAATGGGTCAGCATAACGCCCTTCGGAAATCCGGTGGTACCGGAAGTATATTGCATGTTGCAAACATCGTGGCGGTTGATGGCCAGGGCCCGCCGGTAAACTTCTTCAACCGGCACCTTTTCGGCCAGGGAAATAGCTTGCTCCCAAGTGAGGCAACCACTCTGTTCAGAGTCTACCGAAATAATATTCCGCAAAAAAGGCAACCGTTTGGTATGAAGCGGCTTTCCCGCTTCAGCCGTTTCCAGCTCCGGGCAAAGCTCCTTGATAATTCCGACATAGTCGGAATCCTTATACCCATCGATCATCACCAGGGTATGGGTATCCGATTGACGCAGCAAATACTCGGCTTCATATATTTTATAGGCCGTGTTCACCGTGACCAAAACCGCGCCGATTTTGGTAGCAGCCCAGAAGGTAATGTACCACTGGGGAACATTGGTGGCCCAAACAGCAACATGGTCGCCGGGTTTCACGCCCAGGGCAATCAGAGAGCGGGCAAACGTATCGACATCATCCCGGAACTCCGAATAAGTCCGGGTATAGTCCATGGTGGTATAACGAAAGGCATACTGGCCCGGAAACTCTTCCACCATCCGGTCAAGCACTTGAGGGAAAGTCAAATCAATCAGCGTTTCCTTTTCCCAGATATATTGGCCGGTACCCGCTTTATTGGTGAGCAAACGGCTTTTTCCGGCGCTTCTTTTCGTATAGCGGGTCATAAATTCCGCAAAATGCGGGAAAACGATTCCGGCGTCTCCCAGATCCGGCATCCAACGTTTAACCCATTCCAGGGAAACATATCCGTCATAATTGATGGAACGTAAAGCGAACATAAATTCGTCAATGGGCATATCGCCTTCGCCGATCATCCGGTAACGGATTTCACCGTTTTCAACGAGCGAATCCTTGATATGGACGTATTTAATATAAGCGCCCAAATTTTGCACTGTTTTTCCAGGCTTCTCCCCTGCGAACCTGTATGGATGATGAATATCCCAAAGGGCCGCCACGGCATCACTGGCCGTTTGATCCAGCAATTTACGGAGGCGGTCGGTGTCGGAGTACACACCGTTTGTTTCCACCAAAAGGGTTACCCCCTTCGCTTCGGCAACCGGGGCCAGCCGTTTTAACGCGGCAACGACCAACGAGTCATCAACTTCCGAGTCCGGCTTGGGGTTGCGGTCGGCGAGGATACGGACATAGGGTGTGCCTAGTTTAACGGCTAAATTGATATATTCCATGATTTCCCGATCATTCAGGTCAGTGTTTTCGGTAAATTTCAAACAACAACCCGATGAAAGACAAGGGATCTCCAGGCGCAACTCGGCTAGTTTCCGGACAGTGGAAGGTAACTGATTTTCCATAAAAGGTTGGGCCTTCACGGCGAAGATTTCTTGCCCCAGTCCGCGGATTTCAATACCGTCGTAACCAAGATCCTTGGCCATTGAGTAAATATCCGTCCAATCGAAATCAGGACAACCAAGGGTTGAAAATGCAATTTTCATGTTGTTTCCTCCTTTTGCGTTCGCGCGCATAAACGGCCTTGGGGACACGTTTAATTTACGATCTAAGTTATAAAAAAAAGCTTCCATCTCCGTGCATTTCTGCATGAGACGAAAGCTTTTAACTTCCGTGGTACCACTCCGTTTTGGCAAGGTGTTACAAATACGCTCGCCCACTTGACGGCATCCGGAAAAAACGAATGCCTTCTCTTGATAACGGTAAGCAACCGGCCGGACTTACTTGCCATCCCATTTACCATGGCTTTCAGACGACTGCTCCTGGGTGAGTTCACAACGGTTAAGCCACACTGTTTCGCACCAACCAACAGCTCTCTTCTAGCAACTTTATGGGTTTATGACCTTATTCCAATGTGTATTCCCAATCAATGCATTTGGAGTATTTTGAAGAATTTTATCAAATTTTAGCCTCTGCGTCAAGGTACTTTGACTTTTTAAACAAAAAAAATAACCACCGGATGGTGGCCTATGTAAAAAACATAATATTATAAGGGTAAAACTGTAAAACCGAAAAACCAAAAAAACCAAAAAGCTAAAAACTAAAAAGCATTTAAAACAAAAACTAGACATTCAGCCACTTTGGGTGCCGGCTTGGCCCTAGGTGGGGTGAGCATCCGCCTGTCCGCCGACGTCTGCGTCAAGAGAATACTCTAGAAGTCCCTAAAACAATAACCCGTACACTTAGGGACTATGTTTATATAATACAGGATATTGATTTTTAAAACAAGGTTTAAATATCCAGATAAACAGCTATATTTTACCTTTAATGATGATTATACCATTTTATATCGTTATTACTAAGTAAAAGAGACTTGTAGTAACTTTATCTCCGGCTACCGCACCACGTTACGTGGATACCTGCAACCGATATTGACGGCTACAAACACCCATTACACATACTACGATAACCTTTGACCGACTGCCATTGAAACTTAGTGATCTGTCTGCAACCAAATCACGCCAGCGTGCTTATGGCTGCAAACAAACCCTTTCGCTCCAAGGACAATCTGGGCCCGACTATACGGCCTAGGTTTCCCTACCACGGCAATCGAAAACTGTAAAAACAATTTTTTGGACTACCGTAATAAGTTGGCCCAACCCGTACAATCTGACGCAGACCGGTATGGATCCATCGCGTGGGCACAATTGAACTGCCAATTGTGAAGCGCGCGTGGTCTTGCAATTTGAACCCATACCAATCAGTTGCTCGACTGATAACGACCCTGGGATGCGCATTTGGCGCATCAGGTCGCGCGGCCTTAGGCCGTTAATGACGGAGCCGTTATCAATCTGCGCCTCGGCTACTACAAATCTCTGATTATAGAGTAGCCAACCCGGAGTAAATCTATACATAATTCGTTTACCAAACTTTTCTAATCTCCATTGCCGTCACAGATATTGAGATCCGAAAACAATTTTCGCAAAGCTTTTTTTTCGATCCGCGAAACATAAGAACGCGAAATTCCCAATAATTTTGAAATTTCCCGCTGGGTTTTATTGATTCCGTCAACCAATCCATACCGTAATTCAATTACTTTGCGTTCTCTTTTCGTGAGAAGCGCTATTCTCTCTTTTAGCTTTTCCTCCTCCAGTTTCATTTCTACCTGTTCGGAAACTATTTCGGCCCCGGTATCCAGGATATCGAGTAACGTGATTTCATTGCCCTCTTTATCCGAACCTATGGAATCATAAAGCAGTAGATCGTTTTTATTTTTCTTGATTGTCCGTAAGTGCATTAAGATCTCATTTTCGATGCAGCGGGCAGCATAAGTGGCTAGCCTGGTATTACGATTCCGCTTAAAGGTTCCGATTCCTTTAATTAAACCTATGGTACCGATGGAAATTAAGTCATCGACGTCCTCCCCGGTGCTGTCGAATTTCTTGACAATATGGGCGACTAATCTTAGGTTACGCTCAATTAAAATGTTGCGGGCTTCCTCATCTCCCTGTTCTAACCTGGCCAACAAGACGCTTTCTTCTTCCTCTGTCAAAGGAAGGGGAAAAACATTATTGTTTGAAATATAACCGAAAAGATAAAAAAAGCCGGTTAATACAATTTCTATCAACGGCCCTAAGATGGGAATAACCATCTATTTTCATGCCACCTCCATAGGTTTTATTGGATGCGCCCGAACTTTGGGTGTATCATAGCCTATGTGCCAGCAGCATTGAAAGTGCTAGTCTGCTATCTTGGTAACTTTCTCCATAACTTCTTTAAACAAAGGCGCGGCCGATTCAGCGCCGGAAGACCCCTGTTCACAAAAAACAACGGCTACATATTCGGGACGGTTCACAGGGGTAAAACCGGCAAACCACGCATGGGATGGCCCCTCTAAATCGTTATTTACCTGTGCTGTACCTGTTTTTCCTGCTACTCCCCGGGGAAGCCGGGCAGATTTTCCGGTTCCAAAGGTTACTACCGCAGCCATCATCTCCTTGACTTGCAACGCAGTTTCCGTTTTAATGATCCGTTTCTTTGAAATCGGGTTCAATTTACTGAGATCATTCCCTTTTTGAATCGTTCCCAGCACCAGCCGGGGCAGACATCGAATTCCGTCATTGGCGATGGTCTGAACCAAAGAAGCGATCTGTAAAGGTGTCGTGTAAACATCACCCTGACCCAGGACCAGGTTGGCAATATCCCCATCGGAAAAGCCGATTCCTGAAGGCAACTTGCCCCATGATTCATCTTGCAAACCAATATTTAAAGGCTGATCGAGGCCAAACCGCTCTGCATAATCCAAAATTAACTTTGGTTTTAATCTCAGGGCAATTTGAATGAAGACCGGGTTACAAGAATAAGCCAGCGCTTCTTTAAGACTGATCACGCCATGTCCCCCGTTTGAAGTTATACACCGCCAGCGTTTATCGCCGGTTTGATAAAATCCGGGATCTTCAAAATATTCATCCGGGTCCAAAAGACCGTTATCAAGACCGGCGCTTAAGGTTACCAGTTTAAAAATAGACCCCGGGTGATAAGCGGATACCGCCCGGTTGAGATAGGGGAGATTCTCCATGGAGTTTTTTCCTACGGGGTCAAGGAACGGCCGGCTACACATGGCCAATATCTCTCCGGTTTGCGCGTTCAGGATTACAATGGCGCCGGTTATTCCGTGCTTATCCAGGACTTGTTCGGCGATCCGTTGTATCCGGGAATCAATGGTCAATACCACGCCGGAGGGATTTGGATTACTTCGGAAACGTAAACCCAGCCCTGGAAAATATCCTTTTTCTCCATCATTTAAAGTAAAAATAGACCCATAGTTCCCGGCGCCATATAAAAATTTTTGATAGAGGCTTTCCAGTCCGGACAATCCGCGACCGTTATCATTGATGCCCAGAATGTGCCAGGCAATCCCCGGATAACGATCTTTCCGCGCCTGGCCGCCAACGATTTTGCATTCCGATAAACCGGAAGCGCAAATTGCGGTGATTTGTAAATTGCTTAATGGTTTTGGATATATCCAAAAAGATTGTTCCTGATTTTGAGAATACTTTTCTTCAAAATTACCAGTCATTAAAGGTCTCAATTTTCCGGCTATCAGCTTCCTCCGGAAGGGAGTCGTCCTTTCGATCAATAAGTACCAAGTTTTGGCGGTACCCCGCAACGCTTTGCCATGACGATCAAAAAATGCGCCTTTCAGCACGTTTTTCACCAACGGAATCTGGCGCTGCACCGCTGCCATTCTGGAGTATTCCGGATAGCGGCAGAGCTGAATGATAATCAGACGGACCAACAGTGCGCCGAAAATCACAAATAGGAAGCCGAAAAGAATTAATACCCTGCGGTAATATATATTTCTGTTTATCAAGGATAAACCCCCGATACCAAAAAATAAACTCCAGTTACCTAGTGTAACCAGAGTTTGGTATCCCTATCAATCTTTAACATGAACCGAAAAGTAACTTACACAATCTCTAAACTCTCTTTTACTTATTCAGATCGGATCGTAAATAAGCTTCGATAAACGGGTCAAGTTCACCATCCATAACTCCCTGAATATTCCCGGTTTCCGCCTCGGTCCGGTGATCCTTGACCATGGTATAAGGACAAAATACATAGGACCGTATCTGATTTCCCCAAGCGATTTCGGAATATTCCCCTTTAATTTTCGCCATCTTAGCTTCCTGTTCCTCACGGCGCAATTCATAAATTTTGGCCCGTAACATCTGCATGGCGCGGTCACGGTTTTGAAATTGAGAACGCTCGTTTTGGCAAGCAACCACAATACCGGTAGGTATATGCGTGATCCGGATTGCCGATTCGGTTTTATTGACGTGCTGTCCACCGGCTCCGCTGGAGCGGTAGGTATCCACTTTCAAATCTTCCGGCCGAATTTCAACGTCAATGGTATCGTCAATTTCCGGGACGATATCCACGGAAGAGAAGGAGGTATGTCTTCGTCCCGAGGCGTCGAACGGTGAAATCCGCACCAGACGATGAACACCTTTTTCGCTCCTTAAATATCCAAAAGCATTTTCACCGCCGATATAAAGCGTAACGCTCTTAACCCCCGCTTCATCTCCCGGTTGAAAATCCAGAAACTCGACTTTAAAGCCATGACGCTCCGCCCATCTTACATACATCCGAAGCAGCATCTCCGCCCAATCCTGGGATTCCGTGCCGCCTGCGCCCGGATGGATGGTCAGGTAGGTATTAAAACGGTCAAACTCCTTCCCGAGCATGTTGGATAACTCCAACCCGTCCACAGTCTTTTCAAGCTGACCGATTCCATTTTCAATATCGGTGAAAAGTTCCTCTTCATTTTCGGAAACCGCCATATCGAGCAATCCGGACAAATCTGCCTCCTGCTCCTCCAGGCGCTGGATTTGTTGGACTTGATTTTTTAAGGTGGTCATCTCCTGCAAAATCTTTTGAGCATTAGCCGGATCATTCCATAAATTTGGATCCCCGGCCTCAACACTCAATTCATCAATGCGTTCACTTTTTTTAGCTAAATCAAAGATATTCCCTTAATTCCGACAAACGCTTTTTTAATCCACCCAAACGATTTCTTAATTCACTGGCTTCAATCACTTCGATCACCCTTATCATAGTTATTAGTTATTGGTTACTTCATCCCGCTGACTGGCCGCAGCATTTTTTGTACTTTTTACCGCTTCCGCAAGGGCAGGGATCGTTTCGGCCCACTTTCTTCCCTACCGTTCGTTGGTGAACCGCCGTTGTGCCGTCTTCATTCAAATTGGTGGCAATATTGCGGATTTTCGGTTTCTTAACGATTTTCTCCTCGGAGACCAACTGAAATTTACTGAGAACCCGGATAACTTCCTCATTGATGTTATCCCGCATTTCCTTAAACATTTGATAAGCTTCAATCTTATAAGCAACTAGCGGGTCATTCTGAGCGTATGCCCGGAGGCCTATTCCTTCCTTCAAGTCATCCATAGCCTCCAAATGACTCATCCAATTGGTATCAATCGTTTGAAGCATGACCCGTCTTTCGATTTCCCTGAGGTATTCGGTACCGATTGCCTCTTCTTTATCCTCATAAAATTCCATGGCCCGGCTATGAATGATGTCATGGAGTTCTTCGTAATTGGCTTTGGCAATTTCCTCCAAAGAAATTGACTGCTGTGGCAGAAGGTTGATAGAGAGCGCCTGCAAAAGACCTTCCAAATCCCACTCTTCCGGAATAACCTTTTCATTGGTATAGACTTCCATCAACTGCCGGATGACATCGTCGAACATCTCAAGCACTTTTTCATGAATATCTTCACCAAACAAAAGTTTCCGGCGCAGCTCATAAATAATTTCCCTTTGTTTATTCAGGACATCATCATAATCAAGCACATGTTTCCGGATTTCAAAGTTTCTGCTCTCAACTTTGCGTTGAGCGGTTTCAATCCTACTGGCAATAGCTTTATGCTCGATGGGCATGTCTTCGGTCCAGCCAAGCCGTTCCATCAGGCCCGAAATCGTTTCACCCCCGAAAAGCCTCATCAAATCATCTTCCATCGCCACAAAGAAGCGGCTGGAACCCGGATCTCCCTGGCGGCCGGCGCGTCCCCGCAACTGATTGTCAATACGGCGGCTCTCATGCCGTTCAGTACCAATGATATGCAAACCACCGGCTGTAATGACTTTCTGGTGATCCCCCTCGGTAATTTTTTTGGCTTCCTCCAAAGTCATCTGATACTCTTCATCCGTGGCCTGTTCCAGTTCAATACCCCGGGAACGCAGGATATCCCTGGCTAAAAACTCAGGGTTACCGCCGAGCACAATATCGGTACCACGGCCAGCCATGTTGGTAGCGATGGTCACCGACTCCGAACGGCCCGCTTGGGCGATGATTTCGGCTTCCTTTTCATGGTATTTGGCATTCAATACCTGGTGGGGAATACCGCGACGTTTCAACATTCCACTCAAGACTTCCGACTTTTCAATGGAGATGGTACCTACCAGGACCGGACGGCCCGTTTCGTGAATGGTCGCGATTTCATCGACAACTGCCCTAAACTTACCGGATTCGGTTTTATAGATCACATCGGGATGGTCCGCCCTGACCATATCCAAATTGGTTGGCATGACGGTTACCGGCAATTTATAAATTTTCCTGAATTCCGCTTCTTCGGTTTCCGCGGTACCGGTCATACCGGCTAATTTATCATACATCCGGAAATAATTTTGGAAGGTAATGGTCGCCAGCGTTTGACTTTCATTTTCAATTTTGACCCCTTCCTTCGCTTCAATCGCTTGATGAAGGCCTTCGCTGTAGCGGCGTCCGAACATCAGACGCCCGGTGAATTCATCAACAATAATGACTTCACCGTCTTTGACCACATAGTCGCGATCCCGCTTCATCAATTCTTTGGCTTTAAGAGCCTGATTCAAATGGTGGACCATATCGGTATTTTGGTCATCATAAAGATTTTCCACGCCAACCATCTGTTCAACCCTGGCCACGCCTTCCTCGGTAACGGCAACGGTGTGGGCTTTTTCATCAACGGTATAATCCTCTTCAATCCGTAGCTTTGGTGTGATTCTGGCAAATTTATAGTAAAGATCCGTGGATTCCTCCGCCTGACCGGAAATGATCAAAGGAGTCCGGGCTTCATCGATTAAAATACTATCGACTTCGTCGACAATTGCGTAATGGAGCTCACGTTGAACCATTTCCTCTACGGAAAAAGCCATATTGTCCCGTAAATAATCAAAACCGAACTCATTGTTGGTGCCGTAAGTAATGTCCGCATGGTAGGCGGCCCGCCTTTCCTCGGCGTTTAACGAATGAAGAATCACCCCGACTGAAAGCCCCAAAAAACGGTAAATCCGGCCCATCCAGTCACTATCCCGTTTGGCCAGATAATCATTGACCGTCACCACATGAACCCCTTTGCCGGATAAAGCATTTAAATAGACCGGTAATGTAGCAACCAATGTTTTTCCTTCACCGGTTTTCATCTCGGCTATTTTGCCTTCATGAAGGACGATACCGCCCATTAACTGAACATCAAAATGGCGCTGTTTTAAGGTCCGTTTGGCGGCTTCCCTGACGGTGGCGAAGGCTTCCGGCAACAAATCGTCGAGAGTTTCTCCCGCGGCTAAACGTTCTTTGAATTCAGCTGTTTTTTCCCGTAACTGTTCATCGGAAAGTTTGATAAATTCAGCTTCCAGCTCATTAATGCCTACAATCCGCTTGCGAAGATTCTTGACTTCGCGTAAATTGGTATCCCATAACTCATTCAATAATTTTAACATTCCTGCACCCCGATTTAATATCTATAATTTTTAGGGTATTAGACTTGGAAAAGGCAAAAACAGTCCAAATCGTAAAGAAGTTGCCATTCCAGCTTTCATCCCCAAAACTTTTCATTTTAAATAAACGTAATCTTACCCAAAAAGTGTCAGCCCAATTTTCCGTAATATTATACCATTTCATGATGATAAACACAAACCACATCCGCAGGTTTCCTGAAAAAAGGATTTTCTAAACATTTGTTAAATTAATTTACATAAACCGTTTCCTAATGGATCCCTCAGTTATCAATTAATTTATTTACTGGCAGAGGTTTACATGAAATACCACTGGATTAGCCTATTGATAATTCTGATTGTGATCGTGGTGATCGCTTTAATCTATAATACCAATGATTTTTTATGGAAAGAAACCGGGTTGACGTTCCACTCGGAAGATCCCCGCAACTATCGTTTCCATTTTGTAATGATAACAAGGGATACGGACGAAGAATACTGGGAAGAAGTCCATGCCGGAGCACTCAAGGTCGCCAATCAGGAGAAAGTGGCTTTGGAAATCTTCAATCCCCGTTTTCTAGATGTAAAAGAGATGGAGCGTTTTTTAGAAATGTCCGTGTTATCCAGCGTGGATGGAATCATGGTTTCGATTCCAAACAATCCTTCCATAAAGTCTCTGATTCATGAGGCGATTGGAAAAAAAATCCCCGTTGTAGCGCTCTCGAATGATATCGATGATCTGAAACAGCTTTCCACAGTGGGCATTAATACGTATGACTTAGGCTATAAAACAGGCAATGCCTTAATCAAGGCTCTTTCGGGGTCTGTAAAGATAGCCGTCTTAGTGGATTCCAATTACTCCCGTACGAATTACTACCATTATCTACAAGGAATCCAAGATGCCCTCCGGGGCCATCCCGGATTGCAGCTAAAACTGATCCTCACCTCAAAAGGAGGCAGCATCAGCGCCGAGGAACAAACCCAATCTATTTTGACCAATTACCCGGAAATTCAAGCCATTATCTGTTCCAACGCCAGTGATACCTTGGGTGTTTCCAAAGTGGTAGTTGATCTAAACCGGGTGACCCATGTTACCATTATCGGCAGTGGATTCACCAATGAAATCGCTAATTACATCAAACGGGGAGTGATTTGGGGCGTATTAACCGATGATCCTTTTAAACTTGGCGTTCAAAGCATGCTTACGGTCATCCGGCTCAAGCAAGGCCAAACCCTTCAGGAAAAATATAATAGTCCTCTCCTTTTAATCAATGGCGATAATGTTCATTCCTATCTAAATACAATGGAAAAAGATGAGAAACATGGAAACAACAAACCGAAAAATACCCCAAAGCATTCGCAGTAAGTTGCTTTTCCCTTTTCTATCGATGATCGCTATCTTTGCTACGGTAAGCTTTTTTTCATATTATCATGAACAATTTTTATTGAACCAAATCAATAGCTTGCTCACCAATAATATTCGGCTGAAAGAATTCAGCGCGGATATTGATAACGCAGTCTCTTTTCTTGAAAAATATTTGGTTTCGCGCAACTTCTATATGTTAAGACAATATTACCTTTACATTCAGGAGATAGACTCCGAATACTCCAATTTGACTGTTATCGAAGAAACACCGGAAAATTATCTCTTGTTGGAAAATATTCGCAATATGACCCGTTCTTTTTTACAACAGGCCGAGATCGCTGAAAAGGCCAAACGGGCCCGGGATTCCGCCGGATACCTTCAGGCTTTTAATGAGGTAGTCCGTTATAACGCCAACATTAAATGGGCCATTGAACGCTTAATTACCAAGCAATTGGAAGCCAATAGCCGCAAGTATTTGTTAATTTCGCAGCGTCTTATTTACATTCAACAATTAGGATTATTTCTGATTATCGGAGCGCTGATTTTCAGTATTCTGATTACCTTTTGGACCAGTTTCAGCCTTACTAAACCTCTCCGGAACCTGGTTGAGGCTGCCAAGTCAATCTCCAGAGGGAATTTTTCCATATCTCCACTGAAAATATCCAGCAATGACGACATCTCCGTCGTAACCAGGGCTTTCAATGAGATGGTTACCAGCATCACCCGGCTGATTGCCGAGATTAAAAACAAATCGGATCTGGAAATCCGGCTTCAGGAGCAAGAGTTACAAAACCTTTCCATGAAAAATGTATTGCGTGAGGCGGAACTCCACGCTCTCCAATCCCAGATCAATCCGCATTTTTTGTTCAATATGCTCAATGCCGGAGTTCAACTGGCAATCATGGAGAATGCAGAGCGAACCGCTGAATTCGTCGATAAAGTCTCTTCCCTGCTGCGTTATAATTTACGGACTCTCGACACTCCGGTTACCCTTCAAGATGAATTCAACCATTTGAATACTTATTTCTTTATTCTAAAAACCCGTTTTGGTAATGAACGTTTTCAGTTTCAAGTTAAAATCGAACCGGCAGTGTTGGATTACCTGATTCCATTGTTAACGCTACAGCCAATTATAGAGAATGCCTTAATCCACGGGATCGAAGACATGGAAAATGGCGGCAGAATCGAAGTTCAGGCATATCAAGAATGGGGAACCGCAATTGTCCAAGTTTTAGATAACGGAGTCGGCATGGATAACGAAACTTTAATCAAAATCCAGCAAGGCGCGCAGCTAACCGGTCATACTACCGGTTTAGGTTTGCACAATGTCCGGGAGAGACTACGGCTCTTTTTTGGCGAAGAAGATTTATTTGCCATCCATAGCGTCCCGGGTCAGGGGACATCCATCCGGATCAAATTACCCTTCAAGAAGAATTATTGAGGAGGTTTGTAATGAAAGTATTGGTTGTTGATGATGAACAGATTATGTTGGATTCTATTTGTCTGATTCTCGGCAAGGAGCCCGACCTACAACTAGAAATCGCTCACACCGGGCGGGAAGCAATTGAAAAAGCAGATCTGTTCCATCCGGAACTGGTTATGATGGATATGAAAATGCCGGGAATCAACGGTTTAGAAGCGTTAACCGAGATCCGCCGGATGGACCCCAGCGCTATTTTAGTTATATTGACAGCATACGAAAATTTTTCCTATGCTCAAGAAGGCATACGGCTGAATGTTTACGATTATTTGGTGAAACCGATTCATAAGACGCGCTTACTGGAACTTGTTGACCGGGCCAGACAACAGTTGGCCAAGATACGCAAAGAACGTCTCGAAGAATTAGTCTTGAGGGAACGCTACAAAAAATTATTACCCATCATTGAAAATGAGTTTATTATCGAACTGATCAACGGAATCACCGAAGATGCTTTAGCCCAATACCAGGAATTATTAGCTTTGCAATTCACCAGCGGATTCTTTTTAGCCGTTTCATACCGTCATAAAATGAATATCCCAATGGACGCCTTGGTGGAATTGAGTTTTGTGCTTCGGCAAAAAACAAATGACATCGCTGAAGAAATCCGTCATCTGACTCCTTGCCTGGTTGCACCGGTTAAGACCAACCCTCTGACCATTTTTATTCCGCTGGGACCCAATCTACCGGCAACCAATCTTGAACCGATATCTTTATCCCGGAAAATAATCGGCTTTATCCAAAAAGAACCGACAATCACCGATATTCACATCGGGATCGGGCGTACTTATCCCGCATCGTCCGAATTAAAACGTTCTTACCAAGAATCCTTGCTGGCTTTGAGTTATTGTGGGGAGAGTCCCATTTTTCATTACAATGATGTCCAGAAACAGCATGGACAAGACTGGGAACATGATTTTAACCAAAAGATTCAGGAAATCCTGGACTCCATTCGTTATGGAAATGCCGAAAAAGTCGAGACATTAACAACTCAACTTTTTTCGAAATATACCCATTTCCAGGAAAATCAGGATCGCTTATTTTTCTATTTGCTTGAGTTATTGGTTAATGCACACCGGATTGGCAGGGATTCTAAAGCCGGAAATACAAGTCTACCCGGTTTTAAACAAATCATAGCCCTATTTAAAGGAAAACAAACCATACATGAAATAATAAAAGAAATTACCCAGCGATTGATCAGTTTGGCTTTACTGGTGCGGGAGGGCCGAGCCAATCAAATTAAAACCATCATTCGCCAGGCAAAAGAGATTATTGATCGCCAATTTACCCAAACTGTAAACTTGGATGACATATCGCATACCATCGGCATCAGTCCTTTTTACTTCAGCAGACTTTTCCGGGAAGAAATGGGGGTCAGTTTCAGCGAGTATGTTACCAAATTGAGAATGGATAAAGCCTTATCCCTTTTGGCGCAAGGAATTTCCGTAAAAGAATGCTGTTTTTCAATTGGCTATAATGATCCCAATTACTTCAGCCGGATATTCCGGAAATATTATGAAATGACTCCCACCGAATACCGCGACGAACAAATCCAAATGAAGGGAGAACGCTAAGATATGAAAAGACTGCTTTTATTAGGAGTCATCCTGTTTTCTTGCTTCATCTTCATCAGCTGGAATTGGCGGCAACCATCTTCCAAATCATCGGGTAGTTTGCATCCGATTAAAATCGGTTTATCCATGGCGACTTTACAAGAAGAAAGATGGCAGCGGGATCGGGACTTTTTTTCTGAAAGAATCAAACAATTGGGAGGAGAAGTCATCTTCCAAAATGCCAATAATAATGCCAAAGAACAAAACCGGCAAGTAGAGCAGTTAATCAAACAGAGAATTAATGTCCTGGTGATTGTGCCCCATGATTTAAACCAAGCTTCCTTAGCCGTTCAAATGGCTAAAAGATCCGGGGTTAAAGTCATTTCTTATGACCGGTTAATCCGGAATGCGCCTCTGGATCTTTATATATCCTTTGATAGTGTTAAAGTCGGAGAGTATATGGCTGAGTATTTAGTGAATAAAGTTCCTGCCGGGAATTACGTCATCATCAACGGTCCAACCACGGATAATAATTGCTACTTGTTGGATAAGGGCTACAAAAACATTTTAGGTACTTACCTAAAAGAAAAAAAGATAAAAATCATTTTTGAAACTTGGGCTGAAGATTGGCGGCCGGAGGCCGCTTATCAAGATATTCAAGCTTTGCTCAATGAAAAGAAAAGTTTTCAGGCCGTGATCGCGGCCAATGACGGGCTGGCAAATGCGGTCATTGAAGCTCTGGCGGAATGGCGTTTGGCAGGAAAAATATTGGTGGCAGGACATGATGCCGACCTGTCGGGTTGCCAACGTATTGTTGAAGGCACACAACTAATGACCGTTTACAAACCCATCAAAAAATTAGCCTACCGTGCGGCAGATTTAGCGATGATGCTGGGGGCCGGTAAGGAAATCAAAACCAACTCAGCCCCTACATTTAACGGCAAGCATCTGGTCCCCTCGGAAACGATCAACCCCATTCCGATTGATAAAGATAACATCGATCTCATCATCAAAGACAATTATCATAAGAAAAATGAGATTTACCTAAATATTCCCAAATCCAAATGGCCAAAGTAGTACTTTTTTTACCGCAAAAAAATACTAGTAAAAATTAATTTACAGGGATGTAAATTTTTTTTTACAAATTTTTGGCTGCGTTTTGCAATATTCTCCAGATACTTTGGGAATAAACGGTGATATTTTAAATGAGTGTGTAGTATGAAATAGTAGTAAATATTCCAATCCCAACCGGGATCCCTTTGGAGAAAAAGGCAGGTGATTTAGGGAAAGAAAAATTGGAGTCCGAAAAAATAATAATAAATCGGGAGGTAATCAAATGAAAAAGTATGTTTTATTCGTAATGGCTGTATCCCTAATGCTGACTGTTTTGGCGGTACCAGGTATTGGCGCCGGTAAAATCAAAGTGGGAATCTCTTTTGCCACATTACAAGAGGAGAGATGGCAAAACGACCGTGATATTTTCGTCGCGCAATGCAAAAAAGCCGGAATTGACGTGCTGGTTGCCGCAGCTAACGGCGATGAAAACTTACAGAATAGTCAATGTGAAAACTTAATTACTCAAGGGATTAAGGCCCTAGTGGTTATTTCTCAAAACGGCGATACCGCCAGCGCTATTGTAAATTCCGCCCATAAAGCGGGAGTTCCGGTAATTGCTTACGACCGGCTAATCAAAAACAGTGACCTTGATTATTATGTGTCTTTTGACAGTGTTAAAGTCGGCGAATTAATGGCTGATTATGTTTGCAAAACTAAACCCAACGGCAATTACTTCATTATTAACGGTTCTCCGACGGACAACAACGCCCATTTGGTACGCCAAGGGTTTGAAAACATCTTGAAAAAATATCCCAATATCAAGGTGGTATTTGAACAGTGGTGCGAAGGTTGGTCTCCTGAAAAAGCCTTAAAGTATGTTGAGAACGGACTTACTCAATATAAGAATAACGTTGTAGCGATTCTTTGCGCTAATGATGGAACCGCCGGCGGTGCCGTTCAGGCACTAGCCGAACAAAAATTAGATGGAAAAGTTCCTACGACCGGTCAAGACGGTGAATTGGCCGCTTGTAAACGTGTGGTGGCCGGTACTCAAGCTGTCACCATCTACAAACCCATCAAACAAATCGCTACCAGTGCTGCTAAAGTTGCAATAGAACTGGCCAATAAGCGAAAAGTAACCGGAATTAATACCACGACCGAAAATGGCAAGATTAAAGTTCCCTCCATCATGTTGGTACCGATTCAAGTTGATGCCAAAAATATGAAGTCCGTTATCGTAGCCGACAAATATCATACCGAAGCCGAGATCTACGGAAAATAATCAACTCCAAAGGGGGGCGGAGTTCTTCTCTCCTCCCCTCTTTTCATCGTTATTGGGACGCTTGTATCAAAAAATAAGGATTATCTGGAACGCCAGAAAATTTTATTACCAAGTCGTCATCACGTTTTGATATGTTTTTCTGAAAGGGGCAATCAACGA
Source organism: Bacillota bacterium (assembly GCA_023392595.1). Taxonomy (GTDB): domain Bacteria; phylum Bacillota; class UBA4882; order UBA8346; family UBA8346; genus UBA8346. The sequence goes on along the minus strand of JAEVYU010000033.1, from coordinate 80,525 downwards.
TGACCTCACCCTACGTATTAGAAATGAGGGAAATCACCAAACAGTTCCCGGGTGTCAAGGCCTTGAATAAAGTAAATTTACAAGTAGCCCCCGGCGAAGTCCATGCGTTGGTCGGAGAAAACGGCGCCGGGAAGTCAACCTTAATTAAGGTTTTAAGCGGAGTTTATCCGTTCGGAAGTTATGACGGAGAAATCCTTATGGATGGAAAGTGTTGTCGGTTTCATAATATTCAGGAAGCTGAAACGGCTGGAATCGCTGTTATTTATCAGGAATTGGCATTAATCAAAGAAATGGACATCGGGGAAAATATTTTTTTGGGAAATGAACCGGTCAGTAAGGGACTGATCGATTGGAATAATCTGTATCATCAAAGCATTCAATTATTAAACCGGGTAAAACTGAATATCCCGGTTCACCGGAAAATTAAAGATTTAGGCGTCGGTCAACAACAACTGGTGGAAATCGCCAAATCCTTGAGCAAAAAAGCTCGTATTTTAGTGCTGGATGAACCGACTGCGGCCTTAACCGAAAGTGAAACCAAAACATTGTTTGATATATTACGGGAATTAAAATCTCAGGGTGTTACCTGCATATACATTTCCCATCGTCTTGGCGAGGTGTTCCAAATTGCAGATCGGGTAACCGTTCTGCGGGATGGCAACACGATAGGCACCCACCCGGTAAGTGAATTGACCGAAAGCAAAATCATCGAAATGATGGTGGGCCGGGAAATTAAAACCCTTTTCCCCCGTGAGTCCCGAAAATTTGGTGAGATATTGCTCCGTATCGAACATCTTAACGCCGAAGATCCCAATCATCCCGGTCAATTACTTCTGAAGGATGTCTCCTTCGATGTAAAGGCCGGCGAAATACTGGGCGTGTCCGGCTTAATGGGAGCCGGCCGCACTGAGCTGATTACCAGTATTTTCGGAGCTTTTCCCGGTAAAGTCACCGGTTCAGTTTATCTGGAAAATAAAAAACTACATATTAAATCGCCTTTGGATGCCATTCGGAACGGCCTGGGTTTTGTTTCCGAAGACCGGAAAAGGTATGGCTTGGTTCTGAAAATGAGTGTGGTTAGAAATATAACCTTGGCGAGTTTAAAAAAACTATCCTGCGGATTAATTAATAATAATAAAGAAGTGTTGTCGGGGAGGGAATATGTCAATGATTTAGCTATTAAGACCCCTTCTTTGGAGACGGAAACCAATAATTTGAGCGGCGGCAACCAACAAAAAGTGGTTGTGGCGAAGTGGCTAATGACGAAGCCCAAAGTGCTTTTCCTGGATGAACCGACCCGGGGGATTGATGTAGGGGCCAAAGTTGAATTGTATGAGATTATGAATGATCTGGTACGTCAAGGTTTGGCCGTCATCATGGTATCTTCGGAACTTCCGGAGATTTTAGGCATGAGTGATCGGATATTAGTGATGCGCGAGGGGCGTATCACCGGGGAATTACCCGGAGTTGGAACCAGTCAAGCACAAATAATGCAATTAGCGACCGGAGGTTAAATCATGAAAACAAACAATGAAATCCCAGCTAAAAAAGGTTTATTGGATTCTGTTCATTTTTCATTCGATTATAAAGCCTACATCATGGTACTGGCTCTATTGGTAATATGGGTTTTATTCTTCTTTCTTACCGAAGGTACCTTTTTAACGCCACGTAATTTATCGAATCTGATCCGGCAAATGTCCATCACGGGCATTCTTGCCCTGGGAATGGTTTTAGTCATTGTGGCCGGACACATTGACCTTTCCGTGGGCTCCGTCGTCGGCCTGACCGGCGCAATCGCGGCTTTATTTCAATTTAAACTCGGATGGGGCACTCCGCAAGCCGTTGCAATAGCATTACTTGTCGGTATCTTGATTGGTTTTTGGCAAGGGCTTTGGGTTTGTTATTGGAGAGTACCGGCTTTTATTGCAACCTTAGGCGGAATGATGATCTTTAGAGGGGCGATATTGGGCTTAACCGGTGGCGTAACAATTTCACCCTTAAACAATTCGTTCGTACAAATTGGTCAGGCATTTTTATCCCCCGAGTTGGGTTGGATTTTAGCTGGAATAGCTGCTTTGATTTATGTTTTCTTTCGAACAAAACGCCGGATCAACCGGCAAAAGTATAATTTTAATGTTTTACCATTGCCATTGGAAATTATCGTTATTTTGGCTGTATGTATTCTTATTTTAGGAGTCATTTTCATTCTCAACAGTTACGAGGGCGTTCCCTTTCCGGTTCTAATCCTTTTAGGGCTGGCGGTAATCTTTTACGTCATTAGTACCAAAACCAGATTTGGCCGTTATCTTTATGCGATCGGCGGCAACAACGAGGCTGCCCGGTTATCGGGGATTAATATCCGGCTTAATTCGATGTTCGCCTTTGTGTTAATCGGATTTTTGGGCGCCATCGGCGGGGTGATTCTAAGCGCTCGATTAAATGGCGCTACCACTTCGGCCGGAACAGGCTTCGAAATGGATGCAATCGCATCGTGCGTAATCGGCGGCACTAGTCTGATGGGAGGCGAAGGAAATGTCGTTGGCGCTATAATCGGAGCTTTGGTTATGGCAAGCCTCGATAATGGCATGGTTTTATTGAATACGGAAACTTACTGGCAGCAGATTGTCAAAGGGTTCATTCTCATGGTTGCCGTTTTAATTGATTTCCAAATGAAAAAGCGAACTGTTTAAAAAACTTCCCCTTTTGCAAATAATTTAAACACCCGGATAGAAAGTAAGACTAAAGTGTTTCCCTTTCTGTCCGGGTGTTTGTTTAACACACCCATAAAAATCAATCCAGCTTACATTCCCTGATCAAACGTTGCAATTCGTCCAAAATCAGTTGAATATCTTTTGCGTGGGTTAAAAATTCCTTCATGGCTCCCGCTTGATGATTGACTGTCTCCGCTACCGAGCGACTGGAAAGTCTAAACTCTTTACTGGCCCCGGCTAAATTTTGCGCCAGAGAGGAGACTTCTTCAATTGGGCTGCTTTGATTGGCCACTAATTCTGATAGACGGTTAACCAAGGACAGACTGGAATCGGAACTTTCCTGAATCTCAACCAAATGGGATTCAGCCTCCATGATCTTACTGCCGCCCTTTTCCACCAATTCATAAAAACTGCCGACCAAAGAAACGGTTTCGGCCAAAGCCTCACGAACTTCACCGATACGTTCGGCAATATCACCGATGGAATCCTGGGAATTATCGGCCAAATCGCGAATCTGTTGCGCGACAACGGCAAACCCCCGGCCCGCTTCGCCGGCTTTTGCCGCTTCAATATTGGCATTAAGGGCCAAAATTTTAGTTTGCCTGGAGATATAAATCAAAATATCCAGTATACGACGGATTTGCTCCGAGCGGGCATTTAAATCGTTGCTTAAATCTTTTAATTTACCGGCAAAATGCTCAATTTGTATTAAAAGAGATAGCGTCTCTTTGACGGTAATTTGGCCATCTTCAGCAGCCTGCCTGGAATGAAGGGAAACCTTTTGAGCCTCGGCGGCGGCAGTTGCCGCTTCAACCGAACTGATGGAGATGTTTTGCACCACTTCGGCAAGGTGGGATGTATTTTCCGATTGACTTTCGGCGCTGCGATTGACCCCGGTCATAACTTCGCAAACCTGTTTGACTCCGGTGCCTACATCCTGAGAAGCCGTTAACAGTTTCCGGTTTAATTCGTTTAATCCATCCGTTAACCTAAATACCGACTGTAAAACATTACAATCATAATCCCGAAGCTGATTAACACTATCCTCTGCTAAAGCAATTTCTTGAATCGAGGACGCCGTATGAAGCCGCTGAGTTAAATTTTCTTTAGCGCCGACGAGATCTTGAAGTTTGATAGTAAAACGTTTCAATATTTCAGCCATCTTCCAAGCAATGAAAAAGGCTGCTAAAATTGCCAATATCCCGCAGACAAGCATCACCAAGCCGATCTGGAAAAATAAAAGCTGTTTTTGATGTTGAATCGCCGGTAGAACTGAATTCAATTGGTTAGCAACCTTGTCAAGCAGATTGGCTCCTAAAAAATAACTGAAAATTCCTACCGCGCCGATACTAAATAAAATAACTGCCACTTCAGCTATGAATAGATAAAAAAAGATGGAGACTTTTTTACGATTCGATTCTTTAAACATTGGCCTCACCATCTACTAGGGATTTTACAATCTCAATCTGAATCAATGTTCTTCATAAGTTCTTCATCGGTAATTCATTAAAAAAATAAAGAGAAAAAATGCTACTTTATCTGGTGCTTTGTAAAATGTAAACCGCCATTAACATGATAAGCTACGAACCAAAGGTTAATGGTTACTTTCCGATTTCTTGAAAAACGGACGGCGTAAGTAAGGCATCCATTGGAACATCATGGCTTTCATAGGCAAGGTTATCAATAATCTGAAAATCATAAGCCAACCCAAGTTTATAGCCGGTTGTTTTTGAAAGAAACCGGTCATAATAACCGGCGCCATGACCTAAACGCATTCCATTCCGGTCAAAAGCAACGCCGGGGACAATCAGCAGGTCGATTTCAGCCGGGTTCATTTCCACGGAAGATAATAATGGTTCATGAATTCCAAAAACCCCGGGTCTGAGTTCATTAAGATCATGAACAATACCGGCCCTAATATTTTTCTTATCGATACAGGTCGGTAAAGCAACCTTCTTCCCCGCTTTTAATAGCTTCAAAATAATTGAAGCCGTTGCAACTTCATGATCGATTGAGTAGTAGAGCATAATCGTCTGAGATGTCTGAAGGATTGGCAGGTTAAAAAAACGCTGTTCGATTGTAAAATTCAATGGATGGTATTCTTCGGGGGCAAGCGCAGCCAATTTGATTTTCATTTCTTGACGGATTTTATTTTTAAGCATCTGACTCTGACTGATCACCATAACTCCCTTAGCTACCCGTGATATTAAAAAATAGCGAATTCTCCTCAATCAATAAACTTAAGCTAACTCCAATCCTGTTTTCCAAACCAAATTTCAGTCTAAGCCCTTTCCATATGATAATACCATATTTAAAGGGGTTATTCAACGAAAGACAAAATAAAGCCCCACTATGCCGTTATGCTGATCGTTACCTGAACCCTGCGCAAGCAAGGTGGGTATCCTCCTATTTACTTTATGGTTCCGTCTTAAAAAGACGGCCTACCTGCCATAAATAGAGCCGGACTCCCGAGGTAGCTATGTTGGTTCATAACAAAATCAGCTTCATCACGTACAAAGCAGGGTTTTAAAATTATCAATCAAAAAAACCTTATGATCTATCTATCTTCATTGGTTCCGTTATTTGACCTGTCTTGATCATACCACAGCTTGAATTAACCTTCAAGTTCCAAAGAACGGAAACTCAATTGCAATCCGGATAAAAAACCCGGAAAACCCAGCAATCATTGAGCCTGAAAATTCGGCAAAAAAAATTTGGAACCGGAAAGCAAAAACATTAGGATTTGACATCTACTTTAATATGCAATTCCCGGAGTTGCTTGTCCGTGACCTCTGATGGTGCACCCATCAACAAATCCTGGGCCTTACTGCTCATTGGAAAGGCGATAACCTCGCGGATATTGGGTTCATTGGCAATCAGCATCACCATCCGGTCGATCCCAGGCGCAATACCGGCATGAGGTGGCGGCCCATATTGAAAAGCATTGAACAAAGCCGGAAATTTCCTCTGAACTTCATCCCCGGTATAACCTGCAATCTCAAAAGCTTTGATCATGATTTCCGGGTCATGGTTCCGAACCGCTCCCGAAGACAATTCCACTCCGTTACAGACAATATCATACTGATAAGCATAAATATCCAGGGGGTCCTTATGAAGAAGAGCGTCCATTCCTCCCTGGGGCATTGAGAACGGATTATGGCTAAACTCAAGTTGATGAGTATCCGGATTGATTTCATACATGGGGAAATCAACAATCCAACAGAATTTAAAGACCTCTTTTTCGATTAAATTCAGCCTTCGACCCAATTCAGTTCGGACCTGACCCGCCAATTTTTCGGCTTCCGTTAAATGATCCGCCACAAAAAACAGAGCATGTCCTGGCTTTGCGCCGCTAATCTCGGCAATTTGTTTTTTGACCTCTGCGCTCATAAATTTGGCGATCGGTCCGCTGAAATCCAAATTATCATCCACTTTGAGCCATGCCAAACCTTTAGCACCGATACTGGTAGCGAACTCCACCATGTTATCAAAAAAGCTTCTCGATTGCGAGCTGCAATCAGGCACCGGTATGACTCGTACTGTCCGGTTAAGGAAGGCTTTGAATTCCGTATTTCTAAAACAATCAGAGATGTCGTAAATTAACAGCGGATTGCGAAGATCCGGTTTATCGCTACCATACTTCAGCATAGCTTCTTTATAAGGTATTCTGACAAAAGGATTGGTCGTCACTTTCCACGACGAAAACTCTCCGAAGATTTCGGAGATAACTTTTTCCACAGCAGCGAAAACATCTTCCTGGGTGGCAAAAGCCATTTCAATATCGAGCTGATAAAATTCTCCCGGGGAACGATCGGCGCGGGCATCCTCATCTCGAAAGCAAGGCGCAATCTGAAAGTAACGATCGAAACCGGAAACCATGAGTAACTGCTTAAACTGTTGAGGAGCTTGAGGCAGGGCATAGAATTTACCCGGATGCACTCTGCTAGGTACCAAATAGTCCCTGGCTCCTTCCGGGGATGAACTGGTTAAAATCGGAGTTTGAATTTCCATAAAATTCATGCCAATCATTTTTTGCCGAACACTCTGGATGATTTTTGAACGTAAAATAATATTTTTATGTAGTTTATCATTTCGCAAATCTAAAAAACGGTATTTAAGCCGTAGCTCTTCGCGGGCTTCACCCGACAGCGAAAGCTCAAATGGCAAAGAATTTCTTACTTTACCCAAAATTTCCACGCTTTCCGCTTTTAACTCAATATATCCGGTAGACAAATTGGGGTTGACAGTCTCTTCCGAGCGCCTGGTTACTGTTGCCAAAACCGTAATCGTCGACTCACGGGGAATTTTAATAACGGCTTCTTTTAAAGTTTCTCCATTCACTACTACCTGGGTGATACCATAGTGATCCCGGACATCGACAAAAATAATTCCGCCATGATCCCGAATGGTTTGCATCCATCCGGCAATTCGAACGACTTCTCCAACATTTTTTTCAGATAGCTCCCCACAGTTATGGGTTCGATATTGATGCATCATAAAGCCCCTTTCATATAGTTTAACTCAACCATCACCGGCTAAAAGCCGGTGGGTTCTTTGGCCGACTGGAAGTCAGCTCGCCAGTTTACTGGCGCAAGAACCGGGAGATTCAAACCCGAAGGCAATTTGTTCAGCTAAAGCTGAGGGTTTGAATCCCCGTAGTTGAGACAATCATCATAATAAAAAATCCCTCATCCTTAAAAATAAGGGACGAGAGATTTACCCGTGGTACCACCCTCATAGAGTTTGCCTTCTACATTGCTAACCGATATCACTACGATCCCCGATATCGACATGCGAAGTCTTGCCTACTCTACTCGTTTTTCCTTAACGCAGAAATACGGATCGGATTATCATTACGCAAACCATAGCGTACTTTCACCCAGTCAGTTCAAAGGTGTTTTTCACTATCAGTGGACCTAAAGGCACTTTCAGTCACGGTGCCCTCTCCCTAAAGGAACTAGCAGAGCGTTTCATTCATTATCCAATGCACCCCAATGAACAAACGCCCTACTTAAGTAGAAAGTCTCGGATTTTTTTCACCAGGATGAGACGTTTTACTCGAATAGCTACTTTTCCTTATCATTACTATTATAAAATTAATTTATACAAATCCAATGTTATTATTAATTATACTGAAGTTTGTTGTCGATAGTCAACAGAAAGTTCAGCGTGAAAATTCATCTTTTAGAAAATCTTGTAGTTTGCTAATGGCAATCGTTTGCTGCTCACTGGTATCCATTTTGCGGATTAAAATTTGTTCGTTTGCCATTTCTGCTTCGCCAATGACCCCTACGATCGGAGCTCCCAATTTATTGGCCAGTTTCATTTGAGATTTCAGACTACGGCTCTGAAAATCAGTTTCTACGACCCACCCGGTTTCCCTTAACCCGATAACCAGTGGGAAAATCTTCATCTGGGCTGCTTCTCCCAGCGGCGCAAGATAAATATGGGGTTTGGAAGTTACCTTCGGCAGCAAGTTTCGCGAATTTAACACCATCAAAAGGCGTTCCATTCCGGCTGCAAAACCAATCCCCGGAGTGGGACTTCCTCCGCATTCTTCTACCAAACCGTCATACCTCCCGCCGCCGCAAAGGGCATTTTGGGCTCCCAAATCCCCGGCTAATACCTCAAATACAGTTTTGGTATAATAATCGAAGCCACGGACTAATCGCGGATTCAGGCGATACTGAATTCCAACTGCATCCAGCAGTTCACGCAATTGCTGAAAATGGGAACCGCAACTTGGACATAGTGTTTCAGTTATCAGGGGTACATCTTCGGTTAAACTCTTACAGATAGGGTTTTTACAATCCAGTAGCCGTAGAGGATTTCTTTCCAGCCGTCGCTGACAATTCGGGCATAATTTTTCAGCCCTGGGTCGTAAATGTTCAATCAGTCTCTGCCGGTAAAGCGGTCTGCATTCCGGACAACCGATTGAGTTCAAATTGATATCCAAATCGCTAATCCCCAACCGTTTATAAAAATTGACCGCCAGGGATATGATTTCCGCATCGACCCGTGGATCTTCGCTACCCAGGACTTCGGCGCCAAATTGCACGAATTGGCGGAACCGGCCGGCCTGAGGCGCCTCGCAACGAAACATCGGACCATAGTAATAAAGTTTATTAATTCCACCGGAAGCAGCCAAATTATGTTCCAAAAAAGCCCTGACCACAGAAGCGGTACCTTCAGGGCGTAGTGTCAGACTCCGGCCGGCCCGATCCGGAAAAGTAAACATTTCCTTCTCAACTATATCGGTAGTCTCACCAATACCGCGTTGAAATAATTCGGTATGCTCAAAAATCGGGGTCCTTACTTCGGCGTAACCATACTCTTGAAAAATCTGCCGCAGTTTACCCTCTAAGTAATACCAATGAGTCAAATCCTCGGGTAAAAGATCATATGTTCCTTTAGGAGCATTAATTTGAGCCAATGAAACCGCCTCGTTTTTAAAAAATTTAAATCATCGATATTATAAAAACACGTATGGATATGAATCCATATACGAATACGCGGAAGGTGTTAATTCACCCTCCGCGTTAACATTTATCGTTTCCCGGTTTTTATTTTTTAACCGGAGTCGGTTGAGAAGCCGCAGGTTGAGTTTGTCCAGCAGCAGATTGCTGCTGATTCAAGCTTTCTTGATATGCTTTATCTTTTTCCGCCTGTAATTTCTGCATATTCGCGATAGTCTGGGTTTCCTGAGCCGCTAAGTCCGTCAAATTCCATGAAGTATAGATATCTTTCAACCTTGCATGGGTTTGAATATCATCGGCATGGGCCTGGCCCCATTGTACCAAAACGGCTTTCGCTTGATCCATATTTTGATTGGCTTTATAAGCATTGGCCAAAGCCTCTTGGTACTCAATATTATTTATTACTGCAGCTGGAGCTTTTTTCAGAACATCGATAGCCTTAGCAGCCTGTTTTAATTGAATATACACTTCGGAAGCGTCAGTATAGGTATCCACACGGTTCTTGTAATAACCTTTCTTTAAAGCCTTTTCATAGGCTTCGGAAGCTTCCTGCCATTTTTGTTCATTCTTTAACCGAAATGCCCGCAGTCCGGGATCAAGAATCTCCAGCTTGCTGAGAGCTTGACGGTTAACTTTTTGCATCCAGTCACTATATGCCGGACTTTGTTGCGCTTTCTGAAGCAATAAATTGTCCCGTACTTCGTTGTATTTTTCTTTATATTCACTACCGGTCGGTAACCCATGGGCATCAAGCTTAATGATATGATATCCAAATTGAGTTTTAACCGGAGCGCTGATTTGACCGACTTTTAGAGCCAAAGCGCCGTCGACAAATTCCTTTGCCATACTGCCCTTAAATTGGTCAACTCCCATCGGGCCATAGGTGCCGCCTTTATCTTTGGAACCCGGATCCTCGGAATACTGTTTGGCAAGGGCCGCAAAGTCCTGACCGCTGGTGGCTTTCTGGTAAACATCTTTCGCCAGTTGCAGGGCCTGAGCATCCGTCCGGGGTTTATTGTTTTGATCTTTTAAGCCGATTAAAATATGACTGACTGTAATTTGATCCAATTGGCCCAATATTTCGGCGCGAGAAACTTTCACTTTTAATTGTTTAGCTTTATAAGCAATGAACTTTTGTTGTTCCAGAGACTTTTTAACCATATCCTTGAGCTGACGCTTACTGGTGAATTGTTGCCGCTCCATAAAGCTCTGGACTTCTTCTTCGGTGGGTAAATATTTATGAATCAAATTATCGACTTCGGAGCCTTTGACTTTGATCTTGGACTTAACCTTGTCCATTTCCTGTTGGAATGCAATATTTTGTACAGCCATATTGATTGCGCTGTCACGGATTTGGGCCTCGGTATAAGACATACCGTATTGCGCAAACTGACTGGCTTGCTGACCGGCCTGAGCCATATAGTTGTTAAAATCTTCATCCGAAAGTTTTTGGCCGTTGACTTTGATTGATGGGCCGGCATATCCGGTATTCTCTTTGGTCATCATCGGAAAACCGATATAAAACACTCCAACCATCATCGCCACGACCAAAACAAGAATGACAGGCGCTAAGATACGTTTGGCGTAACGACGAATCGACAAAATTGACATACCCATTAAAATTCCTCCCCTTTATAAATTCCAAAAAAAAAATGAGCCAAATACCCATAAAATACTAAGTTGCAAGTAAACTCGTTTACGAGTAAACTTTACAAGTAAACGTGTTTATTAAATAAACATGTAAATTATAGATACGCTTAGTATTTATTTACCTAGCAAAAGTACGTTTAATATTGTACCTAATGTAAACCTAAATGTCAACCAAGAAGTAACCGGGTTTGTTGGGCTTTTTTTACTATCAGTTCCTGAATATCCCGGCGATAGGTAGCAGGACACTTTGGATTTTGGAGCCGCACGACCTGAAAGTCCGGTCCATAGACCCATTTTGTGATCGCCCCACCTCCTAAACCGAAAATCGTTTGACGTTCTTCCATCATTTGAATATTATAGATATCTTCAGTTCCCGGTTTAGCTAAGCCGACATTTGCCTGATCAGCTAAAATCGAACGTTGCCGGTAAATATAATATGGAAAAAATTGTTTCTCTCCTAACATAACAAGTGCCCGATTCCATGCTTTATTAATATCCTGTTCTTCTGTCAAAGCCAATGACGCAAAATCTTTGTGCCAGGCAGCCGCTCTTTTGGGAGCTAAGGTGTGAATGGTAACATTATCCGGTCCCAGTTCCAACACTCGCCGGCACGACTCCAAAAAATGAGTTCCCTTTTCCCCCGGCAGACCTAGAATCAGATCCATGTTGATTAAAAAATCACCCATTTGCTTTACCAAAGCCGCCGACTGAAGGAACTCCATCACCGTGTGACGGCGACCAATAAGCTGCAAAGTCGAATCATGCATTGATTGGGGGTTCACACAAACTCTGGTAACTCCGGCGTCTTTCATAGCCTTTAACTTTTCGATATCGATAGTTTCAGGGCGCCCGGCTTCAACCGTAAACTCCTTCGTATGATCGGAAATCAAGCATTCCTTAATGACTTGTAGCAAATCGGAAAATCTTTCGTACTCAGGCTGGTGGGGGTACCTCCACCCATATAGACGCTTTCTACCAGAAAGCCCCATTCCCTGATCAATTGCTGCGTAGCGGTAATCTCCAAATATAACGCCTCGAGAAAACCCCGGACTAAATGTTGATGGGTTTCCAAAGATACTGCGGCAAAAGAACAATAGCGGCAGCGGCTAGGGCAAAAAGGAATTCCGATATACAAACTGATGGTGTTGGCGGGCTTAAAAAATTTTTCCTGATGGCTTCCAATTTGAATAAGAAGTTCCGCCCGCTCCGGTATGAGCGCATAAATATTCAAAAGTTTATCGCGGATTTCCTCAATTGAAAAACCACGCTGGCGTAAATGATGAAAAATTTTGGTCGGCCGGACCGCGCTTAAAATCCCCCATACAGGCTTTTTATGAAATTTCTTTCCAAGCAGCGAAATAATGCCCAAACGGATAAGTTCTTTTTTTCGTTTTGGATAATCACTTTCTTGATAACGCGAATCAAAAATATCACGATCCTGCAATTGCTGAACATTATCCCCGGAAGGTAAATCCGGAGACCAGACACGCACCTGAAAATCGGAAGAATATTCAACAATCAACCGGATGTCAAATTGCTCATCCGACAGTTCGGCACAGGGATCGATAATTTTTAAAGCCGCTAAAACATTGGGAAGTTCCCTGGAATCTTTAATTTTCACTGAATATTTCATAATGAATCGTTACAATCTTCATTGACAAACGGGTTGTTTTTCATTTCATAACCAATGGATGTATGTTCGCCGTGCCCGGGGAATACTTTGGTTCCAGCCGGTAAAGAAAACAATCGTTTCCGGACGGAATCCAGCAGCTGCCTGTGACTCCCTCCCGGGAAGTCGGTCCGTCCAATACTCTCAAAAAACAAAGTATCTCCGACAAAGGCTAAACCTAAAGTATATAAAGAAATTCCACCGGGAGTGTGACCCGGAGTTGCAATAACCTGGAGAAATTCATCTCCCAAGGCAATCTGATCGCCATCTGCAAGGAGCCTGTCCGCATCGGGGCTGATGGTGTTTCTTCCCATAAAGGCCGATAAATTAGCGGTTGGAGAAGTAAGCATTTCACGATCTGCCGCATGAATCAGAATTGGAGCACCATACTTTTGATGTAAGGCAGCATTGCCCGCAATATGGTCCATATGTCCATGGGTATTGATAATCCATTGTAATTGTAATGAATGATCCATTAAAAATCTTTCAATGCCGGAAACAGGACCGCCGGGATCAATAATTCCGGCTTCTTTTCCCTTCCACACCACATAACAGTTGGTCATCAAATCGCCTATCGTAAATGATTGATACTCCATATTTCCCTCCAACGAAAAAACCATCAAAAAGTTCCATTTTCTTCCGAAAGAATGACCGGCTAAGATTCCGCTTCATCCTTGTTCTGCTTATTCTCTTCATTTTGCTCGGCCAGGAGCTTTCGGGCATCATCGGCCCGCTCACAGGGCACCAAAATCTTGATCGTCGCCAAAGGTCCCACCGTCAATCCATAGATATTCCCCAAGGTTTCCCGTTCCATTTTTACAGGGATCTCTACGGAATTTAGCAATCCGGTTAGAAAATAGGCTTCGTCATGATTATATACTTCAGCTATGATTTGCCATTCACGGAACTGCTGTTGCTCCATTTTCATTCACCTCTGGAAAAGATTAAATTCGGGTCAAAAAGTACCAAAAGACTTACCGGTCCTATAACAACTTAATCTGGCTCTGCAGATCCTTGAGCACCAAAGCCGAACGGCGAAAAGCGCTTTCTTCTTCAGGCGAAAGTGAAAGCTGGATTTTACGCTCAATTCCTTTCCGATTTACTACGCATGGCAAACTCAGATAAACATCCTCAATTTCATATTCTCCTTTTAATAAGGTTGAAACAGTTAATACCGAATGTTCATCACGAATAATGCTCTCGACAATCTCAGTTAAAGCTAAACCAATCGCATAATAGGTAGCGCCTTTTCCTTTGATAATTTTATAGGCGGCATTTTTAACATCATCAAAAATTTCTTCTTTGGGCAATGGTTTTTCACAGCCTCCACCGCATAATGGACAATAGTCACTGAAGCGGATACCGGCAATATTGGCCAAACTCCAAACCGGCGCCTCGGTGTCCCCGTGTTCTCCGATAATGTATGCGTGCACATTGGATGGATCCACGTGGCAATGAGAACTTATCAGATAACGGAATCGTGCTGAATCCAATACTGTTCCCGATCCAATAACCCGATAATCCGGCAACCCACTCAATTTGTAAGTTATGTAAGTCATGATATCCACCGGATTGGTAGCAACCAATAAAATAGCCTCTGTTCCGGTTGCGGTAATCTGTCCAATAATACCCCGGAAAATTTCAGTATTTCGGGCCAGTAAATCAATACGGGTCTCTCCAGGCCGTTGGTTGCTTCCGGCGGTAATCACGATAATGTCGGCATCTTTGCAATCAGCATAACTACCCGCTCTAACCCGGGCCGGTCTAACAAAAGAAATTCCATGGTTCAAATCCATAATTTCCCCTGCCAGCCGTTCCTGGTTAACATCAATCATAATGATCTCTGAAGCCGCGCCATTGATCATTAGGCTGTAAGCAAAAGTCGAACCTACCAAACCGGCTCCTACAATAACCACGCGACTGCCGCGCTCTTTATTCATGAAAAAACCCCTTTCAACTTTTTCAATTTACCGTGCTTTATTCCTTGGTAAAAAATAAATCTTACAATCAAAAGGCTTATTCCATCAAAGGACTTATCCCTTTGGCAATTTATCGAGTTCCTGCTGGGCCTGAATTTTAAAACTCGCTGTTGCGCTGAAAAAACTAAGTACCTTGGTAAACGCCATTCGGGCCAAGTCGTAATTTCCATTCTCAACAGCAATTTTGCCATAATTATACCAATAGGCACTGCTGCCTGGATCATATTGAACAGCCAAGGCTGTCTCATCTAAAGCCTTTTTCTTGTTTCCGATGCTAAGGGGTTTTCCCGGAGCTCTCCAGTAAATCTGGCCCAGCATGGCATGGGCCATAGCATTTCCGGGTTCCAACTTCACCACAGTTTGTAATTCTTCAACCATCGGTTCAACCATTCGCAGGCTTTGAAGAATTCCTTTTTCCAAACCAATATTGCCTAAGAGGATTGCCCGGTAAAGATGACCTGCCACTCCCTTTGGATTTACTCTTTCAGCATGTTCCAGGTAAGCTAAACCTTTTTCCAACAAAGCAATTTTGGTTTTTTTATTAGGGGAATTTTGCCCCATAAACTCATAGAGATACCCCAAATGCCATAGGGATTCGTAATCTTCCCCCACTTTATTTTCTTCCCGGATTAAGGTGCCATAATTTTTGTATGGATCTGTTCTATCCAGAAATTTGGCAAAGGCTACCTTTGCGGTGGCGAGATCATTGTTTTTCATTGCAATCCCACCCAAAACCATCCAACCGTTTTGAATATCCGGGTCGTATTTTAAAGCCAGGCTAATTTCTTGGAGGGCCTTTTTCTTATCATTACCGGTTCTAAACGCTCCATCATAATATCGCGCCAAAGTCAAATGGGCCTCGGCGTTCTGTGGTTCCAAACGTAAAACGAATTGGAATTCACCGGCCATTTGATGAGCAAGTTTAAAATTACTCTGATTGGAGCCTTCCAATATAATACTGCCGATTAATAACCCCCGCCAAAGGTGTCCATTTACCCCCTGGTTTTTGATTTTAATGGCCTTTTCAGTATAGGACAAACCTTTTTTATAGGCTTCCAATTTAAGCTTGCCAAAAGACATATCCCCCAAAAACTGATAATAACAGCCCAGCTTCCATAGGGCTTCGTATTGGTTGGGCTCGGTTTTCAGCAAGCTCTCCATCACGCCAATGGCTTTTTCCGTCATGCCCTGGGTCGCACGGCTATCCCAATACCGGCCTGCTTTAGCAATTTCACTATTTTCGGCAAAAACGGAACCTCCAAAAACCCATACCGCTATCCATAAAATAATCTCTAATTTTTTTCTCATCAGTCACCTGTGGATGGAAGTCCCATTTCCGCAAATATGGACTTGCAGTAATTGCTTATCAATTCCTTGGTTTTTTCAAGTCCAATACAGCTTGTATCGATCGAAAGATTGTATTGTCTGGCATCTGTCCAATCTTTTCCGGTGAACTTATGAAAATACTGATTTCGGGCACAATCGCTTTCGTGAAGCATTTTCAAAGCTTTCTCCGGAGATAATTGGTATAAGTCCTGGAGGCGCTTCTGCCGAAACTCTAGATCGGCATGTAAAAAAACGCTGATATGCCGGGGATGTTGCTGAAGAATATAAGAGCCGCAACGCCCGATAATGACCGACGAATAAGTTTTTGATATGCCGACAATTACCTCCGATTCCGCCTTAAATAGTTCTGCATCACTGGGAGTATACATCTGCGGTGGCAAATACGAGTCCTGAATGCTAAAAGCGCTTAATTGCAAAAAAGATTTCCAAAATGAAACTACATTTTCATCGCGGATTTTCACTTCATCTTCCAGCATTTCAAGTTTTTTAGCCGCTTGCGTGATAATCTCCCGATCGACATAAGTGATTCCGAGAAAATCCGCCAGCAATTTACCAACATAAGCACCGCCACTACCCAACTGTCGGCTGATGGTTATGATAAAAGGTGAGTCAAATTTCATGCCAATCCTCCTTCAAGTTTACTACAATATTATATCATAACCGGTTGATGGTTGAGGATTCCGATTCGGTCATTTAGGAAGAATAGTTTACTCCCTCCAGGCCTCATTCTAGTGTTAATAAAGCACATCATCAAGGACAAAAACGAATATTCTTTCTCCGGTCGTTGTGCTAATGTCGGTATGTAAACTAATGACAGCACGATGGGTCAGGTTATGAATGATATCTTCCAACATCGTTCTGGATTTTTCAATTAACTGGATCCGAACTTGTTTGACCAACATTTTCCCTTCATGATTACTGGCCAAATGTTGTTCAGCCGGAGAAAGGATGCCCTTCAGCCGGACCAAGATCAAATCGCCTAAAACAAAAGTTTTGACTTCTTCCGGGCCCCGGCCCAAAAATTCTTTTTCAAATTGAATTATCGCTTTACTGATACTGTCTTCAAGTTGACCTTTAGTAACCATTTTCAAGGCCTCCCTTTAAAAAATTAATTAAAGCCGGAAAATCAAATCCAAGTTTCTCACTATTTTATCATAAGACTCCACAAATCCAAAGAAATTAACATTTTTTGTAAACCCTTCATCTTTTTCTTGTAACGAAGACCATTTCATGGTAAAATATTACCCATATGGAAAACGACTAGTCTGAACAGTCAGAAGAGTTTTTTTTCATGTAAAAACTATAAAAACTATTCGTTATCAATTGCTCCGGAAGCCGTTTAACAAACCGGCGATGGAAGAATTAATAAACAGTAGGTCAACCTTTGAGGAAGCGCCTTATGCGCTTAAGGGTAGATTTTGCGCCCACTCAATTATGGTTGGCCTTTTTTATTTGCAATGCAAAGTCACCTCAGCGCCCCTGAGAAAGGAGAAAATGAATGCAACTCATTCCTGTTACCGAAAAGAAGGCCATCCCAAATAAATATAGGAATACGCCTATCGGATTGCTGTTAGAATATCACAATTTAAAACATAAATTTGCGGATTATCAAAAGGCCCAGCTTTTAATTGGAATGTGCATGGATAATCGAAAAAGTTTAAGGATCCCCCCGAATTTTGCTTATATGATCCGCACCGGAGGCGGGAATTTGCGATTTTCCGATTTTTATATTTCCTATGCCATCGCCGTTGGCAATCTCTCAACCCTCGCCTTAATTGCCCATAATGATTGCGGGATGGCCAACTTATATTCGGTTCAGGAGCGGTTTGTCAACGGTTTGGTTGAAAATGCCGGTTGGAGTCACTCCCAAGCTACCGAACATTTTTTGACTGATGCTCCGAAATTCGATATCAAGAATGAAACTGATTTTGTCCTCGAAGAATCGGCGCGCCTGCGATTTAAATATCCGAAAATAATGGTTATACCTCTATTTTACCGATTAGAAGACAACCTGTTATATTTCATTCAAGAGAAATAGTAATAGCACCTATTTTTTTAGCGACCCAATTTTCGCTTCATAATATTTACGGACCCGACAGGGATTAAATTTTTAATGGCTAATTATATTGCTGAGCGCAGCAACCTCCAGCCTGCCGAAATATGAAGGAGCTTTAAATATGCTGGTAACATGGATTGAACATTTTACAAATCTTCCGGGAATATTTTTTTCGATTATATTGGGCTTAAGTTTCATCCATGTTTTTATCCCGATGATTCCTCTTGAAAGCGGTCTTGTGTTATTAACAGGATATTTAGCAGGCGCCCACCGTGAAGGTATTTTTCTCATTTGGTTGGCGCTTTCTATGGGGACTTCCATTGGCGCCATCATGATCTATGCTCTCACATACCGTAAAGGAGAAAAGTTGCTGGATTGGAAATTCATCCATGAGCAAGTTCATGAGCAGAATTTAAAAACTGCCGCTCACTGGTTCGAACGATATGGCGCAGGGATTATATTTCTTGGCAAATGCGTGCCCGGTATGAACATAGTGGCCGTATTCTGTTGCGGCCTTTTTCGCGTAAAACCTTTCATTGTACTTTCTTCGGTCCTTATTTCCAATAGTTTGTACTATTGCGCCTTGGTTGTCATCGGTAAATATTTCGGTCGGAAATGGGGACAGCTAAGCCCGGCAACGAGAGCTTTTCCCCTCATTGCATTAATCATTGGTGTTTCGCTTTCTGCTGCGGTTATCTACTTTTTGTATCGCCGGTACCTTACAAAAACGCCCTAGTTTCAGAGATTATTATTTTTAAAATCCAATTTTTTTGCCGCGTCAATTAATTTTTCCGCTTCTTGATTTAACTTATCCCGATCATCGACCAAAGAATTCAAAACCAAAGCCGCCTCTGCCTCCTCTGAATTCTCTGCAAGCAGGCTCAGATACATCCCGCTGTCTGTTTCAGCCGGGTCATCTTTAAAATTCATTTTTGAGGGTTCTTTTTTCTGCTCAATCAATTTTAATTTCCCCCTGAATGATTTTCAAATTTCTATGTTCGGTGTTCTATCTTCTAAAAAACGGATGATAATTGCCAATATAAGGCCATACATTATCGAATTAAAAGAGTTAACGGCCGCAGTGACGATATCGCCATCTATTAATAACTGAATCCCCAACCCCACAACAGCCGAGCGTATAACGAACCATACAACGGCTCCATAAAAAGCGCCACTTAAAAAGTAATGCTTCATGATGATTCGCTTGGTTATGAAAACAAAGAACAACCCGACCAAAATACTGAAAATAATTTCGAAAAACACCGCGCAAATATATTCGGCAATGCCGGAAGGAAGATGGCCCAAAGCAATCACACCGGAATAGTCCCAAAAAGTTATCCGGGTAATTTTCAATCCATAATGCAAAAATGCATCCGGAATATCTTTAAGTATTCCGGCAATAATTCCGGCAATTATACCATTCTTTAGAGATTTTTCCAATCGACTACTCTCCAGTTGTTTAAAACTTTAGTCCAAAAGACTTTGGGTATTCATTTACTCAACTCCTTACAACTATTTTTAGCCGTTCAAAAAAATTAATACCCCTTAGAAACCGAAAATCAAATAAAAACAAGACGATCTCGACATTACGGTAGATGAAAATAAAACATGAATTCAGTCATTTGTCATAAAACGGATTTTATCATAGGTTCATACAATGTAGCAAAATGAAGCGATGAGGTGAAAAAAATGTCAATGGGTTACAGCCCTGATAGTATTCAATATACAGTTCAAGCTGGTGATTTTTTAGGAAATCTTGCCTATGAATTTGATACGACTGTCGATGCAATTTTGACAGCCAATCCCGGTGTAACTTCAAGTACTCTAAGTGTCGGTCAAGTACTTTCCATTCCATCCGATTCCCCTGTCAACGCCCAACAATTTTGGTTTGGACCGGGATTTGGCTTTGGCCGTCCTTTTCATGGCGTTCCTTGGGGGTTTGGATATCGAAGACCGTTTTTTAGAGGACCCGGATGGGGATATGGGCCTTTTTGGGGCGGCGGGTATTGGTGGTAAATGCACAAACCATCGACGGAAGAGTTAGCTGAATTTATAAAAACTATTACTTTAAAAATTGAAATTAAAAAAGCTCATCAGTGAATCTGTTGAGCTTTTTAGATTAGAAAGAAAAAAAGACGCAGTTCCATAATAATCAAAATATTAAATCACCATTTTATGGAAAACAATAAACTTTTAAAGAAAAAAATTAATTCCACAAAAATTATTACACTTATTTCTCAGGTTATTCGATAATATTGCCGATAAAAAAAGAAGACATAATTATATGGTTTTTATCACATTATATAACTTATTTATTTTAGTAATATTTATAAATAAGCACCTTAATAAGCGATATCTCAGAAAAACATACATTGGCACTATTTTATCTATATAAAATCCTTTTGATTTTTTTAGATAAAATTTATATATTTTACGTTCTTTTTTTCACACGAATCTATCTATTTTAGGAGGGGCTGGAATGCTACAAAAACTCAAATTGGGAATCCGAATATCTCTGGGGTTTAATTTTCTAATGGTAATTATCGTTTTAATGATCGGACTAGCGGTTTATAGCGCCAATGGTATCATTATGCAATTAAAGGAGCTCAACAGTTATAATGAACGCATTCAAATCAGTGACACCATGCAAAATTCGATCCTCGTCGTGACCGGAAATGTTCGGGGAATCTTGATGAACCCGAATAGTGAAGAAATGATGAAGTTAAAACAAGAAATTGACATGGCTCGTTCCAATTATAACAATACTTACTCAACACTCAGTCAAAACAGTTTAACCGAGAAAGAAAAGGATCTATTCGGTAGAATTCAACAATCGGCCGACAGTACTTGGCCCATAAGTTTTCAAGTCATGGGTATGGCACTTTCCGATCAAATTGCCGAAGGATCAGCTTTATTAAATGATCAGCTCAACCCGGCTGTAGTCGAGTGGCTCGGTTCCCTAAAAGAATTAGTCCAACTTGAGAGAGAATATGCAAAAGCTGCCACCGAAAAAGCCGAGCAAACTTTTTTTAATTCCTTAATATTGCTGCTATTATTGGGCGGGGTTGCAATTGTTTTAGGAATGGTTGTGTCATATACCATTTCCCGTAGTATTACCAAGCCCATCAGCAAAATAGCAAACGGATTGTCTGCGAGTTCCGATCAAATCACATCAGCATCCAATCAGTTATCCCAATCAGCTCAGCAGTTATCCCAAGGCAGCACCGAACAGGCATCCGCCATCGAAGAAACTTCATCCACACTTCAAGAGTCTGCCTCCATGATGTTACAAAACTCCATGAATACAAAACAAGCCGCTCAACTATCGGAACAGGCCAAAGAATATGCTAATAATGGCAGTAATGAGATGCAGCAGATGATGGCCTCTATCCAGGAAATTAAAAAATCCAGCGACCAGATAGCTAAAATCATCAAAGTCATTGATGACATCGCCTTCCAAACCAATATTCTGGCACTCAACGCTGCTATTGAGGCAGCCAGGGCCGGCGAAGCGGGAATGGGATTTGCAGTCGTCGCCGAAGAAGTCAGGAATCTTGCCCAACGAAGTGCTCAAGCGGCTAAAGATACCACGGCAATGATTCAAACCAATATTGATCTATCCGGTAAAGGAGTTACTGTTGCCCAAAGGGTGCAGGAAGCCCTGACGGAAATCACAGCTCAAACCAAAAAAGTCAACTCCTTGATGGATGAAATTGCAGCCGCCAGCGAAGAGCAAACCAAAGGAATTTCTCAGGTATCCCAGGCAATGTCTCAAATTGAAACCATCACCCAACAGAATGCCGCCAATTCTGAGGAAAGCGCAGCAGCATCCGAAGAATTAAGTTCACAGGCGGAAAGCATGAGAAATATCGTCCGCGAACTCACTCACATGATTTATGGCGCCAACAAAGAATTCAAACAAATCAATAAAGGCTCGAAACGTCTCGGCTTTGGCATTTTTGGAAATCATCCAAAACAAAACCAGATTTATCAAGCTGATTCTATCTACCTGGACGACCCCTCGAAGGATTCAAGGACAACCAAAGAGACCGGTAAAACCAAAATCGTCAGCCCGAATGAGGTGGTTCCCCTTCATAAAGATTTAAATCAATTTTAGCCGCGCGCGATTTAATTGAAGTCCTAAAAATGGATAACCTAAAAAAAGGGCTGTTTCAAACGAGACAGTCCCCTTTTTTAGGTTATTGGTGGTTTTCTCCCCATCGTTTCGCCAGTTGATTTTCAATTCCAAATTGATCGATAAGTCTGCCTACATGATGATCAACCAGGTCCATAATATTGGCAGGCTTCATATAAAAGGCCGGCATTGGTGGAGCTATTATTACCCCGATTCTTGCCAGTTTAAGCATATTTTCCAGGTGAATCGGACTTAAGGGAGTCTCACGGGGCACAAGTACCAGTTTGCGACCTTCTTTGAGCGTAACATCGGCAGCCCTTTCCAAAAGATTTTCACTGTACCCGTTGGCAATGCCGGCCAAGGTTTTCATGGAGCATGGAGCCACCACCATCCCTGCTGCCATAAAAGAACCACTGGCAACCGGGGCGGTCAGGTCATGGTTATCATAAATGCGAGTCGCCAATTCTTGAAGCCTCGCAAGAGGATAATCCATTTCCAGCTTTAAATTCCGGATGGCCCATTCACTCACTATCAGATGGGTCTCAATTTCCAGACTTTTCAAAGTTTCCAACAAACGAATTCCAAAGATACTTCCAGATGCGCCGGTAATTCCAACCACAATCGGTTTCTGCATGATAAACCCCTGCCTAATCTTTTTCAATAATCAGAAAAAACCGAACACGTCATTCATGACAAATGTTCGGTCATCTCCAGCTTTTCGTTTTACTTTAATGTAAAATATTTCGTGATATCGATTTCCTGAAGACCGTCATTGAAGTTAATTCTTTTATATTTAGGAATTATTGGCCGGGTCGCATCAATACCGATTTTGGTTACAACCCCATTGCGGCTGGTTGGATCAATCGGACTGCCCTTGGCGTTTGGAATGATGAAGCATTTGTTAATATCCATATACAGATTAATTGCTTTTAATACTTCTCCGTCATCAAAGATATTGACATCCTCATCAACGAAGATAACGTTTCGAACAATGGGATCGGCAGAAAAAACAGCCGCAGCTCCGTTAGCCGCCTCGCCTTCCACAAACTTTTTAATCGCCACATAACAGGCTGCCCTACAAAAGCCTGACGGCGGCATGTAAACATCACGAACCCCCGGACAGGCTACCTTTACCTGTTTATAAATCTGTCCAAGGCGTGGTAGGCCTCCAATCATTTGATGCTCGGTATCCCCGGAACATAGATCAAGGTAAATCGGATTTTTACGCATCGTGATGGTTTCAATCGTGACAATCGGATAATTCTGTTGGTCACCGTATAAGGTATGCCATTCACCAAAAGGACCTTCCGGGCCGCGCTCCTCCCAATGGACATACCCTTCCAAGCAAATTTCCCCATAGGCGGGTACTTCTAAATCGACCGACTTGCATTGAACAATCTCCATCGGACTTTCCAATAAGCCGCCCATTACCTCATATTCGTCCGTATCAATGCTGCAAAAGCTGAGACTACCCATGTAAAATGCAGGATGCGCCCCAATTGTAATTGCAATCGGCATATTTTGCTTTTTTTCGCAATACTTACGGTAAATATAAAATACGTGACTGGCTTCTGCCAGATGGACCCCCATTTTATTGGGACCTTTTAACATTAAGCGGTACATCCCGGCATTGCGGATATTGGTATCGGGATCTTTGACAGTCATGACCCCCGAAGAAATGTATGGACCGATATCTTCCGTATTGTGATGAATGATTGGTAATTTCCTCAGGTCAACCTCACTACCGGTGAGCACCTTCTCCTGAATGGGGCCGGAGGATACCAGCTTCGGGGCAATTAGATTTTTTTCCCGTTCCCGGTAAACCTGATTTAAATTTTCCTCAGTCGTATCCAGGGCCAATGCCAACCGCTTCCTGCTGCCGAAAAGATTGGTCAAAACAGGGTAATCACTGCCCTGGACTTTTTGAAACAAAAAAGCCGGTTTCAGGTTTTGCTGCCGCTCCATTTTGTAAACCACCCGGGTCAATTCCAACTTTGGATTGACCGGCACATCGGTCGTTAAGAATTCCCCGGGCAATTGTTTCAGTTGATCAATAAAACTCCGTAAATCTTTCATTTTTTTATCCCTTTCATTTTTTCAGTATTATTTTTAAAATAATTCCTGTTCGAAGAGAAAAATTGATTAACCAACAAAGCGATGACGATTGAGAATAATCCTACCAAGTTAAGGTCCTTATTAGGGTAAAGTAATAAAATTGTTGATACACCCATGATAACTCTAGAATATACATTCCAGTGAATTATCATAAATCCCTCCATCATCGCAACCAGACACATTACCCCTATAATTCCGGCACCTACTGCCAGGATAATATCGATTGGGCTTCCTTGGAGAATTAATGCCGGATTAAAAATAAACATGAAGGGAATAATAAAAGCCGGTATCCCAAATCTAAAAGCCAGCCAACCCGTTCTATCAGGATTAGATTGGGCAATGCCTGATGCACAATACGCTGCGATTGCAACCGGTGGTGTAATTGCACCAATGCTGGCGTAAATCCAGATAAATAAATGTGCGGCAATTGGATTTGCACCAGCCTGGGTAAGAATCGGTACCAGAATTGTAATAGAAATAATATAAACTGCGGTCGCAGTTAATGGCAATCCCAGGATATTGGCAATAATCATTGACCAAATAGCTGCCCAAACTAAACTTCCTTGATGAAAAGCGATTAATGCATAGGTTAGTTTTGCGCCCAATCCTGTAATTAAAAAGACTCCAACAATAATTCCCGCCGCCGCACAGGTAATCAAGATGGGGGTGACTTGTTCTGCTCCCGATTCCAATACTTTTAGTATTTTCGCCAAACTAGGCCGTGTTAATTTGCTTAAAGAGCTAACAACAATCATTAATAATATTGACCAAAAAGCAGCACGGCCTGGAGACCACCCACCGGCTATCGTAACAATTAAAAAAACAATAGGAATTCCCAAATGCCCTCTATCTCTCATCGCTTTCCAAAAAGATGGAAGTTTCTCTTTCGGCAAACCGACCAAATTATATTTCGCCGCTCTAGAATCAGCCACTAGAATTAAGGCCATATAATAAAGAAAAGCTGGGACAATTGCAGCAATACAGACCTGCCAATATGGCAAATTCAAGTATTGTGCCATAATAAATGCGCCAGCTCCCATCACCGGAGGTGTAAACATGCCTCCAGTGGATGCAACAGCTTCAATAGCTCCTGCTTCGATAGGTTTGTACCCAACCTTTTTCATTAAAGGGATGGTAAAAGTCCCAACAGTAGCAACACTTGCAGGAGGTGAGCCAGTAATACCTCCCATACAAGCGCTCCCTATAATAGCTGTTTTCGCTGGACCGCCTCGGAAACGTCCCGTAAGTGAATAAGCTATTTCAGTAAACCATTGACCCCCGCCAAAAGCCTCTAAAAAAGCCCCGAATATTACAAAAACTATAATATACGTCGATACGATATCGAGCGGAATTCCAAAAATACCATCCGTACTCATAAAAAGAAAGTTAGTGAGCCTTGACCATGTTTCTCCACGGTGGGCTAAAAATGAGGGAAAATAGGGTCCTAACAAGGCATATACTAAGAAAGAAGCCGTTATTATTGTTAAAGACCATCCATTTATTCTACGAGTCGCTTCAAGTATTAAAATGACTAAAAGACTGCCCACTATAATATCTGTCAAAGGAATCGCATTCGTTTTCAAAGTTCTATCCGGCCAAACAACTATTACATAAAAATTCACGGCCATAATGATTAAAGCCAACAAAATGTTTAAAAGATGCTTCCCTTTGTTTTCAGCACTTTTCTTGAAACCTATGAATACCATAGGCGACAAGAGAGCCAATAATAAGGCTCTCTGTGTCATGCTGGAAAAAGTGCCAAAACCGGCGGTGTATAAAAAAATGACCGATGTAAGGGTTAATAGGGTTGATATAATAACCTTTTCAGTTTTGGCAGCATTTAGTTTCATTTTATTAACCCTTTTTCTTTAAAGTACTTTTCAGCACCGGGATGTAAAGGAATCGGAATTCCTTCAACCGCCGAATGCGTGGTTAGACCTTTAATCGAAGGATGAGATTTTTGGATTGTATCCAGATTTTCAAATAAAGCTTTGGTAATCCGGTAGACCAAATCGGTACTGAGGTCCTTTCGAATCACCAGCATATTGGCGATATAAAAAGTATTCACCGGAGCGTCGGTACTATAAACATCCTTGGCGAGCACTTCTTTACCGTAATAAGAATACCTTTTTAATAGTCTTTGCATCATATCATCTTCAATGGAGATGAAACGTACCGGTTTTTTGGCGGCTATAATTTGGGTCAAAGCTGCGGTAGGCGCGGCAGCTTGTACCACGATGGCGTCCAAATTGCCGTCGACTAAAGCATCAGCGGCTTGATCATAGGCATTATAAACCGGCTGAAAATCTTTCTCGGTGTAACCATAAGCGCCGAATACCTCTAAAAAGGTGGTAATGGCTCCACCACCCGCCGGGCCGAGAGAAATTTTCTTCCCTTTTAAATCCCGAATGGATTTGATGGCTGAGTTCTTATTGACAACAACTTGGAAAACACCCTTTGAAAGACCGGAGAATAGAGCGGAAACATTATTCAGTTTCTCCTTGTAAGGGGCCAATCCTTTCACGGCATTATAGGACATCACCGTTTGAGCGATTCCCATATCGACGACCTTTGTATTGACTAATGTGTTATTCTCGATTGCACCGCCGGTAACTTGGGCAGTGGTTGGAATACCCACTTTACTGGAAATAATATTGGCCATTGCCATACCAACCGGATAATAAACCCCGCCGGTTGTTCCGGTTCCAATCGTCAAAAACTTCGGATCAGAGGTCGCTCCAAATACCGAACCGCAAAACACCATCATAACCAATAAAAACCACAGATACCTTTTACGCAAATTGTAACACCTCTACTTTTTTTGTTATTAGTGAAATCAATTCAAACCTTACTTTATAAATGTCGCCTCCTTCCCCTTTTTATATATAAATAACCAGATTTGAGCATTAAGCGCAGATTACTCAGGGGATTTCCTATCAGTTTAATGCAAGTCTGGTTAACTTATCCGCTCTCAAGAGACAAGTTTTAACTGGAAAATCACTTAGAATATGTTTATGTAATCGTCAAGAAATATCATGTTCTTTAGTTAAAACAGAAAATATTATCATTTTATCTTAAAAAATAAAATAATTAATTATAAATGAAGACTAAAAGACAAAGAATCCGGAATCCATAATATTAAATCATTAACATCCGGACATTTAAAACGATATATTAAAAAATTATAGTGTATTTATTACAAAAACAAAAAATTTTGAAATTGTATTGCAAATTTGTGGAAGGTCCCTGCTCCCCTTTTCAATAAATCATAAGTCAGGAAATATAGAAAGATTTGACGATTTTAACTAACTATGTTAATATTTAATTGAAGGAATCAATAAGTTTAATTTCCTTGATTTTAAGTTGGTGAAGGGGGCGTACCAAGATGGAAAAAGAAACATTCGCTCATTCCTCAACGATACAAACTCCAACATTCAATTGTTACAAAACGGTTG
Source organism: Bacillota bacterium (assembly GCA_023392595.1). Lineage (GTDB taxonomy): Bacteria > Bacillota > UBA4882 > UBA8346 > UBA8346 > UBA8346. The sequence continues at coordinate 52,932 of JAEVYU010000033.1, read as the reverse complement.
AGGAAGATTATTTAAAACTGAAGCCTGAAAAGGGCCCGCGTATTTTCAGATTGTTTTCTGCAAAATGCAAATTAAAAGAGTGTTTTGTTATGGAATGTCCAACTCAAGGGATGAATTAAAATAAAATCATCATTTAAAAAAGAAACCCGCTGTCTTCATAAAACAGCGGGTTTTTCATACTGAACTTTCATAAGCGCCATTTAAGCGTAAAGAGCCGTATTACCTTGCTAATTTAATAGCTCCTTCATTTTGTAATTAGATTGGTCCCGGCGCAAAAAGCATCCCCAACTTTTTGTCCTAATTTCCAATACTCCCGGATGGTGGCGCAATAAACCAAAGGATTTACTTTAGCGATATCGATGTGAATCCTATCATTTTGCAATCCTACTTTATCGGCATCCATCTGGGTTTCTACAATTTCTCCAAAAAGCAAAATATAATCGCCGAGCTCCTTTTCATCGACTAAACGGCATTCCAGGTTAAAAGGACATTCCTGAAGAATCGGAGTCTGAATCCGGTTACTTTTGACGGGAGTCAAACCCGTTTCCGCAAATTTATTGACCCTTTTCCCGGAAACCAAACCGCAAAAGTCGGTTTCCTTATAATATTCGGCACTGGGAATATTTACGGTAAATTCTTTGCTATCCCGGATTAAACCCAGGGAATACCTTCGTTTATCAAGCGAAATCCCAATCGTAGAAGGAGTCGAGCTAACCATTCCCACCCAAGCAACCGTTGCAATATTTATTTCTTTTGAAATATTGCCGCTAACGATCAAGGCCGCCGGCGCCGGGAAAAAAATATCGGTTATTCCAAGTTTCTTTTTCATCTGCAAACACCTCATTTTTTTAAAGTGAACGATAACGATATAGAACATTTTCTGGATTTATAGTATCATGGATCGAAGAATATTGCAGACGATTGTTTGGATAGGGCTTATCACTTTTTTTGATAATCAGGTGGATCCAATGGAATTTCAACATTTAAAAACCTTTGTTACCATTGCCAGAGTGGGTAGTTTTACCAAGGCAGCCGAGGAACTGGACTATGCGCAGTCCAGCATCAGTGCTCAAATGAAAGCTCTGGAAGAGGAACTGGAGACCAAACTATTTGAAAGGTTGGGGGGAGAAATCAGTTTAACCGAAGATGGCAAACGATTATTGATTAATGCCGAACAATTGTTGAGATTAGCCGAAGCGACCAAAGAATCAATCACTGGAACCTCAATCCCTAAAGGCGCCTTAACGATTGGCGCCCCCGAATCACTGTGTGTTTTCCGGCTTCCGGCCTTATTACAAAAATACCGGCAACGTTTCCCCAAGGTAAAACTAATCCTAAAACTGGGCAGTTGTAAGGACATATATGGCTGGGTAAGAAAAAATCTCATTGATGTCGCTTTTTTACTCGATACTCCCGTTTCGGATGAAGATTTAATATCCAGATCCCTCACCAAGGAAACGATGGTTTTAATCGCTTGGAAAGGCCATCCTCTGGCACGGAAAAATCACTGTGAAGCCCAAGATATCCAGGAGGAAAGTCTGATTCTGATGGAGGAAAACGGTTGCTGTTACCGGGTCATTTTCGAAGCCCAATTAGCCGCGGCCGGGGTCAAACTTGAATCCATACTTGAATTTGGAAGTATCGAGGCAATTAAAAAATGTGTTGCCAGCGGTTTGGGAATTTCCATCCTTCCCAGGATCGCGGTGGAGCAGGAGCTAACCAGCGGCTTACTCGCAGATTTACATTGGAATTGTCTTCATGATAACATTCACACCCAAATGATTTACCATAAAGATAAATGGATTTCGCCAGCCTTGGCTGCGTTTATGCAATTAGCTGAAGAAATCCAAAGTGCATCGTAAATTAAGACGAAACTACTTGGCAATTAGAATATTGACTATTTAAACTACTTCACCCGTTGCATCAGAGGGTGAGTGGCTTTCAGCTGGACCAAGTCCCACAGATTGCCGTACAAATCCTTAAATACGGCCACCATTCCATAGGATTGATCTTTGGGTTCCCTGACAAATTCTATCCCCTTGGCGATCATCTCGTGATAATCTCTCCAAAAATCATCGGTATTCAAAAAGAGAAAAACCCTCCCGCCGGCCTGGTTGCCAATAAACTGCTCCTGTTCAGGTTTGGACGCTCTGGCGAGCAATATCGTTGTGCCGACCGATCCGGGGGGGGGGTGAGACCACCACCCACCGTTTGTCCTGCTCGGGCTGGTAGGTATCTTCCATCAATGTGAAATTAAGCTTCCTGGTATAAAACTCGATGGCCTCGTCATAATCTTTCACAACCAAAGCGATATGAATAATCGATTGAACCATTTTCTACTTTCCCCCCAGTATGGAATTTCATTTTTCAAGCTATTTAAGATGAACGGGATTTCTATACGATTAAGTTCTCCATTTTCCCGCGATTTTCCTATTGTTCATCCCATGTTGCTAAAAAAATAAACCGGTAAAATCATTACCGGTTCAAGAGTGCTCCGCTATGGTTACGGCACATTCCAGGTACTATTAATTGGAACTCTTGATTGAGGCGGCAATAGCCTCGGCAAGTGCATCCAAAGCCGGATCCTGCTCGGGTTTCATTGCCGAATTAATTTCCAAAGGTTCCCCGATAAGCTCCATGTTTTTCATGCTTTCCAATAAACCGCGCATTGCTTTAATCACCGCGGAAGGAGCCCATGTGTAATTACCGATTAATGCTACTTTACGGTTTTGCAGTTGCAGTCCGGCCATATCCCGGAGCAAAGCGTCCATCACAAAGTATAAGCCCATATTATACGTGGGGGAACCGAACACCAGATGGCTGTATTTCCAGGCGTCGGCAATAATATACGACGGATGGGTTTTCGACACATCGTACATCCGGATGTCCGAAACCCCTTTTTGCGATAACTTGGTTGCCAGCAGGTTCATCACATTGGCGGTATTACCGTACATCGATCCGTAAGCCAGCAGGACTCCGCTTTTTTCCGGAAGATATTTGCTCCAATGGTCATACTTGTTCAGGATATAGGATAAATTGGAACGCCATACCGGCCCATGCAACGGGCAAATCATCCGGATCTCCGCCCCGCTCAATTTTTTCAGAGCGGCTTGTACTTGCAGACCATATTTACCGACGATGTTGGCGTAATAGCGCCGGGCATCCTCCAGGTACAGATTTTCGAAGTCGCTTTGATCGCTGAATAAATTTCCGCTTATGGCGCCAAAAGTTCCAAAAGCATCCGCGGAAAAGAGAATTTTTTCCGATTGCTCGTAGCTGAGCATGACTTCCGGCCAATGAACCATGGGCGCGAAATAAAATTTCAAGGTATGGCGGCCTAAGTTAAGTTCATCGCCTTCTTCAACGGTATAAAAATTATTTTTGAGAGGACATTGATAAAACTGTTCAATAAACTGGTGGGTTTTCTTATTGCCGACTATTTTGACACCCGGATACCGCCGGACCAATTCTTCGATATTGGCGCAATGATCGGGTTCCACGTGGTTTATCACTAAATAATCAAGCTGGCGTCCATTGAGCGCATGAGTTATATTTTCCAGGAACAGCGCACTGATGGCGCTATCCACCGTATCCATAAGCGCTGTTTTTTGATCCAGGATTAAATAGGAATTATATGCGACTCCATTCGGAATTGGAAACATATTCTCAAATCTTTCCAATCTCCGGTCACTGCCGCCTACCCAAAATATTTGGGAAGTAACTTCTTGTACACAGTGCATGACAGTCCCTCCTTAGTATCTTATCCGACTCTACAGTACAAAACATTGTTTTAATTGGTAATTGTAACACAACCAGCAGATTTTTCCAAGGCTTGTCCGTAGATTTAACAGATTTTTCAGATGGAATAACGGGATGCCTTCAAATCATGTAGATATTGTTTATAAAAATAGGAAAATATTTCATCGACTATTCCCTATATTCAAAAACCTCCACATATACATATCCCAGATCGCAACATGACCTTTGTCATTTTTGGAAACCGTATTTCTCATTTTATTTCATAACTTTTTCAAGTTTACACATCGTCCTTGACACGACCGACTTTACAGAGGGACAAAACCGTTTCTCCCATCAACAATATTGTTTTTCCGATCTACAAAATCATTTCTCACATTCACAATATTGTTTTGTTGGTCTGCAAAAACGTGAATTCTCGGTCAGAATTTTAATAATATCGGTGGTTGCTTTATTTAGGAATGAAAAAGAAGGAGGTTTTCACTGTAAAGCAGAATAAAGCAAGGCGAAGAAATATTTACCAATCACTCATCGGCAGGTGTAAAATGGAATATATTATATGGCTGCAAGATAAATATACCGTTAATGTCCGAAAATTTGACGAACAGCACCAAAAATTAGTTGAAATCATCAACGAAGTTTTTGACGCCAAAAAGAATCACGCCGGAACAGGAGTCATTTTAAACATCCTTACCCAACTCAGTGACTATGCCAAAAATCATTTTGCCGAAGAAACCACGGTGTTACGGGAAAACGATTATCCTGATTTAGAAACCCAAAAAAATGAACATGCCAATTTTGTTATGAAAATCAATCATTTTATTCAAGAGTTTCATGTCGATAATATGTCGCTAAACGACGAGATGCTTGATTTCTTAAAAAATTGGCTCATCAACCATATTATGCAGACCGATAAAAAGTATGGGACATATCTCAATGAACGAAATATTCATTAAGCAACAGGCTAAAGGATCAAAATATTCCGTTTGATTCTCCCGCCAAAGCTTCGTCATCCGGATGGCGCAGTCATGAGGCTTGACGCTTGATCATGCCCATGGGCGCGAATTTCCTTTTGGGACAGCCCCAACACCTTGGCGGGAGATGATTCGGGTTAAGAACTCACTCCCCATGGACCTTTTCGTGAATGTCTTCGTGCTCTTTGAAATCCCATGGTTCAAGGCCAACTGAAGTTCGGTAATTGTTGATGGCCTTGTGAACGGCATCTTCAGCCAGAACCGAACAGTGCATCTTGACAGGCGGTAGCCCGTCCAATGCTTCTGCAACCGCTTTATTAGTCAATTCCCAAGCTTCTTCAAGGGTCTTTCCCTTGATTAGTTCCGTGGCCATGCTTGACGAGGCAATGGCCGAACCGCATCCAAAGGTTTTAAACTTAACATCTTCAATCCGGTTATCTTTTATTTTCAAAAAAATCTTCATAATATCACCGCAAACCGGGTTTCCCACTTCCCCGATTCCATTGGCATCAGATATTTCCCCAACATTTCTTGGATTCATAAAATGTTCCATGACCTTTTCGCTGTACATCATCGTGCAATCATCTCCTTATTTTGATGTTCCCGCCATAATGGCGACATACCCCGCAACCGTTCCACAATACCCGGCAATACTTCCAGAACCCGGTCCACGTCTTCTTCCGTGGTCGCGCTGCCCATCGTCAGCCGTAATGAACCGTGGACAATTTCAACCGGTACACCAATTGCCACCAGTACATGGGAAGGGTCTAAGGAACCCGATGTGCAGGCGCTACCGCTGGATGCGCAGATACCCATACTGTCCAGAAGCAACAGGATAGACTCTCCTTCAATAAAGTGGAAACAAACATTGACATTCCCTGAAAGCCGGCGTTCATCAGTTGGGCCATTGAGTTTGGTATAAGGGATTTGTAAGAGACCATTCACCAACTTTTCCTTTAACCGTAAAAGCTTTTTATCCTCCGCGGCCATCTCGGAATTTGCCAGTTCAATCGCTTTACCAAGGCCGACGATTCCGACGATGTTCTCCGTTCCGGCTCTGCGTCCCCGTTCCTGTCCTCCGCCGTGAATTAAGTTTTCGATCTTAACTCCCTTGCGAATATAGAGTGCCCCAACGCCCTTGGGTCCATAAAACTTATGAGCAGCCAGGGATAATAAATCGATATTCATATCCTTGACATCAATCGGAACATGGCCCACAGCCTGGACCGCATCCGTGTGGAAAAGGATTTTTCTTTCCCGGCAAATCGCTCCGATCTCCTTAATCGGTTCGATGGTACCGATTTCGTTGTTGGCAAACATGATGGATACCAAAATGGTTTTATCGGTAATGGCCCGTTTTAATTCTTCCGGGTCGACAAAACCGTATGAATCGACCGGTAAATAAGTAATTTCAAAGCCATTTTTGGCTAAAAATTCACAAGCGTGCAATATGGCATGATGTTCAATCTTGGTGGTAATAATATGATTACCGCGTTGCTTATGGGCAAAGGCGACACCCTTTAAGGCCCAGTTATCGGCCTCTGAACCACCGCCGGTAAAATAAATTTCATCCTTCCCCGCATTTAAAACCTTGGCAACCCTTTCCCGGGCTTTATCGATCCCCATTTGAGTCTCGCGGGACAGAGAATAAATCGAAGAAGGATTCCCGAAATATTCCTGGGTAAAAGGCGCCATCTCCGCAATAACTTCAGGTTTCGTATAAGTGGTTGCGGCATAATCCATATATACTTTGTTTTTATCCATTTTCATACCCTCTCGATTCTCTTTCAATCTTTCGTAGTCATCAACCATATCTGCCAGAGTCGTCGACAACAGCACCTGATCGATGCTTTCCTTCATCCGTACCCACAAGAGCCGGGTGGCGCAACAATCCATATTACTGCAGTTGGTTTCATCAATGCAATCGGAAATCTCCACCGAACCTTCAAGTACGCTCATGATGTCATTTACCGAAATCTCAGCCGGGGGCCTGCTCAACACGTAACCGCCCAAGGCGCCGCGGACGCTTTGGATGAGGCCCGCTTTACGAAGTTGAGAAAAAAGTTGCTCCAAATACTGTTCCGATATATTTTGCCTTTCAGCCACCGACTTCATGGGAACCGGTTCTCCGCCATAGTTTATGGCCAAGTCCACCATGGCCTTTACACCATAACGGCCTTTGGTAGATAGCTTCATGCAATCACTCCCCATAAACTTGAGTAGTTTACTATACATTCATATTAACATACCTGACTATTATAATCAACATTAATTATACTTTTATCCCTGTTTTAACTAAAAATTTATTCTTCCGGCTTGACCGTTAGAGCTGCTCTTTTGCTTGCTTTAGCGCTTCGTCGATAAAATCCGGGATAATCAGAGGCTTAATTCCATGTTGCAATAAGTATTCTTCGGCTGCCGGACCAATGCGGGCCACCAAAACCGCTTTGCAATCCCCTAATAATTGGACCGTCTGAAGATGAGCGCTCTCATCAGAACTTTCCATGTGGCATGAAGGTTGATTTTCTCTTCGCTCCAAAAATTGATAATCCTTTTCCCCAAGTTCAAAGATAAGAAATTGCTTGGCCCTGCCAAAATGTTCATTCACATATTTTCCGTCGGTGCTTGCCACTGCGACTCGATTCGATATGGATTCATTCCTTCCTTCACTGGAATCTTATATTCATTATAAGGAATCCAAACGGATTTGCCAATATTATTTATAGGGGCGAATGCCTGAAGTAGCAATAAAAAAGCAGATGTGCCTTTTAGAAATAACACATCCGCTTTTTTATTATCAAACCAAATCTTAAGCCTTTGATTTTGATTTCGAATATACATCGAAAGAAACGGCCGCCAGGAGAACAAATCCTTTAATCGCTTGCTGCCAGTCAATACTTACACCCATAATAGACATACCGTTGTTCAAAACACCCATTAGCAAACCACCGACGATTGCTCCCACAACAGTTCCCACTCCACCCAGGGTTGAAGCACCACCGATAAAACATGCACCGATGGCATCAAGTTCAAAACCGTTCCCGGCTTTCGGTGTAGCCGAATTTAACCGGCCGGTGAAGATGATTCCAGCTAAAGCAGCTAATACTCCCATATTGACATATACCCAAAATAGGATTTTCTTGGTTTTAACTCCTGAAAGAGCGGCGGCTTTCGGATTACCACCATAAGCATAAATATGTCTTCCAACAATGGTCCGGTTGGTAATAAAGGAATAGATGATGACCAAACCGGCAACTATCAATAAAACCACAGGAATACCTCTATACACTGCCAAGGCATAGCTAAATGCCATAATAACACAAACGAGCACCACGATTTTCCCAATAAAAGCCGCCGGCGGCGAAACTTCAAATTCAAATTTCTTTTGATTGGCTCTTTCAATGATTTGACTGACAATAAATACAACGGAAGCCAGAACCCCGATAAGGATTGCCAGCAGGTTAATTCCTTCAATATTGACGATGTCGGGTACAAAACCTGCGGCCAAAAAATTATAACTCTCCGGCATCGGCGCCAAACTGGTACCTTGTAATATCGTCATTGTCAATCCTCTAAAGATGAGCATACTCGCTAAAGTTGTAATAAAAGCGGGAACACCGATATAAGCAATGAAAAAGCCCTGAAAAGCGCCGATTAAGAAGCCCATCATCAAAGACAAAAAAATGGCCAAACCTACCGGCATATTCATTTTTAAAAGAAAAACAGCGGAAACCGCACCCACGAATCCGGCTACCGAGCCAACCGACAAGTCAATATTTCCGCAAATCAATATACACATCAGCATTCCAATTGCTAAAATCAAAACGTAGGCATTTTGAGAGATCAGGTTGGAAATATTAAGAGGTTTCAACAATACCCCTTGGGTTATGATTTCAAAAAACAAGACCACGATTACCAGTGCAATGAACATCATATACTGACGAATATTACCCTTGAAATGTTTGTTCTGCTTCCCATCACCCAAATTATCCTTGAGAGCGCTGTTTGGTTTCATCACTTTGAGACCTCCCTATTACTTTGCATAATGCAATGCATAATGTTTTCTTGAGAGGCTTCCTTCCTGGAAAGCTCTCCGACAATTCTTCCTTCATTCATGACGTATATCCGGTCGCACATTCCCAAAATTTCGGGCAATTCTGATGATATCATGAGAATCGACTTTCCTTCTTCAGCCAATTCATTGATGATTGAATAGATTTCATATTTTGCTCCGACATCAATTCCCCGGGTCGGCTCATCCAAAAACAAGACATCCGGGTCTGCAAATATGCACTTACTAAAGACAACTTTCTGTTGATTACCACCCGATAAATTTCCGGCGTTTTGAAAAACGCTGGATGATTTGATTCTCAATTTTTCACGGTATTCTTCCCCAACTTTTATTTCCCTATTTTCATCAACCACACTGAATTTGGCTATTTTAGGAAGTGCTGAAAGTGTAATGTTTCGCCTGATATCGGATGTTAGAACCAAACCGGCGTTTTTTCTATCCTCCGTTGAATAGGTGATTTTATTTTTAATCGCCTCACTAACGTTGTGTAATTCTAACTTTTGGCCATCTTTTTTAATACTGCCGGAAATTTTCCTGCCATAGGCTTTTCCAAAGACGCTCATGGCCAGTTCGGTCCGGCCGGCGCCCATCAAGCCTGCAATGCCAACAACTTCACCCCGTCTTACATTTACATTGACATCTTTGATGATCTGCCTGGATTCGTCGGTCGGATCATAGACATTCCAATTTTCAATTTCAAACCGGATATCACCGATTTTATTTTGACGTTTGGGGAAGCGGTCGGTGATTTCCCGTCCAACCATGCCCTTGATAATGCGAGCCTCGGTGATTTCATCCTGTCCTTTCACAAGCGTTTCAATGGTGGCTCCATCCCGAATCACGGTAATTTCATCCGCGACTTTGATCACTTCCTGTAATTTATGGGAAATAATAATCGAAGTGATTCCATGTTCTTTGAGGCCCAGGATTAAGTTGAGCAAATGTTCGGAATCCTCATCGTTCAAGGCCGCAGTAGGTTCATCCAATATTAATATTTTAATATCCTTCGATAACGCCTTACTGATTTCCACCAGTTGCTGTTTACCCATTCCAAGATCCATAATCTTGGTCTCGATATTGACATTTAAACCAACTTTTTTTATGATTTCAAGGGTCCGTTGCCGGGTTTTATTCCAATTAATCGTAACCCCGTTACTGGTCTGTTCATTACCGATAAAAATATTCTCGGCCACCGATAGCGTGGGAATCAACGCCAACTCTTGATGAATAATGGCGATGCCTTTCGCTTCGCTTTCCCGGATGTCCTTAAACTTACATATTTCACCATCTACGATAATATCACCATCGTATGTTCCATATGGATAAACCCCACTCAAAATATTCATCAAAGTAGATTTACCCGCTCCGTTTTCACCAACCAAAGCATGAATGTGATGAGGTTTGATTTGCAAATTTACGTTATTCAACGCTTTCACACCGGGGAATACTTTGGTAATATTTTTCATTTCCAAAACATAATTTTCCATTTTGATTCTCCTTTATGAATACCCGGCACTAAAGGTATATAGCGAACTTCGAGCAGAGGCGACAAAATGTTTTTTGAACCCAATCCCGAATTGATATTGAAAATAAAGGCAAGCCACCGGCACTCCGAAATGGTAATAAGCTAAGAAAAAAGCGGTTCGGAGCTTGTTAACCGATGGCTGTACCCTGAAAATATAATCAAGTGGTTCCATTGAAATCCATACGAACGAAGCTTTTCTCCACTATGAAATCTTTCAATAAAAACAACCTAACAATGGATGGTTCTTGGTGTTTTAACTATTTCAACCATTCTGGCAAAACATCTCAAAGGGTTATCCTTTTTTGACAACCGAATTGAGATGAAGCATTGATTTTTTTATTGAATATCCGACGCTTTGATATAACCGGAGTCGATAACCAATTTTTGATAGTTATCTTTGGTGACAATGTAAGGAGCTAGCAAGAACGAAGGAACGACTTTTACATTGTTATTGTAAGTCTTGGTATCATTGATTTGAGGTTTGCTCCCTTTTAAAACAGCGTCAACCATGTCGGAAGCAACTTTCGCCAGGTCGCGGGTATCTTTTAAGATAGTGGAATATTGTTGACCGGCTTTAATCAATTTAATGGAAGCGGCTTCAGCATCTTGTCCGGTAACAATCGGTAAATTTTTGCCGGGAACAAAACCGAAGGAAATCAGGGATGATAAGATGCCTCTGGAAATACCATCATACGGTGATAATACACCATCCAGTTTCTTTCCGCCCGAATAGTTGGCAGCCAAAAGGGCATCCATACGGGATTGAGCGACAGCGCCATCCCAACGCAAGGTACCCATTTCAGCTTGTTTGGTTTGTTTGGACGGAACAACGATTTGGCCTTTTTTCATTAAAGGTTGAAGAACATCCATGGCTCCCGAATAGAAATAGAAGGAATTGGTATCGTCGGGGGAACCGGCAAACATTTCAATATTCCAAGGACCTTTGCCTTTAAATTTCGTGAGGCCGTCAACTAAAGATTGAGCTTGGAGTTGACCGACTTTTCTGTTATCAAAAGTTGCATAATAAGAAACAGCTTTGGTATTGACTAACAAACGGTCATAGGAGATAACTTTAACTCCGCTTTTAGCTGCATTGTCAAGTGTTCCCGAAAGGGTGGAACCATCGATCGCGGCAATAACTAAGATTTTTGCCCCTTTGGTCACCATGTTTTCAATTTGAGATTTTTGAGTCGGGATATCATCTTCGGCGTATTGCAGATCAACTTGATATCCTCTTTTTTCAAGGATATCTTTCATGGTGCGACCGTCTTTAATCCACCGTTCGGATGACTGTGTCGGCATTGCAATTCCCACATAACCCTTACTTGCTGCCTGGCCGAAACCCGCAAGCGCAAAAACCATTGACAAAGCTACTAAATAACCTAATAATTTCCTCATTAAATCTCCCTCCAATAGTTTTTTATCATGAATAACCTTAGTTAAAACACCCTTTTGAATAAAGAAAACCAGTTTGTTGCAACAATGCAAAAAGATGGGGCGAACTGTTGTGTGGATAATATTCAAACATCTAAAAAGTTCACCGGGATATGATTCGATTGATATTCGGTGTCGATCGGATAAATTTCCGGTACCATTTAACCAATAATTTTTCTTGTTTTAACTTTTTTTAATTATTTTTAATTTTATTGTAACGTTATCTTTTTTGATTGTCAATAGGAAGCGTTGGCTTTAGGTTAACATAGTTTTTTATTTGTTTCTCATACAACAAAAAAGCCCCTTGAACAAAGCGTCCAACGGGCAGTAAAGGAACAATTTCGAAAAAAAAAGTTAATAAAACGTCGGGCTGTTTCCTCTTTTGTTTTGACTGACGAATAAGATCTCAGTTTTCCAGGTCCATGGTCAAAACTGTTTCAATCCCTCCACCGCCCACAAAACATAAAAAGGCCCCGCACACCGATTAAAGTGGCGGGGTAACCAAAGGAGGTTGATGCAAATGAAAAAAGGGTTATACTCTATATAACGGCATCCTCTTGATAAAGTTTCTATCCGTTCTTATTTTTTATAACTATCTAGCGGTATGTTTCACCAAAATTACGTTCTTTATATATCCATATATCCCGGAAGAAAACGAACCAAAATGAACCACTCTCCCAAAAATAAAAAATTGACGGTCAAAATCTCCGCCAATTCATTTTAGTATAATAATGCGCCCGATAGGAGTCGAACCAATGGCCGTACAATATTTACCAATATTTTCTAGTCGAATTCATAGAAAAAGTCCTGGTAAAATTGATATGCAAACATTTTCTAATCAAATTCAATCGAAAACAATCGAGAGTCTAGAACGACAATTGAACGTCAAAATAAATTGATCAAAAAATAAATTGACTTCATGTACACAAAATCATGTCCACTCCTGAAGAGTCTCCCTTTCGAGTGACTCTGTCAGCGTTCTGAGGCTGCAACTTAAAATTGCAGCCCCTTTTTTTAAGCCTTTATTCCTTTTCGGTATTCAATATCCATATTGACTTCTTCAAAGGTACTCATGTTATTGATAATAGCCATTGCATTACCGATAACTCCCATGGCTATCGGGCAGCCTGTCCCTTCACCAAGTCGCATTCCAAGGTTAAGCATAGGTTTCAGTTCCATGGCTTCGGCTGCAAGATTGTACGCCGGCTCTTCGGATATATGTGAGGGGAACATAAACTCTTTTGTGAGTTGGTTGAATTTATAGGCGAGCAGTGCAGCAGCGATGGAGATCACACCGTCAATAATAACAGGTTTGCGGTAATATGCTGCGCCAATAAACACACCGGTCATAGCAGCAATGTCAAGCCCGCCAACCTTTGAAATAATATCTACAATATCCTTTGCGTCGGGTTTGTGCATTGCCAAGGCTTGTGAAATCACACGTTTTTTGTTTTCATAGGCTTCATCGGTGAGCCCGCCGCCTCTGCCGATTGCTTTTTCCGTATCGATACTGCCGAGTGCCGCCATGATACAGGCAGCTGCCGTAGAGGTATTGCCCATACCAACCTCGCCGATGCCGATAATATCATAACCTTCATCACAGGCCAGCTTTACAAGGTCAAAGCCAACTTCTATCCCTTTGAAAGCGATATCCCGGCTCATTGACCTTTCCTTGTAAAAGTTATTGGTGCCGTTTGGCATCAACTTTTTATTGAGAATATTGGGATAGTCAAGTTCGCCAATAACACCCATATCAACAAGCTTTAAGTCAACCTTGTTGTATTCACAAAGGACGTTGATTCCGCATTTCTTACCGGAAGCATAGCCCTTCATCAAAAAGTTAGTGAAAATTTGCGGTGCTGCGGATACGCCTTCCTCATAAATACCGTTGTCTGCACCAAAAACAAAGTGAACTCTTTTATCAATGTTGCTTTTCACCTTGCCTGTAATTCCTGCCATCTGAATGCTGATGTTTTCAAGCATGCCAAGGCTACCGGCAGGTTTTACCAAACTGTCCTGTAAGATACGGGTGGTATCCATTGCGGTGCTATCAAGTCCCTTAATTTTTTCCGAAATTTCCTCAAGTTTCATGATAACCTCCTAATTAAATAATTTTTTTGCTATTTGAATGTTGATCATTGCAGAATTGCTTCACTCCCCTTTGGGTGAATAAAAAAAGTCCGCAAATACAGCATATAGCTATACTCGCAGACTTTACCATTATCCACTGAATATTTGATACCTTAAGGCAGGTTTTCCGGCTTACGTGTCTTCGCTTACCTTCGCCTTCCCGGGATTTTTCCCAGTGGCATTTTGAGGGTTCACTCTCCGTATACGGCGATGGGTTCGTCGAGGATTCTCACCCCGTTCCCTATTCTCCAATCGATTACCGATCGGCACCTATAAGATTATTTAATTTATTCTAAGTTGAATGATACAAAATGTCAATAACAATATAAAAAAATTTCTCTATTTACGCAAAAAGGGGCCAACTTCAAGTCAGTCTCCTTTGTTTTTATAAACAAAATAAGTTTTATTAAATATCCCCGCGGGCATATTTTTTATAAACCCAATAATGACGCGGTTTGCAAAAAAGATTCCCAAAACAAAAATTTGACGTCCCAAAGTCCGTCGAATCAAGGTTTTCTTATGGTTCTAGGCGACAGGATTTGAACCTGCGGCCGTGCGATATTTTCTAATATTCTCTAGTCGAAATTATCGAAAAAGTCCTGCTAAAATTAATTGGAATCAAGAGGGTTTCAGTGTACCAAAACTGATGTCTTAATCTGGTAGAGGCGAGCCGCACCTAGCTTTTTTCAAATCCGCGAAAAGAAAATCCCTTTAAAACAAATTAAAAGCCCTAACCATTTTCAAGGTAGGGAGCTACTATACGCTTACGTTATTAAAAATATTTCTTTGGAAACAGCCATTCGCCCCAAACAAGCAAATTGGTAGAAAATCCAAATGGTTGAGTACAAGTTATGCCGAAGTTATTTTTAATCTCGGCTCGGACATAATTTCCTTGATGTGCACTTAAGTCAAAAACCGGTCCGTTACCAACCACCTTTTTATTAAATATCCAGTCAATATCCGAGCCATCGGTATCAATGGCAATTGACCGGTCATCCGTCTTTATGTCATAGATCCTCGGGCATTTGTGTTGACCAATTCCAGTATATTCATAACAAAAATAAGACCTCCCTGACTGCATTGCCTTTCTCCAGGCTCCTACCTCCAGGTTCGGCATTAACATCCAATTGTAATTTCGAAATAAATGTTCTTCCCGATGCATATCATCATTACTATAACCCCATACCGGTATATTCGGCATACTTGAGGTTAATATCTCATCCCATAGTTTCCGATCATTTGGGTAACGATCATCCTGATTAAAAACTTCCACCCCCACCAAGGCCTGGTATTTCTTAAATAAGTTAATATACCAACTTGGTTTAAAGTCATAACGCCCCGGGTGGTAAAACATACAAAGACCATTGCGGGATTGTACTTCCGTTACCTGACTTTCATCAGTATAGTCAACTCCGCCGCCGGTAAAATCGTTGTCAAAAGATCCCAAATGGTGCCTTCGTGATAATTCAACACCTTCGATGGCTAACATATTAAGTGCCGGAACAATACCGGTAACCGGGTCTCTGGAGTATCTTCCGGCCGGAGCTTGATAGGGTTCATCGCCTTCAAATTTAGACCAAGGCCAAGTATTTACGAATGGTTCGCCGCTATTTTCCCGTGGCGATCTGCTGGGACGGCTCCGGTCGTGATCGGTTAGGATCAAAATATCATAATTTGCTTTGTGGTAACGCTCAATAACCTCGGCTCCGTAAAGCCTGCCATCACTTTCAGTAGTATGAGTATGGTAATTACTCACATATTGTTGGTAACTCTTAAAATTTACATACGGATTAGCGAC
Organism: Bacillota bacterium; assembly: GCA_023392595.1. Taxonomy (GTDB): domain Bacteria; phylum Bacillota; class UBA4882; order UBA8346; family UBA8346; genus UBA8346. The sequence goes on along the minus strand of JAEVYU010000033.1, from coordinate 37,243 downwards.
AAGTGTTTTGCTCACTTTAGCACCACCCAACCTGCAGGAAGCATCGGTGAGGTTTTTTCGTCCGTATTAAGATATTCTGTAGACGCAATTTCCACCGCAAACTGATGATGATCTTTCGTCCAGATCGGTAGTTTCGGATTGATATGGTCTCGGATATCAATTACCCTGCACTTGTCTGAAGTGATAAAAAACATCTCATCACCTTCCAAATTATATACAATGAAGTCATGTTGCAAATGACTTGGACTATACCTGATATCCTATGTTCATTGTGGCATTTGTGACACGGGGTTGGTTGATAGCAACCGGCAAATCCGCTTCTCATACCAGGGGCGGCTTTTATAATTTTCCTTTTGATAAGTCGAATAAAGAAGGTCCTTTTCATTTATAATTCCTAAAAGCTTAGGGATTCCGGGATGGCAAAGCCCGGAAAGGATCCTTTAGCTCCGACAGTCTTTTTTCTGCGGTCTTAAGAAAATTCCGGCCAATACTCCGATAAACAATACTGCGATAATCCAGGCATAAAACGGCAGCTTTAGCCCACCTTGAAAGATACTGAATACGCCAAAACCGAGGAAGATCACTCCGGCGCCGATTTTAACCAATTTTTCCGGCAGTTTGGTTCCCAGCAACTTGCCAACCAATATGGCCAAGCCGTCGGAAGCCACCATTCCCAAGGTTGGGCCGATCCATACCGGAACAAAAGAACCGGTAGCCGCCAAAGTCATCGTACTCAACATGGTTTTATCCCCAAGCTCGGCCAGAAAAAAGGTCACAAAAACCAGCCAAAAAGGGGAGGCAATGCGACGGCATGTCCCATCATCACCTTCCTCAAGACAGTCACCTCGCAAAGTCCAAAAACCAAACCCGATAAATGCAACCCCAGCGATAAATTTAATCCAATCGATCGGCAATAAACCACCCATAAGTCCGCCTAAAGCCGCAGAAAAAACATGGACCGCCAATGTGGCGGTGAATATTCCCGCTAAAACGATAGTCGCCTGGTACCGGGTCGCCAAGGTCAATGCCACCAACTGGGTCTTGTCCCCCAACTCGGCCAAAAAAATCATTCCGAACGATAACCAGAAATCTTGCATGATCAAACCTCCTGTTGATAATTTGGTATAAAAAAAGAGACCTAATGCACCCTTAAAGGTGCAAAGGTCTCGTTTGGTCTGATGACCGGTAAGGCCAGGCGAAAAACTTGAATAACTCGCCAGTATGTTGACCCTACCAAGAACCGTCCCATGGACAGTTGGGTAACTACTCCCCTTCGCGCAACGATTTAAATTATACCGGATAAATGATCGTTTGACAAGTTTAATTCTACATTATTATCTCCACCTGTAGATTAAATTTCAGTATGAGGTATTTGATTGACGATTTGTTTTAAAGCCTCGCTTATCGGTATGATAGGACGGCCAAGCAGTTTTTCTATATCGTTGCTTTCTACCTCTAATCCACCTTCACGAATACCTTTTTGGATGTTTACAAGCAAAGGAAGATAGGCTTCCGGCACTCCGGCGCCTTTCATGATTTCGGCATAAGTGGTATCATCGACCTGTTGCAAAGGAATCTCTTTCCCCAATACAGTTCCAAGGATAGAAACGAATTCCTTGTAGGTCATGAGTTTACCGGAAAATTCGTAAATCGTGTTCTCATGTCCGTTTCCAGTCAATACGGCGGCAGTTGCCTCTGCCAAATCCTGTCGAAGCACCCAGCCAACTTTTCCGTCTCCGGTCGCCGTTATCCAGGGAGCACCCGTAATCGCACCCTGTATGCTTTCGATTTCATTTTCCAGATACCAGTTATTCCTCAAAAACGAATAAGGTATCTTTGTTTTTACAATAGCAGCTTCTATAGCTTTATAGACTAAAGCAAGGAAAAATCCGCTTTCGCTTGCTTTAGGCGCGCTGGTAAACGCAATAAATTTAACTTTGGCACGCTCTGCGGCAGCAACCGCGTTGGCGAGCTGCCTCATTCTTATTTCATCGCCTCCAAGCCGCACCTCGGATGTGGATATAATTAACAACCGGTCAATTCCTGCAAAAGCGTAATCCAATGTTTCGGGTTTGTCAAAATCTCCTTGTCGAACCTCAACTCCTTGTGTTTTCAACCCTTCCGCTTTTTCCGGATTTCGGACACTAACGGCCAATTGATTTGCCGGTACAGTTTTCAACAACGTCTCAACAATTTTTGATCCTAATTTTCCTGTTGCCCCTGTAATTAATATTTTCATTTTCTTTGCCCCCAATAATTTTTTATATTGAATTACCTTCAAGTGTAGAATATATTAAAAGTATTGAAAATAACAGTAGGCATTTTTATATGACATAGTCGCAAAAACAATACCATTATAAAATGAGGGAAAATATATGGCTAAATTCAAATTTCCACTGGAACCACCTTCCGAAGAAGAGCGTGAATCGGTGTGTCCATTACTGTTTGCACAGAATGTGATTGCTGGCAGGTGGAAGATCATTATTTTATGGTATCTGAGCCAGCAAATAAGAAGATTTAACGAGCTCCAAAGACTATTACCCAATATCTCAAAAGGGATATTAACGAGACAGCTACGAGAATTGGAGGATGACGGACTGGTTCACAGAGAAGTTTATAAAGAAGTGCCTCCCAAGGTTGAATACTCGCTTACCTCTAAAGGGAAGAGTTTTATTCCGGTATTGGACATGATGGGAAAATGGGGCAAGGAATATATGGATCGAAAGGAACCCAATTCCTCTCTATAAAGTTAATTACCATAACCTAAATAAAACAAAATATATGCGCCTATGTAACTCCAAAAATGCAGCAAGCTGTTAACGCGGATATGACCAAAGCTTTAAAAATAAAGGGTCTGTTGCAAAATAATTAAAAAATGATGAGATATACAATATATTGAATCCAGCTTATGATTGCTTGCCAATATATTGTATATCTCTATCCATTAAAAATCTTTTGCAACAGCCCGCTTTATTTTTGATCAATGATTATACCTTTACAGGTAATGATATCAGGGGTATGGGTACCCTCTCTCAAATCCAATAATGATGCGGCTTTGAAAAAAGGATTCCCAAAAATAAAAATTGACGGTCACAAACCCCGTCAAATCAATGATTTGTAATCCACCTGCCTGCAAAAATTGCCTTGTAAAATCCCGATGTACGACTGACCGTTATCGCTCATTTCAACGTCATGCCGATGAAATAGATAGGAATACCAAGGCAAATATGCCGCTCTATAAAAAGCGGCAGGAATTGGTGGAGCATCCGTTTGGCACTGTGAAGAGTGGATTAGGATTCGCACAATTTCTAACTAGAGGAACGGAAAATGTGCGAACGGAATCCTTATTGCATTTTCTCACATATAATCTCAAAAGAATAATCAATGTATTGGAAAAAAATAAACTGGTGGAGGCATTACAAAGGTAATAGAGCCTTCTTTTTTTTGGAAATAGATCTCCATACGATTTTTGCCGCTATTTCTCTATTATTTTTACACAGGCTGATATGGTATTTCCTCTTCTGACGCCTATCGAAAAATTAGTTTAAAACCATCATTTTGAGCTTCCCTCACCAAAGTAGACAGTAAATTAAGCAGATATCCTTTGAATTTCGAAATATTCGGGTTTAGTACCACTAATTGAAGAATGACGAGTTTTCGATTGTTGTAATCAATTTCGATATATCCAAAGATCTCACGTTTAGCTAGGATTCTGGCAAGATAAACCTTTTCAGGGACAAAGAAACCGACTGATTGTATGTTTTCGCGGTAGCCCCGTTTATTAACCCATCAAATAGGGTTTCACGCACACCGGAGTGGGTACCTTCACCTCGGAGATCTTTTTAAGTTTTCCAGTACAATTCTCAATCTTAAACACCACCACATTATCTGTATCCTGATTGGCAACCAATAAAAATTCCCCGGTCGGATCGATGGCAAAATTACGCGGTATTTCCCCGTTCGATGATTCCATTCCCACGGCAGAAAGTAATCCGGTATTCTGGTCGATTTTATAGATCACAATACTGTTATGCCCTCGGTTGGATCCATAAATATATTCGCCGCTGGGATGAATTTGAATATCAGCGCCGGTATTTTCACCTTCATAATTCACCAGAACCATCGGTACGGATTGCATCATTGTAAAGCAACCCCTCTGGTGATCAAAACACAACACCGCGATTGTGGAGTTCAATTCATTCACTAGGTAACAATAGAGTCCATTCGGATGGAAGACGCAATGCCGGGGGCCGGAACCCGGCTCCGTATTGAACGACTCCACTGGTGATGGCTCCAGTTTACCGTAAAAGAAATCCGTTTTATAGATCATCAACTTATCCAGACCCAGATCGGGTACAAAGGCATATTGGTTCAGCCGGTCGAACACTAGGGAATGAGCATGGGGACCGGCTTGCCTGGTTTTATTAATACTGGATCCCGCATGTTGAATAAATTGACTGGCTGGACCCAATGCGCCATTTTTCAAAATTGGATATATACAAATGCTTCCGCTCATGAAATTCGTTACAAAAACATGACTTTCCTGATCATTCACAGCGACGTAACAGGGATCGGTTCCCCCGGTAGGTAATTGATTAATGAAGTTCAACCGGCCCGTACCACTTTCAACTGTAAAAGCGCTCACGGCGCCGGAAGCTTTTCCGTTAAACTCTTTCAACTCATTCACTGCATATAAGTATTTGCCGGAAGACGCGAGTGTTAAATAGGATGGGTTGACCACTCCCGGAGTCTTCGATATAAGCATCAACCTCCCGTCCGATAGATCCAGCTTATATAGATAGATTCCCTCGCCCTTACCCTGAAGAATTTGTCCGGTCCCGAATTTTATGGCTTCGGTATAGGTCCCTACATATACATAAATATCTTTTGTCATGTCATTCACTTCTTTCTGATCTTTTTTAGGGCATGAATAATAAATTCATTGCGTCCCCGGGCCAATTGATCCATATCCTTTTGCGACCAGTCGTAAATCCCCTTCCCGGTCTTATATCCCAAATCACCGTTATTAACCAATTCCGTCAGATGCCGGTTCGTTTCAGTAGCACTGCTAATCTCTGGCAGTACACTATCCTGAACTGCTACAGCCAAGTCCAACCCGACCGCGTCAATATGCTCCAAAGGCCCCCAAGCCGGAAACCTGATTCCCATTCCCATCTTAACTGCAGTATCGACATCCTCAGGTGAAGCTAATCCCGTTGCCACGATGTTGACAGCCTCCCTAATCACCGCTTGAAGAATCCGGTTGGCCAGTTGACCTGGTAAGTCTTTTCTGACTAACACCGGAGCTTTGCCCCACTTTGCCAGAGTTTCCTTCACCGTAACCGCCACAGCCTCGTCAGTTTGATTTCCCATGACCACCTCAACCAAGGGCACCAGATGGGCGGGAAACCAAAAATGAGTTGTAACAGTTCGGCTCGGATATTTTACTCTAGCGGCAATATCGGTGATCCTTAGTCCGGAGGTATTTGAGAGAATAGGAACCTCCACCGGTAATTGCCTGTCCATCTTTTCGAAGAGTTCTTGTTTAGCTTGCAAATTTTCATAGATTGCCTCGATCACCATTTTGGCTTGCTGAAGCGACTCTTCTAAATTTCCGGATGGTATTAATAAGTCTTTTCCATGACTAGCCGCTGCTTGATCGGCGAGATTGTTTCCCACCAGTTCGTCAATATTGTTAATGGCGTTTTTGATTCCTGTTTCGGCTTTGGAGATAATAGTATCTACCAGAATCGTTTTGTTCCCGGCCAGCGCGCTTATGGCAGCGATACCGCTCCCCATGAGTCCGCTGCCGACTATCACGACGCAATCTCTATTCATATTTGCTCACCGCCATTTGGATAAATAACCACCTTCATCGCCCCGTCTTTTCGTTTAATAAAGGTATCAAACGCCTCGGCCACATTTTCCAAATCAAAGGTATGCGTCACCAAATCCTTAACGTAAATATTACCGCTGGAAATAAGCTTCATGATTTTCCAGCCCACATTGGGGTTGGCGCGGGAACCGTGAATGGTAATTTCATTATGAGTGGTATATTTAAAAGGGATTTCTTCCATAACACCATCTTTAGCTACCCCGAGTAAAACGACATGCCCGCCTTTATTAACCATCAGAATACTTTGGTTTAAGGTACCGACAGCACCGGAACATTCAATACAAGTATCAACCCCAAATCCTCCGGTAAACTCCCGTACTTTTTCAATCGGATCGCATTTAGTGAAGTCAACTGTGGCATCACAACCAAGTTTACCGGCAGATTCCAATCGCGAACCCCGTCCGACTACGATTACTTTGGCAGCTCCTAATGCTTTGGCAATTTTCATCGCCATCATTCCAATCGGCCCCGGTCCAATAATTGCTACGGTGCTGCCAGCAACAATCCCCGCCAGTTCCAATCCATGCAACGCTACTCCTGCTGTATCGGCCATCGCAGCTTCAGCATATGTAATATTATCCGGCATGGGGGTAATGCTCTTAATATGATAAGTGCAATACTGGGCATAAGCACCGTTGGTAACAAAACCATAATGACGGTGTCCACTTTCCGGTTTGCCATAATTTAAACATAAGGTATAACGGCCATTTAAACAGTTCCGGCAATGGCCGCATCCTTTATGAGCTTCACCAGCCACCCGGTCTCCAACCTTAAATGAAGTTACTCCCTCACCCACAGCCACCACTCTTCCGGCCCATTCATGACCGGGAATAAATGGATAAAACGGGGGCCAAGTACCGGCTAAATCACCTTTTATAATTTCCGGGTCACTTCCACAGATGGCCACCCCGCCGATTCGGCAGAGGACTTCTTCAGGACCGGGTTTAGGAACTGGTACCGCTTGGACCTCAAATTCTCCGGGCTTGGTAAGCACCATTGCTCTCATCGTCTCAGGAATATCATATTTCACGCTAAAACCCCCTATAGATATCAAAATTTATATTGGTATATCAATCTTTAATACCAGACATGGTCATGCTCTTAACAAAAGCATTCTGCATAAAAAAGAAAATAATCACCATCGGTAAGACGGCAATTGTGGCAATAGCCATTAACTCATGATACATGGTAACGTAAGCATTTTCAAACATGGTCATGCCCAAAGGTACCGTTTTTAAGGTATCTTGGGTAATAATCAGTAATGGCCAAATATATGCATCCCAAATTTCCCTAAAAGTAAAGATCCCTAAAGCCGCAAGTGCCGGTTTGGAAAGGGGCATAATGATCTGGAAAAAAATCCGAAGTTCTGAAGCACCGTCAATTCTTGATGATTCCAGTAAAGAATCAGGTATTTCCAACATGAATTGGCGCATTAAAAATATACCGAATGCATCAACCGCCATCGGAATAATTTGTCCCTGCAACGAATTTAACATATTCAATTGTTTGGTAATCAAGAACAAAGGTACCATTAAGACTTCCAACGGCAGCATCATGGTAGCTAAAATAATAATAAATATCGCTTTGCGTCCCCGGTATTTAAATTTGGCCAGGCTATAACCGGCAATAGCACAGATTAACAAGTTTAATATCGTGACACTGACTGAAACAACAATGCTATTTTTAAAGTAGGAAAGAAAATCATACCGAGAAAAGGCTGTAACATAATTTCCCCATTGAAAAACTTTCGGTACCCATTCGATTGGAATAGCAAAAACTTCATTCACATTTTTCAGTGATGTCGATATCATCCAAAAGAACGGTAGCACTATTATTAACGCTCCTGCAATCGCGATCGTATAATAAATTCCATTTAGGGCTTTCATTTGTTGCGTGTTCATCAAATTCTCCTTTCATTCGGCTTTAAAAATCTTGAATTGTAAGAGCGTAAGCAGCATAATTGCCCCAAACATCAGGATTGACATAGCTGAAGCATAACCAATTTTGAAAAACTGAAAACCAGTTTGATAAATCAATAGTGGCAACACCCGAGTTGCACCCCCAGGACCGCCGCCGGTCATGACCATCGGATTTAAAAAGACTTTTAAGCCAATAATTAATGACATAATAATTACTAAAACGGTAGTATTTTTTAACAACGGCAATGTAACGTGACGAAAAGCCTTCCAACCCGTAGCGCCATCAATCCGGGCCGCTTCATAATATTGTTCAGGAATGGCCTCCAAGCCGGCCAAAAAGATAATCATGAAATATGGAGTACCCCGCCAGATACCGGGGATTAGCAAAGCAGGCATCGCCAGTTGCGGATCCGTTAACCAATTAAGTTGTCCAACCCCAAAGCTATGTAGTAATGTATTAATAAGTCCTAATGGATGGTACATAAATTTCCAAACTAACGCAACTGGAATCTGCGACATAATTACCGGTATAAAATATAATAAACGAATAATATTCTTCCCGCGGCCCAGCTTAGAGATTAGTAACGCTAAGGCGAGACTGAAGAGCCAAATTGGAATACAGGTCCCAGCCACATAGTAAACCGAAGCTCCAATCGACTGCCAAAACAGGCTGTCGCTAGCAAGCGCAAGGTAATTGCCAAAACCAACGAAAATATCTCGACCAATCAGATCCGACTTAAAAAAACTGATATAAAAAGCCTTAAGCATTGGATAAAATTTAAAAATAACAAAATAGAAGATAGCCGGTAGGATAAAAGCAATTCCCCATAAGTCGATCCCAAATTGAAACGACCCTTTGGGCCTGGCGATACTATTATTCATTACAATCCCTCCCCAATACCTTAAATAAGGATCCGGACCTAGCCCGAATCCTTATCTTCTACATGCTTATTAATTTCCGGATAAAATTTTATTAATCTCCTTAGCAGCAATATCCAACGATTGTTTCGGATCCATCTTGGCAAACATACAACGTTGGATAGCGCGGTCAACTGATGCACTAATTTCGTCATAATATTCTGAACGTGGTAGAAAATTCGCCTGGGATAAATCGCTCATCCAAACATCCAGAAACGGGAAACTCTGAGCTTCTTTCGACTTGTACCAGTCCAATTTCGGTTGCGGGAAACCCAATTTCAACAACCAGTCGGTGGGACTGGAGGATGCCATGGCAATCCAGTCCCAAGCGGCTTTTTTCACTTTGGAATCCTTGATGCCGGAGCTAACACTCCATGAGAAACCATATTGCATGGTAGCCGGCTTTGCAGGATTGGCTTGAGGATAAGGCACAACAATAGTATTCTGATAGACCTCAGGATTTACTTTCACCTGATCCAACGCCCACGGACCGGTAGTCCACATAGCCACTTTGCCTTCAGTGAAGTCCTCATTGGGAACTGCGGCTGTGGCTGTTGTAATGTTTGCGTCCCCCACTTTATGTTTATAGAGCAAATCTTGCCACATCGTTAGAGCAGCTACCCCAGCTTTACTGTTTAAAGCGGCTTTCTTGCCATCGGAAGTTAATACTGAACCACCATATTGCCGGATTAAAGGATCAAACGTAAACATTGCCCAATACGGACCATTATACGGCAGGTCAAATCCTTCCTGAATCATCCGGCCATCCTTATTGTACTTAACTAATTTTTGAGCGACGCGCGCTATATCCGCCCAGGTCTTCGGGTAATCTTTTTGGGGATCCAAACCCGCTTCTTTAAAAAGTTTAGTATTAATTAACAAACTAAACGAATTTTGTTGAATGGGAATCCCATATAACTGATTCTTGAATTTCATACCGGAAAGACTGCCTTTAAGATAGGTCTTTTCCAATGCAGCCGTAGTTTTGTACCCAAATGCGTTGGGATCTACCGGCGCCAGTAATTTCTTGGCAATGAAACCGGGATAATAATAGTCACCCAAGTCAAAACAATCGGGGCCGGTTCCGGTGGCGTTAGCTACCATTAGCTTTTCTACATAATCCTTGCCCGGGAAATACGAAAATTCAATATTAACATTAGGATGTGTCTTTTTAAACTCCGGCATTAATACATTTTGGATGTACTGGACTTCCGGGGGATGCTGATGAATCCAAAATCGTAAAGTAATAGGTGATTCAGCCTTAATGATACTTGAGAAGGCAAAGACCAAAATCAACATGGCAGATAATAAAAGATGTGTTTTTTTCATTTGTTTCCCTCCTTTTTTTGAACACCAACACCCAGTTTTGTCTGTGCTACCACCTTCTTTCAGCCCCGGGATTTTGGAAGCGATTTTAGTTGATCACGGAATAATTACGCAACGGCCGATAATCCTGCCATTGCTAAGATCAGCCAAAGCCTCGTTAATCTCGGTCAGAGGATAACGATTACTGATATATGGTTTGATCCGACCGTCCGCCGACCAGCGGATCATATCGGCTAAATCCTGCCTAAGGCTAGCTCGGCAACCAATGATTTCAATTTCATCCATGAAGAGTTTAAATAGATCTGCGGTAAATTCATTCGCTAAATAGCCAACAATAATAATCTTGCCGCAACGGCGGGTCAACTGCACTGATTGAGCTACCGTACTGCTTAAACCAACATTATCAATAACGACATCAGCGCCGATACCAGTGATTGATTTGACCGTAGCAATTAAGTCTTGGCGTTTGGTATTAATCAAATAATCAGCGCCTAACTGGGCAGCGTACTCTAAACGTTGATCATCCCGGCTGGTGGCAATGACTATGGCACCCATCATTTTTAAAATCTGTATGGCTTGCATTCCCAGGCCGCCGGTGGCGCCAATGACCACCACATAATCGCCTGCTTTAACATGGGCTTTATTACGAATGGCATGCAGGATACAGGCTCCCGCGTCCGGTAAGATGCAAGCTTCCTCAAAGCTTAAACTTTCCGGAATTTTAAACAAATTTTCTTGAGGCACTACCACATACTCACTAAAAAATCCGTTCCGTTCAAATCCAATCCGGGTAACATTAAGACACATATTCTCATGTCCTGTGTAACAAAACCGGCATTGATTGCAAGTAACGTAAATACTGGAAGTGACTCGTTCACCAATTTGCCAGCCATGGACTCCTTCTCCCAAAGCTTCAATAACACCGGCCCCTTCATGTCCAGGGATATGCGGCAATTGTACCGTTGGGATCCGGCCTTCTAATATGTGTTGATCAGTGGTGCACAACCCCGCAGACTTCACCTTGATTAAAACTTCGTCATAACCCGGCTGTGGCTTGGGAACTTCAGTGATGGCAATCGGCTTGTTAAATTCTTTAATCACTGCTGCTTGCATTTGATTCACTTCTTTCTGTTATATGATTTGAACCGTCTTACATCGTTTCTTTTAACCAGGTTTAAAGATAAATAATAATAAGATAACCGAAACTAGTGAGCCAGTGATTCCGAATAGTAATTTGGTTCGTTGCTGGTATGGTTCAATTTCACGAAAGATCTTCCATCCAATCAACACTGAAAAAACTGTTCCAAACGGCGTTATCGCCCAAGAAATTCCTACTCCCGCCAACTGGATCCCCGCAGTCATACAATACGTACCCAAAAGCCATAAAAAGCCGCTAACCATCGCACAGCAATGTTCACTAGCCGGCATTCGGAACCAATCCATAACTCCTTTTTTCCCTTTAGTGATATACAGTAAAGCACCAGCCCCCAAAGAACCTCCCCAAGCAGTAGCCAAGGGAATGTGGTCCACCATCATAATCCGGGTAGCTACCAATTTAACCTCCATTGCATAAATGGCAAAAAATACCGCCGCTACTAAGCTGTATAGAATCCCTCGCCGGTTATTGGCGGAAGCCAATTGACCCGCTGGTAGAGTACGGGCCAAAACAGCCCCAGCAACCATCATAATGAGGCATCCTACTAACACGAGTTCAAACATGAGCCGACTCATTTGACGAAATTCACCAAATCCAATGATCCCAATCAGCAATCCGATAACAGCCGTATAATTCTTCAGTGCGGTTGCGCGTGACAATCCAATTAACTCTATACCCTGTATATATGTGAAACAAGCAATTGCCCAGGTAATTCCCAATATTATCCCAGCCAATAATGTAGTTAGGTTAACGGATAAACCCAAATGTTGACCAAAGATCAGACGAAATAATTCAGTCACTATACCAGCGAATGTAGCACTCACAGTTAACGAAGTGTAATAATACTGAACATCGCAGGCGCAATAACGCCGTGAAACCATAAACGATACATGAAAAATGGTTCCAATTAATGACAAGATAATTCCTGTCGCCATGTTTTTCTCCTGTAATACTAATGCAAACCTAGAATGATGGTGGTGTAATCGCCCAAATCAATTCTACTTCATCATCGGTTTCATTCACCCATCCATGGGGAATTTCACTTGAATAATAAGCAGTATCGCCTACCTCAAGTTCAAATTCTTCATTCCCAACTGTCAAACGGATCCGACCTTTAACAACATAGCCCCATTCCTCGCCTTCATGGGCCATGAATTCCGATCTCCCCTTCGGCGGCGCAATCACTCGAATGATCTCCATTTGCCGCTTTAAATCGGGCGTGAGCAATTCGAATTTTAAGGCTGAATCCGGAAGCTTAAAATTTTTACGCTTGTTTTTCCTTACCACAACATCCGAAAGATTCTTCGTTGGATTCTCGAATAAAGATACCAAAGGGATATTCAATTCTTGCACGATACTTCGAATCGAAGCAAGAGAGGGATTACTCTTGCCTCTTTCAACCTGAGAAAGGAAACTTTTCGTCAAACCAGTTCTTGCAGCCAATTCATCAAGGGTTAGCTTTTTATATTCTCGTGCTATTCGGATCCGTTGGCCAAACTGGTTCATCTTAATATCGTCCATTATTTTATTCTGTCTGTCGTTGACTAGGTTACCCATTTTTTACCTCTAATGTTTTGTACAGTATAGATGAATTTAATTTAGAAAGACAAACCTTAGATTTTTTTGCCATCAATATTCTTGAGCCGTTTTGAATGGCATCTTAATAGCTGCTTTATCAGATCTTGAATTTTAACTTTAGCTTATTATCTAGTTAAGTAATACTACACAAATTTCACTAATCCTTCTTTTTTATAATTAAAATTGTCAATTATTCGTAATCCTGAAAACACGATCACATTTATGGCAAATGACTGTTCAAGCTCATTGGAATTGGACTCGGTATAACTATACCTGAATTCATTAAAAACAATTTTATTTTCAATATATCCCAATGATATAAACCCTCTTTCGTTAACTCAATAGGAAAACCAGTAATTTGTTGTCGCCAATTTGGTCACATTTCAATTGCACATCACCACATTGGTTGCGTCAAGAACGAATTTGCATACCAATTGTTAGTGTGCTAAGATTAATCGAGCTGGTGACTATGTTCGCAGGCAAAGACAAAATTTGGTTCCCGACTTAAAGTGTTAAGGGAAGAAGCGAATCTTTCTCTGGAACAATTAGCAGAGAATTTGGAACAAGAGACAGGTTTTTAGTAGATATGAGAAAAACTAAAGAGAGCCCGAATATGAGACTTTGATTAAAATCGCTGATTATTTTTTTGTCCCTGAATTTTCTCTTCGGCCGGATAAACTAAAATAATAATATTAATTAATATCTAAAAACTGCATTAAATTCTTTGTTTATTGATATAATTTTCCTCTCTTAGCAATGTGAGCATATCTTGCCAATGATGCTTGGCAAAAACGGGCCTAAATCCGCCCTCTTTCCTTCAAACTCGCATAATTGGCATGCCCCAAAATTACATGATCCACCACTTAAATCCCAAAATTTCTCCGGCTTCCTTCAACCGACGGGTCAGCAGCAGATCATCCTGGCTTGGAGTAACGTCCCCCGATGGATGGTTATGCAAAAGAATAATCCCCGCCGCATTGGCCAGGATTGCCGGTTTGAGCACCTCACGCGGATGAATCGGGCAGGATGCCAGTACTCCGATGGCCACAGTGTTAACCCCGATTACTTGATTTTTTATATCAAGCATAATCACCACAAATGTTCCCGATCCCCTCCTTCGAGATAACTGGATGCGATCTCATAAACATTTCGCGGGGTGTTAATACGGTTAAGCATTGAGGGTTGTGAACTTTCCCTCACTTTCCCTCACCAAAGCCACCCGGTAAATCAGCAATCTGTTCATTCTTACTTTTTCATCATTAATAGACATCTTGACCCCTTCCTTTTTGTCTGGGAAGGCATCAACCGAAGCGTACAGGACCCGTCAATGGCGTGCCTTAACCAATGCTAAGGCATACTGGGGAGGATACCGGACCAGTCAGCTTTCGAAATTAACAATCCCGGGAGGATATGTTCACAGACTGTTTACGGGTGTCCGCTGTTGATTTAATTAGAGACCAATGGAAGAGATAGGCAAACACGGTTTTAATTCTATAGACTGGCCAGAAATCATCATGACCGGTCCATATTCATTCAAATCAGCTATATCTATCCGTCACACAAAACGGCTCATTTACTTTATGAAAATCCCTGGCTTCTTCCAGCATCAAGATCGCTTCTTTCACCGAGGAAAATCGATAAGCCCTTTCACTTTGAAACTTCCTACTGATGCGCTTTTCAAAATTAGAACGTCAAATAGAAAATCGACGCTCATAAAACTGCGTCGATTCAATATTTTTATGTGGTGCGCCCGATAGGAGTCGAACCTACGCACCTGGCTCCGGAGGCCAGTGCTCTATCCACTGAGCTACGGGCGCATGAAAAACCATTTTTTTGCTTCGCCCGCAGCTCAAGCCACAGGGCGCGTACTAATAAGGACTTTTCTAATCCCTATATTCCGATTGGAAACTATTGTCTCAACAAGCTTGTCAACCGGTATTTATATATTCTATACTATATTATAATTTTTGGCAAGAGTATTCATGCACCTAAAATGGAATTTTTCGTTACTCGCTCCAAGCAGGATAATTCTTATCACCAGGACCCCCGGTTACCATTACCCACGAGGCTTTATCCTTCAGAGCAATCCCATCATCGACTTTAATGCAATAAATATCTTTACGGGATGAATAAAGGATTGTACCGACAAAGAATATTAACTTCCCATCCCTTGACCAACATGGATGTTCATGAGTATCTTTATTCCTATAACGATAAGTAATCTGCTCAATATTACCATCTTTAATATCTGCAGGATATTTAGGATCTGCAATTTCTATCGTATAGATATTTTTATTGTCGCTGGTAGTCCAGGCGTCAAAAGCGATCTTTTTCCCATCCGGGCTCCAGCAAGGGTCGTTTAGTCTTAATCCCTTTTGTGAATATAAATCATACTCCTTGGATTTCGTGATGCTGGATCCGGAAATACTGTAAACCAAAAGGCTCTCCTTATCACCGCTGGCAAAAGCGATCCTGTCACCCTTGGGGCTGATTACAGGGCTATACCCGGTGACTCCCGCATTCGTACATAGCCCATTTGTTATATCATAGTTATAAACAATCCGGCTTGTTGCCAGAGATTTAAATACCAACTTGGTACCTGTTTCATCAACCGATGGATGTTCGTCATTTTCATTTACGGTACAACAAGACAAAGGAGTTTGGACATTATTGATATTTTCATAAGAACTCAAGTATAAATCATACTTTTGACCACCCCGGTCAGATTGAAAAATTAAATTTCGATTCGGCAATTTAACCGGATTGATTTCATTCGACGGCAAGGATGAAAGCCGATTTACAGAGCGGTCTTCCAAATTCAGCTCCCAAATATCCCAGTTAGATTCTCTATAATTGCAATAAAATATTTTCCCATTCATTGGAACCGGCACTATCGGAAAAATCAACGAATTTTGCTTTTCTATATGATGAACCGCATGAGTCGTTTGATTATACCAGTCTCTTTCCAAAACCAACTGATAATCCCCGGGGGGTAAAGAGGCAATCGAAAATTTGCCGCCTTCGTCGGAAGCGACGGTGAGCCCGGCAATTTGCATGGTCACGCCTGGAACCGGTTCCTGGGTAAAAGCATCAACAATTTTACCGCTGAAGTCTCCGGTTTGGGGCTTGGGTCTGGATAGACATCCCGAAAGCAGAAAAAACAGTAACGGGATTAAAATGAATTGAATTTTTTTCCTCATTATCATGAAAATGGTATTCGAGAAGCATTTTTGATTTCCTTCTTTATTTTCAGATGATTTTAAATTTTCTTATGATTACTCCATGTTCCTTTGGGCCAGATCATAAATCAAAGGAACTTTAAAATAATCACCATGGTAACAACGGTAACAGAGGAAAAATAAAAACAAAAACCAGACAATGGCTAAAGTATTGAATAGAAAAAACCCGAAAATAGGAATAATTCGCAGCAAAGGACCACCCAGCAACCAAAGTACCGATCCTAAAATCCCCAAGTATAAGGACTGATAACCATGAAAACGTAAGAACTTATCCCTTTTGAAAGTAGTCAGTACAATAATTAAACTCAACGGCCAAATAAGATAGGAAATACTCCCCAAAAGCCGGTATTCTATACTAAGGGTTTCCATACCAAAACCTCCATGAATACCTTATTGAAATACAAGCAAAAAGTTCCAAGCTCTAGAAAATTTGGCAATCGCTAATTCCTTGGTCGATATACAATATGATGGAGGTCTTTAAAATATAATCAGATCGTTTATTGAAGATACCCTTATGGAGTTTCTTGGAATCAATAAAAATAGCAAGGTTAAAAAGTCCCCCCTTCAGACCCATTTTAGAATGATGATGATTGATTAATGCTCCCACTTATAAATAAATCCGCTACTGGACGGCATATGGAAATCCGCCAAAAAACCATTGGTATCAATCGTTGAAGAATCCTCACGGGAATTATTCCCAAAAGGTGGAATATCATTCACCTGATCGATATCCGCCAATTTCAGCCATTTCCCGGCTAGGCCAAAATTGACTCCCACCTCTACATCGTAAGGTTCGAAATTGAATAGCACGACTATCTGGTCACGCGGCTGCGAAGTCGGGTTGGCCTTCCATCCGATAACGACTCGGTCCCGTCCCTGTTCAAGCCAGGGCGCTAGGATAAACTGGAAGCGGCCTTCCTCTATCAAATTTGAACCCGCCATCCGAAGGCCGGGATAACGACGGCGTAAATGAAACAAGCCCCGCACCCATTGATAAAAATGGTGTTCCTCCAAATTGATCGGCCATTCGAATTGTATTCTGTTTCGCGGTCTATCCACGTCAAACTCTTGTCCCATGTAAACCATAGGTTGGCCTAATGCGGCTACTGCTGCCATTAACCCCAACCGTGATTTTCTTTCTTTGGCGGCTGCCGTTTGCAAACCCGGTCCATCCGTAGCCACCTCATAAGGCATACTGTTCTCATCATGACTCTCACAATAATTAATTGCATTGTTGGTGTGCTTGGCATAAAAATTGCGGCTATAATAAAAAACATCCCCTAAGTGTTGGGTCGAGTTGTCGACCCAGTCTTGAAAAACACCTTCACGCAATAAGGCTTTGATTTTATCGTGAAAAGGGTCACACCACTGAGCAAACCCGTTCCAGCCATCCCGATTGAGATCGGGCTGGTTAGGCAAATTTTCAACGATTAAAATACAATCGGATTTAAACCCGCGATCGCGCAACTCATATTGAAGCCGATGTAAAAAACCATGATCCATCCAATCGGAATGGGTAGCGTCAAACCGGAATCCATCCACGTGGTATTCCTTTATAAACATTTTGCAAATATCGATCAGATAATCCTGAACCTCTTCTCTTTCAGTGGCCACTCTGTTTCCCCAGGGAGTATTCCCGCTGAAATAGAAACCTCCGGGGTTATTATCACTGATGATGTCCCATAAAGGATTGAAAGTATTGGCTGTATGATTGAAAACAAGGTCCAAAAGAACCGCCAAACCATTCTGATGGGCAACATCAACCAATTCCCGCAATTCATCCGGTATACCGAAGTCACGTTCAATGGATGCAAACCCGCAAGGATCATAGCCAAGCGCCGATGGGCCTTGCATCGTTGGAGCCTCTGAGGTCGGCATCAATCCTAACGTGTTTACTCCCAAATCATTAAAATAGCCATTGCGGATTCTACGGATAACGCCTTGAAATTTGCCCTGTTCCGCAATAGGAATATCCGCATCCCCTTCCGTAAAACCGTACACATTCATTTCATAAATAATCATCTCCGACAAATTCGGAGTTTTCCAATTCTTGCTCCGCCACTGATAATGGTTGGGGTCAACCACCAAACACGCGTTGCGGCTTACATCTTCATCATAGCACCGAGCATAAGGATCATGGACATATTTTTCGGGGCGTCTATTGCCATTAAGGGCTATACCCCCGACAACATAAAATTGATACCGTATTTTCTGCGGCAGCTTGTCCCCGGGTATTCTTAACAGCCAAATATTGGGATAATCATAATAACCCCGGAATAAATCCATTGGCAAAAACTTTTCCGGATTTGGAATTGGATGGCCGGGACATTGCCAATCGTTAAAATCGCCAACCAGATAAACCTGGGCCGCCCGTGGATGAAAAACGCCGAATAACACAGAGCGATCGCTTAAAAGGTTCGCTCCGAGCATCGTTTTTTTTATTTTAGAACCCGCCACACTTACGTCAGGAAAACCATTCCGCAGATAAGAGACATCTGTTTCCGGCAAATAAAGGTTCTCCGGTACTAAATTTTTTATTTCTCCATAATAACGGTTAACATCGTCCTTTACTTTGGCAGGCTTAACCGGATACAAGTCGGGCCGGTCCGCCAAGCACCAGATCTCATTCCCAAAAAAATTACCGTAGAAACGCTCAAAACCAGGATCTCCTTTTAGATTATAGAACCGGAGATGAAAAGAACTTAGGGGCGAATCAATCTGGAAAAACGGTCCATCTTCATCCGTGCCATTGGGGCGAATTACCTGAGGCTTTCTGCGGTATTTATGATTATGCCATAACTCTAAATAGAGCCTTTCAGAACTTTCGGTTTGAAGATGAATGGTAATTTCCATGGTATCCTCCCTCAGTGGATAATATGTATAGTTTAACCGGTACCATGGCATTTATTTCAAAATTTATAAACGAATTCTCATCATTTTTGATTATCAATTCAAGTCTTCCAAATGTCACTGTCAATGGGTAAAACAGTCAGGGGAAAACGAACCGGGTTAGAGACTTTCCCCTGACGGCCAAATTTTTTTGTCAATGACGCGAATCCATCATTCTATGACGTTGATCAGCCCTGCAAATAAAAGTATAACAGGGCCGTTGCCCGTATTTCCAAGCCGGTACGATAGGAATTGTACTTGTGGTTACAAAAGTTGTCGTACCACCGGCCCCGGACGGACCCGTTGCTCCGGTGTATCCTACAGGCCCCGGACATCCTGTCGGTCCCTGCGCCCCGGTTGCTCCTACCGGACCTGCAAGATTAAGGGGTTTTCGAATAATAGCCTGTTGTATCCAGTGAATCCCCCGTAATATTGGATCAATTTTTTGACGTGATTCGGTTGCTGTTAATAAATAAGTATGTAATTTCATGACGACAACTGATAACGCATTGAAAACACCTAAAATATTCTCCCGAAGAAAATATTTCACTGCAAGTTCTACATCGCCCATGACTCCCTTCTTCAATTCTTCATCTATGGATAATTGAAAGATATCCTGGTGGATTTGTTCCAACTGTTTTAAAGATTCATTCGAAGAATCCAAATGCCTCACTCCTATTCTTTTTTATATTATATGAGAGTGTGGGCTTTTGTTCATCTCCTTAACGGAAGATGACCCGATTCAATGGTTTTTCACTGATAAAAAAACGTTGTAAGCTCAAAAAAATTATTGTATAATAATTTCTTGGTTTTAGGATGGTTGATGTTCCCTTTCCGCAGGCGGATCGACCCAAAAATGCTTATTCCGATAAGGAGTATTATAATAAGAAGGATTTTTAGAAGGAACTCAGAATAGCTATAACGAACACAAACGTTTGTGACGGAGTAATATAAATGTCTACAATTAAAGATATAGCGCGTAATACCGGCTTTTCAGTGAGTGTTGTTTCCCGGGCTTTGAACAATAAGTACGGCGTTAAGGACGAAACTCGTCTATTAATTGAGAATGCAGCCAAAGAATTAAGGTATTATCCTCATGCCGCTGCGAGAAGTCTTGTAACACGGAAGACCGAAACCATCGGAGTCATGATGGCCGACGTTTCGGAGCCATATTATTCGCAAATCATAAAAGGAATGGAGTACAGCGCCAGTAAAAATGGTTATATGCTTTTATTTTCCAATTCTTATGAAAGTCTGGAACAACGGCATGTTGTACAAAAACTAATTGAATCCGGCCGGGTTGATGGTTTGATTATTATCGGCAGTAATATTAAAGAAAAAAATTTCGTATTGCATTTATTGGAGCGGGAGATTCAATTTGTTTTAATTGAGCGGAATTTCAGTGACCCTAGAGTCAATTCCATATGGGTTGACAATGTGGAAGGATCATTCCGGGCCGTTAATTACTTAATCAAAAACGGCCACCATCGTATAGCCCATATATCCGGTAATTTAGACTTTCAAGTGGCCTTAGACCGGTTGGAAGGATATAAAAAGGCCCTTCAGACGGCAGGTTTACCGTTTATCGAAGAACTGATCACCACCGGAAAATTTATATGGCAGGATGGATATCTTGCCATGAAAGAATTACTGCGTTATCAGCCTACTTGTACCGCTGTATTTGCCGCCAATGATGTAATGGCATATGGGGCTTTACAAGCTATCAACGAGGCCGGTTTACGTGTACCTGCAGATATTGCCATCGTCGGATTCGATGATTTGGAATTTTCCCACCTTACCAGTCCACCTCTGACTACAATGCACCAGCCCCGTTATGAGATGGGTGAACGGGCTGTTCAAATACTTGTCGATCAATTGAAAGCCACCGAACATGCTGGTATTAAACAGTGCTTTATTCCGGAACTGATAATTCGCAAGTCCGCTTAAGGTTGATTTTGTCCTCTACATTCGTTTTTCTTCATCACTGGTTTTCTCCACTTGATGATAGATTGGGGTATATGCCGAAGCGTCATCAACTTGAACCGGAGTCTCTCCCTCCATTGATTCCAATATTGCCAGTAATGTTTGGGCATCACCAAATTCCACTTCCGGTGTTACTGCAAGGGGTTCCTTACCGATATAGGCATTATAAAAATTTAATAATTCATTATAATAACCTCTTTGCGGTTTGTACGCAAGTTGTTTGGATTGACCATCGCTATAAATGATATGAATGGTTCCGCAATCGCGTTCCTCTTGATAAATCTCTCCTTTACGCCCGATAATCCTGAATCCGATTAAAGGCCGTTGCATTTCCTTCCCGCCGGCATAAAAATTATAACTCCCTGTAAAACCACTCATGAACCGGAAAACCACATTCACTACGGCATATTGATTCAAAACTTCCTTATCTTTCCGGCCATAAGCCATCAATTCGTCAATCGGTCCGAAAATGTGTCGTAATGCCGCCATATCGTGTACAGCTGTATCATAAAAAACTCCACCCGGATAGTCCGGATGCTGCCGCCATTCTTTGGCCGGGAACGCATTCTTTTTCATATCATCCGGAAAGTTGAGCACCCGGTTCCAAACAAAATAGTCAACCTCACCGAGATGTCCCGCTCCAACCAAATCGCGAATCAGATTGGGATCTTCATTATAACGGTAATTTTCGGCAATCATAATCTTGACACCATACTTCTTAGGGAGTTCTGCGCTTTTTTGCGCTTGTTCCAGCGTTGGTGCCAAAGGTTTCTCACAGATAATCGCTTTATTTGTTTTTCCAACCATAGCCGCTACAGCTTCGGTTACAGTAAAATTCAGACCAATAGGAACCATAATATCAATGACCTGTAAATCATCGCGCTTTGCCAATTCCCGGAAATCACTATATACGTCGTTTTCAGAAATCGAGAGTTTACCCGCCCAATTTAGCGCTTTGGACTTATCTTCATCACATAGGGCTACAATCTGGTAATTGGCGCTTAATTCCTGGTAAGCCGGATAATGAAGACGTTCAAACGCCATACCAGTTCCAATAATCCCTACTTTTAATCGTTCCATCATAATCTCCTTTACAAGGTTTTCCTTTCTTAGTATTACCTCCCGTCTTATGAATATTCTATTAACTTCGCGGATTGTGATCGAATATTAATTTTCAATAAATTCCCCAAACAACATGCTGATAACGAAAAGTCCTTTCTCCTAAAGCGCAGTCGAAAGGACTTGGAACTACTTTTTCATAAAATTTGAAGTAATGCACCTTGCATAAAAGCTTTCCTTATTTTATAAGGAAGTAATCTAGATTTCCACTTCAAAATGGGTGCCTTTCCCCAACATACTCTTCACTGTTATCGAGCCATTATGTGCTGATACAATCCATTTTGCAATGGATAATCCCAGTCCGGTCCCCCCCTGTTCTCTGGAACGGGATTTGTCAACTCGGTAGAATCTGTCAAAAATCCGTTGCTGGTCTTCCGGCGCAATACCGATACCCGTATCCTGAATGGAAATTTTTACGCCCTCTTCTTTTCTGCATATTGTGATAAAAACCTTACCGTTACTTTGCGTATATTTAATCGCATTATCCACCAAGATATACATTAACTGATACAATCGTTCTTTATCCGCAAAAACTATCACCTGTTCCGGCAAATCCAGTTGAAGAGCGATCTGTTTTTTCAATGCCAATGGGGATAAAGAATGTACAACATCACGGGCAACTTGAACGATATCGAAGTTCTCTTTTGAAAGTTGTTGGCCTTCTTCATCAGCCCGGGCCAAAGTCAATAAATGAGCGACAATCTTACTGAGCTTTTGAATCTCGTCCTTCATATCATGTAAAGTCTGATGAGCAAAATCCGAAATTTTACTTTCTTTATCAACCATTATAGCTTCGGTTCCGCTGAGTAAAACTGCTAAAGGGGTTCGTAACTCATGGGAAGCATCGGCAGTAAATCGGCGTTGTTGCTCAAAGGATTTGTAAATCGGAATCATCGCTCGATTGGCTGTAACCTTTCCCACCCCATATATAACAATTAAAAAAATAACGCCAATCAAGCACAATGCCAATAAATAAACTTGCAATCTATCATAATAAGTCGTCGTATCTTTTGCTAAATAAATTGTTCCCAATACTTTATTCCCATCCATGACATATGAAGATGCAATGATAAATATCCTGCGTTTGGGGAACATTTTAACAACCACCGGTTTGGCGTGACCAATCGGCACTTTCCAATTTTTAACAATTGGAAAAAGAGCCTGGTGTCTCTTTTTATCTGGTGCTTCAACCATCCTCAATCGATGATCCAAATCATAGACATAACAATACACTTTATCGTTGGGCTCAAAATTTTCTTGAATCTCGCGGTGGGTTTTTTTTTCTAAGAAGGGAACCACTTCCGCAGCCTCTTCTTTAGTATAAAGAATCGTCTCATGCTGTTCCTCATGAAAAAAAACCCTAATAAGTCCAAAATAACTGACAGTCATTAAACAAATCAATAATAGAGCCATTAATATAGTATTAAATAAAACGAGCCGTTTCCTGATTTCAGCGAACACTTTTATCCTCCAATTTATAACCAATCCCTCGAATACTTTGAATCAAAGGATGATCCATCTGGTAATCCACTTTTTTACGCAACAAATGAACATAGGCGTCTAAATTGTTTGAGGTAATTTCCGAACTAAGACCCCAAATCCGTTCAATAATGACATCTCTCGGGACAATATGGCCATAATTGTGGACCAATAAATCAAGAATCTGAAATTCTCTGGCGGTTAACTGAATAACGCTTCCTGCTCTGCTGACTGTTTTATCCAAGCGGTTAATCGTTAAATCGCCGACTTGAATGACATCTTCCGGTATTTGCTGGTTACTGCGCCTGGTTAAAGCCAGTAACCGTGCAAATAGCTCGGCAAATTCAAAAGGCTTTACCAAATAATCATCAGCCCCGGAAGTTAACCCTTTTACTTTATCATCCAAAGTATCTTTGGCAGTAAGCATTAGAATGGCGCCTTGGTAGTTTTCCTTACGCAAATGAATACACACTTGCAGACCACTTTCGCCCGGCATCAACCAATCCAGGATTAATACATCATAATGAGATACCCGGATATAATCATAAACATCATCTCCCCGGGTTACCCAATCAACCAGGACATCCTCTTTCTCCAGCATATGGGTTACTATTTTACCAAGATGTTTATCGTCTTCAGCCAGCAAAACTTTCATCGCAATTACCTCTTACTATACAAGTCTTATTTTAGTTGTTTTCTAAAACGAAATAAAACCAACTTATTAAAAATTGGCTTCAATTTATAACGCTTAGTTTTTCCAATCAGAATAACTTCCAATACCACGAGCCCGTGTTTTGGTCAAATTTTATTACCATGAACATTGGTGCCGAATCAACCGTATATTTTTATTATTTTAAATCTCTAATCTGAAAGCAACCTGAAAATTGATGTTAAAATTCAATGACCCTTATAAAGATTATGGATAAAACCTAAAAAACCTACAAGAAATTGATGCTATTTTTCATTTTTAACTGGCTGAAACAGTAAAATCTACCAGCAACCGAAGCTGGTTATAAGATTCTTAGAAAAAAAGGACCCTTCACAGGTCCCAATTGTAAATATCCGTTTGCCCATTCAAGGTGGAATGGTTTATTTCTTTAAGTTTTGCTCCATGGATGCTTGAACTTTCAATGGCAATCCAAAAAGATTGATGAATCCTTCGGCGTCCTTTTGATTATAGACTTCATCCGCGCCAAAAGTGGCCAGTTTTTCCTGATACAATGAATAGGCTGATTTCCGGCCGACAGTAATGATGTTGCCCTTATAAAGTTTCAATTTAGCGCTGCCGGTGACCCTTTCCTGGGTTTTATCAATAAAGGCGTCCATAGCCGCTTTTAACGGAGTAAACCATTGGCCGTTATAAACCAATTCCGCGTAACGGTTGGCCATATTTTGTTTAAAATGCAGGGTATCCCGATCCAAGGTAATGGTCTCCAAAGCATGGTGGGCTTCATAAAGAATGGTTCCACCCGGGGTCTCATAAACTCCGCGGGATTTCATACCCACCAGGCGGTTCTCTACAATATCCACCCGGCCTACGCCATGCTTGCCGCCAATCTCATTCAATTTAAAAATCAACGCCACCGGATCGTAGCCTTGGCCGTTAATGGCCACCGGTATTCCCTTTTCAAAATCGATGGTGATGATTTCAGGCTTGTCAGGGGCCTTTTCCGGTGAAACCGTGTAGATAAACATGTCTTCGGTATATTCATTCCACGGCTCTTCCAATATTCCCCCTTCATAGCTGATATGCCAGAGGTTCCGATCCATGGAATAAGGTTTGGCTTTGGTAACCGGTACCGGAATTCCCCGTTTTTCCGCATAATCAATTTCTTCATCCCGGGATTTAATATTCCATTCCCGCCAGGGAGCAATGATTTTCAGATCGGGTTTTAAAGCTTTAAAGGTCAGTTCAAACCTTACTTGATCGTTTCCTTTGCCCGTTGCGCCATGGGCCACGGCATCAGCGCCTTCTTTGATGGCAATTTCCACTTGCCGTTTGGCAATCACCGGCCGGGCAACCGAGGTTCCCATTAAATATTTGCCTTCATAGATGGCGCCGGCTTTCACCATCGGGAACACAAAATCTTTCACGAACTCGCTTTTTAAATCTTCGATGTAAATCTTGCTGGCGCCGGTCTTGATAGCCTTTTCATGTAAAGGGTCCAGTTCCTCCCCCTGTCCTACATCCGCTGCATAGGCGATAACCTCGCAACCGTAATTTTCCTTTAACCAAGGGATGATAATCGAAGTATCAAGCCCTCCGGAGTATGCCAAGACAACTTTTTTTGCTTTTTGTTCCACAATAAATTCCTCCTCTTATGAATTGGTTGCTAATATTTATTTCATTTTTTAGAACTGTTGTAACACTTTTTTCATGATGGCCAAACCCTGGTCCAGATCGTCCTCTTCTATGTTTAAAGCGGGTAAAATCCGCAGCGCCGTCTCACTAACCGCATTGACGATCAAACCGGCTTCCAGGCAGGCAAGCATCACTTGTTTACTGGAAGTTTTCAATTCCAGGGCCAGCATCATACCCAGACCCCGGTAACCTTCAATGACAGGGATTATTTTCCGCCACTGTTCCCAAGCATTCTTGATATATTGCCCTTTTCGAACCACATTCGCCATTAAATCAGCTTGTTGGAGTAGTTTCATGGTTGCCAGACCCGCTGCAAACGCCATTCCGCCGCCCCCGATGGTTGTGCTGTGATCCCCCGGAGTCAATATATTGGCTCCTTCACTTACCAGCAGCGCTCCGCAGGGAATGCCGCCACCCAAACTCTTGGCGATGGTGATGGCATCCGGGCGAATACCGTAATGTTCAAAGGCAAAAAACTTACCGGTTCTTCCGAGTCCCGTTTGAACCTCATCGACAATAAAGAGTAAATTGTTCTTGCGACAGATTTCATGCAAGCCCTTGATAAAATCGGGTGTTGCCGGAACGACGCCACCTTCGCCTTGAACCAGCTCCAGAAAGACCGCACAGGTCTGATCGGTGAGGGCCTCTTTCCACGATTCCAGATTATTAAACTCAGCATAAACAAATCCCGGAACGATGGGTTGAAAACTCTCCTGGTACTTGGGCTGGCCTGTTGCGGAAAGCGCCCCAAAGGTACGGCCGTGAAAAGATCCTTTAGCAGCAACGATTTGGTATTTTCCGCCAAGTTTCACTTTGCCATACTTCCGGGCAAGCTTCAGGGCGGCTTCATTGGCTTCAGCCCCGCTATTGGCAAAAAACACTTGCTGATATCCGGACAGCTTCGCCAATTCAGCGGCCAAACGGATTTGTTCTTCCAGATAAAAATAATTGGAGACATGCAGAATTTTTTGGGCCTGTTCAGTCAGAGCCACCGTAATCTCCGGATTACAGTGGCCGAAGTTATTGACGGATATCCCCATCAGAAAATCAATATATTCCTTCCCATCGGCATCCCAAACTCTTGAGCCTTCCCCACGGGAAATCACCAGTGGGAGCCGCCCCACATTCTTCATCATCGAAGCCTGGCCTAAGGTTAAATAACTTTCATTGCTCACCTCAACACCCACCAACCTTTCATCCATATCCTGCCAATCCGCGGGATGAATCCCGGGGCTGCTTAAAACCAATCCGGTTAAAATTGGGTCACTAAAAAGATTCTCAAATATTTAAACTTCGCATTTACCATTGACGTAAAATTTAATTCAATCCCGTTAAATATTATGGTACGACCATTGTTCCAATTCCCTGATCGGTCAATATTTCAAGCAGCATCGAATGTAACAAGCGGCCGTCGATAATATGGGTACGATTCACGCCGTTTTGCAAAGCGGTGATACAGGCCTCCACTTTAGGAATCATACCTCCTTCAATAACTCCCTGATTAATCATTTCATGGGCTTTTTCAATCGCAAGCGCTGAAATAAGGCTCCCTTTAT
Organism: Bacillota bacterium; assembly: GCA_023392595.1. Classification (GTDB taxonomy): domain Bacteria; phylum Bacillota; class UBA4882; order UBA8346; family UBA8346; genus UBA8346. The sequence goes on along the minus strand of JAEVYU010000033.1, from coordinate 9,823 downwards.
CCTCATAATCTTTAAAAATTCCTTCCACATCGGTCAGCATAATCAATTTCTCGGCTTTCAGCGCAGCCGCCAGTTCCCCCGCAGCCGTATCGGCGTTAATATTATAGCTGACTCCGTCATTCCCTACGCCAATGGAAGAAATAACCGGAATATAATCCTCATGAATCAATTGTTCCAAAATGGCCGTATTGATTTGAGTAACTTCCCCAACATAACCGATATCCGGGATATCCCCCTGAAAATCCGCAGGAATGGTTGGCTTGGTTTTTTGGGCTACCAATAGATTGGCATCTTGCCCCGATAAACCAATGGCTTTAGCCCCCAGTAGATTCAAACGGGCCACAATCTCTTTATTCAATTTACCCACCAGTACCATTTGGACAATTTCCATCGTTTCACTATCGGTAACCCGTAATCCCTGGAAAAACTGAGACTGCTTGCCAACCCGTTTTAACATTTGGGTAATCTCCGGTCCGCCGCCATGAATCACGACGGGATTAATGCCCAGAAACTTCAGCAGCACGATATCTTCCATTACCCCTTGCTTTAAATCTTCATTGATCATGGCATTGCCGCCATATTTAATGACGAATGTTTTCCCACGATAGGTTCGTATGTAGGGTATTGCTTCGATAAGCACGCCTACCTTGGCGAATAATTCTTCCATTATCATACTCCTTATTATCTTCTACGGATGACTTTCATTGATAACAATGATATTGACCGGTTTCCCGCTTCTTTTTTGCAACTCGGCTGATATAAGATCCCTCGACAATTCGGGAATAACCTTTCTTGCGAATAATGTCTTTCATATATTCGATATGAGGACACCGGTCATAATGATGATTATCGGTGACCATACAAGAAGCCAAATGAATCACCACTTCATCCCGGGTCAGATTGTTCTTGGCTTTTAATTTTTTCGCCAAATGTTCCAGCTTGGAGGCGATCAGTTTACCGCAACATCCGCCGCATGTAAAAGAGATATATCGTACCGTTTCCTCATAATCTCGGAAGACTTCATCCTTATTATAAAACGCGTTGGTACAGGCAAATCCGCTGCACCTTTTCTGGGCGATATCGCATTGAATAATCACCACATATTGAGTAGCCATTCAAAACACCTCATCAAGTCCGGTAGCTACCGTTAATTTTAACATAATCATAACTTAAGTCACACGTCCACACCCGAGCCGCATATTTCGCTTCATTGCTTAACTTGACCGTAACCACTAAATCTTTTTGCGATAAAATCTGTTTGGCTTTTGCTTCATCAAAGTCCAACCCGACTCCGCCTTTACAGACCAATAAATCTCCCAAATAAATATCGGTTTCGGCGGGATCAAAATCAATCCCGGAGTATCCGACCGCCGCCAATATCCTCCCCCAGTTGGCATCCTCACCGAAGATAGCTGTCTTAACCAGGTTTGAAGTGGCAATCGATTTGCCGGCTTTTACTGCATCAGCTTCAGACTTGGCTCCGGTTACCTCAATCTCCACGAATTTGGTGGCCCCTTCGCCATCCCGGGCCATCATTTTGGCTAGCCCAATGCATGCATCGGTTAAGGCCGCTTCAAAGATTTGGTAATCCTCATCTTTTGCGTTGATTTTTTTATTTCCCGCTTTCCCGTTGGCTAAAATGAACAAACTGTCATTGGTGCTGGTGTCGCCATCCACGGTAATCCGGTTGAACGACAATTCCCCGGCGCGTTGCAGCGCTTGATGCAATAATTCTTGTTCAATCGCCACATCCGAAGTCAGAAAACCCAGCATTGTAGCCATATTGGGGTGAATCATTCCGGAACCTTTGGACATTCCGCCGATTCGAACACTTACACCCGACAGTGTAAACTCCACCGCCATCTCTTTCGAAAAGGTATCCGTCGTCATAATAGCCCGGGCGGCTGCGTTGCCACCGGAAACCGACAAAAAACCGGGATTGTTTTCCAGCCCCTGCTCTATCTTTTCAACCGGCAACGGTACTCCGATAACACCGGTAGAAGCTACTAAAACCGACTCTGCATCAATGCCCAATTGTTTGGCAGCCAATGCGGCCATTTTTTCCGCGGCCGTCAATCCGTCCGGACCAACACAGGCATTGGCATTGCCGCTGTTGGCAATAATCGCCCGGGCGCTCCCTTTTTGAAGGTGCCGCTTGGAAATTGTTACCGGCGCAGCCTGGACTTTATTGGTGGTAAAAATCCCGGCCACCGTAGCCGGAACTTCCGAAACAACCAGCGCCAGATCCAACTTATCATTTTTTTTAATCCCACAGGCGATCCCGCCCGCCTTAAACCCCTTTGGAGCACACACCCCGTCCGTTATTTCCTTCATCATAAATCCTCCAGATGACACCGGAAATTTGCGTATGATATCCTCACGAAAATTTCTCAGCTTTTATTCCATCGTTGTATCTTGCTTTTGACTTTCAAACTTTTTCTCTTTTATCTTTTCTCTTTTCACTTTCACGGGTACACCGGCCATTGCACCAGGCCCATGGTTTCCGGCAAATTGCACATCAGGTTCATATTCTGAACCGCCTGGCCGGATGCGCCTTTGACCATATTATCGATGACTGATACGACAATCAATTGATGCGTGCGGGGATCAACCCGGACTCCGATATGACAGCAGTTCGTTCCGGTCACCCCTTTAAGTTCCGGCAATCCCGGCTCCTTAATGACTTTAATAAAGGGTTCTCCCTGGTAGGTTTCAACGAAAATGGTTTCTACTTCGGATGTGGTAATCTGCTTGGTCAGACTTAAATGAAGGGTACTTAAAATTCCCCTGGCCACCGGTAGTAAATGTGGGGTAAAGGAAACCTGCACATCTTTTCCTGCTATTTTGGATAGCTCTTGTTCGATTTCCGGTGTATGTCGATGGGTTGCAACCCCGTAGGCTTTAAAGTTGCCGAACAACTCGGGGTAATGATACCCGATATCCGCTTTCCGCCCGGCTCCCGATACTCCGGATTTGGAATCGATGATGATCCGCTCCGGATCAATCAGGCCGTTTTTCAGTAAAGGATAAAGCCCTAAAATGACACTGGTGGGATAACAACCGGGATTGCCGATCACAGCCGCCTTGCGGATTTCTTTCCGGTAAAGCTCCGGCAGTCCGTAAACTGCGGTCTTGGTCAATTCCGGTTCACAATGTTTGTGTTTATACCAGGTTTCAAAGATTTGGTAATCCCGGAAACGAAAATCAGCCCCCAGATCAATCACTTTCTGGCCATTTTTTAAGAGAGTCGGCACCATCTCCATCGCCACTCCGTGCGGCACCGCCAAAAAGACCACATCACATCCCTTGACCGCTTCCGGCGAATCGGAGCCGGTGAAAAGCGGACCATTCCAGCCGGTGAAGGAATAAAAAATCTCTTCCAATTTTTTACCTTCATTGGAACGGGAGGTAATGGCTGTAACCTCCGCCTCGGGATGCCCCGCCAGAATCCGGATTAATTCGCTGCCGGTATAGCCGGTGGCGCCGATAATTCCTACCTTAACCATTTTGATTCCCTTCTTTTGCCCATTTTTTCAAAGTGTAATGTCCCCAAATTACCTTTATGGCTCGCAAGGGAGATTACACTTTATGTGTAGCGTCCAACCCCACTCGATTATTTTGGGGTACGCTTCACTCGCCCACCAAAACTGTTAGTGATAATTATACATAAAAATTGAATAAACAGCAAGCCTATATTGAAATTGTTTACGAATATTTTATGGTCATAATGGCAATCGTCATTATACTGAATTGTATATTTATTCACATTGATATCCTTGCATGACAAAAAGTAGTTCCCTATTTTCCTCTCAATATCCTGCCCGGGAGAGGGAATTTTATGGCAAATCGAAAGCCGTTGTCATGGGTCTTCTTTCAATCGCATTTTCCTGCTAAAGGACAAAAATAAGCTCCTAGAAGAAGATATTCTTCTTCCGGAGCTTTTATTTATCGTTCAGCCTTTCCCGCTATCTCCCAACACCCAAAACAACCTGGACTTTTAATTGATCACCCTTTGGAAGAAGTAAATATTCAAGGTTCAAACCACCATTTCCCGATGGATTCCCTTTTGACTCTGGCGGTACGACCCCATAAATCTCTCGATTCGATCCAGCGCTTCCTTCAGCTGTGCCATTTCCGGCAGGAACACAAACCGGAAATGATCGGGCCGGGACCAATTGAAGCCGGTCCCCTGTACCAAAAGCACTTTCTCTTGAACCAGCAAATCGTAAATCAACCGCTGATCGTCTTGGATACCAAATCTCTCGGTGTCAACTTTAGGGAAAAGGTAAAGGGCTGCTTTAGGTTTCACGCAGGAAAAACCCGGTATGGAATTGAGCCTTTCCCAGGCATAGTCCCGTTGCTCCCGGAGCCTTCCTCCAGGCGAAGTCAAATCATAAATCGATTGTTGATTGGACAGGGCGATACTGATTGCATATTGGGAGGGAGCATTGCTGCACAAACGCATCGAAGACAGTATGGTGAGTCCCTCCAAGTAATCGGAAGCCATGGCCTTATTGCCGCTGATCACCATCCAGCCCGCCCGGAATCCCGCAATCCGATGGGATTTGGAGAGGCCGTTCATGGTCACAAACAACGTTTCATTGGATAGGGAAGCTGTTGAGACATGTTCCTCCCCGTCATAGAGAATCCGGTCATAAATCTCGTCCGTAAAAACGATCAAATGATTGGCGACAGCCAAATCCACGATTTGTTGGAGGATTTCCCGGGAATAAATGGCGCCGGTGGGATTGTTGGGATTAATAATCACGATGCCTTTGGTTCTCGGCGAGATTTTCTTCTGGATATCCAAAAGGTCCGGATTCCAATCGGAAAGTTCATCACAGCGGTAATGCACTGCCGTGCCTCCCGCCAAATTCACCGCAGCAGTCCACAAAGGATAGTCGGGAGAGGGGATTAGGATTTCATCGCCATTATTAAGCAAACCTTGCATGGCGATCATAATCAACTCGCTGACCCCATTGCCGATATAAACATCATCCACGCCTTCAACAGGGATTCCTTTTTCCCGGCTGAATTTGCAAATCGCTTCCCGGGCCGTCTTGATCCCCTTGGAGTCTGTATAACCGTGAGCATGACTGAGATTCTCGGTCATTTCCCACAGAATCACATCGGGGACTTCAAAACCGAAAGTGGCCGGATTGCCGGTATGCAGCTTGATAATGGAGTGTCCAGCCTCTTCCATCCGTTTGGCTTCTTCCACAATAGGCCCGCGAATGTCATAACAGACATGATCCAGCTTGGTAGACTTTTTATAAACTCTCATGATTCTATCCCTTCTTTTGATATACTTAAGCAATTTCCAGCCAAACATGATGGTACCGGAATACAAACCTGTTTTTTTTATCATCCATCGTAAGTGTAAGTTGCATTCTTCATGATTTACCGGAATGAAGTTTCATAGCGAGATCCTTCACCACTTCCCCGATGATTCTAAAACCCTGCTCCATCTCCTTTTGGGAGACTCTGGAGATTCCCAGCCTGAAGGTATTGGCGCCTCCGCCGTCGGTATAAAAGATATCCCCCGGCATGAAGAGAACTCCCCGGCGGTGGCACTGGTCCAGCACTTCCCTGGCGTTTAGGCCATCATCCAGTTCGATGAAGATATGCAACCCGCCTTCACCCCAGATCCTGCGGCAGGGTATATGCTCCATTGCAAGCTTGGTAGCAGTTTGGTGTTGTTCCCGGTAAACTTTTCTGGCCTTGCGAAGATACTTTTCAAAGGAGCCGCTTTGCAGAAACTCACAAAGAATGGCTTGATCCAAAAAAGAAGTATGAATGTTGAAACTGCGCTTCACGCTTTCCAAATAAGCGATCAGCTTTGAATCCCCCATAATCCAGCCAATGCGAAGCCCCGGAAAAAGCACCTTGGAAAAACTCCCCAGATAGACGACTCCGTTACCGGAACCGGCCAAGGCCATTAAAGGCGCTACATGAGAGCCGTAATACCGCAATTCTTCATTGAAACCATCCTCAACCACCGGAACCTGATGCTTTTCAAAAATTTTCAAAACCGCCACCCGTTTTTCCGGAGCCATCACTAAACCGGTGGGATTGTGATAAGAGGGAATCAGGAAACCTAACTTGAATTCCTCCCTGGCCAACCGTTCCTCCAAAATCTTAAGATTAATACCGTCTGTTTCAACGGGAACCCCGGTTATCTTTAGACCGGCCAACCGCATAATTTTTAAAGCCGTATTATGAGTCGGGTTTTCACAGACAACCTTGTCTCCGGGCGCTGCGAGGGCCGATAAGAGCAAGTTGAAACCTTCGGTAAAACCATTGGTGATCAGCAGTTCTTTTCCGGAGGATTCCACTCCTTTATTTTTCATATACCCGGTTAAATACTCCAGCAAATATTTGTATCCCCGGGCATACCCGTAATTGAGGAGCTTTTCCCCTTCCGCCGCCAACCGGTTCAAAACCGCTCTCTTGAAGTCTTCCAGAGAAAAGAGTTCGGGGTTGGGAGCAATACTCTTGAAAGAGAGCATTCCCTTCTCCCAACGCAGTTCATTCTTCTCAATATCCAGCGCTACTGCCTTTTTGGCGAACCCGTTGACCCTGGATTCCCAGTTCAAATTGAGGTTTTCTTGTTCTTTCCGGACGGAGACCGCCGCCGCAAAGACACCCCGGCCTTTTACGGTATGAATAAACCCGTCGTCCTCAAGATACTGATAAGCCTGGACAACCGTATTGCGGCTCACTTTCAAGATAGCGGCCAGTTCCCGGGAGGCCGGCAGTTTCACGCCGGGAAGCAAAACCCCGGAGAGGATCAGCCCTTTGATATAATCCTTGATTTGAAGATAAACCGCTTTATTCTTTACGAGTCTTAAATCATTAAACATGAGCTACCTCACAAGCCTATTTTGACATAATTATACCAATAAAAAAAGAACCACCGGAAGGTGATTTTAAAATCGGGGTGGATCTTTTCTTACCAAATAAGTTTGAAGTATGAGATAAACCTAAGGCAAATGGATACTTTTCTACAGTGGTTTTTATTTGGCAAAGGAGGAGTAGTTCTTATAATTCGTTCTCTAAGCAGGGGCAATCCTTAAACCGGTTTGCGTTGTAAGATTCTGATTTTGGCTTCATGGTCGCCGTACATTTCGACGAGGGATTTTTGGATTTCGGTTAAGTCTGAAAATCCCTGATTCATTTCTCCGGATAATTTGGCAACTTCCATTTGCAAGGCATCATATTGAGCCTTTTGAACTTCACTTGAATGGACCAGCGAATGAATCATCTCTCCATGTTCGAATTGCTGGATTTTCATCAGCTTGACATCTTGTCCGATTCCAACTACTTTTTGTTCGATTCCGGTTATTTTTTGGATTGCTAATTCTAATAGTTCGCGCTCGGTCATGCAAAAAGCGCCCCTTTCCACACATTAAAATTCCTTTATTCAATAATACACCTTCACCCAATAAGGCGGACCCGTCCGCTAACCGGCAATCTTCCTTGGGCTACCCAAACCAGTGTTACACCTTGCCCATCGACATGTCCACGTTCAGGCTAAGGTTGACAAAATATTTTCAATTATTCCCATTATATCATTTATTCTTAAAAAGTTAAAAGGGATTATGCCAAAGACTCTTAGTCTGGAACAAACGATAATGAATGCCCGATGTGAGCTACCCTCTCCCGACATTACCTGAAAGTCGGGGTCTATTTCAGGGGCTTTTTATTATTGCCTAAACATTCGTCTGAACCAGGATTTAACGGATTAGACCGATGAAACGGATTTTAAAATCAGTGCCGGTAGGTACATTCGATTTAAATATGGAATCAATTTCGATTGATTTTTTTGACAACTTCTGGGGATGCAATAAAAAAAGGATTTTCCCAGGTTTGATTTTCAAACTTCTTTCTTCATACTTTTATTTTATCTACTCCTTTAAATGATTCATTTTGAAACATTTAAATTTTATTGCCGAATATTTATGGTAAACTTGCGGCTTGGGAATACTCTGCTTGAATTATATCTTTCGGGAGATCGATGAGAATCGGCCCGGGCCTGCCGGTACTTGCAAGAGAAAAAGCTTCTTTCATTACGAGGGGTATATCTTCAACCTTTTTAACCAAATAGCTGTATTTCGTTATGGGAAGGGTTATCCCGGTAATATCCACTTCTTGAAAGGAGTCATGGCCCAACAGAGAGGTGGATACCTGGCCGGTTATAATTACAAGAGGAACCGAATCCATGTAAGACGTCGCAATCCCGGTCACTAAATTGGTCGCTCCCGGTCCGGAAGTTGCTAAACAAACCCCGACCTTTCCCGTACTTCGGGCATAACCATCCGCAGCATGAACAGCTCCTTGTTCGTTCCGGGTCCAAATAAGCCGGATTTTAGAATTTTGATGGAGCTCGTCAAAGATATTTATTACCGCGCTACCGGTATAACCGAAAATAACCTCAACCCCTTCGCGGATAAGGCATTCAATTAATATTTCCGCACCTGTGATCTTCATGGGCGTCACCTCTCTTAATAAGCTTACACTAAATATAATGGATGGCAAATTAAAAGTCAATGTTTATGTAAGAAAATATTTTCATTTGATATGACTGGTTTTATTAAATATCAATTCTATAAATAATTATATGACGTGTAATATTATTCTTCATATATCAATTTGGCTTATATATCAATCTTAATTTGTATCATGGCCAAATAATTTTACAATAGAAATCACAATTATGAGTCATAGAATTAAATATATCTTTGATATTCATGGATATATAAAAGTTAGAATTTTATAGTACTCGTTAATACTACATTTAATCATATCATATATAGAAAATACTAATATTATAGCCTCATGTTATACAAGTATATATTTAAAAAAAGTGATATCATATAAAATGTGTGAATCCCATCTTGAACATACATGTTGTCAGCGAGCGAACATTTAGTAAACGGACTGGGTTAGGTTATTAAAAGCTTTCTAAAGATGAAATCACAAACAAAACTTTGATGGAATATATCGCTGAAGTTGAGCAAATGAGTAAGGAAGAAAAGAAGTTTGTGAAGTTCTTTTTGGAGGCGGTAATTTTGAGGCATAAACGAGGATAAACATTAAGTTTCGGAATTATTTTAGAGAACACAAACCCCCAAACCGCCAATTCCACCATGTGCGCATCTTTCACCATAAAAATTTTGGTTCAAATCTAAAATCACGGTCCAATTATAGTTTCATTTTTTTACCTCTCCATCAATCCAGCATACAAGTTCTCCGATCTCATTGGTAGAAATGGCCGTATAATAATTCTTCCAGAATGGATTTCATGGGACAGGCCTTCTTTCTAGCCCCCACCCTCTCCCAAATTCGAGTCTATTTCAGGGGCTTTTTATTATTGCCTAAAACACCGTCTGAACCAGGATTAAACGGATTTAACGGATGAAACGGATTTTAAAATCAGTGCCGGTAGATACTTTCGATTGAATTATGGAATGAATATCGATTGATTTTTCTTTTTGGCGACTTCTGGGAATGCAATAAAAAAAGGATTTTTCCAACTCACCCTCCAGTTATTTAAATGCCGGTAGCTAGCAGTTTGCTTCTCCCCTCCCTTTGACTGCCGGACACAATTTACGTTAAAGGGAGGGGAACTGCTGCCATTTTCTCTGGCCGATCAGGTTCCTGAAGGGGTGAGTCGGTTCATTTCAAACTTTTATCTTCTCAACTCCCCGTGCTACCGTTGCCACCCAATATCCAATCGACATTCCGTCCATCAGCGCCTCGCTGTAGATCAGCTCGTCCCGGCGGCAAATCTGATCGAAGCAGGTATTGACATACTCTTTCA
>JAEVYU010000081.1 GCA_023392595.1 Bacillota bacterium | reverse complement strand
TTGCCGCAGCCAGCCAGGAACAGGCTCAAGGGGTTGAGCAGGTGAATAAAGCCATGACCCAAGTGGAAACCGTTACCCAACAAAATGCCGCCAATGCGGAAGAAAGCGCCTCGGCAGCCAAAGAATTAAGCGTCCAGGCGGAAAGTATGAGGGAAATTGTATCGGAGCTTTCGGAGTTGGTCAATGGCACCGCAGCTGCTCAGAAGTCACAATTTGAAAAGGCCGGGCATCCGATTCAGCATTTGACCCCTCCAAATCAACAGGCTATGGCAATTGACTCAGACGACCGAACCCGGGTCAAACTGGAGGGACCGCATCAAAATGGGCTTTTAGCGGATAAAGTAACTAAAATTGAAAAGAAAACCAAGATGGTCACGCCTGAGGATGTGATTCCCCTGGAAAAAGATTTCGATCGATTTTAATAGCAATCCAGGAACTACCGAAGGGAAAATATAGATTCCATCAGCGGCTGACGGAGTTCACCCGTTGCTGATGGAATCCTTCGCTTCGATGCTATTTTAACTCCCCAGTTTCTTTTGGCTTCAACTGATTAATAATATCGGTAATCTCCTCTCGCCAATCGGCATCCGGAATATATTCCAACCCTTTTGTCAGGCTTTCCAACGCTTTATCCCTGTCCCCCATATCCCTGAATGATAATCCCGAATAAATCAGGGAATTCACATCATGAGGGTCCATGACCAAGATCTTTTCAAAATAGCCCAAAGCGCTTTGATATTCTTGGGATAAATATAAACAAATCCCCAAGTTGGTGTAAATCTTGATTAAGAATTCTTCATCGTTGGGGTTCATCTTTTTTAGGGCTTCCTCATAAAAGGTTATTGCCGATGAAAATTCCTTTCCATAAAACAACACATTACCGGTTTCATAAAATCTCTGATAATCAAGGCCGCTCTGATTGAGCAAAGCCTCGCTGAGCTGAACGGCTTGTTCAAAATCACCTTCATAATTGGCGATTTGCATCTGTACATAAGTTTGCACACCCTTATCAGCGGAGATGGTATCCGTCAGAAAATAATGGGCTAATGAGGTATTCCCTTTCATAGCAAGAGTTTCGGCTAAAGTGTTTAAATGCGCAGGATTTTTACTCAGGGCGGTTTTAACTTTTACCCGGTATATTTCTTTCATAGTGGGCACCGAAACCGTCATCTGCCGTCCATAAGGTTTAATGGTATTTACAACAGCAGTGCTGGTTAAATTGATCAAATTAAGATAGGCCTTAGCCGGAACCTTAGGGCAGTTGGTAAAACAATCCAGAAGCACTCCAACGGCTTTATCGGTCTCTTTATTTTGCGCTAAAACCTCAGCCAGATTCAGGTAGGGTTCCGGATAGTCTCTTTTTGAAGCAATGGCTTTTTGTAAGTACTTTTGGATGGTGAGCGAATCATTATGTTTGTCCATTTCACTCAAAGCCAGATAATTGTTTAGATAAGGGTTTTCCCCTAATTTGGCCGCCGCTTTCTGCAGGAATGGACCGGGAGCTCCCAATTGAGCTTCCGGATAAAGCATTGCCGTCAGACCCTGAAACAGCAACCACTGTGGGTCATCAGGGACTGTAATTGGTTCTCCGGCAAAAAAATTTTTTACGCTATCAAAACCGTTCGATTTACGAAATTTATGATCATAAATTCGAAATTGTTCATAGTCCGAAACATTTTGATAACAAATTGCCCCGAATGCCAAATACGCCGGGTTGTTGACACTCAATTCCCCGGCAATCATTCCGGCATTGCCGTAATTTCCCTGGCTGCAGGCGTACCAAAAATCATTTTCACTCGCAGCCCATGCCGGAACCCCAATCAACAACCATAAAACGCTTACCGCGACAAGCAAAAAAATTCGCTTCCCCAATGTCTCCACCTTCTCAATTTTCAATACTTTTATCAAATCTTTCATATCTTATCGTTTTCAACTTTTACACAACCTCTGTAATTTATCCCATAAGTTATCCACAGTGTTGATAATTTTTGTTGACATATTGATAACTTGTGGACATATAATATACTTTTTTTATTTTTTTTCCAAGAAGCGGGCAATGAAATTTTTGAGAATAATCCTTTAGTAGCTTGGTTTATCCCTTTCAAACATCTTTTTGCCTCACTATCATTGAAGTTAAAGACAGCCATCATTTATCCACAGGCATCATTTTATTTTCTACCAGTAAACGTTCAGGAATTTGCCTTGGGATTATCAAGCGCCGTTTTATAGGGAGACTGGTCGGAAAAGGCCTTGACCTTGCTTTCCGCTTTGATGGTAGGGAGTAACGTCCCCGGCCCCCCCACACAACCGCCCGGACATGCCATACCTTCCAGCAAATAACCGTTTCTTTGACCAGCTTTGGCTAAATTCATCATTTTGATACAGTTTTTTAAACTATCGGCTTTATCAACCTGTATTTGTTGCTCCGGATAAAATTGATGAATATTTTGTAAAATGGCATGGGTCACTCCGCTTGAATAAGCATAACTTCGTCCGCAGCTTGAGGCATCTTCAATCGTTTCTTTTTGTTCAAGCTCCGCTAAGTTTACTCCGGCCGCCACCATAATCCCCATTAGCTCTTCGAAGGTAATTACAAAATCAATATAGTCTTTTACCTCTGCTTCCAGTGCTTCAATCTTTTTTGAAATACACGGGCCAACAAACACCACTTTGGCTTGGGGGTCCCGTTCTTTGATGTATTTGGCCGTGGCCACCATCGGAGTATGGGAAGAGGATATATAAGGAAAAAGTTCCGGAAACCTCTTTTCAACCATCATCGCCCAAGACGGACAGCAGGAAGTTCCCAAATAAGGTTGCCTTGCCGGGACATTTTCATGGAAAACCTTAGCCTCATGAATCGAAGCCACATCGGCTCCCAGCCCTACTTCCACTACATCGGTAAAACCCAGGCTCCTGATTCCTTGAAATATAATTTCCGGTGTGGCCAAAGGACCAAATTGGCCGACAAACGAAGGGGCAATGGCTACATAAATTTTTTGATTTTCCTTCAAAGCTAAAATGAGTTGAAAAATTTCCGATTTATCGGCAATTGCGCCGAACGGACAACTTACAATGCACATTCCGCAGGCTACACACTTATCTTGGTTAATCTTAGCCCGCCCCAGATAATCGCTTTCGATGGCATCCACGCCACAGGCCGCTGCGCATGGCCGATCATATTTTACAATGGCGCTATAAGGACAGGCTTCACGGCATTTGCCGCAGCGAATACACTTCTCACCATCAATTTGAGCCCTGTCTTCTCCGATAGTAATTGCTTTTACCGGACAAACATGTACACAGGGATGGGCTAAACACTTTCGGCAATTGTCGGTAACCCAAAAAGCCGTGGTGGGACAAGCTTCGCATGCAAAAGGAATCACATTGACCAGAGGAGCTTTCAGCACTCGATAAGGTACTGCCACATCCGTAACGCCTACCGCTAATGCTGAATGTTCGTCAACTTTACGGAGGGGAAGGCCCATGGCAAGTCTGAGCCGTTCACCGACGATGGCCCGTTCCTTAAAGATACTTTCCCGGTATTGGGGCACTTCGCCCGGCAAAATCCTATAGGGGATCTCCTCAATTTTTTGATACTCTAGGTTTCCAAAAGCGAAACGGGCCACCTCGGTAAAAACTTGGCGGCGAATCTGGGTAATCGACGTATATATTCCCCTCATGCGTTCATACCATCCATAATTCTGGCCAGGACTTCTTCATTGGTGGCATTTTGAATTTTCTGACCGTTGATAAAGACGATCGGAGCCACCTTTTCTCCTAAACAATCCTTGATACACTTGATAATCTCCAATGAAATATTTTGATACTCCCGCCGTAAATCTTCAACCGACTCAATGATGTTTAATGCTCCCATCATGGTGCAATGAGTTCCTACGCATATCTCTACCTTGATATCTTTCATCCAAGTCATCCTTTCAAGCCGTTATAAACGAATTGTCCCAATACATATCGATGTTTGCACAAAATTTCGTCTATGATAAGTATAACCAGCCACAGGAATCATTGCAATATCCAAAATTGTTGCGGACTATTCCGGGAGAGCGGAGAGTGATGAAAAACCATCACTAAAACTAATAAATTACGATGAATAAAATATTACCATTCATGCCAAAATTCACTAAACATGATATAATGATAGAGTTTAATTTTCATCCATTGGAGTGAGCTTGCCTTGGAACATCGGAACTTTATCACCCATTTGCTCTTTATTATCAGTGTGTTCTTTGCCATGGTTTTAACCATCATGAGTCCCTTGTTAACCGAAATATCAAAAACTTTTTCCCTGAACCTGGCACAGACCGGTACGATTTTTACCGCCAATTTTTTAGGATTTACGATTTTCCTGATTATCGGAGGAGTATTGGCAGACCTTTGGGGGAAAAAGAAGGTATTGGCACTATCGCTGATCGGATTCACCATAACCTTGTTTCTTTTTCCACTGGCCCCCAATTATCCGTTGGCCTTCATCGCAATGATATTTCTTGGCGGTTTTGGAGGAGTCGTCGAAGGAACCATCAATTCTCTAATTGCCGAAATCAATCCCGAAAGGTCCGCTTTCTACGTCAACTTGATGCAAGTATTTTTCGGCTTGGGCGCTATTGTAGGTCCGATTGGCGCCGGGATTTTGGCAAATGACGGTTTCCCCTGGCAACTTTGTTATTTTATTTTAGCCGGAGCGTTTTTACTGATTACCATCGCATTTTGCTATGCTAAATCCCCACCTTTTAAACCATCCGACAAAATTTCCTGGAATGGTTTTACCAAGCTCATCAGTGACCCGACATTTCTGATTATTTGTCTCTGCATGATTTTATATACCGGCTCCGAAGTTGGCGGATGGGGTTGGATAGCCACTTTTTGCAAGCAGAATCTTAAATTTACAGCGACTCAATCCAGTATAGCCGTAGCTGTCTTTTGGAGCGCCATGACTATTGGGCGGTTAATTTGCGGCCGTCTTTCTTTGCGTTTTAAAACCCGTAGCATTATCCTGTTTCTCGCCTCCTGTTCGACGGTAATCACTGCATTAGCGGGTTTCATTCAAAATGAAGCGGCGATTTTCTTAGTAATAGCCGCCATGGGGTTTGCATATTCAAGCATATGGCCATTGATTATCACTTTTGGCAGCGCTTATCATCCCGAAAACTCCGGAACTGTTTACGCCTTATTGATCGGATGCGGCGGTTTGGGGGCTACCCTTATCCCCGCATTGATGGGGGTTATCGCCCAAAATGTCAACAGCCAGGTTGCGATGGTCAGCCCGGCGGTTTGGTTTTTGTTAATGGTTGTTATTTTTATAAGATTAAAACAAATCCCGGGGGAAAAAATGTAAGGGATTCATATACATATTATTATTTAATTTTACTTCTTCCTTTTATCTTTTCTCTTTCACGAAGGTTCGATGGCGAACGGGGGCGGATTTGTTTGAGGGTGTAAAAGTGATGGATGATTAAGGCATGAGAATAAGATCTTTTGAACTAATTTAGAGACTAAATGAATGCCGATCTTGTTTGTCCACGGCTTTCACCGGCTGGGTCACTTTTGGGGCGGCCAAAAATGTAACCTCCGCTCGCAATACGAGCGGCAAAAGCCGCCGGAACCTAGGTTCCGGTCCTCCTGCTATTCATCCAGGCTTTTTGAATGTTGCCGCCATCCATGGCACTCTGTCTGGCAATTAAATGTTCCTTCCGATGGCAACCGCCGTTTTCATCCTGAAAGAGGCGGTGCAGAAGCGCCTTCCTCCTTGAAGGCTTATATCTTTTGCACGTACTTACTGCTTATATATTTGCCTATTCAAAGTCCACCCAGACCTGAAGTTCTGGACTAGGTCTTAAAAATTATTCTAAACCCCGGACAAGCCGGGCTGGGTTGTGCTTTGAAGCTGCGTGTATAAAAACAACACCGAGGCCTGAAAGGCCTTTAGAACGTTTTTTAATATACCTAGCCCCATCGTTCACGTTGGGGCGGAAATGGAATCCTTTTTACAACTCAGCTCTCTGCGATTACCGCCCAGACCCCGCACTCATCGCCCCGTCCGTTTTTCCCCTCCAATGACATCCCAGCGTTCCATTCCGGTCAACCCCGGTTGTTTTTTCAAAGAAAGCAGCGATTAGGGTACAATGATAAAAGAATCAAAAGCTCACCGGTTTGAATGATGATAGCCACCGCGAAAAAACAATAGGTTCCTGGCAGCTACCCCTGGAGAGCCAACTCTTGAAACCAAGACGGCGTCCGGGGGTGTGGGGCAGTGGGGCAAATGGGGGTTGCGGAAAATATATAGATGTTTCTTTCATGGAGAGGAACAAAACCGGAATTTTATAAAAAGCTCCCTCTGAGCTAGAAAAAGAAGCCTTTAAAAAATCTTTTTCAAAGTCGATCAATCCTGGTGTTCTTTCCCCCAATGAGCCATTTGCAATAGAATGGGAATGAGCGACTTTCCCTTCTCCGTCAGCGAATATTCCACTCTAGGCGGGATCTCGTCATACTGTTTCCTGCGGATGATAGCGCTTTGTTCCAATTCATCCAATTGCTGGCTTAGGGTTTTATGGGCGATTGACGGCAGTCTTTTCTTCAATTGATTATATCGCACGATTTCCTCAAGATATATTATGTAAAGGATGATCCATTTCCACTTGCCCCCGACCACCGACAGGGTATAGGTCACCGGGCAGCGGAACTCTTCGAGTTCATTGTTTTTCATTAAAAAAACCCTCTTCAATTACCCACTTACTTTTTGTTTAGTATATAACAAAAAAGTGCATTCTTCAATTATTTCCCAATATAGAATACAATCAGGTCAACCAAACTAATTAACCAAAAACGGAGGGAATATCATGAAAATATTAGCATTGAACGGGAGTCCCAGAAAATCCTGGAACACAGCGGTTTTGCTGAATAAGGCGTTGGAAGGAGCCGCTTCCCAAGGCGCAGAGACCGAACTGATTCATCTTTATGACTTGCAATTCAAAGGTTGTATCAGTTGTTTCGAATGCAAAAGGCTGGAAGGAAAAAGTTATGGTCAATGCGCCCTGAAGGATGATTTAAAACCAATCCTTCAAAAAGCGGCCGAAGGGGACGCCATTCTATTGGGTTCCCCGATTTATCTGGGGGGAGTTACCGGAGTGATGCATGCTTTTTTAGAACGGCTGATATTTCAATACCTGGCCTATAACGCCGATCATTCCTCCCTATTTCAGAAGAAGATCAAAACCGGATTCATTTATACCCTGGGCGCACCCGAAGAACGCATGAAAGAAATGGACTTTGACCAACCTGCCCGGATCAACGAATTGGTTTTGAAGTCGGTTTTTGGTTCCTCCGAAACTTTGCTGGTCACCGATACCTATCAATTTGACGATTATTCCAAATATGAAACCTCCGGGGTCAATGTAACCGCCAAAGCACAAAGACGCCAGGAAGTGTTCCCGGTGGATTGTCAAAAAGCTTATGAAATGGGGAGGCGATTGGCGGAATCATGAGTGATTTCAAACCAATCAAAGAAGGTCCTGCTTCCGATAATCATTGATTAGCGCGTGAATCCTGTTATCAATAAAATTACAAGGTGAAATTCAGAAAGACAAACCGGGAACATCTTTGGTATACTAAAAATGTAAATTCATTCTGGAAGTTATTCCTTAAATTTGAGCAGGAGCATGCACTTGCCATGAAAAATTTATTTTTCTATCAAACCGCCATCGGCAAAATCGGGATCTGTGAAAGCCATAACGCAATCACCAATCTCTACTTTCCCGCGGAAAATATCCCGGGAGATGTCAGACTCCGGGAGACAGTAATCTTGAAAGACGCCAGTGAACAGCTGAAAAACTATTTGGCAGGAAAACAAAACAATTTTGACCTACCGCTCTCCCCGGCCGGCAGCAATTTCTTTCTACGGGTCTGGCAACAATTACAAGCGATTCCCTATGGCCAGACCCGAAGTTACCAATCCATCGCCCAAAGCGTCGGCAATCCCAAGGCTTCAAGAGCGGTCGGCCTTGCCAACAACCGCAATCCGGTTCCGATTTTTATCCCCTGCCACCGCGTCATTGGAACGAAGGGACATTTAACAGGATACCGGGGCGGACTGGAACTCAAAGCCTATCTTTTAGAGCTGGAACAATCCCATGGAAATTTTTAAATACGATCAAACCGAATTGGCTTATTTAAAACAGCGGGACTTAAAACTCGGTTTGGCGATAGACCGCATCGGAATGATCGAACGGGAAGTCATTCCCGACCTGTTTAGCGCCTTGATTTTCAGCATTGTCGGCCAGCAGATTTCCGCTAAGGCCGCCGCCACAATCTGGAAACGCTTCAATGAACATTTTAGCGCGATAACGCCTTCCTCAGTTGCCGCTGCCAACATCGCTGAAATCCAGCCCTGCGGCTTATCTTTCCGAAAGGCCGGATATATCAAGGAAATCGCTGAAACAGTCGCCCGGGGTGACATCAATTTATCGGAGTTACCTTCCTTATCCGACGGGGAAATCGTTAAAAGATTGATTTCCCTAAACGGTATTGGAGAATGGACAGCGGAGATGCTTTTAATTTTTTCCATGGAACGCCCCGATGTCGTCAGCTGGGGTGACTTGGCTATCCAGCGGGGTATGAGCAACTTATATGGTCTGGGAAAATTGACCAAAGAACAGTTTAAGCGGTACTGCAAACGGTATTCACCCTATGGTTCCGTCGCTTCATTGTACCTGTGGGCTTTAGCAAAAGATAAGTAAGTTTTAGGGGGGAAAATATGGACTTAACGGATGATCAAAAATGGAATGCCGTTCTTGAAGGCGATCAAAGCTATGATGGCCGGTTTTATTATGGTGTCAAAACGACCGGCGTTTTTTGCCGGCCGTCCTGCAAGTCGAAACCACCCTTAAGAAAAAATGTATTGTTCTTTGACGGCATTGAAAATGCCTATGCTTTGGGATTGCGGCCCTGTAAACGGTGCCGGCCCGATCGGCCGGAATTTAAACCCCAGGAAGAATTGGTTGAACAAGTAAAAAACCTTTATGATGCCTGCTTTGACGATCCTGGCAAACTAGCATCCACAATCAAGCAGTTGCCCCTGAGTAAAAACCATTTAATACGCCTTTTTCACCAGCAATTTAAGCTGACCCCCGTCCAGTACCTCCGAAAGTTACAAATCCATAAAGCCCTTGAACTCCTGGCAAACCCCGAACTGAAAATATCGGAGATTGCCTTTTCTTGCGGTTTTGAAAGTTTATCCAACTTTAATACCTGCTTTAAAAAACATCTGGGGGTAACCCCGAGTGAATATAGAAAAGCCCATTGAGACGCAAAAAAAGAGGGATTTGAGTCCTTCTTCATAGGAAATAGATTTATTTCCGCTTTTCTTCAATCAACTTATCAATTTCCGTTAGAATGGAATGGGTTGCATTATGTTTCGAAAGTTTCAAGGCGTTTTGCCGCATCTGTTCAATCACGGAAGGATGTGCCATCAATTCAACCATAAAGTTCTCCAATTCCTTGCTGCTCTTTAGATAAACTCCCAAACCGGCCTTGGTCAAAAAAGCCGTGTTGCCGTCTTCCTGTCCGGGAGTGGGTTGAATAATCGCCATCGGTAAACCAAGGGTAATTGCTTCAGTAACGGTCAACCCCCCGGCTTTGGAGATTAATAAATCGGCTGCGGCCATATATTCATGAATATTATCCACATACCCCAGGACTTGCCCGTTGATATTCAGCTCCTGAAACAATTCGGTCAATTGTAAAAAGGATTTTTGATTATGCCCGGTAACCACGAAAATTTGAAAATGTTCCTTAAATTGTTCCAATGTTTTCATGACCTCGGCCAGAGGGCCAATGGCATTGCCGCCGCTCATCACAAGCAGTGTCAAGCGATTGGGATTGAGACCGAGTTTCCGCTGTAGCTCACCGCGGTTGAATTCTTGGGCGAACACCGGACGAATGGGAATGCCGGTTACCCTGATTTTCTCCTCTTCAACTCCTAATTGCTTTAATTCGTCAACCATGCCCTCGTGAGCGACAAAAAACAGTTGGGTATTGGGGTTGACCCAGACATGGTGGGAAACGTAATCGGTTAATACAACCCCGTTCGGAACGGAAAAATGGGGATACATGTAAGAAACAATGGCAGCCGGAAAAAAATGAGTGGAAATAATGGCATGGGGCCGGAACTCCCGGACCAAATCCCGATACTTTTGAAGTCCAATGAGGACCTCGGATTTTTTAACCGGTGAAAAACGGTTATCTGCCATTTGATATAATAATTTATAAACGGAGGGCGTATGTTTGGTCATCAGATAATAGGCCTCTTCCACCCAATGGCTGAAAATAGGCGAAGCATAACGTAAAAAATCCACATGGCGGGCCTCGGCCTTAAAAGCTTCCGCATAAGCCTGACATAATCCCTCTCCTGCCTTAACATGTCCTGCCCCGATTGAAGCTGAAAGCACCAATAACCGTGGTTTTGTCATCAACGAATCCTGCTTTCCCGCGTAAGCGCGCAATAATCAGTTTTGATTGGGGATATTATTATTTCTGCCATCCTTCAAACTGATTTTGATTATACCTAAATACATTTAACGATGGTTTACAGATTTGTTTCGGTCTATGACGATCAATCAACTTATTTTTTCAGAGCGGTTGCCGGAGTCTAGTAAAAAGTTCTCTAAATAACGACTCAATGATTGTGAACGTTTTACTTAAGTAGAGCGTATCTTCCCCATTTCTGGTTGCCATTTATTTACGATACGCTCTACTCGATTCAAAAAAGGCATACCCCAATCCTCCCTAAAAATATATGACCCCTGAAATAACTCATACCAAATGAAAGCTTTTTTCCTTAAAAAGCTTTTAAAGATTGCTTAAAAACTATTATTTCACGATCATGGACCCCAAAAACCCATGGATTCCCTTTACGGTTTACCACAAACTAAAACCTTACCCCTTTTTTTCGATAAAATCTTCTTCATTTCCTGCCTTTTCTTAAAGCTATCCATAAAAACCGTTTTTTAAAAAAGCGCCGGAGCATTCCAAATCAATGTTTCTCCAGGGTCCGATCGGGTCATACTACTGGATGAAGTCCTTTGAAATCTTTTCATCCGCTGGCAACATGAATAAAAAACACGGGAGGCCATTATGAACCGGGAAGATTTAATCGCCAAACTCAACTGGTTCTATACTCTGGAACTCAATCAGGTGGACTGGTACCGGGTTCAGTCCGGAAACTTTATCGGTAGTTATGAAAGCATCATTTTCGAGCGAACTGCCGATATCGAGCAGGAACATGTTGATAAAATCGCCTATCAAATTCGGAAACTGGATGAGATTCCGACCAAACTGGGAGATATTCTTTCTCCAATTCTGGGTAAGGTAGCCGGAAGTCTAGTTTCCATATCAGGGATTGAAAATGTCCTCAAAGCCGACATTTTACTGGAACAAAAGGCCATGACCGATTATACGGAACTAATCAATACCATTCAAGACGATTACGGCGCCGAATTAAAAAAAATCCTGCAACACAATTTGGTAGATGAGGACACGCATACCGCCTGGTTTTCCATGCGTCTGGCGGACTATGACAATTTAGTCCTTGCCGAGCCCTAACTATTGATGCCCTCATTGAACCCAAAGTGCCGGACCATTAGAATATTATTCTTTGCGCCGCCATGGTTTCATATGAATGCCTTGATTTTATCCCCGGCCTCATGGATCCGGTCGCATATAAAATCGGGTTTTTCCTCCAGCAGCCTCTGACGGTCAAACGTAGTCGCCACGGCAACGCACTTCATTCCGGCTGCTTTTGCGGCTATGATACCATTGAGGGCATCCTCCACCACCACACAATTTGCGGGAGGGATATTTACTTTTCGGGCAGCCGTCAAGTAGATATCAGGCGCCGGTTTTTTCTGCTCCACATCCTCTCCGCTGATGATGGCGGAAAATAAATTTTCATGAATCCCGGCCACTTTCAGATTGGTTTGAATTTTAATCCGATCGGCGCTGCTTGCCAATACACAATGGATACCGCATGATTTCAACTGAATCAATAATTCGGCTGCTCCTTCATAAATCCCCAATTTTTCCGGCGCGATTTCCCGGTAGATTTGATAAACTCTTTCTTTCATCTCTTTCCTGTAAACAAGGCCGTATTTTTCCGCCACTCCGCCGATAAACCGGTCCTCTCCCGCGCCAATATAGGGAATAAAATCTTCAGCTTTCGGCTGAAGACCGTATTCCTTCAAACAAGCCATGGCCGCGGCCAGAATTACAGGTTCCGAATCGACTAATACGCCGTCCATATCGAATAAAACGGCTTGAATCTTTTCACTCATAAGGTTTGCTCCTTATTTACGCTATTTTTTATCCAAGGTTGTTGGTGATAACGTAAGACCCCCGGATTAGACAAGCCGGAGTACAAGCACTTTTCTATTTTAATGCTTTCTGCGAAACTTTTCCAGAACCCCTTCGCCGATCAGCCTATTTCTCACTTCCAAAAAAATAAATTGTCCATATTAAAAAAATATACCGCTCAAATATGTATAAGTTTGCCAATTCACGCCCTTGCTTCGAAATATTCATAACCCGGACAGAGGTCCCACCATCCCGGTCGCGGCTGGTAAAGACGCCGCAGACATCGAGATAGGGTTCTTATGATAAGAGCCTGAATCCAAAATAAAAACAGGTCAAATTCGACCTGCCCTGATTCCATCCGCATAACATGTTTATTTATAATGCCATTTGAATCAATTCCGGTTATTTTTTGGTTTTTCCTCCATACATAAATCAATAATAAACCTCATGGTGGTGGCGCCGACTAAAATCGCCTGTTTTCGCATTTGCTCATTGGCGTGAAGATTTTTATCCTTTTTGACTTCATCCCAAAGTTGTTCCGTTGCCTGCAGAAGCATTGCCCAACCTTCATACGTATTCTGCAAAGGAGGGTTTTTACAAATAATCTGGTTGTATTCAGGGATAATCAAACGGATTGCTTTGCCGATATTGGTGATACGCGAATCGATCATTTCTTGAATCTGTTCTTCAAACCTTTCCAGGCTTATGCTCAATTGAATTCCCCCCCTTCAAAATATTTTGCCCGGCGTTATTTACTTTCAAGGTCCATGGCCCTTTGCGATGATAAACTTCTTTGTTGATTATACCCAAAGTTGTCCTTTAACTTTGTCGCAAAATGATATTTGGTCACAAAAATTATCTGTTACTTTCCGGGCAGGCCCGTTATTATTTTAATCATTGATCAACCCCATAATAAAAAAAGGGGCCTCAAAGTGAAACTTTGAGACAGCCCCTTTAAAGTACCGGAAACCCCTTCTACACACGCTGCAACTAAATGATTTTACGGCATTCCATATAAAACCGTTTTTCTTCCGCTTCTCCCATCGAAAATGTTTTACGCGGCAGAGCCCCGTCAGTGATGACCGTTTTGAACAACTCCCGCTTATCCATGGCCGGCAAATAAAATCCGATATTGCCAGGCTCGCAGCCGAGCCGCGTTACAACCTCGTCGCCATGGATGTAATCGATTTCAACCTCCTGGTGAGAATCGGCATAAACATCCAAAAAAGTTTGTAAAGAGCCAACCTCCAAGTTTTGTAACCGATTTTTGATTTCCACAATCCCATTATCATCTTTGGTTACATATTCAATGATATGAGATCCCCCGGAATGAAGGCGCATTTCCGGTAGGGCCTGTAACAATGATTCCCGGCTGGAAAACTTCTGCCGGACCAAATCCGCACCCAAGCCGAGGTAGTACTCAGTCATGCTGTTGAGGATATCCTCCGTGTTTACATGGAAAACCACCCGATGAATGGGTTCAAAACACAAACCCGGCTCATAAACGTTTACCAATTCAACCATTGCCAATCTGGCCGGGTGATTGGAGAGGGCGGCGGTGGGATTATCCCTTTTGAGCTGCTCCCAGACAGCCTTGGCGGTTGCCAGGGAGTGATTGCCATCTCCCACTGCGTATAATAAAACATTATCATCAGCCGTTCCATATCTCTTTTTGAAACGTTCCCCATCCGCCAACTTTTTAAGGCTTTGGAAAATCCCGTTCATCAACCGGGAATCCCGGATTTGGTATCCCTTTATTTCCCCGCCGTTCATCATCAGCTCGGTTTGATAGGCCAGTTCCATTTCATTTTTAGCACTGGCCAGCGGTTGGATAACTTCCCCCTCGGGATCGTCAATCAATACCATGATATGAGGCAGTTCAACGGGAGCTTCCTCCCGGATTTTCACCCGGGGAGGAATCCTTTCCAACACCGTTCCTTCGGTCGCCCTGACCAAAGTCCGGGCCCCCTTCCGGTAATCATAACACTCCAAATCAACAGCAGCGATCAGCCCTTTTCTGGACTTACTCCCGGAAATCTTCCGTTCAACATAAATGAAGCCGGGCCCTTTGGAGACAAGAACGTTATTTTCAAGATATTGCCGCATCGTCCGGTGAATATTCTTAATTCTGGTTTGAGGGTCTTCTTTTCCCAAAAAAACTTCGGGGTAAATAATCTTTAAAGTTGAGGGGGCATCTCCAACCAGGCCGGATACTTGTTCCCAATACTCCCTTTGCGCCGTATATTGGTCACATGCCACCACGGCCCATTTTTTCAAATCCACGTTTGGAGCAGGCAATAAAACTTCGGGAATTTGGATCCCAAGTTCCGTAAAATCAGGCGTCACATTATTCTCCCTTTCGGCTTTTGGCTAATTGCTTATGAATTGAAATAATCGACTCCAACAAAATGACGGGCTTTATCCAGATACCCGGTCGCCACGTTACGGGCTTTGGCGGCGCCGGATTTCATGACATCAAGGACATAATCCCTTTGAATGGCATTCCTTTTTTCCCGGTAGGGGGCGAAATAATTCCAAATTGTCGTTACCAGTTCTTTTTTAATATCGCCATATTTCAAACCCGGCGCCAGAAAACGTTCTTTTAACTCCGCCTTACCCTGTTCATCTAAAAATAACGAGTAGAGATCGAATAAGATGTTTCCTTCAATGGGTTTGGGCTCATTCACCGGCGTGGAGTCGGTTTTAATCGACATAATCTTGCTTTTTAGTGTGGCTTCATCCGCGAAAATTTCAATGGTGTTGCCGTAGGATTTGGACATCTTCTGGCCGTCCAGTCCGGGAACGGTCGCCAGCTGATCTTCAATATCCGGTTCAGGGATGACAAAGGTTTCGCCATATGTGTTGTTAAAACGGATGGCCACATCTCTGGCCACTTCCACGTGTTGTTTTTGATCCTTGCCGACCGGAACGATATTGGCCCCATAGAGCAAAATGTCGGCGGCCATCAATACCGGATAGGAGAAAAGTCCATGGCTGGCGGGAATTCCTTTGGCCAGCTTGTCTTTGTAGGAATGGCACCGTTCCAGCAACCCCATTCCGGTAATGTTGCTCAAGTACCAAGTTAACTCCACGACTTCCGGCACATCCGACTGCACCCAAAATATGGAGCGATCCGGATCAAGCCCCAAAGCTAAAAAGTCGCACAGCGCATCATAGGTCTGCTTACGGAGCCGCTCCGCGTCAAAAGTTGAAGTAAGGGCATGTAAATTCACCACAAAACAGAACAGCTCATGGTTTTCCTGGTAATCAATCATGCGCTTCATCATTCCAAAATAATTACCAATATGCAAGCTCCCCGAAGGTTGAATGCCTGACAATACACGCACTTTATTTACACTCCTTTTTGATTCCATCAAGATTTCTTCTTGCTTTTTGTTATTTTACGATATGGCGGGTGTCAAAACCGACGTACAATTGAAAAGGACGATAGATCTTGCCGCCCAGCGACTGTTGTTGCTCAATCCAATGAGCGGTCCAGCCAACCACCCGCGCAATTGCAAAGATGGTGGTAAAATACTCCGTTGGCACACGGGACGCTTTATAAAAAAGTCCCGACCAAAAATCAACATTGGGATAAAGATTTTTCTTCCCCAATTTATCTTGGACAAATTTCTCCATGGTAATCGCAGTTTCGTATAAGTTCCATAAATAGGGATCTTCCGCCTGTAATTTTTGGCGGTCGCCGAAAATTTGCGGCAGAATTTTATCTTTGAAATATTTAGCCCGCGGGTCATAGGTTTTATAAATCCGGTGGCCAATACCCATGATTTTTTGATGATGATCCAGCGAATTCTCCACATGATGGGGAACAGCGGCGGCTGAACCTATTTTTTCGAGCGTTTTCACCACCCGTTCATTGGCTCCGCCGTGTAAAGGCCCGGAAAGTGAATTGATCGCCGAAGAGATCAGGGCGTAAATACCGGCCTGAGAAGAACCGACGGCCCGGGCGGAAAAGGTGCTGTTGTTCATGGTATGGTCCATATGTAATATTAAGGACTCCTCGAACATTTTCACAAATTGGGGCTCCCCGGACAACCCTGGATTGAAACAAAACAGGCAATACTCTGCGAAGGAACTGAATTTCCGGTTCTCATTGAAATCGGGATTTTTCGTCAAGAAAGTACCGATAAT
Organism: Bacillota bacterium; assembly: GCA_023392595.1. Lineage (GTDB taxonomy): Bacteria > Bacillota > UBA4882 > UBA8346 > UBA8346 > UBA8346. The sequence continues at coordinate 146,521 of JAEVYU010000081.1, read as the reverse complement.
CGTTGGAAACTTGGCAATCAAGCAAATGGAGCGCTCCAAATTCGCCCGGTGGTTTTCCACATCGATGGATTCTTTATCGACAGCCTCCAAAAGAAGCACCGCGGCGCTCAGCATATTCATGGGATGCAAGTCCGGGTTAAAATGAACAATGGATTGTTTCACATCATCCGGTAAATAAACTTGCGCCAGTAATTTTTGGCGCAGTTCTTCCTCTTCACTGGCCAGGGGCAAATCGCCGTTTAAAATCAGAAAACATACACTCTCAAAGCTACAGTTTTCGGCGAGTTCCTCCACGGGATACCCGCGATACATTAAGATGCCCCGTTCTCCATCAATATGACTAATCGAAGATTTTACCACCGGCACTTCAGCCAGTCCCGGGAAATAGCCCTTTTCCAAAAGAGTCGAAATCAGCCGGAAGTAATGGGCCTGACATTCCTGGTCGTCGATATGCTCCAAAAGCTTATTTAATTTCTCTTCGATGTATTTTTCGGTCAAAGCAACACCTCTTTTCACCAAAATATTGCGTAGTTAAATAATTATTATGACTTATATTCCATAATATTGCAATATTTTTTTTCGCCGCCGGAAACCGCCGGGCATGTCATTCACGGAAATTGAAAAGAGATGCAACATTTGAATTTAGCGTTCATTAACGAATGATGAAAAAGAGCTTGGCTGCCAATTCTGCTGCCGGGATAATCATTGATCCATTAAATCCAAGATGGCCTGCGCAAGCTTTGCGGCTTCGTTCCCGGCGACTTCGGCAAAATCAGAATTGCCGGAGGCGTAAATGATATTCCGGGAGGAATTGATCATGATCCCCGCGCCCCGTGAATTAAGGCCATATTTTACGGTTTGGGCCAAATCGCCGCCCTGGGCTCCGATTCCCGGAATTAAAATCGGCAGTTCCGGGGCTATCCCCCGGACTTCTCCCAATTGTTCCGGATAAGTGGCGCCTACCACCAAACTGCAATTATGATTATAATTCCAGGCCTCGTTCACCCGGCTGGCTACAATTTTATATATATCCCGGCCACCACTTTGTAATTCCTGAAACTCGCCCGCCCCCGGATTGGAGGTATGGCATAGAACAATCACGCCCTTTTCCCGATCATCCAAAAAGGGCCTCATGGCCTCCAGCCCTAAATACGGGTGAACCGTTATCGCATGAGCGGAATAAATCTCAAATGCGGCTTTGACATATCCGGCGTTGGTATTGCCAATATCAGCCCTTTTAGCATCCAATATAATGGGGATCTCCGGATGATGCTCCCGGATATAGCGGTTGGTATCGATTAGCGCTTTTAATCCTTCTAAGCCGTATCCTTCATAAAAGGCGCTGTTGGGTTTGAACACACAGCAGTATTCGGCCGTTGCTTCGATGATTGCTTTATTAAAATGAAAGATAGATTCGGCCACCGATGAGGTTTTAATGCAAGCCGGCAATTTCTGATAATCGGCGTCCAATCCGACGGAAATAAAATGCCCGCCACTCCACCGGGATTCCAGTAATTGGTTGAAAGATGCCATTTTCGATAACTCCTTTATCTTTTTTGAAAGCTTCAAATTTAAATTGCGCTTTGCTGAAGGCCGTAAAACATGTCCTAACCGACCTTTGGCATTTTTAATTATAATCAATCCCCAAAGGAATCACAATCTTTTAAAATGAACAATCCTTTAAAATATCCGTCAACCTCAAAATATCAACCAACGTGATCGAGCAATTACCATTGTTTGAATTGGCCATTCTTTTGGAACGTGTCATTCCAAGAAGGATTTTTTTCCTTAAAAAGCGAAGTGAGATTAATGAAATGAAGCTACATGATTAAGTAATTTCTCAAAGCAAAATACTTAGCTTCTGTAGCTTAGCGATAAAGGAGTGAAGAAAAATGCGTTTTCGGCAAATTGTACTTACCATCGTGATTATCGCTTTTTTTGGCTTATTCGCGTTCACCGGGAAATATGTGGATTGGCTATGGTTTAAAACCATGGGTTCCACTTCGGTTTTCTGGGTCACTTTGATTACGGGGCCGCTCATTAAATTAATCGTGGGTCTTTTGGTTTTTGGATTTTTTATCGCCAACTTTTTAGTTGCGGTCCGCGCTTTTAAGCGTATTAAAGCAGTGGACAGCTATTGGGCCAATGTCCCGGAATCAGCGATCATGGTTCCCGGTCTGGTCATATCGGCGCTTCTGGCTGTACTGCTTTCTTTCGGCCTCAGCTTGGATTGGCCGGTGATTCAGCAATTTTTCAACCAGGTCGCGGTGGGGATCAAGGATCCGGTCTTTAACCAGGATATCGGTTTTTACCTGTTCTCATTTCCATTTTACCAACAAATCAATATATTGCTTCAAACGATTACCTTCCTTTCATTGGTAGGTATCGCCATTGTTTATTTTCTGGCCAAAGCGTTTTGGCGACAAGGAAATTCCTGGGAGTTGTGGCTTCCGGCCAAAGTCCATCTATCCATCCTGACCATTTTATTTCTACTTTCCAAAATTTGGGGTTATCATCTTGGAAAGTTCGGGCTATTGTTCCGGGAATCCGCCAGGATGACCGGAATTAACTATACTGCTGATCATGCCCGAATGCTTGCTTATAATATTTTGACTGTTTTGCTAATTGCTATGATTGTCCTGGTGATTATCAATATCAGCCGCCGGGGCACTAGAGTTCTCATTGGAAGTTTCATCGTCTGGATAGCGTGTTCAGTATTACTGGGTACGTTTTACCCCGGAATGATCCAATCTTTTGTGGTCGCTCCCAATGAATATGAATTGGAAAGCGCTTATTTAAAAAATCATATCGACTTTACCCGTAAAGCTTACGACTTGGATAAGATCGAGGTGAAGTCTTATACCCCCAGAGATAACAAAGCTTTTATTAATAACAATGATCCGGGTTTGAAAGATTTACGCTTATGGGATCACACTCCCTTAAAACCTTCGTATAATCAGTTACAAGCAATTCGGCCCTATTATAACTTTAATGATATCGATATTGATCGTTATCCCTCACGCACCGGCCTAAATCAAGTGATGATTTCAGCACGTGAGCTTAATACCGAAAAACTGGCTGACCAGGCTAAGACCTGGATTAATTTACATTTGACATACACTCATGGTTATGGTGTATCAGCCAATCAGGTTAACCAATTTTCATCCCAGGGGCAACCGATTTTCATCGCCCGAGATTTGCCACCGGAGGCGGATCCAAACTTCCCCTCTTTGAAAGTAACCACTCCCGGAATTTATTACGGTGAATCAACTAACAACTATGTCATTGTCAATACCAAAACCCCGGAATTCGATTTCCCGGAAGGGGATCAAAACAATTCCACCTTTTATAAAGGCCCGAAAGGGATTTCCCTGGACTCGCCGTTCCGTAAACTTTTAATGACCATCAATTTTAAAGAAACGAACTTTCTGCTTTCCAGTCAGTTAACGCCAGAAAGCAGTATTTTACTGTACCGCAATATTAAGGAGCGCATTCAAAAACTGGCGCCGTTTTTGAGTTTTGACAAAGATCCCTATTTGGTCGTGTCCGGAGGTAAATTATACTGGATTATTGATGCCTATACCTCCAGCAGTTTTTACCCCTATGCGAAGTATCATGAAACGGGCGTGAATTATGTCCGCAATCCCGTTAAAGCCGTGGTGAATGCTTATAGCGGCGAAGTCGGGTTCTATGTGATTGATAATGCGGATCCGATTATTAAAGTTTGGCAAAAAGTATTTCCACATTTGTTCAAGCCGCTAACGTCGCTTTCTCCGGATTTAATCCGGCATTTCCGGTATCCGGAATTCCTTTTAACTATTCAACGGGATATCTTATTGCAATATCATATGACCAATGTAAAAACCTTTTATGAAAAAGAAGATTACTGGGATGTTCCCGTGCATAACCAGGACGAAACGGTTGCTCCTTACTATGTAACCTTGAAGCTTCCCCAAGAAAAAAATGCGGAATTTGTGATGATGCAGCCATTTTCCCCGAGAGCTAAGCAAAACCTGGTTTCCTGGCTGGTCGCCCGTTGCGACGAAACCAATTACGGAAAACTTATTCTGTATAATCTGCCCAAAGACATAAATATTTACGGTCCGGCGCAAATTGACAGCCGCATCAATCAAGACCAAACGGTTTCTCAATTGATTACTCTCTGGAACCAGCAACAGTCCAAAGTGGTTTGGGGAAACTTGCTGATTGTCCCGATTGAGGATTCGATCCTTTATGTTAAACCGCTGTTCCTTGAATCTTCCCTTGCCAAACAAGCGGAATTGAAAAAAGTGGTGATGGTATACAACAATCAAGTATTAATCGGTGACACGGTAACTGAGGCTTTACGGAAGATATCGCTAAGCCCCAGATCCAATTCGGACACCGCGATTGATTTAAATGCCATCCGGGGCGTGAATGATAAACGCAAGGCTGAAATTATCAAACGGTTGGATGAGTTGGTGGGCGAACAACAAAAACTCATTCAGGAACTTCAGGATTTATAATTCTATCGCCCGTTAGTCTCTTAAAGGAGTCAGTAATGTCTGGTAGAGCGTATCGTAAATAAATGGCAGAAGATACGCTCTACTTAAGTAAAACGTTCACAATCATTGCGTAGTTATTTAGAGAACGTTTTACTAGACCGCAATATTCGGCAAAGTCCGGATGGGTCCGACAGAACTGACTCCTTTTGATGACCATGGCTCGAACCCCTCTCCATTTTTAAATTTGCAATCCAAATCGAATGATCAACTTTCAACTCTGGGCCGTCCCGGATCACAGTCCGGAATCGAAAGGTCCGGCTCGACAGCAGCTATTTTCAACAAATAATAACATCCCTCGCGGTACATATGATCAAGGGTCAACGGCCATAACCTTCCTAAAATCCGCTGCTCTTTCAAACCTATCTTTATTTCTTCCAGGAAAGCCATGAATTCTTTGATTTGAAAGGCCATATCCCGGTTATATGCTTCCAAAACCGGCGCCGCTGATGGCGGATTACTGCGGAAATAGCCCGCCAGTTCAACTGCTTTGATGTAATCACCATCAAATGCCGTTTCAAATTTATTACTCATTTCCCGCAAACGGTATTCCACTTTATCCAAATTACTGCCAATCAAAGCTGCATGGGCGGCGGCATCCAGGCTCCACAGTAAATGCTGGCCCAGGATATTTTCCGCTCTTTCTGGTCCAGACTCAATATCGGTCGATACTTTGAGAAAATTTTCGAGCTCATTTAACATGTGGTTATAAAAGACAGGCGGAAGCCCAGTGACTAATTTATTTTTCAATCTCACCGCCAACAATTCCCTGTTAAAATCGCGAAAACTCAATGTTGTCTGCAGAATTTCCCCCAGATGATTTTTCATTACCGGCTCTTTGACGATTTTCGTTTCCCGGGTTTTTTCCAACAACCGATCGAAAAGCTCAATAAAATTGGCAGCAACCATCGACATATTGGTTTGATCGGACACCAGGGAATCCTTAATGAACCTGGCATGATCCCCCAAAATCTGCAGCCAAAATCGGAGCTCGTAGACTCCGCCATGGGGATGAATTGAAGCCAAAATAAAAACCCCCTTTCGGGGGATCTTATGAGAAAGCGAAGAACGATATTCCAGTCGGTATGATCCATGAAAAGGATTAAACCACTTTTGGCCAACCGCGATTAACTGATAGCCTCTTCCTCTTCCAGCAGCATCCTAACTAAATTAGGATATTTCCGGGCAATCTTTCGTCCGAAAAAAGAAGGTTGCAACCGGGTTTTTCTGATGCCGCGCAAATGACGACCCGCGCTGGTGTCATCCTTACAGTAATAATACCAACAACTGACCCATTGATAAAATTGCTGATAGTTGCGATCCTTTAGGACCAGATTTCGTGGAAAACCATAGGAATATAAAATATCCATAAAACGGGTTTCGGCTAGCTCGTCGGTGGCATCGGAAACCTTTTCCCGAACCACTTGATATCCTTTCGAAGATAGATATTCCTGAAACGAGTCGAATATCTCTCCCCGGCAAAGTCTGACCGGTTCTTCTTTCGATACTGCTAATTCCCGGAAGGCTGCTTTTAAAATCTTGGATGCATACTTTACTCTTTCTTCTACCTGGGGCGGTATATCCAAATACCATACGTTCCCGGTTTCCAACCTGTGTATCACCAGGATTTCGGGCCCAATAAAACAGCCGCCGCCCGCATCATCGATTTCAATCATTGACCTCTTCCTTTTTTAAGATATAGGTTAATCATACACCCAATGAAAGAGGAGTGCAAGAAAATGCCCTTGGAAGATTATGTAATTACCATTGTGAGCTAATTATCGGGCAATACCCAGTAGCCCCAAGATAATAGCCGCCCACATATATTTTCTGGTTGTATCCAGCTCGATCCGAAGTCGTTCCATATCCGCTTTCAGCTTCATATTTTCATCTTTGATACTTTGAATATCAGCCAGCATTTGCTGAGCCTCTTTTTGCAGCTGTACCTGCTCATCGGTAAGGCGGGTAATATCATCTTGCATAACTGTCTGTTCTTTACTCAGGTTATCCAGCTTTTTCATATAAATATTATTCTTTGAGTTTACACCCACAAACTCATCCCGAAATTCATTGGTCAGGCTTTTAATCAAGGCCATATCTTCCTTATTCGTACCCACCTGGCCGCCGGCGATTTCATTTAAAATTTTAGACACAATAACAGCCAGTGTGTACCGATCGACCGGTTTATCTCCTTGAAATGTCTGATCCTGGTATAGTTGTAAATAGCCTTTGTCAATGAGTGTCTTGACCGCCTTATACGCCCAGTGGGAAGACGGAACATCGCTGGGATTGCTGTCTGCCGCCATAACCGGTACAGCTATCCCGAAAAGTAAACTGACGAAAACCATCATCATCAGCAAAGAATAAAAGCGATTCACTTTCATTTTCGTTCCTCCTCAATCCTATACTGTAATGGGGTAAATTCGCAATGAAGCTCATTGCCGTTGGAGTTAAGGACTTTAAGGTTTTCCACATCCACTTCGCCGGTTCCGGTTCCAACTACAATAAAATTGAGCCGGAATAGAGTAACCTCATTGTTTTGAAGCGTACCGGTTCTGGTACCGCCAATACCGGTAACCCGCCCGTTTTGATTATCAATCACTCCACTGTGCCATTCCGATAAATCGCCTTCCTCCACCAAAAAAGTACCGCGAGAAATATAAACCAGTTTCAGTTGAGACGGATTGTATTGAATGTTTGCCGTAAATTGGCCGGGATTTTTCAGGTTATAGGCATATAAATTAAGTCCGACGACATTTCCCACTTTCCATTGATCGGTTGTATTAAAACTTAATTTCGCGCTTAGCTGCGGGATATCCATCCGGGCATCCAGCGTCACCGGTTTAAAACCCGTTCCGGTCAGGATGACTTTAAATCTGCCTTCTTTCATATCCCCTGTAGGAACCAGCCGCCACATTACGGTGGTCTCTGCCTTTCCTTCCAGCGTCAACAAATATTTCTCATTTCGTTCCCCAGGCGCCAGGGCGATTCCGTTTCCTCCCACGAAAGTCGCTTTCAAATCGTCCGTTGCCGATTCGCCCATATTTTGAATATTGACGGTAACTCCCACCGGGTAAGGCTCCCAATTGTTGTTGATGACTTTCAAGGGAGGAAAACTAACCGTCCCCTTAATTTCAGGCGGTCCGATGATCCGGATTTTCCTGGTCACCACGTTGGATTCTAAATGCTCTCCGGTAACTTTGATTTGAAAAGTGGTCTCACCCTGATATTTCCCATTGGGCCGTATTTCCCAGCTGTATTGTTGGGTTACACCCGGCACCAGCTCGGGAATATTCAGAGAAGTCGCTCCGGAAGAACATACCAGGCCCTGGGGTAAGCTTAAGTTGATCTTTACGTTTTCCGCCTTGACTTCCCCGTGATGTTCCAGATACGTCACAATGGTATAATTGCGGGGATTATCTTCGCTGTATTGAACTTCGGCCGGAGCGGAGATTCCCAAGAATGTTTTCCCCGGGGAGAATGTAATGCCGCCGATCCCATAGTAACTGGTAATCATCCGCCGCTCGCCCGGTTTTAGAATCTGGGGATCCCAGTACATTACCACCGCGCTGTCCAGCTCATCTTCGCCAAACCGCGTGAAGTCGGCATCCGCATCAACTCGAAAATCCCAGGGATTGTCCGCAGCCTTGCCCCAGTTGGTAAAGATTAGCCGGTCGGGAGGGGTGACATCTCCGCCTTTTAAGGTGCCTTGGGCGATAACCGCCGGTGTGGCAAGGGAATCGAATGCCTGCCAAAAATCGGGAATTTCTTTGCTGCTGCAACTATAATCCTTCGTAACCGCTTTGGCCCCAATCCTAAAGGGCGCCCCGTCATTATCTCCCACCATGGTGTCAAATAATGTCCTCAGGCCCACTTCCACCGGGTCGGTTCCGGTATTGACAATGATATAACGGATCCGGGCCGTATCAAGAGCTCCTGTGCTCGGACTTCTGGCGATATCCAGCAGTTGCTCCACTTCGACCGCTCCATATTGACACTTCATGGTTAAACGGTTTTCTTCCTGCGCGGGCGGCGAAAGGATTTGCCCACCCGGCAATCCGGCCCCGGACCGTTTTCGGGTGGCCTTGCCGAAGCAGTAGTCTTTACCGTTAATCCGTAAGGTGGTAAATGAAGTCCAAGGCTTGGGATGTCCATAAATCAATGCTTTACCATCATCATCGCTGCGGCTTGGATCGCCACCGGTTACATCAACTGCAAAACGTCCGGTATCATCACTGGTATTATTCACATAGATTTTGATGTATTTATTCTCGATCGATAACAAGTCATCGGACGCCGCTGATGCAATAACCGTCATCAGGAATAAACCAAGAAAGGCTATTCCCACGATAATCCTTCGTCTCATTTCGGCCTCCTTAAATAAAATAACGAAAACTATATTTCAGGGTCTGCTTTCAGAATTGATAAACTTCGGCGTTACCTCGGAATCATGAAAGGAAAATACCAAATCAATATAGTAATTTTGGGTCACCGGCTTAAATTTCCAGGCGCGTTTAATGGATAGGACCGCGGCGTTGACCAGCCGTGAATCGGTAGCTGACGGACTTGCCTGAACATCTTCCAAATTGCCGTCGGCTTTCACTAAAATCCGGAGCGCCACGTTTCCCTCCACTCCTTCATTCATGGCGCTTTTGGGATAAGACGGTAAGGGCCCCAGCACGGTAACCATTCCTTCCCCGGAACCAAAGCCCAACGGTTTTCCCCCGCCTCCACTACCGCCTGTTCCCTGATTTCCGGCGTCTCCCGCTCCTGCAGGATTCGCATTTTTACCCGGAACCGCAAAGGGTTCGCTTTTCTCTTTCTTGGGAATGAGCACCGTATTCTCCGCCGACGTCTTGGGTAAAACTTGCGGTTTAACCGCAGCTTTATCTTTTTCCTGATTTTTTTGACCAGGAGCATCAGGAACAACAGGAGTATTCCCGCTTTCTTCCGGGAGTGAGCCTGCCATCCCAAGTCCGCCATCGGGGGAACCTTTGGCGATTTCTACCATTCCCACGGGAAAGGCTTCCAACTGGTCCACCTGGGATGTAAGATAGCCTGATACAAACAATACTAGTAACAGAGCATGAAATCCCAATGAAAACATAAGTGCGATGATATAATTATTCCGTTCATTCAGTTTCATTTTTCACTCCCCACTTTTACAATGGGTTACTTGATATCAAAATTTAGCCCCGTTGGGAATCTGCTGCCTGTCCACTCCCAGTAGCGGCTTTTCTACTCCGGTATCAGCCAGGACATCCATTACTTTGACGATTCTTTCGTAAGTTACAGCCGCATCGGGTCTGACAATAACCTGGGTAGCCGGATCTTTTTGCAATTCCAGCCCCACCAGTTGTTTTAATTGATTGATTTCGATCTGCCGTTTTCCGAGGAAAACTTGTGAACCGGCAGTAATGGTAACGACTAAAGAATTATTGGCCGCCTCCCCCATATGAAGAACTTTGGGCAGTTGGACAGGGACGCCAGCCTCGGAACCGTTGATAGTGGAAAATAGCATGAAAAATACCAACATAAAGAAAAGCACATCAATCATCGGCACTAATTCGATCCGGGGGCGTCTTCGCTTGATTTGCAAGTTCATCGGGATCACCTGGCCTTATTTAAAATTGCCAGGATTTCCTCGGTATAACAGGTTAATTCCCTGGCTCTTTTCTCGGCGATATTATAAAAGATATTCACAAAAAAAAGCGCCGGTATTGCAATCCCCAAGCCGAAAGCCGTATTATAAAGCGCCTCGGCCACGCCTGCGCTTAATTGGGCGCCATGTCCACCGGAAGCCATGGATAAAGCAGTAAAAGATTTAATAATACCCGCCACTGTTCCAAGCAAACCCAGTAAAGGACTTGCCGTGACTACGGTGTCCAATAGGGTAAGACCCCGTTGCAAGCTCCTTAATTCCTGCTCTCCGGCATTTTGGGCAACTTTATCGGCCAAGACGTTGTCAACCCGCCATTGTTCGATCACGCTCTCGATGATCCGGCCAAGCGGCGTCCGCCAACTAGCCGCTAAAATCTTGGCTTCATCCAATTTCCCTTGGTTCAAACTATGTTTTAAACGGTTGAAATCCCGTTCGGATGTTTGATTCCGGAAACTGTAATAAAGAATTCTTTCGATCACGATGACTAATCCTAAAATTGAACAAAACACCAGGGGAATCATGACAATTCCGCCTTTGATCAAAAAATGCCACATTTTTCCGGCCTCCTGATATTTTTATATTTATTCAATTTCGACACTAAATAAAGGAACCCTTTTCTTGGATTCCCAGAAAAAAAGTCAATTCTTGCCATGGATTATTTTTTCGGCTAAAAGCTGTAAAAATGATTTTGATTTGAGGGCTTCGATTGAGTATTGGTGAAGGTCATTTTAGTGCGGTAGTTAACGGAGTATAATTTCCGCAGGGAGTTCTCTGTAATTGGTTTTGGTTTAAAATGGGTGCGTAAAAAAGGAAATCAGTTTATATCCTCGATCTGGTTTTTATGATTTTTTATTAATCAGCTCATTTCAATTTTTTCGTTTTTAATAACTGTTTTATAGAAAACAAGAGATTATCTTCTTGAAATAGATATCCCTCAATCCCCGCTTTCTCAGCGGCTTCCACATCTCTTACACTATCTCCTATTAAAAAAGATTTTTCCTTATCGACGGGCCATTCATTCATTGCCTGCACAATCATACCCGGAGCCGGTTTACGGCATTGACAACAAATCCTATATTTTTCAATAGCGGCTTCCGGCAGATGAGGGCAATAATAAAAACCATCAATCGTAGCTCCGCTTTTCTTCAGTTCTTCGTTCATCCAATCATGCAACTTGATTACATCGTTTTCTGTATAGTAACCACGCGCGACCCCACTTTGATTGGTTATAACAAAAACATAATAGTTCAAATCATTCAATAACTTGATGGCCTCTCTCGCACCAACAACCCAGACAAAATCTTCTTTCCGAAAAGTATATCCATTATCCACATTCAAAACGCCATCCCGGTCAAAAAAAACGGCCGGTTTTTCCGATAATCCGTTTTGTTTCAAAATGACTCCTTTCGTACTCATCAGAAAAAAGCAACCTTAGGTTAGCACGCCGGACTGCATTTGATAGATTATAAGCATATATCTTCAATTTCCCCTTTAATATTCTTCTTCAATGAGTTCGCAAACAATATGGCCAATCATAATATGGGCCTCTTGAATCCTAGCTGCGAACTGTTATTGACAGCTGTTTCCTGTATTGTCTTAAGGTGTTGTTCAATAATATCTTGAATTGACATAGAGGCCTCCCGAAAATATCGTCGTTCGTTAGCCGTTCTTTATATTTTTATATCCGTGGGCCATAATGAGTGCATCCACAACCATTCGGCCGGGTGTTCTTGTACGGCATCCTGAATCAAACTCATAAATAAAGCAATGTTGTCATGTAAATCCTTATGATAGTCTCCGGAATTTTTTAATTGAATCTCTTCCGATATGACACTCACATAATGATTAGGCCCTTTCCGATAGATATAACCAAAAAAGGCGGGAGTCCCGGTCTTTAATGCAAATTCTGCCGCACCCCGAGGGATGGAAGCCTCCCTACCAAAAAATTCTACCTTTACTCCGACTCCGTGCCTCTTGGCATCCTGATCGATCAAAAAAGGAACAATTTCATTCCTTTTAAAGGCGTCCAAAATAGGTCGCAAAAAGCCTTTATTAGGAATCGTTTTCATACCGATTGCATGACGCTTTTCGTTGATAATTTCATCAAACGACGAATTGGCCTGAGTTTTGACCAACGGAGACAAAGGGTAACCATGCACCGACAAGGCCATTCCCAGAAGTTCCCAATTTCCGAGATGACCGGTTACCATAACAGCGCCCTTTTTCTTGGCCAAAATTTTATTTAAATTTTCTTCCCCTTCAATCGTGACAAGTTTTTTTAATTGGTCGACGGTTCTTGTTGAATAATACAAAAACTCGCTTCCAATGACCCCTAAGTTTCCCCAAACTTGCTTTGCCAGTAAATAATCATCGCCGACATTAGGCAAAAAACCTTGTTTCCTGGCATTGCGGATGTTTTCAAGTGTTAATAAGCGCCTTGACTTTAATAATTTAAATGCCAGGATACAGAAATTTTTCCAAACCCAACGGTTCCATGATAATGGTATAATTTGAATGAATATGAGAATGCTTCTAAAAAAGATTTTTTCAACCCTCATTCGGAATTTCGATTTGCTTTTTGACACCCTTTGATACTCCTATCTGATTTGGAACCTTTGATGAAATACTTGACGCTATTTTCCCAAAAGCAATACGATCGCCATGGCCGCAATCCCTTCGCCGCTACCTGTAAACCCAAGGCCCTCTGTCGTAGTTGCCTTAACATTCACTGCCGAAACCTCCGAGAACCCCAGGACTTTACATAACTTTTCCCGCATCAAAGGAATATAACCTGCCAATTTCGGTTTTTGAGCAATAATCGTAGCATCAATATTCATGATTCGGTATCCGGCTTTTCCGACCATTTCCAGAACCGACTGTAATAGTTTTATACTATCGGCATCCTTAAAGCTCGGATCGGTATCCGGAAAATGCCGCCCGATATCGCCCGCTCCAATAGCCCCCAACAGGGCATCCATAATAGCATGAATCAGTACATCGGCATCCGAATGTCCCAATAAGCCGAATTCGTAAGGTATAGTAACTCCTCCCAACACCAGCCTCCGGTTGGGAACGAGCCTATGAACATCAAACCCTTGACCGATTCGCACGCTCACGCCTCCTGAGAATTGTTTCAGCCATTATTAAATCTTCCGGGGTTGTGATTTTAAAATTTTCATACGAACCTTCAACCAGCTTGACCGGATATCCACAATATTCGACTATCGAACAATCATCAGTAAATTTACGGTTGAGTTTTGAAACTTGTTTATAGCATGCGCTCAACAAATTAAAATCAAACACCTGGGGTGTCTGAACCGCAAATAAAGTGGAACGGTCAAAAGTTTGAACAACAAAACCTTCAGTGTTAACCTGTTTCATGGTATCCTTGACCGGAACAGCTATTCCTACAGAATTATAGATCAAACATTGTTCAATAGCAATATGGATTACTTCCGGAGTAATAAGAACCCTAGCGGCATCATGGACTAGCACCAATGGTTTGCAATTTGGCCGCCAAGGCCAATGTTCCAAAAAGGCCAGACAGTTTCCAACAGAATCTTGACGCTCAGTTCCACCGGTCACCAAAGAAAATTTGCTGGAATCCGGTTCAATGTTTTGAATGAAATGACTGATTTTCTCAACTTCATCCGGGTTAACAGCAAATATAACATGACTAATCGCCTTAAGCTCTTGAAACAAGCGTGCAATATGCTCCAGGATGCTTTGACCGTCCAAATCCAACCAAATTTTATTTTTTCCGGCATGCATCCTTTGACCGGTGCCAGCCGCAGGGATAATAGCGACAACTTGATAGTTTTCCATTTTTTCACCCTTTATTAAATTCCAGTTTGATCCCAACAATCCTGCAAAATTCCATAAAAAAAGTGCCTTTCGGCACTTTTATGAGCTTTCTTTTACTGCCAAATATTTAGGCTTTGCAAAAATCATCCTGCCGGCGGAAGTTTGCAGGACACTGGTGACTAAAACCTCCAAATCGATCCCAATAAAATTTTTTCCTCCCTCAACCACAATCATGGTCCCATCCTCTAAATAAGCGATGCCTTGCCCGGATTCTTTGCCGTCCCTCAAAATTCTCACGAACATTTCTTCACCCGGAAGGACCGCCGGCTTAATGGCGTTTGATAGATCATTAATATTCAGTACTTGAACTCCATATAATTCCGCTACTTTGTTGAGATTAAAATCATTGGTGACTACTTTCGCTTCGATTTCCTTTGCCAGCCTCAATAATTTAGTGTCGACCTCGGTGAGTTCTTCATAATCCCGATCGAAAATACGAATGGCAATATAATTTTCCTTTTGAATTTTGTTTAGGAGGTCAAGTCCGCGACGTCCCCGATTTCTTCGCAGAGAATCGGGAGAATCGGCTATTTTCTGAAGTTCGTTTAAAACAAAATTGGGAATGATTAATACTCCCTCTAAGAAGCCAGTTTGGCATAAGTCGGCAATCCGACCGTCAATGATTGCGCTTGTATCTAAAATCTTAAACTGATTTTTAGTGGAGCCGGTTTTTAAACCGGGCTGAGCTGTGATATTAAAAAAGAGATAATTCAATTCCTTCATTTTTATTGAAACAATCCATAAGATACTGCAAAGAAGTATCAAGGAAAACAATGAAATAACGGTAAAACGCTCTTTCATCGACATAAAGTCCAGAAATGGCCTGGCAACGATGGTTATTAACGTGATGATCAGCAGTCCGCATATACATCCTAAACCTTGAATCAATAAAACTTGAGCATTCATTTTTTTTACCGCATTCACGATTCGGTTGGAAAGCATGATCTGGAACAAGCCGCCTAATGCTCCTCCAAAAAGTATAACCAGCAAAAACTTCCACCATTTTAAGTAAGGAAAAAGGAATTGAATAATTGTATAACCCAATAAAATTCCAATCGTCACCCAAAATAAAATCCACCCGCGTTTCGGCACTCCCGCACCTCCCCCTTTGATAATGTTGCCTTCAGCAATTCCCGCGCCTCCTTTTTTGATTATTATTGCCCCGGCAATCTTATTGCTGCAGCAATCTCCTAACACTTTTCCTCAGCATTATTGCTGCAGCAATCGCCCTACACCTTTTCTTATTATTGCCGAATTATGGTAAAGTTATCCTCATCCCTTTGTGAAAAATAAAATAAGAGCTGCCCCGTTTTCTGGGACAACTCTTTAAAAAATCTTGTATTCTATTCAAATCAGCTTAAATAACCTTCCAAGATCTCTACCATGTTATTTTCAGCTACATTTTTGGCTAAAACCAATTCGCTTAGGAGAATCCTTCTGGCATTTTCAAGCATCTTCTTTTCGCCGGTTGAAAGTCCCTTTTGCCGGTCCCTGGTTGATAAATTACGAACAACCTCGGCCACTTCAAAAATGCTCCCGCTCTTTATTTTCTCCAGATTGGCCCGGTAACGGTGGTTCCAATTCATCGGCATATTCGAAGATTCGCCTTTTAAGACTTCAAAGACCTTCAAAACATCGTCCTCTTCGATAACCTGTCTTAAACCAACTTCTTTGACCTTATTCATCGGCACCATTGCTTTCATTTCGCCCATCGGTAACTTTATTATATAATACTGTAGTTTCTCACCAGATATTTCTTTTTCCTCAATATCTTCAATGACTCCAGCCCCATGCATTGGGTAAACTACTTTATCACCGATGTTAAACATTATTTTCCTCCCAAAAAAAATTACATCTTTATTGTACCTCTCTGGTCCGATAATGTCAAGGTATACTATTTTAACAGGTTTTAAAATTTATGTCAATATTTTTTCATTTCGGTAACATAAATAATGTCGAATCAATCCTCTTCGTTTTCATCATCATGATCAAGGGCCAAAATGCGTAAAACCCGATTGAAAACTTAACCGATTAACAACAGATCAGCCTTTCGGCTCAGTTTCAAAGAACGATGAACAATCCCAAAAAGTTGGGGTTGGGCATTATTCTCAAATAAACAACCCTGTATTTTTTTGGTTTTTAAATCCAAGCATTCCAGCTCCCGGCCATAGTTCAACGATTAACAGCTCCGTTTCGGGGGCTAGGGTAAGCAGGAGGGCCAATTTAACCGTTCGACCCCGTCAATAATGAAAAATATAGTTAATAAAATAGATAACCGGTAGGCTGAAGAGCAGAAAAAATGTTATTCTAAATCCGTTTGGGCTTTCACCCGAAAAAATAATTTTAGGGGGGATTTTTAATTTTCGTATTTTAGGGAAACCGGGGGATCACGCATCCGGAGGCATTCGGGAAGAGCCGGGCCGGCGTTAAAAACGTCGGTCCAGCAAAATTTGTTCCCGCAGTCTCCTTAATCCGTCTTTAATGGTTCTGGCCCGTACTTCGCCGATGCCTTCCACATCATCAAGTTCATCGGTTGAAGCATTTAAAATCCGTTGCAAATTTCCAAACACCTTAACCAAATTTTCAACAACCGGAAATGGCAACCGGGGAATTTTCCGCAGTATCCGGGAACCCCGGGAAGAAACCGAAAGATCGAGCGTCACCGTACCGGGATAACCAAGGACTTTGGCAATGGCCATGGATTCCAGCAATTCATCGTCGTCCCAGGTGGATATTTCGGTTTTAACCGTTTCGGCCTTTGCGTTGTCGTCCTTGAGATAATCCCGAATAATCAAGTAGCCTTCATCTTCGACGTCGACCATCAATTCTTCAAGCTGCATATTGACTAAACGGCCTTCGGTGCCAAGCTCGTTAATGTATTGGCGTATTTCCGCCGCAATCCGTTCAACCATTTCCGCCCGTTGCGTGACGGAGCACACATCCGACAAAGTCACCAGGTTTTCGAATTCCAAAGCCGATAAATTCAGAAGGGCCTGTTCCAAGACGCTTTTATACTTTTGCAGGGTTTGCAATGCTTGATTGGCCTTCGCCAATATCGTCCCGATATCACGAATTACGTAACGCCGATTGCCTTTATAAAGGGTAATTACATTCCGCCGTTGTGAAATCGCAATCACCAATTCACCGGTTTGAATCGCCATTCTTTCCGCGGTGCGGTGCCTGGTTCCGGTTTCCGAGGTTGGAATCAAATGGTCGGGAGTTAAATGAGCATTGGCAACCAATATTTTTTTGGCATCCGACGATAAGACGATTGCGCCGTCCATTTTCGCCAATTCGTAAAGGTTTGCCGGCTCCAAATCGGCATTGATCCGAAAGCCCCCATCGACAAGTTTCATCACCCCATCGGAGTCCGAAACTGTAATTAATGCTCCCGTTTTGGCACGGAGAATATTTTCCAAACCCTCGTACAAAGTTGTCCCCGGGGCCACCATTTTTAAAATTTGGTCCATTGGGTTATTTTGTTCCTCTTGCGCCACTGATTACCACCAACTCCAATTATTCCTGCTTGCTGATATCCGGTAATAATTTTAAGATACTTCGCAGGTGATCCATACTATATAATTTCATATCCGGAACAGGCTTAATTTTTTTCATTCCCTTTCCTGAAAGAACGCATTGGGTGAAACCCAAACGTCCTCCCTCCGTAAGTAGCCTTGGCAGATCCGGAGTAGGCCTGACTTCTCCGGAAAGAGTTAATTCTCCAACCCAAAATACCTTGGAATGAAACGTCAGCCCCCGGATGGAAGAAAGTAAGGAAGCTGCTATTCCCAAGTCCAAAGCCGGATCATCCGACTCAATACCACCGGCAATGGAGACAAATATGTTTTTATTGCTTAAACGTTCGCCAATCCACCGCTGCAAAACCGCAGTCACCAGTAATAAACGGTTCCGGTCGACCCCAATGGCAATTTGACGGGGAGGGTTTCCCTCGGGCGCCTCGGTGACCAGAGCCTGAATCTCAGTAAAAATCGGCCGAGCGCCTCTGGCAGTTCCCACAATAATCGATCCCGGAACCATCTCGCTACGGTTTTCCAATAAATACTCCGATGGATTACGGACTTCTTCGAATCCGCGGGCTGTCATTTCAAACAAAGCAACCTCTTCAGTGGAACCATATCTATTCTTGACCACCCTAGCCACTCTTAAACTGTGATTCCGATTTCCTTCCAAATAAATTACGGTGTCAACCAAATGTTCCAGCACTCTGGGGCCGGCCAAGACCGATTCCTTGGTGACTTGACCGATTAAAACAACCGGGATGCCCGCTTGTTTGGCAATCTTGGTTAAAAAAAGCGTACTTTCTTTGATCTGAGAAGGCGAACCGGGAGTGGAACGGATTCTGCTCAAAAAAACAGCCTGAATGGAGTCTACGATAATGAAGCCAGGATGTAATTCTTCAATGTGCCGCTCTATGAATTCTAAATTGGTTTCCGAAACGACATAAAGGTTATCCGGAAATTTTCCCAGACGGTCCGCCCTAATCTTGGTTTGTTCGGCGGACTCTTCGCCGCTTACATACAATACGGTCCTGGATTGGGCTATATTTCCGGCTATAATCAAACTTAAGGTACTTTTACCGATCCCGGGGTCTCCAACTAACAATGAAACCGAGCCGGTAACGATTCCGCCTCCCAGTAGCTGATCAAACTCTTGAATGCCGGTGCTGGTCCGGATAGAAGCATCCACCTTGACCTGATTTAAAACCAAAGGCTGCTGGAAACTGCTTAAGGGGGCCAATTCCTTGCCGGTCTCATCCCCGACCTCCTCCTGTAAAGTTCCCCATTCATTACAGGCCGGGCATTTCCCAACCCATTTTAATTCTTGATGTCCGCAGTTTTCACATACATAACTTATTTTTGGTTTTTTAGCCATTGGAATCCTCGCTTATGAATCCGGGGTTTTAAATCCCGGCAGTGAAACAATCGTTGGATAAAACGATTTAAAAAAAATCGGCTATCTGCCGATTTTCGTCAAGATTTCAAATTCCGGTTATACCTTGTTCTCTGCAGCTACACTCCGGCGAAACCGGCAGATCCTCAATCATTGAAAATAATAGTTGTTTCAATTTGTCGTTATTGCTATTGAAAACCTTTAATACCTCTTCATGTGTAACCGGTTTGATATCGGCGTTTCCTTCCAAACCGGCATCATAATCGGTAATTAAGGCAAGATTGACATAACAGATGCCCAGTTCTTTGGCAAGGATTCCTTCAGGATACTGGGTCATATTGATGACTTCCCAACCGTTTTTACTAAATTCCCTGCTTTCAGCCCGAGTCGAAAATCGCGGTCCTTGAATAATCACTACCGTTCCATGCTCATGGGTGGGCACGCCGAGTTTTTTGGAATGGCTGATGGCATTTTGCCGCAGCCTTTCGCAGTAGGGGTCCGCTGCTGAAATGTGAAAAACATCGGGTCCTTCAACGAAGCTATCATTTCGACCCCAGGTCCGGTTTACAAATTGATCGACAATGACAAATTCACCCGGCTTGATATGGGGTTGTAAACTTCCTGCGGCGCAAGGACCAATAATTTGTTCTACTCCCAGCGATTTCATGGCCCATAGGTTAGCACGGTAATTGATTTTATGAGGAGGAATTTGGTGATTCTTGCCGTGACGGGGCAAAAAAGCCACCTTCTTCCCGGCCATTTCGGCAATGGCAATTTCATCACTGGGCTTACCGTATGGAGTATCGATTGCGACTTCTTCAACTTTATCAAATAAAGAATAAAAGCCTGAACCGCCAAAAACTCCAACGTGCGCGCGGGCATTCGTTTCTTTCATCTCCAAAGCCACCTCTTT
Organism: Bacillota bacterium; assembly: GCA_023392595.1. GTDB lineage: Bacteria > Bacillota > UBA4882 > UBA8346 > UBA8346 > UBA8346. Next base: position 126,630 of record JAEVYU010000081.1, on the reverse strand, counting down.
TTCCCTAAATTTTCGCTGTATTTGTGGAAATTCCTGCCCCCAGGAAAAATTTTCTATTCCGATAAGACAAATTTAAAGGGTGTCCAAAGGTTACCCCCTAAGATCGTTCTGGAAAAATGATCGTCAATCATTCATTGATCTTATGAAGAGTATATTCCTTTTAGACAACCCTTGTAAGTAAGAAATCGGTTTTTTTGAAACGGTACGCCTTTAAAAATTAGATTTTTAAAAGGCGGCTTCCATTATTAGTACTTTTGGTTTAATCCATTCAAGTTTAAGCTCTGAATGTTCTGAACGGTGTCGTTCTTAGAGCTCAACCCAGCCTGAAATCCTGTTTGCACATTGGACAATGCCTGCTCAGCGAGAGAACGTTCAGCGGCATCAATCATGTTCTTTACCATTTGACCACCAACATGGCCGCAATCCCTGGCAGTCATGTATCCCCAATAATCGCCCTGAATCGGTGATGTATCGATGATATTGGCGGCGCTTAAATCCTTGGCCATTTCGTACTTCATGTTATGAAGCGCTTTCGATGCCTCTTTCACAATGTAGTTATTACTCCTTTGTCCGGTACCCATCTTTTTTTCCCTCCCTTCATCAGAGTCTGACTTTAGAAAACCCGATCCGGCCAATTTCTCTGGGTCATCACAGAAAAATTGTCGCTTACTTAACTTAACGTACCGGATCGAGATTTAATTTACCCAGCTACGTGAGGAAAAAACCTCAAAAAGTATGGCAATATTTCAAATTACTACCCAGCGATGCCAGTTCAAAGTAGTCATCCACCCTGGCTTTGCCCAGGCAAGGAAGAGATAAAAATACGCCAGGGCGGCTGTTCAACGGCGGCTCGCAAAACGAGCCGAAGAATCTGGGTTAAAAGTATTTTCTAAGTAGCCATTAGTCCCAAACTTACATAAAATGGAGAGAGGTGAGAGGAATAGTATGGATTATAGCAACTTAATCTATGGTTACGAAAAAAAAGTACCCACGGAAAACGGTTTAAAAAGATATATTAATCTTGATAATGCGGCCAGTACTCCGCCTTTTAAGGGTGTCATGGATCACCTTGCCGAGGAGGCGCTGTGGTATTCCAGTATTCACCGGGGAAGCGGATTTAAGTCGCTTTATTCAACCCAACAATACGAATCAGCCCGGGAAACTATCGCCGAATTCGTTGGGGCCGATTTGCATAATGACATCGTCATTTTTACCAAAAACACCACCGATTCCATGAACAAACTGAGTCATTATTTGTCCGCTTTACCTGGGGATTTAATAATCTTTACCAAATTAGAACACCATTCCAATGAACTTCCCTGGCGAGAAGCCAAAACAATTTGCGTGGGATTAAAAAACAGTATTCTTGACCTTGGTGAGTTGGAATGCATTCTCCGGACCAACCGAGGACGAATTAAATTCTTGGCGGTAAGCGGAGCCTCCAATGTAACCGGTTATACGCCGCCTATTTATGCCCTGGCGGAAATGGCTCACCGGGCCGGAGCGAAAATCGTAGTGGACGGCGCGCAATTAGTGCCTCACCGGCCCGTTAAACTCTATCCATGGAACGATCCCCGCCACATCGATTTCCTGGCTTTCTCCGGCCATAAGATGTATGCGCCGTTCGGAGCGGGAGTATTGGTAGGACCGCGGAAAATTTTCAATCAGAAACCGCCCAGCCAGGTGGGAGGGGGAACTGTAAAAGGCATTGGACCCGCGGGAATCATCTGGGCGGACATCCCTGAAACGGAAGAAGCGGGTTCTCCCAATGTGTTGGGATCTCTGGCGCTGGCAAAAGCTTCGCAAATTTTACAAAGTATTGGTTGGAACTCCCTGATTGAGCATGAATCTTCCTTATTAACCTATGCCTTGGCCCAGCTTAAAAAAATACCCGGGATTATCCTTTATGAAGTTCCCGTTGAACAGCAAATCGGCGTCATCAGTTTTAACATCCGGGGGGTCGATCACACGGTTGTGGCTAAATATTTAGCGCAGCGGAAGGGAATTGGGGTACGAAGCGGTTGCTTTTGCGCCAGAGGATATGTCCAATGCCTTTTACAACTTAATTTTTCCCAGGTGACGGCGCTCCAGGAAAAACTAAACCAGGGAATCGAAAATTGGGTCCCTGGTATGGTTCGAATTAGTTTCGGTTGTTACAACAATTTTAAAGATGTGGAGTGCCTGATCAAGGCATTGGAAGAATTTTCCGACTATATCTCGGATTAGGAATTAGGATTTGACAATGACATCCTTCGATTTAGAACTCAAATAAACACTGCGCCAACGCCAAAGATAATCAAATCCCGACCAAATCGTCAAAATAACGGCCAACCATAAGGCCCATACGCTAAAAGTCTCAATATGCCACGGTTTGGCCAACATAATCAAAGAAATGGCAATGATTTGCGAAAATGTTTTCAATTTGCCCCAGCGACTCGCCGCATTCATCAATCCCTTTTTTCCGGCGAAATACCGTAAAACGGTAATTAAAACTTCCCGGCCGCTGATGATCCATACCGCCAACCAAGGAACACCCCGGTTTAAATGAGCCAGGACAACCAAGGTCATAATGATCAACACCTTGTCCGCAAATGGATCAAACCATTTACCAAAGGGGGTGATTTCTTTGCGGGTCCGGGCGGCGTAACCATCAACACCATCGGTAATACCGGCAATGATGAAAATTATCGCGGCCAAAGTATCCCGCCCCGGGATATCCCAGAATAGGATAAAAACGCAAACCAGCGCTAAAACAATTCGTAATGTGGTAATCCAATTTGCAAGGTTCATAACAACCTTCCTCCAAATATAATCCAACCATTCGGCATTTTTTATTAAATTCCTGTTGAACTCGATAATATTTCTTGAGCAATTAGATTATATTCATCATTTCCGATCATAACACCCTGTATAAACCGGCCTGCAGGCCCTTGATAATTTTGCACATAGACTACGCCATCCACATCCGGCGCCAAACCCTGCGTCCGCCCCACGGCCAAACCGTTATCCAACACTTTGTCAATGAGTATGGTTTGCCTGTGATTCATTTGCTTTGCCAGTAAATGTTTTGAAATCTTCTGTTGCAACTCCAATAACCGCCCTTTACGTTCTTCCTTTACCGCCTCTTCTATTTGGGGTTCCATGGAGTAAGCCGCAGTACCTTCCTCACGACTATAACTAAAAACCCCAATATGTTCGAAATTCCCTTCCTTGACAAATTCCAACAATTCTTCGAATTCTTTTTCGGTCTCCGAGGGAAAACCCACAATAAAAGTGGTGCGCAAAGTAATTCCAGGAACCAATTTCCGGATCAAGGCTATTTTTTCTTTAATCAATTCCGGAGTTTCCGGCCGGCCCATTTTCTTTAAAATGCGGGAATTAATATGTTGAATCGGAAGATCAAGATACTTGCAGATGCTGGACTCTTTAGCCATCAGTTCCAACAATGACTCATTGATGCCAAGCGGATAGGCATACAACAATCGAATCCATGCCGGCTTTGAACTGACAATCATTTGTTCCAATAAACTCTGCAAACTTGCCCTTGGCTCCAAGTCAAAACCATACCGGGTAATATCCTGGGCAATTAAATTAATTTCCTGAACTCCTTTTTCCACCATTTCCCGGGTTTCTTTGACGATAGAGTTTAAAAAACGGCTATGGAATTCTCCCTTGATGATCGGAATCGCACAATAAGAACACTTATGATTACAGCCTTCGGCAATCTTCACGAAGGAAGTGTGCGGCAAAGTCGCCTGAAAACGGGGCAAGTTCTGATTATTTAAAAATGGAGCTTCCGTTTGGTTTAGGTTCGTCGATTGGCTGGAGGCATGCTTTAAATGTTCTACAATTTTACCGATATCGGCTAAACCCAGCCAAAGATCGACTTCCGGAATTTCAGATTTCAATTCCGTCAAATAACGCTGCACCAAACAACCGGCTACAATGAATTGTTTGCAAACTCCCCGTCCGGGTCTTTTATACTCAGCCAACTCCAAAATTTGCTCAATTGATTCGGATTTGGCCGTTTCAATGAAACCGCAGGTATTAATCAATATTAATTCAGCTCGGGAAAAATCGTCAACCACTTGCCAGCCGGCGCCCGTTAACTGGCCTAACATAATTTCAGTATCAACCAAATTTTTGGCGCATCCTAAAGATACCACAGCTAATGTAGACATACAACCTCCAAAAATAAAAAACCGGAAAATTTTGGACTCAAATCGTCAACACATCTTGATATAAATAATAATAAATTCTCCGTAACACCAAAATTCTTATTAAATACTTTTTAGTCTCCGGAAAAGGGATTTGCTCAATTTTCACCTTATTGCCGTCCCAAGTTCCTTCCCGCAACCATTCATATACATACCTCGAGCCCGCATTATAAGAGGCTAAGGCTAAATATTCGTTATGCTTAAAGTTTCGTTTTAAATAGGCTAAATACCAAATGCCTATTTCCAGGTTCTTCGTGGGATTGAGTAAATCTTGTTTGGAAAAATGATTCCATCCTAACCGTCCGGCGACCCACTCCCCGGTAGTGGGCATGATTTGCATCAAACCCATGGCGCCTTTACTGGAACAGGCCAAGGGATTAAAACGGCTTTCCGTAAAGACAATCGCGCTTACAGTAGCCGAATCAATTTCATTGGCTCTGCTATAAGCGATTATTTTATCGGTATAATGTAAAACAAAATAGATTTTTAAAATCGGTTTATGCCATATTATTATAAACACTACAATTAACAACAGTAAACCGCGAATTTTTAATCCCCGTGTTTTCGCCAAAAATTTCACTCCAAAGATTTAATCTAAAGATTCAATCATTTGTTCAACCTGGGCCGAAAGCTCCAAGTAACCTTGATTATTATAAATAACCGCATCGGCTTTGGCTTCTTTATATGGCAACGGTAATTGAGCGTCAATTCTTTGCCTGGCTTCCGCTTCGGTCAAGTGATCCCGATTCCGGATCCTTCCTAGCTGTATTTCCGGCGAACAACTTACAACCCAAATTTTATTGAATAAATGCCCCCAATTTACTTCGAAGAGCAACGGGATTTCCACAACCAAATGGGGCAAACCTTCTTTCCGGCTTTGAACTATCCGTTGATGGATCAACATGAACACTTTGGGATGAACAAAGCTCTCCAGATCTTTCCTGGCTTTTTCATCGGAAAAAACGATTGCCCCCAATCTGCCGCGATCGATTCGGCCATCATCCTTCAGAATTCCATTCCCGAAATGATGGATAACATCCAAATAAGCGGCTCCACCCGGTTCGATGACCTGGCGGGCTATTTCATCGGCGCTAACCACCAAAAGCCCTTTTTCAGCCAAAATTTTGGCCACAGTTGACTTTCCGCATGCTATGCCACCGGTAAGACCGATCGTTTGAATCGCGGTTCACTTCCATTTTTTATCGTTGACAGATTGGACAAAAATGGGTCCCTCTGCCACCTAAATTCATTTTTACAATCATATTGCCACAATGATAGCAGGCTAATCCTTTCCGATCATAAACCCGTAAATAATCCTGATTGGTGCCGGAATTGCCATTTCCGTCCCGGTAATCGCGTTTGGTCGTACCATGATTTTGAATGGCGCCGGATAATACGGTTTGGATTGCTGTGAAAAGCCCCGTAATTTCTTGATCATTCAGAGAAGAAACCAGCCTGGCCGGGTGAATGCCTGCCAAAAACAGCGACTCGTCCGCATAAATATTTCCAATTCCCGCTATAACTTCCTGATCCAGCAAGGCTTTTTTAATGGCAATCCGCCGTTTCCCAAGTTGAATCTTTAACGCCTGGACAGTAAAATCGGCGGCTAAAGGTTCAGGTCCCAATTTTTCCAAAGCTTTCGGTGGATGAGCGGCTGGAAATAACGTGACTCTCCCAAATTTTCGCTGGTCCCGGTAACGCAACTCACTGCCATTATCAAGCCGAAGTTGCAGATAAACGGCTTTTTCCAAAGGAGTATCCATAAGGGCTACTTTCAATTGGCCGGTCATCCTTAAATGGATCGCCAGGATCAGACCCGCGCTTTCAGCTCCTTCAAGATAGAATAACAGATATTTGCCACGGCGGTCAAGCTTAATAATTTTCTTGCCGCCAATCTCCGCTAAAAACTCTTCCGGGGTTTGATTTTGAATTAACTTCGTCAATAGGACTTGGCCGCTGACAATCGTTCTCCCGACCAACTTAGACTGAAGATTCAAACGTATTGTCTCAACTTCCGGTAATTCCGGCATATTTTATTCCTCCAATTGCAGCGGTTTCATCTCGCCCCAATTATGCCCCATTTTAAAATCCACTACCAAGGGGACATCCAAAGTAACCGCGTTCTCCATCTCTATTTTCACCATTTTAGCCAGGAGAGGCCAATTGGATTCCTTTACCTCAAAAATTAACTCATCGTGGACTTGAAGCAATAACTTTCCCAAGGCGGGCTCGGCGCTAAGCTGTTTATCAATGGAAACCATCGCTTTTTTAATGATATCGGCCGCAGTTCCTTGAATCGGAGTGTTCCGGGCCATCCGTTCCGCAAAGGAGCGTAATGTAAAATTACGGGATGAAAGATCCGGCAGTTTTCGGATTCTCCCCAAAAGAGTCCGGGCTTCTCCGGTCTGTTTGGCCTTAACAATCAATTCTTCCACATATTGTTTTACTCCGGGATACTTAGCAAAATATGCTTCGATAAAGGCATCGGCTTCTTTCCGGCTAACCCCGATATTGCGGGCCAGACCAAAGCCGCTAATTCCATAAATAATGCCAAAATTGACAGCCTTGGCCCTGTCCCGCATCTCATGGGTGACTTCTGAAACGGGAACACCATGGACCGCTGCCGCGGTGAAGCGATGAATGTCTTCACCTTTGATAAAAGCCTCCTTAAAGGCTTGATCTTGCGAAAAATGAGCCATTACCCGCAATTCGATTTGGGAATAATCGGCCGAGAATAAGCAATGCTCCGAATCAGGGGGTATAAAAGCGCAACGAATCAATCGGCCTTCTTCGGAACGAACCGGAATATTCTGGAGATTGGGCTCGGTACAGCTAAGCCGCCCCGTGGTAGTGACCGCCTGATTAAAGGTGGGGTGTACCCGGCCGCTTCGGGGATGAATCAGTGTGATCAGCGAATCAATATAAGTGCTTTGTAATTTCACATTCTGCCGATATTCCAATATTTTGGGAATCACCGGGTGATCATCGTAAAGGCTTTCTAAGACCTCGGCATCGGTGGAATAGCCCGTTTTGGTTTTCTTGGGCGCTCTCAGCCCTAACTTCTCAAATAGGATAACTCCCAATTGTTTAGGGGAACCGATATTAAACTCTTCCTGAACCAGAGAATAGATATCCGATTCAAGCTGGGATTGGCGCTTTCTTAAAGTTTGTCCGAATTCACGGAGCCTTTCCGGATCTACCTTGATTCCTTGGTGTTCCATCCTGAAAAGGACTTGGATTAACGGCGACTCCACTTCACTGTAAAGAACTTCCAGATTCAAATCCGCCATCATCGAACGTAATTTGGGTACCAACAACCGCATTGCCTCCAGCCTGGCCCCGCAGATTTTGGCTATCATCTCCTGAGGTAAGGCTTGGGGCAAATTGAAGACTGAAAAGGCTTTACCCTTCTCGTTTCTCCATATGGGAATGATTTTCCCAAGATAGGCTCTTCCGAGATCCTCCAGTTCCAAATCGCCTAAACCTGCATTGACCAAATAACCGGCGATGAGTAAATCTTCCATTTCGCCGCTGCAGAGGATATCCCGGTTACTAACAATTTGGAACTGCTTTTTAAGATCATGACCGATTTTCTTGATCGATGAATCACTGAATAGTTCCTTCACTTCAACGGGTATCTGCGCACTTGCGTCTAAAGGCAAATACCAATTTTCACCGGAGCTGCCCAGGCCAACCCCGACGAAATCCACTTGGACCCAGTTGGCTACCGAAGTAAAAAACTGCAAATAGCAGACTTTTTCTTGTTTGAGAACGGATAGAATTTCACCCAGGTCTGATTCTTGAATGATTTTACATTCGGATACCAGCTCCGGCAATTGACTGACTTCGGGAGTATCGTTTCCTTCGGAAAGTTTCCGGGCTAACGAATGAAATTCATACTTGCTGCAAAAATCCACCAATTGTTGTTTGGAAAAATCCTGATGATGATGACAATCCGTTGGATCAACATCCACTTGGACATCAGTCACAATCTCCGCCAGATGCCGGCTTAGAAATGCCTGTTCACGGTAGGTATTTAGCAGATTTTTGTCTCTCTCTTTGGAAATCTCCTCGATATGATCGTAAATTCCCTGCAAAGTATGATATTGATGCAGATATTTCAGGGCTGTTTTTTCACCAAACCCGGGCACTCCGGGTATATTGTCGGACGCATCACCCATCAGGGCCTTTAATTCGATTAATTGCAAGGGTTTTAATTGATATTTATCATCAATATACTTTTCATCGACCCGATCAACTTCCGTAATGCCTCTACGGGTATATAATACTGATATTTGCGGCTCAACCAGCTGGAAAGAGTCCCGGTCCCCGGTAATAATTTCCACTGAGAGGCCCTGACCGGCAGCCCTTTTGGCCATCGTCCCAATGATATCGTCTGCTTCAAATCCCGCCAGTTCCACAACGGGGATTTTTAAAATACCCAACAGCTCCCGGATCAGCGGAAATTGCGTTTTCAGAGTGTCTTCCATCTTCAGACGCTGGCCTTTATAATCTTTAAATTCTTGGTGCCGAAAAGTGGGCGCCGCTACATCAAAAGCCATGATAATATAATCCGGCTTCGATTCTTCCAGCAATTTTAGCAACATCATCGTCATTCCGTAGACTGCATTGGTAGGCTGGCCTGCCGAGGTGGCTAAGGGCGGCAAAGCAAAAAATGCCCGGTTGGCCAGACTAAAGCCATCTAATAACATCAATTTTTTCATGAGCGGAGGGCCTCGCTTTTATTTAATATTTCAGAGCCCGTGGGCACGAATTTCCTTTTTTGAGATAGCCCCCGGGGTCCTCACGCCAATCTCAGTTGGCGCGAAAACGGAGGCATTTAAGACCGAAGGCAATTATTTAACTAAAGTCATGTAAACGCTAAGGGGTTGAATCTTTGCTGTTGAGACAATCATACCCAATGAAACCAACACCTACAGCATTATCGCTGGATAGTTCGCTTCTGGCAAATAAAAACTCAATTCCTGATTTTAAACCTTCCTCATACAACTTATCCCGGATGATCCGGTTTGAGGCCACTCCCCCTACCATTAACACTTGGTAGGTCTTATATTCCTTGACGGCCTCCAACGTTACCTTAAGTAGCGAATGGATGATACAATGAAAGACCATTCTCGCCAAATCATTGCCGTTGATCCCCGACTGGATTAATCTTTCTGCCGCCGAATCCGGTCCGGAAAAACTGGTGGTTAACCCTTGGGTAACCACAGGCAAACTTTTATCCGTATCGGATAACAAAGCCATTTTTTCCAAATTCGGGCCGGCCGGAAAGGGATTCCCCAAGGCCACACCCACCCGATCAACGAATTGTCCAACTTGAAGGTCACTGGAGCCACCAATTTTTTGAATTTGGAAGCCCATTTCTCCGGCCTGAACCAATAACAGCTCAGTGGTACCCCCGGAGATGTGCCAGGCTAAAAAAGTTTGGTTAACTCTGGTTTGTCCAACCAGACCTGCGCGGATGTGACCCTCCTGGTGGGATGTTTCCAAAAATGGAGCGCCAAGGATTTTGGCTAGGGTCATTCCAAAGGAGGCGCCGGCTTTGAAAACAGGCAGATATGACTCGGGGGCGGGCCGGGGTTTGGTCGAAGCAACCACAGCGGTTATTGAAATACCCGAAAAGCCTCCATCCAATAGTTCGGGTAGGTTTTGCAAATGTTGAAAGACAGCCTCCGATTGCCTTAACCCTCTTTGCCCCAGTTTTACTTGAAGCAAACGGCGCAAGTCATATAGAATGACTCCGGAGATGGGATCTATGACGCTTAGAGAAGTTGTATAACAACTGGTATCGATTCCGACTAACATAGGGGCTCCGTTATCCTGAAATAAAATATCTTCAGCAAAAAAAATAGAGGTTAATCCTCCATTGTAGTCATTGGCGCCTGCGCATCCTCACTGGTTTCCTTTTGGGGTCCGATATTCCTGACGACGTTCCCTAAAATTCCATTTACAAATTTTCCGGATTCGTCATCACCGTAACGTTTGGCTAGTTCTACCGCTTCATTAACGCTAACCCCCGGCGGAATTTCTTTAAAAAACTTGATTTCAAAAATAGCCATCCGGAGTATATTCCGATCGGTATTGGCCATTCGATCCAGTTTCCAGTCCTGCGCATATTTCATAATTTCAGCATCGACGGACTTTAGTTCCTGGACGGTCCCCTTGACCAATTGTTCGAGAAACGCCCGGGACTTTTCCGGCAGCTCATTTTCTTCAAGCGTTCGCGACAATACTTCCTGCCACGGATTTCTACCGATGTCCGTTTGAAATAAAATTTTAAATGCCAGTTCTCTGGCAATATGACGGCTCATTCAATTACCTTTCAGTCATTCGGCGGAATAATCCGCTCCAGAATATTTCGAATCGACCCACGTTCATCGATTTTCTTGCCTAAAAAGAATCCCAAAATAATGCATAAAAGAAAAGCGACAGCTCTCCAAAATCCTAAGAAAGCCCATAGCAGACCGGCTATCAATCCGACCAGACTCCCTATAATTCTCCCTTTATAAATAATCAGTTTGGGCAAGAACTCTCGTAAAAATTCCTCCACTGCCGGTACTCCTTTCTAAAAACCACTGCTTACATTGGTGGCTCTGAGGAAACTTATTCCATCATTCCATTTTAATGTTTTCTGTTCAATCCCGGAAAAAGGGTAGTTTGTCCAAAAAGCGGACAATCAAAATCATTCAACCCGGGTACGGCTTTCGCCGGCAACTTTTGTAACCAGAACCTTTACCGAATTGACGCGAATACCCACGGTTTCAAAAATATATTCATCAACCTTAAGCCTAATTTCTTCGGTTGTTTGGGGAATATTCAAATCAGGATTGACGGCGACTTCAATAAAAATATCGAGCCCCGTAAGGTCGGCCCGGACTCCGACATGAGCGTCCTTAACGCCTTTGATTTTTTTGGTGGCTCTTAGCGCTAAGCTTTCAACTGCAGATACGGCAATTCGAATTTCTCCGAATTGAGTCTGGTTAATAATGGTTTTTTCTTCTTTTCGCATACGCAAAGCCATTTTTATGGACAAAAAGGCCAAAGCCAAAGTAATAGCGGCCACAATCAACGCCCACAGCTGTTCCTTCATGGTTAAATTGCTTACATGTTCAAGAATCAACGAAGCTTGTCTAATAGCCAGTAAAAAAAAGATAATACCTCCGATGGCCAAAATAATTCCTGCCAATAAACTTACGAGTCGTTCCCAGACTTTCATCGATAACTGGACCCCTTTCATTCAATGCTAGTATAGCACTTCATTCTTTACATTACATAAAGTACAATACTAAAGGACTTTCACCTCATATGAATCGTCCTGCCTAAATTCAACTCCTTGGATGTGCACATTGACTTCAATAACTTCCAAACCGGTCATGCTTTCGATAGCCCGCTTTACATTTTCTTGTATCATATATGCAATATCGGGAATCTTCGATCCATATTCAATAATTACGAACAGATCGACTGCGGCTTGTTTTTCTCCAACTTCTACCTTTACTCCCTTGGCAAGATTCTTCTTTTTAACGAGCTCGGCGAAACCATCGACGACTCCGCCGCTCATCCCAACGACACCTTTTACTTCGGAAGCTGCAAGTCCGGCAATAATCCGGACAACTTCATTAGCAATCCGGATACTACCCGTTTCATATTTTTCGATGCTTTCCAAACTAAGAACACCACCCTTTCCTTCTCTATCATTTTAATCGGAGTGGTCATTAGATATGTCAGAATGGTTAAATATTCTGGTTTGAATAAAATTGGTATAGACTTCGCCTTTTTGGAAGTATTCATTTTTAAGTACTTCGAGCTGAAAAGGAATCGTTGTCTTTACACCTTGGATTTCAAATTCTTCTAATGCCCGAATCATTCTGGCGATCGCTTTCTCACGGGTATCATCCCAGGCAATCAATTTGGCGATCATGGAATCATAATAGGGCGGAATGACAAAACCTTCATAGGCGCAGCTGTCAACCCGGATTCCAGGTCCGCCAGGCGCACGGTATACAGTGATCCGGCCCGGCGAAGGCATAAAATTCTTGCTGGGATCTTCCGCATTAACCCGGCACTCAATAGCATGTCCCTTAATTCCAATATCAGCTTGGGTAAAAGAAAGTTTTTCGCCGGCGGCAATTTTTATTTGTTCGCGAATCAAATCGACTCCGGTAACCAGTTCCGTTACGGGATGCTCCACTTGAATCCGGGTATTCATTTCCATAAAATAAAACTTATTATTTTTATCCAACAAGAATTCCACAGTTCCGGCATTGGTATATCCCACTGATTTAGCCCCTTGTAAAGCGGCTTCGCCGATTCTGCGGCGTATTTCAGGGGTTACTACCGGTGAAGGAGCTTCTTCAACCACCTTCTGATGGCGGCGTTGCACCGAGCAATCCCGTTCTCCCAAGTAAACGCCGTTACCATGTTCATCAAGAAGCAGTTGAATCTCAATATGTTTCGGTTCCTCGATGTATTTTTCCATGTACACTTCAGGATTGCCGAAGCAAGCATCAGCTTCGCTTTGGGCGGTATGATAAGCGTTCACTAATTCATCAAAACTGTTGACAACACGCATACCTCGGCCACCACCACCGGCTGTCGCTTTAATAATGACCGGGAAGCCTATTTCCTCGGCTTTTCCCATGAGTTCTTGGTCGTCCTTAATAATGCCCTGCGAGCCGGGAACCACCGGAACCCCGGAATCCCGCATGGTTTCTTTGGCGATCGCTTTATCGCCCATTTTTTCAATGGCAGTCGCAGGGGGTCCGATAAACTTGATATGATGCGTGTCGCAAATTTCGGCAAAGCGGGCGTTTTCAGCCAAAAAACCATATCCTGGGTGAATTGCATCGACTTCGGCAATTGTAGCGGTGCTAATAATATTGGGAATATTTAAATAACTGCGGTTTCCGGGAGCCGGGCCTACACAAAAAGCCTCGTCGGCGTAATGAACATGTAAAGAATCCCGATCCGCCTCGGAATAAATAGCGACCGTGCCAATTCCCATCTCTTTACAAGCACGAATAATGCGCAGTGCAATTTCGCCACGATTGGCGATTAAAATTTTCTTGAACATATTTTATCCTCCGGTTGTGGGGCAAAGTTACGAACTCGTCAGCTGCTTATTCATTTCCTCTGCTGGTTTACATCTTTTGGTTCTCTAGAATTATAGTTTTTCCAAAACCATTAATGGCTGGCCATACTCAACCGGATGAGCGTTCTCAACCAAAATCTCGACAATTTTCCCTTTCCATTCGCTCTCAATTTCATTCATTAATTTCATGGCTTCAATGATACATACGACTTGTCCTGCTTCTACAACCTGATCCAGTTGTACATAAGATTCCGCATCCGGACTCGGTGAACGGTAAAAAGTTCCAACCATGGGAGCAACAATTAAGACTTGGTTTGGCCCAAGTCCTTCATTTTTATCTTCAGCCGAAGTCGCTTGCGGGTTTACCGAATTTGGTATCGGGACTTGATTGGGCGCTGGATATTGGAATGCCTGAGCTGCTTGGGGAATCATCGCCACCTGTCCGCTCATTCCTTTTTTGATAACCACCTTGCTTCCTTCATTTTCCATGGAAAATTCGGTGATATCGGTCCCATCCAACATCTTCACAAGTTCCTTAATTTCCTTAATATTCATCAAATGTCCTCCTTTGAGGGATTAGGGAAAAATATTCAAAAATACTAATTCACCAACAAGGTAATTATTCCTTCTTTTAATTAATTTAATCTTTAAAGTAGGCAAATATACTTTGGGCCCGATAGCACAAAACAAGGTCCTACCTGATACCCGGACCGCAAAAATTAAACCTTCGCTTTATCAAATTCCGACTTTTTCTTCATCCGGCTTTTCCTGTGTTCAGTAGACAGGCAAATTGTAACAGGATAATTATTTTTCTACAATTTGGATTTGTTCCGCGTTAAAGGCGGTCACGACCGCCGCAAGTTGCCCAATATCTCTGACATCAGTGACATCAAGTTTTTTATCGATAATGACGGATACTAATTTCTGACTGATGGAAACCAAGGCATTACTGAAGCCTCTGGCTTTCAATAAATTTTCGAGCTCATGTTCCTTGGCGGTTGCCTGAGTCAAACGCCACAGTTCCTGTTCAGCCTGTTTCCTGACTTCATCCGAAAGGCCGACTTTATCTAAGAGTTCTTGAACTTTTTCTACCTCCTGGCTTCTTTCGCGATCCCGTTCGATCTTTAAATCCAATAAACTATCATTGGGACTATATTCTCTGGGTATATTCAAAGGCAACGGCTCTTTTACCGGCGGAAGTTTAGGTGTCTGAACGGGTATAGCCCGGTAATACCCATAGGCGAAAAATCCCAGCATTAACAGTGCCATTACTGTAATTCCCAATTTATTCCTAAAAACCGTATCCCAATATTTTTTCATCGACTTAGCTCCTCTTCATTCTTGCCTGCGATCACCATCACGCGGTGAGCCGGTAAATTTAGAATCGTCATCACCGTACTCATTAACATTTCTCTAATCCGGGCATCGCTGGCGCCTGTTGCTACAACGATGACCCCTTGAATCTCCGGGGCTAGCTCCTCTTTTAATATTGGATTGTCCCGGCCATCCAACCCCTTGGCTATCACGATTTGGTCGTTATTGGTCTCCTCGGTATTCAGTACTCCCTGCTCCTGGGTTACTCTTTTACTAACGCTTTGTTGTCGCTCCCACACTTTTCGATTACTGGATTTCAGATTCAATTCGACTTTCACTTGCCCGACTCCGGCGATCAAACTTAAGGTTTGCGCCAGTTCCGTTTCCATTTGCTTCCTCGTTGAGCCTGCCGAACTTTCCAGGGCATCTTGGTTTCGACCATTGCCGGCTTTAATATTTTGAATATTAGAATTTCCCTTATCAGGACTGCTTAATAACAAAACAAAACCCAGTCCGGCAAAACCAATGACAGTCCATAAAAACACCGGTTTGCTTTGCAACCTTTTCAATATTTCCTGATAGGTAAAAGAAAAAGTTTTCTGTTCATCGCCCATCTAAGTTCACCTCGATCTGATCTTCCCGCAAATCCGTCAAAAACCGGACCGAATCAATGACTTTCCGTTTCATGTCGCTGATTTGGCTTACACTCGTTCCAGGTCTGGTAAACGTTAATTTTAAAAATGCCCGTTCCAGCCGTTCCCCCTGATACTGTAAATGCAGGTTATCCAAATGAATTTCATCCATCAAACCGAGAAGGTTTCTTAATTTCGACTCCAGATTGGCCTTATATTGTTCTTTAAGTTGATGGGTCCACTCATCCCGCATTTTGAGCCCTCTTACAATGAGCTGTTGCGTTTTTGAAGAATCCGGGCTTGAAATTGACGGTAATGACAAACTGATTTGCCCGGGTAAATCAAAAAAACGAATCAAAGGTTGCAGCAGGATGCTGAGAATCACCAGACCCATCATCATTCTGGTAACATTCTTGAGATCGTTATTGGGAAGCATCATCTCTAAAAAACCGGCCAATATAATAGCAACCACAATGTTCCTCAGCCATTCTGCGATCTGCGGCATTCCTTCACTTCACTTTCAATTGGTTTCATCGTATCCCGGTTCCGGCAATCCCGACCAAAATTGCTAAGGCAATGAAAAACATCAAGGCCACAACGGCAACCGCTGCAAAAAGATTTAAGAAAGTGCCGCCGACTGTTTGAAGGGCATCGGCCAGCCGGTTGTTCCCTCCAAGAGGTTGAATCACCGCGCCGGTCAATTGATAAATTACAGCCACCGCCAAGATTTTCATTAACGGAAAGATGATCATCAAAATAATTAAACCCAGACCAAAAATTCCGAGTCCTCCTTTAAGAACCATTGAACAACCGACAGCCATCTCCATGGTATCGGACAGTGAACCGCCTACTACCGGCAAAAACGTATTGGTTAGGTATTTGGCGGTTCGCAGAGCCGTACTATCGGCTATCGAACCGGCAAAACCGCGTATCGTGATGATACCAATAAAGACCGCCATGGCAAGTCCCATCAATCCTACTGCCGCCGATTTTAGGAAATTGGCCAGCTTATCGACGGGAAAACCTTCCACTAAAAAATGAACCGTACCCAAAACCCCTGCAAAGAGTATTAGAGGAAAAATCAAATCACTCATCAACCCGCCTATTAAACCGATACTGGATATAAGAATCGGGTGAACGATGGCGGTGGTGGTAACCCCCCCGCCTGCGGCAATCAGTGAAAATAACAAGGGAATAATAGCGTACATGAAGTTACTCATCTGCTTAATAGCTTCCCGGGCGATTTGAAAAGTGATTGTAAAGCTATGAATCACCAGGCCCATCACCACAAGAAAGCAAATGCTAAACGCTATCTTGTTGACACTTTCGCTTTCAAAAGCATGCCGTATATTTTGCAGCAATGCCAAAACCATGGCCAGCAACACCAATTCTCCCAGCAACCTAAAATTGAAAACAATTTCCCGGAGAAAATAGCGAAGGACTTGTTGCCCGATCCTTGCAAAATTCCAATCGGGTCCGGTTACTCCCCAGGATTTTAAATCCAGCCTTGGTAACAAATCTTGAGTTTCCCGATCCAGCGAGGCAATGAAACTGTTCAATTCATTCAAATCAACAGCGTTAGCGGCCGCACTCACAGTCGTTTCTGTGGTATTCGATTGGATATCTTCCGCAAAGGCCGGGCAAATTAGCAGTAAGACGAGTATAAAGGCAATGACCAAAATCCGGAGAACTTTCATCGAAGCCCAACCTCTCCCTGGTTATAAAATTTTGAGAATCGTATTCAATAACCCAACCATGACTGGAATTCCCAAGGACAAAATAACGATTTTCCCGGCAAGTTCGATTTTAGCTGCCATACTGCCTTCCCCGGCATCTTTACATATTTGGGCCCCAAAGCCGGCCAGATAAGCCAGTCCGAGAATTTTGATCATCAGTTTCAAGTAATCCAAATTAAATTGTGATTTTAAAGCTAACGATTCAAAGACGGTAATAATCTGAGCAATATTCTTCAATAATACCGAGAAAATTATAGCAGAAGCACCAATCCCAAGAATAACAGCCATTTCCGGTTTCTCTTTCCGGATAATAATAAGCAGTACTGTAACGATTAGCGCAAAACCTAGTATCGCAAAAAAGTTCATCGCCGCCTCCTTATAATCCGAAAACCGCGCGGACATCGCTAAAGAGACGCTGAATCAATTGAATTACCATAAATAAAACAATCACCAAACCCGCCAAAGTTAACATATGCGCTTGTTCCTCCTTGCCCGCCTCTTTTAAAACCATGCTTAACACGGATATTAATATGCCAATTCCGGCGATACGAAAAATGAGATTGATGTCCATCTCAGGATTCCTCCCAAAAAGCGCTCCGTTGCGGCTCTATCCGCGCTAACTTATATCAGCCAAAGTACCACGATGGCCCCTATTGCAAAACCCAAATAACGATACAAACGGGTCCGTTTTCTTTGTTCGCTCTCCGCAAATTGTAAGTTCGCCTTCAGACTAGCCTGACAGGTTTTTAATTTCGCCAGCTGATCCTCTCGGTTGGTACTCCCCAAATAGTCGCCAAGTTCAGTTAGGACCAGATAATCCTCTTTCGCGAAAACTCCTTCTCCTGTTTCTCGTAAAAAAAGATGCCAGTTTGTCTGAAAATCTTCACTGGTCCCAAATTGTAATGAATTAGCCAGTTTGGAAAAGGCCTTCTCAAAACGCTGTTCTTTCATGAGAAAACCCGCCCGCTGAAATACATCAGGCAATCTGCGGGCTTCATAATAAATTTCAGTTTGAAAAATATCGATAATCCGTAACCATAGTTTAAGGATATAGCAGCGGATGGTAAATTTCTGACCGTAAACGAATCCTGCCGCGGTACTAATGCCAATAATCAAAAAAGCTCCAATCATTTTACCCATTGGCTTCTCCAGGAGCAATCGCTTCTTTGAGCAACTCCGGAGCATGAATACCCCCTTTTACGCTTTCGATGGTACCACTGCCAAGCCGGTTGCTTAAAGTGATCAGGCGCTCAACTGAGCCGGTTTCCAAAAGTTTTTTCAAACCCGGCCTCATCATTGCTTCGGTAAGATTGCGGGCATGGGCTGTCACTAAAAACCCGACTCCGGCGTTGATAACATCCCCAATGGCCATAGCATCTTCTTCCGTTCCAATTTCATCCGTAGCAATGACATCGGGATTCATCGCCCTTAATAATAAATAAATGCCTTCCCTTTTCGGCGCTCCATCCAATAAGTCCGTACACGGACCAATATCCAGTTGCGGAGCGCCTTGAAAACTCCCCGCGATTTCCGAACGTTCATCCACCAGTCCCACGTGGAAAGCAGGTAACTTTATCATGGGATCTCCATAACTGATTACCCTGATAATTTCCCGAAGCAATGTGGTTTTCCCAGCCGCAGGAGGGGAGATGATGAGCGTTTTTAAAAAATGTCGATCCTTCCACAATAAGGGTAGAATCGGCCTGGCGATCCCCGTAAAGGCCTTGGCGATTCGAAAATTAATGCTTCCAATATTGCGGATGAGGCGGATTTTTCCTTTCTCCTGCAAAGCGTGACCCGTAAAGCCCACCCGATGTCCCCCGGGCAAGGTCAAATAACCTTGAACCAGCTCTTCTTCCAGGCTATACCAAGAACCGGACGTAACCGAATGAAGGAATTTCCGAATTTCCTCAGGACTGATAATACCAGCGAGGGATGGGTCCGAAACCGGAATACCGTCTGTATTGATAAAAGTTGAAAATTGATTCACATTGATTTCCAAGGGTTGATTGACCCGCAAACGGATTTCAATAATCCGCTCTTGCAAAGAACCAGGTACCCGGGACAAAATTTTCCGGAGTTCCGGCGGAAAGAATTGCATGACTTCCTCCCATTTTCCCGGCACGCTATAACTTTCCCCTGAATTTTCCAAAATGCGCTCGCCCTGTTTCATCTTTGCCACCGGTTCCTCTGTAAAAAAATAGCCCGTCCATAGATATGTATGGAGACGGGCTTTACTTTATGACAGTTTTATTTACGCAGCCTAAATTACATCGGCATTGACCGCGGGAGCATTGTTAAGGTCTGAGGAATTCCATACCACCTTCCCGCATTCCGGACAAATAACCTCATAATCGCCATTTTGGTCCTCAAAGTAAATTTCTTCGTTACAAAACGGGCATGTTAATTCCATCACACCGGCTTTTTCATCACTGGAGAAAACGACATCTACATCATCGTCAGCTTCTCCTTCATTATAAAAATACTTTTCCAAGGTTCCCAAATCTTCATCAATGGCTTCAATATAATCTTCAAATTCATTCTGGGAGTCGGACAATTCATGCAGTTCCTGTGCAGTCTCATCACAAAAATCAAGTAAACCATCCCAGATTCGTTTTTCTTTCTCATCTTTCGGAAAAGCGGCCCCTTCAATCAGGCCTCTTAAGTAAGCGGTTCTCTCTTTTAAATCGCGCATTCATTAACCCTCCCTTGAACTTATTATCTCTTGCAAATCCATTCTTCATACCAAGGGGAGAGTTGACAAGTTCAATACCGGGTTGCCGTATATCTCCATGATAAAATAAAAATGGCATTATTGGGTTTTATCCATTAAAACTTAGCCCGAAGGGCCCGCCAAAATTACAATAAAAAAACTGTCCCGCGTTGAACCTGGAACAGTCAATTTTTAAACAGAGTATATCGGCATGTTATTGAATTTTTTAAATATCTTTACATCTTTACTTGGTAACCCTTTTTAAATATTGATTGGTTCGGGTATCGATTTGGAGAACATCTCCTTTGTTGACAAAAAACGGCACATTGACAATGGTTCCGGTCTCCAGGGTAGCCGGTTTTGAACCGCCGGTTGCAGTATCGCCCTTGAAACCGGGATCGGTTTCGACAACTTCCAGCTCAACAGTATTGGGCAATTCAATTCCTAAAATTTCATTTTGGTAAAAATTAATTTCCACAACCATGTTTTCTTTTAAATATTTAGGAGCATCGCCCATCTTTGAAGAGGGAATATTAATCTGCTCGTAATTTTCGGTATCCATAAAGGTGTATTCATCATCAGATTTATATAAAAACTGCATTTCCCGGAATTCAATACGCGCTTGTTCGACTTTTTCGTTTGAATTGAATGTCCGCTCAACAGTAAAACCGGTTTTAATATTCTTTAGTTTACTTCTTACAAAGGCTGCGCCTTTGCCGGGCTTAACATGCATAAACTCAACCACAGTATAGAGCTGCCCATCAATTTCGATGGTTAGTCCCGTTTTAAAATCAGTAACTGAAATCATTGGTATCCTCCTTAAATGTATAGCAAGTTCCAAATTGGATTGAAACACATATAGTATTTTCTGGTTCAAAATCTATATCCGCTCAACCATTAAACACTATTTATAGGACATTTTACTTGTCCCCAATAACCTTACATATTTTATCACAAAAAAGTGGGCTTTGTCGAGCAGATTGTTTATCCGGGATTGTATGGCTTTTAATGAATGACTAGAGCTCCATCAGCTCTCGCTTGGGGCTGCCCGAAAGATTCCGGATCCCTGTTTCTTCCACGACAACCAAATCCTCAATTCGTATTCCGCCCCAACCTGGAATATAAACGCCGGGCTCAACCGTGATTACGGCCCCCGTGGGGATGACATTTTGTTCGGTGACGGATAGCCGGGGAGATTCATGGATATTCAAACCCACACAATGTCCCAGTCCGTGGCCGAAATTTTTACCATACCCCTGCTCGGCCAAAAACTGGCGGGCCACTTGATCAACTTCGGAGCCTATCAATCCGCCCTTTAAAAAATTCAAAGCCAATTCCTGAGCCTTGAGTACAATTTGATAGATTCTTTTTTGTTCCGGGGAGGCCGGCCCCACCACCATCGTCCGGGTAAGATCGGCGCAATATCCTTGATAAAGAGCGCCGCAATCGATTAAAACCAGATCGCCCCGCTTAATTTCTCTATCGGAAGCGACCCCATGAGGCAATGATGATCTTTCTCCGGAGAGGGCAATGGTAGCAAAAGAATTGCCCTCGGCGCCCTGTAAACGAAGTTGATGATCAAATTCCAAAGCCAAATCTCTTTCCTTTAACCCGGGCCGAATAATCTGTAAGGTCTTGGCAAGGGCTGCTTCGGTAATTTGTTCCGCCTTGGCAAGGATGTTGATTTCCTGTTCATCCTTAACCCAGCGCAATTTTTCAACCAAATCGTTCAGCGGCTCAAATTGTATGGAACCGGGAGCCTTGTCAATCAGGTTTTGATACTCCCCGAAGGTAAGAGAGGCTTCAAAACCGATTTTCTTCCAGTGAAATTTCTCAACCAGTTCCATGACGCTCCCCCAAAAAAGGGGGCCCTGTTTATGGAGTTCAAAATCGGAAACTTCCTGTTCCACCTGTTCCCAGTAGCGAAAATCGGTTATAATTACCGCTTTATCGGAAGATATCAGCAATGCTCCGGACGATCCGCTAAAATTACTGAGATAACGGCGGTTTTGGGGATTGGTAATTAAAACGCCATCCACATCAAGCTTCTTAAGTTTTTCTCTTAATTTGAATAAACGAGTCATTTTCATCTTCTCCTTAAAAATAATTTAAAATCTAGAAATTCCTATGGTATAATAATAAATAAGTGGAAATATAATCCTTTTATACAAAAGGGGTTTTCGGATGCAAGTTCAAGAAATTTTAGAAATTCTTCAAAATGACGGCTGGTACATCATTGAGCAACGGGGTAGTTACCGTCAATTCAAACATCCCCACAAAAAGGGCCGCATTACCATAGCTGCAAACCCGAACTACGATTTGGAAAAGGACTCCATCAACAGCATCCTGCTTCAAGCGGGTCTACTGGAACGATTTGCGGGGAAAACGCCTGTCAAAATAAACCCAATCGCGGCCGGAAAAAAGTCGACTTAACCGAAACGCTTTTTCCAATTATCATTCATCCAGATTGAGAAACATTTTGCCGGAAAGGATGGAAAAATCCAATCATGAAATATATTTATGTTTTACGAAAAGTCGACCAAAATTATGTAGCTTTTGTTCCGGATCTACCGGGATGTGTGGCATCGGGGAAAACGGCTTCCGAAGCCAAGGAAGCCATGAAAATCACTGTTGATATGCACTTAAAAGGATTGGCCGCCGATGGGCTCCCCATTCCTCATCCGGTGGTGCAAGAAGATTATCCCGATCCGATCCAGCCCCTTGTTCAACCAAAGCCATTAAAGGCGGCTCCGGCCAAAGCAAAACCATCAAAACTTCAGAAATTTCTTAAAAAAGTTCACCGTTAACGGTATACTGTTTGATAATTAGCCGGCGATTTGCTTCCCAGGGAGATTGCGAAGGGCCGTTAATCCTAAAATATAGCCCTCAAAACCAAAACCGCAGATTTGGCCCACCGCAATCGGAGCGATCACTGAAGTGTGCCGGAACTCTTCCCGGCTATGGATATTGCTTAAATGGACTTCTACCACAGATAAACCCGCGCCGGATAAGGCATCGCGCAAGGCGTAGCTATAGTGGGTATAAGCTCCCGGATTGATCAGGATTCCTTGGGCCCAGGCCGATTCCTCCTGAATTTTGTCAATCAGCGCACCCTCGCCATTGCTCTGAAAAATTTTCAATTGCAGGCCGGATTTTTCAGCATACTCCGTCATTAAACGGTTTAAATCATCCAAAGTCTGGTAGCCGTATACTGCCGGTTCCCGTTTACCCAGCCAATTCAAATTTGGGCCGTGCAACACCAAAATCCTGTTCATCTTATTCCTCCCAGCTCCGCCAGAACTGAAGTAACAGCCTCCACTGGAACATCACTGGTGATCTTCATAGAGCCCGCTCTTTCCGGTAAAACCCAGCGTATTTTGGAATATTCCACTTTTTTATCAAGTTGAATAACCTTTAAGATGTCGGAAACGGCAAGGCGCGGTAATTCCGTGGGCAACTGAAACCGTCCGCAAATTTCCAAAACCCGGTCCGCTAAATCCTGCTGGTTTAACAAACCTATCTTAGCGGCAATCCTGGTGGCGGCAGCCATTCCGATAGCCACCCCTTCGCCATGTTTATACCGGGTATAATTGGTGAGCGCTTCGATGGCATGGCCGACGGTATGGCCAAAGTTCAAAATCGCCCGCAAACCCGACTCCTTCTCATCTTGCTCCACAACTTGACCCTTAATCCGGCAGGAGCCGCTCACCACAAAGCGTAATAAACCCGGATCAAGACTGCGGATTAATGGGTGTTCTCCTTCAATCAGCCGCAAATAATTTTCATCCAAAATAATCCCGTGTTTAATCACTTCGGCCATTCCTGAATTAAACTCCGCTTCGGGAAGGGTTTTTAATGTGCCCACATCAGAGATAACCAAAGAAGGCTGGTAAAAGGCGCCGATCAAGTTTTTCCCTTTCAGGTGGTTTACGGCCACTTTACCGCCAATACTGGAATCCACCTGTGCTAAAAGGGTCGTGGGAATCTGGACGAAGCGGACCCCGCGCATGTAGGTGGAGGCGACAAAGCCTGTTAAATCGCCGATAACTCCTCCGCCCAGGGCAATCAATACCGATTTCCGGTCAAAAGCGCCGTCGACTAACTTATCATACAGCAGGCCGGCTTGTTCCAGAGATTTATAACTTTCACCGTCCGGAACCTCGGCGACTTGATATTCAAAGCCGGCATTCCGAAGAGAATCGGCAACCGGCCCCAGATACCAGCGGGCGACAGTAGGATTGGTAACAATCAGGACCCGTCCCTTAATGTTCCGCTCGCACAGGATCTCCCCCAGTTTTTTCAAAATCCCCTCGGCAATTAAGATTGAATAACTTCTCTCGGCTAAGTTAAGCCTGATTTCTTCCATTGGAAATTCCTCTTTTCAATAATTCCGCCCCGATTTCATCCGCGACACCGGCCGGCGATTTGCCGTCGGTATTAACGAGCAAATCGGCATCCCGGTAACGCTCATCCCTTTCCTCTAACAGCCAGCCGATTTGGGCAAGGGGATCAGGTACAGCCAGTAAAGGCCGGTGCTTTTCATTTCGAATCCGTTCATAAATAACCCGGGGCGAGGCTTTTAATGAAACAATGAATCCTTTGGGTCTCAATAATGCGATATTTTGAGGGTTGAGAACAAAACCACCGCCGGTGGCGATGATTTGGCCCTCCCCGGCGGATAATTTTTCAGCAAATTCCCTCTCTAATTTTCTGAAATATTCTTCCCCCGCGGACTGAAAAATTTGGGTAATCGTTTTTCCCGCTTGTTGCTCGATCCGGGCGTCCACATCCACAAATTCGAAATCCAACTTCTGGGCCAATAATCTTCCAATGGTTGATTTACCGGTTCCCATAAAACCGATTAGCACAATATTCATTCCAAACCCCTTAAATCCCCTTGATTGTCTGCAGATAATGCTGATAATTGTTCCCTGTTTCCTGCAAATGATCCCCGCCGAATTTCTCCAAAAAAGCTTCCGCTATGGTCCAGCAAGCCATAGCTTCAGCCACCACGGCTGCCGCCGGAACGGCGCAGGTGTCGGAACGTTCCACACTGGCCTGTTTGACTTCCTTGGTGTTGATATCCACGGTCTGTAAAGGTTGATACAGTGTGGGGATTGGTTTCATGGCAATTTTCATCCGAATCATTTCACCATTACTGATTCCGCCCTCAATTCCCCCGGCGTTATTGGTTTGACGGTAAAAACCTTTTACCGGATCATAACCGATTGGATCGTGGACTTCCGAGCCTTTTAAAGAGGAAGTTTCAAATCCCATCCCGATTTCCACCCCTTTGACGGCCGGAATACTCATCATCGCCGCCGCCAACCGGGCATCCAAACGGCGGTCCCATTGCACATGACTTCCCAGACCCACCGGCGCTCCCTGAATGAGTACCTCAATGATTCCCCCCAGAGAATTCCCGGCCTCTTTGGCCCCCTCGATTTCAACCACCATTTTCTCGGATGCCCTCTCATCGGGAGCCGATACGGGCGAGTGAAGAACCTTTTGACGGTAAACCGCCAAATCAATTGGCGGGGACTCCACCGCTGCCTGACCGATTCGGAGCACACCGCTGAAAACTTCAATGCCAAATTCGGTTAAAAATTTACGGGCCACAGCGCCTACCGCCACCCTGGCTGCAGTCTCCCTGGCGCTTGCCCTTTCCAGAATATTCCGAATATCATCCTGATGATATTTGAGGACCCCCGCCAAATCTGCGTGGCCGGGCCTAGGCGCGGTCACCCGGGCGGAAAGCTCCGCCAGCCTATCATCGGCGGCGATTTTTACTTTCCCGGGTGCACTGCCCGGATCAGCCCCTATCGCCATTACTTCCTCCCAACGCGGCCAATCCTGATTGATGATTTGAAGCGTGATCGGCGATCCCAAAGTCAGGCCATGCCGGACCCCGGATAATATCGCAACCGCATCTCCTTCAATTTTCATCCGGCCGCCCCGGCCGTAGCCCCCGCGGCGTCTTGTCAAATCAATCTGCAAATCATGCACATCAAGTCCAAGCCCCGCCGGAAATCCTTCTATCATAGCGCTTAAGGCCGGCCCATGAGACTCGCCGGCTGTTAGAAAACGAATCATTGGATTGCCTTTCCTACTCGTAATGTCCTAAACAAAATCGCCTTTCGTTAAATTATAAATGAATTTTGGCAATAAGGCAAATATTTGGGAAAGGGTTTTCCGACTCAATGCCGAATTTCTGCAAAATCTAGTTAATGGAGGGATACTATGCTTCACGTGTTTCGTCAAAATGATATTCGGGGTGTGGCCGGCAAGGATCTGACCGATGAATTTGTGGAGGAACTAGGCCGGGCGATGGCCTCTTTTTATCATAAAAATCAAGTGGATACCATCAGTCTCGGTTACGATTGCCGATTAAGCTCTCCCGGTTTTAAAAACAGGTTGACCAAGGGATTGGTGGAATCCGGAATCAACGTCGTTGATATCGGAATGGGACCCACTCCGCTGGTCTATTTCTCACTGTTTCACTTACCGGTGGGCGGCGGAGTGATGATCACCGGCAGCCACAACCCGGCCAACGAAAATGGTTTTAAAGTCTGCCTCGGCAAAAGTACTGCTTTTGGTGAACAAATCCAAGAGATAGGTCGGATCATGGAAAAGAAGGATTACCATTACGGCGACGCCAAATTAACCTTTCACCCTCTGGCCGGGGATTATGTCCAGTACCTTCAGAGCGTTATCCATCCCGGCCCCCGTAAAATAAAAATCGTGGTTGACGCGGGCAACGGCACCGGTAATTTAGTGGCGGTTGATTTATACAAGAGACTGGGCTGGGAAGTGGTGGACATTTTCTCCGAACCGGACGGCCGTTTCCCCAATCATCACCCGGACCCGACCCTTCCGGAAAATATCAATGCTTTAGCGGCGGAGGTGAAATCCAATGAAGCGGATTTGGGAATCGCCTTTGACGGCGACGCCGACCGGATCGGAGTTGTCGACACCCAGGGACGGATTCTTTGGGGCGATCAGCTTATGATCCTTTACGCTAAACAAATCCTTGGACAGCATCCCCAGGCCAAAATCATCGGCGAAGTCAAATGCTCCCAGGCGATGTTCGATAAAATCCGCGAAATGGGCGGAGAACCCATCATGTGGAAAGTCGGGCATTCCATGATCAAGGCCAAAATGAAGGAAGAAAACGCCCTGCTGGCGGGAGAGATGAGCGGCCATCTCTTTTTCGCCGACCGTTATTACGGTTACGACGATGCGGTCTATGCCGGAGCGCGCTTAATTGAAATTTTATCCCACTCCGGGCTTACTTTGGCCCAAATGGTCGACGAACTGCCGAAAACTTACGCCACACCCGAGATCCGTTTTGAATGCCCGGATGATAAAAAGTTTCCCCTGGTTGAAAAGTTGGTCAAAACATTCAGTCAAAAAAATAAAGTCATCTCCATTGACGGCGCCCGCATCCTCTTCGAACACGGCTGGGGCCTGGTGAGAGCCTCCAACACCCAGCCTGTTCTGGTGCTTCGGTTTGAAGGGGATTCCCCGGAATCGTTGAAACAGATTGAGGCTGAGGTAAGAAAAGAGCTTGATAGGCTGGCCGAAGCGCTATAGGGCCTTATCCAACCTGTTCCATTTCCATTTTCATGAGTCCTTTTCCCGTAATTTCATAAGTCTGTCTATGCCCTCACCCCTCTGTCCATTCAGAGAAGTGGCCCTCGCCCATCACGCAAAAAACGCTATGGGCGAGGGATTATGATGATGATTGCCTATTTTGGGCTGTTCTGCTCCTTCCCTTGCTCCAGCATACGGTAGGGGGAAGGGCGGCTTTTTTTTTGAGTAAGCCTTAGAGATGGGGGCCTTACTTGAGCTCTCCGTTATTGCCGAGCACCTCCAGCATGACCAGTGCGCCGAGCTTAAAACCATATTCAAAAGAAGCGGAAGCTTCCATCACACTGGACCCTACCCTTTCCCGACATCAGAAATTCGGGTCTATTTCAGGGGCTTTAATGATTGCCTAAAACATTATCTGAACCAGGATTTAACGGATTTAACTGATTATACGGATTTTAAATCAGTGCCGGTAGATAATTTGGATTAAAATGTCGGGAATGAATTTTTGATGCCGGGGTCTTTGTCGGTGTGCATGGGGGATACCTCCCTCATTAATCTTTAATTTTCTCCTTAAAACAATTCGATGAATGCCGATCTTGCTTGTCCAAGGATTTCACCGGCTGAGTTCCTTTTGGAGCGGCCCAAAAAGGAACCTACGCTCGCAAGCGAGCGGCAAAGCCGCCGGAACCTAGGTTCCGGTCTTCCTCTTATTCATCCAGGGTTTTTGAATGTCGCCACCATCCCTGGCCTTTCGACTGGCTACTTGGTTAAGCCTTCCGTTCGCAACCGCAGTTTTCATCCTGAAAGATGCGGCGGGAAATCGCCTTCCTCCCTGAAGGCTTATATCGTTTGCATATAATAACAGTCTAAATAATTGCTTATTCAAAGTTACTAACTCAACTTTCCCAGCTGAAAAATACGCTTGATGTTAGCAATATTATAGGGTTCTAGCCCTCATTCGACGGCTCCAGGGAGCCAAGTTTTCTCCCGGCATCGGGAGAAACGAAGGTCATGTCAAGAAAAAACAACCGGCACCAAGCTAAAAACCTACAAAGATAAACAGTTCGTTTCTCCCTGGGGGAGAAAGATAGAATGAGGGCGGACCCAATTTACAAGCTGAAAATTTCTTTTACTGTTCCCTTGCCCCTAATTAATTCAATTATTTATCCCTATTTTTAATGTGGAAAGTTGAGTTACTAATTTAACTTGAAACCTACAGCTTCATCCATTTTACCTTCTCTCTTTTTCCTTTATATCCGTCCTTTTTCCTTCAAACTCCCATAACTCCGCTCTCCCGTTATCCAGGTCCACAGTTCAATACTCATGATTTTCCCGGTCCCCGGACCTAATATTCATCTTCCCAGCCACTTTTTTATCCCCAATCCATCTTTCAATATCTGCCTGTAAATAATCTGCGGCAGCAACATTTCCAGGGTTCCGATCATACCCGGTAAATTCGCGCACGCGCGTCAGTCACAATTTCCTGATAGACCGGATCGGGCAATAATTGGAGAAGTTCTTGAAAACAGTTCTTCATCTGCGCTCGAAGATTTTGATATTCGGTATTTTGACTGATGATTTTATAATAGATTTCATTACAGCGTTCAATGATCAGATAATGGATATACTCTTCCAAATCAACCGGTGAATCGCTTTCGGTAATGGTAAATTCGAAGTCGGCCATGAGATGAACCTCCTTAAAATTCCATGAGTCTGTCTATGCCCCTCACCCCTCTGTCCATTCAGAGAAGCGGCCCTCTCCCATCACGCAAAAAACGCTATGGGCGAGGGATTATGATGATGATTGCCTATTTTGGGCTGTTCTGATCCTTCCCTTGCTCCAGCATACGGTAGGGGGAAGGGCGGCTTTTTTTTTGAGTAAGCCTTAGAGATGGGGGCCTTACTTGAGCTCTCCGTTATTGCCGAGCACCTCCAGAATCATCAACACGGCGAGCTTAAAACCATATCCAAAGGATGCGTAAGCTTCCATCACGCTTATATTGCAATCCACATCCAAAAGCTCTTCCACCGTTTGAAAATCTTCAGCCGGCAGTCTGGTTTCCAATATTTTTATGAGGCTGGATTTTTTCTCATTTACGGAATGGAATTCCGGATCTTGGGGGACGATTTGTTCTAAGGGGTATAGGCGGCCGAGATATAATTCTTCCAGAATGGATTTCATGGGACATGCCTTCTTTCTATCTATAATATTTTTTGGATATGTGTGTTTAACTTCCCGGCTTCATGGAGTCTTATTATGTATAAAATGAATGCGGGTTTTGATGGTCCACGGATTTCACCGGCTGAGTTACTTGAGTTGCCGGCCAGAAAGGAACCAAAACTTCTTTTAGAATAATTTAGGGTCGATGGGAGACTGTTCCTGCCTCCCCCAACCCGTGCACAGGGCACGCGACCCCTCCAGGACAAAAGGTGCGGGGCGGCGCACCTTTTGAATCCGCCGCTCGGAACCTACGGCTTCCGAACCTCCCTTTATTCATCCCGGTTTTTAGTGGGTCTTCGCCTTCCATAGCCTTTCGACTGGCAATTATATGAAGCTTCCGATGGCAACCGCTATTTTACATCCATGTGTAAAAGCGGTGCCCGTCTTCTTCCTTGAAGACGGAAAAGCTTTTGAATGCGGATTCTTTAAGTCATTGCCTTGGGTTTTTTCAGATTGTTATTTTCTCGTCTAAAACAAACAAGCCCGCAAACACTTTCTCTTCTTCCTTTTCACTTTTCCCTTTATATCATCCCGTTTTCCTTTAAGCTGCAATAATTCTTCTCTCCCGTTATTACATGGTCCAGCAGTTCGATACACATGATTTTCCCAGCATCCCGGAGTTTGCGGGTGAGATAAATATCATCCTGGCTGGGCGTAGGATCTGAACTCGGGTGGTTGTGGAAGGCGATGATTGATTTGGCGTGTTGTTCATCATGGCGGCCTAATATCATTTAACCGCTTTTGTTAAATGATATTAAAAGACATTCCCGGGGTTCGATATAGACTTGATCCAGGGAGCCGGTGCCGATGATATGGATACCGATAATTTTATTTCTGGAACTCAATGAGATGATGCCAAACTTCTCAACCGGTTCGGATTTGAGATCCAGGAGGTATTGGAGGACTTTATAGCAGATCAAAGGGCTGGTGATTGGATGGTCTTCCAGATCATAACGATGGCGCTTGGTATGAATTTGTTTAAGGGTGTAGATGTTTATAGATGATAAAGGCATTTTGATAACCTGTCTTTCAAATTCATTTAAGGTTACATAGTTAATATTGTATCTTTAGGTTATCATAAAGAAAAAATTTGGTCAAGCATTTTTGGTAATTTAGGCTACGTAGGTTGTAAGCTGCTAGAAAGGAATTTTAGGATGTGTTACTATAATTAGGACAGGAGGTTAATTGAATGCCAGAAAAAGAATATTATAGTCCTCAAGAAATAGCGGAGAAATTTAATATAAAACCTCGTACAGTTGCTGCCTGGATAAGACAAGGGAAACTTAGAGGGGTTAAACTTGGAGATCTCTGGAGAGTTCATCGTTCGGATTTAGAGGCATTTATTAAAGATTCACAAGAAAAAAATATTGATTAGATAAAAAATGTATACGTATTTAATCCTTTGGTATGATAAAAATTCCGAGGAATATAAATGGAAAAAATACATTTTTCAAGTGTATATTTAAAATTAAAAACATTAATTAAAGCCGAGAAAATATCTCTTCCACCAAAATTTTATGATAGTTTTATAAAGTTCATCTCTAAAATTTGCAACTACGAAGAAGAGGAGAGAAAAATCCGACCAATATTAGTTCTTGGACATAATATTGGTTCAGCATTAGATCAAGTACCATATCCATATATAATTCAGACCTGCGAAGGAAAAAGAAACGGTTCTGATTTAGAAAAAATTATGAAAGCTTTGGTTCCATTCTGTAATAATGGATGGATTGTCTATTTAGATATTAAGTCACAAAATATCGAATATGGTCTTTTAAGATCTTTCAGTGGACCAAAAGGCTTATCAATTACAGAAGTTATTTTTGATAATGTTGGAATTGATGAATCCCTTATTGATTACAGTATTGTGGAAGTTAAAGTTTTAAGTAATTTTGAAATAGGTATTTCTGGATTATATGATCATAAAATGGTGATTGATTTCAGACTTGCAAGCCAAGAAGTGCAAGAACATCTAGATAAATACATTCAAGTATCAAGCGACATAACTTCTGGAATTGAACAACCAGAACGCGACATAGTAAAAGATGTTTTTGTCAAATTGTTTCAACTCACTGCCCAAAAGGTTCATGGTACTATATGTCTCATAGTAAAATCAGATTATACTTTCCCTAATAATTTTTTATCAGATGGAATCTGGCTTGAGTGCCCTATCAATTTGTCTGAAAAAGCTCTTTTGGCTGTTCGTGACAAAAAGGACAGCGTATCTAGTGAGATGTTTTATGGTCTATCAGGATTGTTTCTAGAAATGATGAATGTTGATGGTATAACAATAGTAGATGATCATGGAAGGGTATGCGGTTTTAACATATTTATAAACCAATCTAATCTTCGAGAAATTAAGGTCAGTGGGGGTGCTCGAAAAAGAGCAGCATATGCCTTATTAGCTACAAAAGACCCCAAGATCATTGGCGTTTATTTTCAATCTCAAGATGGTAATACTTCCTATGAAAGGATGAAGGATCATGAATAATTCTATAGTAATATGGAATTCTCCTAATGGTGCAAATTTACCTACAAACATCACAGATGTGAGAGAATTAGCGAGCTATGCAAATCTCCTGTCAAACAGAGAAATTGAAAAAATAGTTGGTGCGTATTCTTCTGAACTTTATGATATGGCAGCAGAGTATACTTGGGTTCGCACTATAAATATTTTACGCGAAAAAGTACTTTTATTTGGAAAAGAATTTTTACTTGAAATGCTGGGGAGAACAGATACTGGTTCAGATTCTTCAGATTTTTTAACAGAAGTTGAAGTAATTACTCTTGCAGCAGATCTAGGGTTATTAAGTAAAACAGCACGAATGTTTTTTCTTCACACCAGTGAAATAATCAAGCATTTCACCTCTAGAAATGTTGAAGAAGAAATGGATGTTTTTGATGCTCAAAGTTGTATAAAGAATTGCATAAAATATGTCTTATCAATGAATGAGGAAGACTATCAATTCTCTTTTAATAATTTTAGAAATATTTTAGCACAACGAATTCTAAAGGAAACTGATGACGTCGTTAAATCATTAATAATAAGCCCATATTTTTATAAGAGAACAACCGTTCGAACATTAATTAACCTTTCAAAGAAAACGAAAGCTGCGGAACAAGAACATGTTTTTGCAAATTTGGTACTGATCGTTCCTAGAATTTGGCCTGATCTGCTTCCTGACGATAGAAGACCTGTTGGTTTCGCCTATGCTGAAGCGGTTAATGAAGCAAATAAACCCCTTGTAAGTGCACTAAAATCAGTTCTTCTCAAAGTTAAAGGATTTGATTATGTTCCGGAAAATCTCAGATCAAATTCATTTATAGACGCTGCTCATAACCTTTTGAAAGCCCATAATGGATGGGATAATTTTCATAATGAACCTAATGCCGCCAGATATCTTTTGTCATTAGGTACTTCGATTCCGGTACCAGCTCTAGGAATATGCATAACGGCCACACTTGCATGTAAACTTGGTAATGGATATGGTGTTTCTATTGATGCTCAGCAATATTTAGATGAACTATTAGAAAATTTAATACCAGATAGGTGGGAATATTATCTGGATTTGGTTCTCCCCGGAGATGAGACTGTATTATATAAGTTGCGATATACGACTAATGCAATTGAACGGTGGATTGAACTTTGTAAACGATTTGAATTCAATAAACTCGTTGTTAAAAAACCTACCGTAGAGAAATTAATTTCAGCATGTTTAAATGGTAACAAGACCAAAATTAAAGATACTTTGTCTGATTTATACGATAAAATTCGTTAATTGGTAGTGCAGATAAATCTGTGTAAACCTTCGATCCAATTAATTCGGTAGTGCGGAAAAGATTGTGTAAACCTCAGAATCCAGTTAAAAAACTATACATTTGGTCACTTGTCATGTGTAAGACGCTATTGAGGTAATTCTTGGAGAATAGCCCTCATTATCATCACTTAAATTTTGGCATGAATAATGTATGAAATATATTTTATTCCCATTTTCATTTAGTAATTTCATTAACGCATTTGTATTTTCGCCCATAATATTTTAACCTCGTCCCAACGGATTAAAATTGCTCTATATTCTCTTTTGTATTATATCTTGCTTCAAAAACAAAAATTTCGTTTTCCCCGTTTTCTTCCATTTCTTTAATAAGAGTACTATCGATCTTCACTGTAGTGTTGGCTATATTAATTTCAAGTAAATCTATGTATTTATCTACCAGTAAATTTGCTAAACCAATACTAAAACCGTTCTTAATTAATGCTATTTTGAACTTATCTGAAGTACCATATTTAATTTTTTCATAAAAATCCGAGTCAAGAAACCCAAGATCGTTAAGAACTTCAATAAATTTTATAAGAATATTGTCTAAAAAGTCTTGCTCATCTTTTATGCGAACAATCGCCAAATTAACCCTTTGTTTCATATTTTTTTTTCTTATGTCAGTCCAAAGATTTTGAAATCCCTCTCTACTTTCATCTCCCCATTTGCCAACATATACTAGAGTTTCTAGGCCTCGACTTTCCAACATTCTCCAATAGCGCAAGAAGCTGGAGATCATTTCGCTATATGCTGCATTCTTAATTCTCCAATCAAGAAACATTGAATAAAATCTTTGTGCTTCAAGATATTTAAGCCTTTGAATATTTCTATATTTTGGGTCGTTTTTAATAAAAGGCAAGAATATATCAGAAATAAGTGATAAGATATCGTTTGATGAATCGAACTCAGGAAATAATGATTTTCTTTTTGTTTCGACAATATTTTGCATTTTAGTTTCTTGCGATATTATATCAATTTCTGTGATATTGTTAGCATAGCAAAGCTTTCCTATTTGAGTTTTTGCATGTCTTCGTTCGTAATTGGGAATAACCTCATTTTCAAAATTTTCTATAAACTCTTCAGCATCATTTCTTTCCGCTCGATTCTCTCTATTTATTTCTACTGACTTCAATAATACGTTATTTGGTTTTTCAGGAACTTCTTTATCAACTTTCATACAATCACTAATAAATTTATCAATATTTGCGTTTTTTGAACTGTAATTGGAAGCAATTAAATAAATACAAGGTTCTAGTTTAAGGAGGTCATTATTCTCTTTTGAAAAAATTTCATTAAATCTACAAATCCTTCCGGTTAAATTTCTAAATTGTGACGTGCTGAGGTTTCCTCTTCCTTTTTTGTTATCTAAAATAAATAACCTTTCTGCCGGTATATTGACCCCTTCAAGCAAGGTCGAACTCGTAATGATAAATTTAATGGAATTTTCACTTGAATACAACTGTTCGATATATAATCGAACGTTTTCAGGAATAGAACCATGATGATATATTATACCTTTCTTCAGGCAATCAATGAGCGTATAGTCATTATGAAAATGATTACTCAACTCAGCGCAAGCCTTTTTAATTCGTTCAGAGACAACGTTATCTTGCTTTTCGGCAAGTTTTATCGAAAAATCTTCAATATCAAAGGGTTTATTTAAATATATAATATTTTTATTCAACTTTTCTCGAAGAATTAAGCTAATATCATCTATATAATTGATACCATCTAATTCAAAATATTCATTTAAAAATTGGTCATATAGTTTTAGCTTTTTATCCTTTTTAAAGTCACATAAAAAGAACCGTTCTGTTTTTATATATTCTTCAATCTTGTATGGCGATGTAGAGTAGCTTGTAAATTGTACAGCCAAATTTGAACTATCTTCTAAAAAGGGGGTTAAAAATTTAAAAGTAACATTTGAATTTCTTTTTTCTAAAATCACTATTGCCGTAGCTAATAAAACACTTCTAGAATCATTTTCCAATAAATTGTGTGCCTCATCTACAAAAACTATATCAAAAGAAAGCGATGGGTTTTTCTGAAGCAATCGTAGAAGTCTCTCTTGAGTAAGAACAGCAGTTATATGTTTATCACTCTCAAGATACATTTCAGGATGAGTAATAATTTTTGTAACATTCTTTATGTTCGCATTTATGATACGCCTTTTGGTTTGTGCTAAAAGTGCTTTTGTTGGAACTAAAATACATACATTTTTATTCCCTTTATTCTTTAATGTTGAAATTATTAGCTCTGACTTTCCATATGAAGTGGGCGCAACAATCGAAATAGTTTCATCC
This sequence comes from Bacillota bacterium, assembly GCA_023392595.1. Lineage (GTDB taxonomy): Bacteria > Bacillota > UBA4882 > UBA8346 > UBA8346 > UBA8346. The sequence goes on along the minus strand of JAEVYU010000081.1, from coordinate 90,971 downwards.
TTCTTCTCCATAAAAAAAGAATAAAGGTCTTGCTGTCCTTCACTTAAATAGATATTATCTCTTTTGAATATCTCCATAAATGATGATGAGAATAACTTAAAAAAGTTATTCTCAAACTTATAATGGTAAGAGTCTAATCTTTCTATGAATTTATTAATAGGAATAAGTCCAGAATTTATTGCAATATCATAAAGCGGGATATAGTCCTGAGTTTTATTACAATAAAAGACAATAATTCTATACCCTAGATGTTTTAAGTCTCTATCTTTTTGGTTTATGAAAATAACTGCTAATGACAATAATTTTTTATATTCAAAACTTGTTAAGTCCTCTTTTAAGACAATTTTTCTATATAATTTAATGAAGGGTGTATTCTTCAAGCGAGAAAGGGTAAGTTGCTTCATATTTTTTTATCTCTCTCTTCAATTAAAAAATCTACTATTTTTAAAAATGTATTTTTCTGGAATGAAAAAATTATAATTTGTCTAAATATCTTTTCTTTTGAAAAAGCGTTAGAAATTTCTTTAACAGTATCTTCCTCAACCTTATCCTTTAAACTACTAAAAAGTCCTGAGACAAGTATGACATTTTTATCAGTGCTAGTTGCATTTATACTTGTTGCTTCATCACTATTTATACCAAGTATTTCAAGAACTGCGTCTTTGATATCATTTTTTTGGTCAAGGGCAATCATAGCTCCATTAATTGCATTTTCCCAAATTGTATTATTATTTTCATTTAATCTTTTATTTAAATCTTTTTTTGCTGTATTTAACAATTGCTTTGTTGTTTCATTCGCATTTTTACCTTGATGGAGTTCTCCCGATTTGACTTCTGTAATCCATAATTCTTTATTTTCTATCGAAAATAAAACTACATCAAACCCCTTTTTAATGCTTTTTTCTTCTAAATTAAAATACGGTGAAACAACATGAAATTCGGGAAAATAAGTTAATAGTAGTATGTGCGTTAATAACTCACCAATCATACCTTTTTTCGTATCCGGAGATTTTTTTTCATACCTATCTAAGAATTCTCGTAAGGTATTTTGATAATTATAAGTTATCCTTGAAGTGGATGTTTTTAATGAACCATAACATATTTTGGATAAATTCTCACGAATGGCACTTTTTATTTCGTCAGAAAAGTAATTAATATGACATAATGTATATTTAACATTTCTAATAATTGTAATTCCACTTGATAAACAGCTAATAGACATTTTCTCTTCCTCAATTTATTTTTCTAATTTCTATCTCCGAAAAAACTACAAATATTGGAATGAGCACCTATCTAATTATGTTATCGGTTTCCATTTTAAAGATATAATACTTTTCCAGTAAGAAATGGTAATTACCTGTAAAATGTTGCTGCTTTCCTGCATACGGCTTTATAATAAACTTCATCTCAAGCGTTCTCAAGTTTTATTGAGGGAGATTTCGTCATATCACCTCAGAACCGCCATTCATTTCTAACTTCCTGTTTATACCTTCGCTCTCAATCCACGGGTTAAAACCTATGGCTGTTTCATTCCTTACCGGTTAAAACCGGTATCCACCCCGCATCAATCATTATTACAAATCAATCCGCATTGCCTTTCATTTTTAAATGCCCTCCTCGCCCTCATGACCCTCCTAACTTTTCTTACGCTTTTTATGCAAACTCCTCACCCCGCCATTTGAGACACGATGTCGAAAAGCGCCGCCTCTTTTCATGGAAGAAAAACGGCGGTCGGCCCGAAAGCATAAACCTGGTAGGGCGCGAACACGATGTTCGCGTCCCTGCATGGAGGACGAAGATTTCCCTAAAAACGTCTTTTATAACCCCGGCCACGGATGGCCGGGGATAAAGGAGAGACCGGGAAACTGGGTTCCCGGCGGCCTTTTGGGTCCTTTTGGGCCGCTCCAAAAGGACCTCAGCCGGTGAAATCCGTGGACCATAATACTGGTCATTCATTATAAGCATCATGAATAAAGTAACCCGCCGCCGCAATCCGTGTCCCTCAAAATATTATTCCTGATGATATTGAAAAATCCGGGAACAATTATTACAAAGAAATATACATATCTTTCTACAACACCCCCCTGCCCCACATCGCCCCTAAACCCAATCTCCGCCAAGCTTTAAGCCGTGGGGCCACCCTTGGGCGAGGCGTTTAGAAACAAACGATTCCATTCCGAAAAGATTTGGGAACGTTTTCCCGCCGCAAAATTAAGTTGCGACTCAATGACCGGCATTCTCCGGCCGTCTGCCATCTCTGGCGACCCCTGAAATCAGTTCTTCGGGCCATACTGTAACAATTTCCGCAGCTCCAGCGATTTCTGATTTCATTTCTCCAAACCTTTTTTCCATTTCTCCCTTGGATGATTTCATTTCATCAAACCTTTTTTCCATTTCTCCCTTGGATGATTTCATTTCACCAAACATTTTTTTCATTTCTCCCTTGGATGATTTCATTTCATCAAACCTTTTTTCCATTTCTCCCTTGGGTGATTTCATTTCTCCCTTCCTTAAAAAGGCAAAAAAGCTTGAAAAATGGCCTGCTTTTGGCTTCCGCGCAGGCGAGTTTGGAGAGGAAAAAGAAAGTGAGCCGGTAGCGACGGCTTAAGACGGGAGCACCAAGGGCCTGAGACGCTCCAAATCAAGCAAGAGACACCTCTCCGTGATATTGCGGAGAGGTGTCTCTTCCAAACCTATAAGTCCGATAAAAGGGAATGCATCCGATTCTTTTTCACCGCCCGGGATTGGCCGAAATTTAATTTCATGATTATAAAGATAAATCAGCTTGGTTCCGACTCAAGCCGCCTATTTATTCTCCCTCAGAGGCGCCAAGGCGCAGAGCGCGAGATGCGCGTTGCAAGATTTTTGGTAATTGGTGATATCGGTTGTCAACTCATGAAAAGGATACGTTTAGGCCAACATAGTCCCAAGCGCAGTTAGTCATTTCTCTGCGCCTCCGCGCCTCTGCGCGAGATATTCTTTTTGATTTTAAATCAATAGATAGCTGATAGCTCACTTCATCCAAATATCTGCTGAATTAACTTTATAATCAGATTTAATTTTTCAGAATTTGTCCCTTGCCGGCCGGAATCACGGTTTGGCCGTCATAGACGATAGCGCCGTTGATGATGACCGTTTCGATACCCAATGGGTACTGGGCGGGTTCCTGATAAGTGCCTAAGTCCCGGACCCGGTTGAAATCAAATATCACCAGATCTCCATGGTATCCTTCCAAAATCGCCCCTCTGCCGCTTAGCGAAAAAGTCTGGGCTGCTTTGAAAGTCATTTTATGAACGGCTTCTTCCAAAGATAAAATCGGTTGTTCCTTCACATACCGGGCGAGCACTCTGGGGAAAGAACCGTAAACCCTGGGATGAGGTTTGCCGCTTAAAAGGCCATCCGTACATACGTTTCCCTCTTTACGGCGTAAAATTTGAATCAGATGTTGTTCCTTACCGTAGAAATCGACCATTCCCACCGCGTTTTCTTCTTCCGCCAACAAATCCATGGCCGCTTCCAAAGGCTCTTTCCCCCGGATCTCCCCGATTTCCAACAGGTTCTTGCCAATGACCGTTTCATTGACGGCATGTTTGACGCTGGTAATGTAAATACCTTCATATCCCGCAAAATCGACAAAATTATCCCAACCAGCAATCCCATTTTTGATATCTTCGGCCATTTTCTTTCTGGCAACCGAATCCCGCAATCTTTGAAGCAACCGGTCCGTTCCTCCGTCATGGGCCCAAGGAGGTAATATCACGCCCAACATTGTGCTACCGGCGATATACGGATATTGATCAAAGGTTATTGCCAAACCTTCGGCAATCGCCTGATCCAGTTTATCAAGGACTTTATCCAATTGGCGCCAGTTTTTTTGGCCGCATATTTTAAAATGGGAAAAATGAAGTCTGACCCCTGTTTTCCTACTGATATCGATCATTTCATCCATCGATTCCAGAATGGTATCGGCTTCGCTCCGTTGATGAACCACCAAAATTTTATGATATTCAGCCACCACTTCGCTTAAAGCGGTCAACTCTTCGCTATCCCCATAAGCGCAGGGAACATAAATCAATCCCGTTGAAAGCCCCAAAGCGCCGCTTTCAAATTCCCGCCGTAAAATATCCTTCATCCGCCCCAGTTCGGCTTGGGTAGCTTTTTGTTTGGCCAATCCCATCGCTTCCATGCGGATATTGCCATGGGGCGCCAAATAACCCACATTGGTCTGGATCTTTTTCGTTGCCAGCTGTTTTAAATATCCCCGGGTATTTTTATATTTCCAATCAATAAGGTCGCTTTCGCCATTTAAACCCGCGATATTTTTGCGCCAGGTATCAATATATCCAATGGGCAAGGGGGCCATCGAAATCCCGTCTTGGCCGATGATTTCCGTTGTGATGCCCTGCCTCACTTTAGGCTCCATCTTAGGGTCAATTAAGAGCCTTACATCCGAATGGCTATGGGTATCGATAAAACCGGGCGCCACGATCCGATCGGTGGCGTCGATAACGAGCGGATCATCATCACCGAGGGCATCTCCGAGGGCAACAATCATTCCCTCCCGAATCAAAATATCGCCACGGTATGCTTTCCGTAAATTCCCGTCCACAATCGTTCCATTTTTAATCAGCAACTTGATCTTCTTCTTTCTCTACCGCCCGATTTTTCTGGGCACAAATCTTCCCGAACCCGGCTGGCCGTGAAAAACCCCATTTTCCACCAAAACCCGGCCCCTGGAAATGGTCATCACCGGTAATCCGTGAATAATGCGGCCTCCATATAACGTATAGGAATTTTCATAATGCAAGCTATCCGCTTTCATCTCACTGGTAGCCGCCAAATCGACCACCACCAGATCCCCATCGCTTCCCACTTGAATGGCGCCCTTTTGGGGATACAATCCGAATGTTTTGGCCGGGTTATAGGAAGTAATGGCGCAAACCTGATTTAAAGTAAGCTTTTTTTGATAAACCCCATACTCCAGCAAGAGAGGCAATCTTTCTTCCAAACCATTCACCCCATTAACGACTTTGGTAAAATCGGGAATTACCTTTCCTTGGGGGTCGGTATCTAAAAAACGCCTTTTTTCTTCCAGCGAATACGTACAATTGTCGGAACCGATCACCGAAACCGTCCCCTCGGCCAGGCCCCGCCACAAGGCTTCGTTATCCTCCCGGCTTCGCAGAGGCGGACTCATAATGGCCAAATAACCCTCTTCCCCTTCATAACAACTCTGATCCAACAGCAAATAATGGGGGCAAGTCTCCGCGGTGACCGCTTGTCCTTTTTTCTTGGCCTCTTTGACGCTTTCCAGGGCATCTTGGGACGATAGATGAAAAATATACAGACTGCTTCCGGCGTAATGAGCCAAATTGATTGCCCGGTCCACCGCTTCTTTTTCGCATAAACTCGGCTTCGAACGGGGAAAATTCGTCCAGGATAAATCGCCCTTTTCTCTCATCCGCTCCACATTCAATTCGGCGATGGCATTGCTTTCCGCATGGACCCCGGGCAATGCTCCATAGTTTTTGGCGGCCTCAAAGATGCGAATCATGCCTTCATCATCAATCATGACCCCTTCTTTTTTGTAGGTCATAAACATTTTAAAACTGGGGCACCCATAATCGACGATGGCTTCTATTTCTTTAACAACCCGCGGCGCCGCCTCCACAAATTTGGCGTGAATCCCGTAATCGATAGCGCTTTTGCCCATTTCCTCCCGCCGCATCTTCACTTTTTCCAAGACCGAATCGCCTACGGAGGTATTGGAAAAATCCATAAAAAAAGTGACTCCGCCAAAAGCCGCCACTTTACTTGCAGTATAAAAGTCCAGCTGGCCGATACAGCCCATAAAAGGCGCTTCCACATGCATATGGGGTTCAACGACCCCGGGCATGACATGTTTGCCCTCCAAATCGATTTCCCGTCGGGCTTCCAGAGAACTGTCCAATTTCCCAATCGCCATAATCACTCCGTCGGTGATGGCGATATCGGCCGTATAGGTATCGCCGGGAGTCACAATATTGCCGTTTCTTAACAACAAATCAACCATTTTCATTCCCCGCCTTATCGGTATAAACCAATTTTAGAAACCCTCAATCCTTGATGCACTATTCCTTCCAACGCCGCCAAACCGCACACAATCGGATCCAATACGGTGATTCCTAATTTTTGGGATGCATTTTCCGCCGATATCATGGTCATACCGGCGCATCCATAAATCAAAACTTCACACCCCCGGGCAATAGCTCGTTTTCCGCTCTCCAAAACCCTTTCTTCCAGTAAATCCCCGTCTTTCATAAAATCCTCAATCGTCAGGTTCAGGGATTCCACTGTGGCCAATCTCTCTTTCAACCCATACAGGGACACCAATTGATCCATCATGGCCTTCGCCTTGTCCACCGCCGCCAAAATGCTGAACCGGTATCCCAATAATAAAGCCATGGCCATGGAGGCCTCGGCGATACCCACCACCGGTATGGGCGATTCTTCTTTCAAAGCGGCCAAAGCAGGATCGCCAAAGCAGGCTAATAAGATGCCGTCATAATTCTCAAGCGATTTGCGCCTCAAAATCGCCAATACTTCCCGACCGGCCCGGGTATAATCGGCAAAGCTTTCCAATACATTGGGCGCCTCCGGAGTTTTAATCACTTCGATATCCATATCCTGGGGCCGATGGGAAAGGGCGGTTTTACGAATGCTCTCGGTCATGGCTTCCGATGAGTTGGGATTGATGACTAAAATTTTTTTCAAGTCCTCAGCCCCCCATTGTTCCTTCAGTTCTTCAATGCCGATAACATCCGGCTTGATCCCGTGAGGTTTCAATACTTGCGCCAATTGAGTGACCAGGGGAGGTTTAACATAAGCTTGTTTCAACTTTTCCGGATCAGCGAAGATTTCTCGCACCGTACCGTTCATCCAAACTTTTCCCTGTGTCATCACTACAATGTGCTCGGCATAACGGGCTACGATATGCATTTCATGGGTAACGATAATAATGGTATGTCCGTGGGTTTCATTCAGCATTTTTAAAAATTCCATCACTTCGATGGATTGTTTATAATCTTGTCCGGTGGTAGGTTCATCCACAATAATAACTTGCGGTTTTAGCGACAAGATCGAGGCAATGGCCACCCGCTGCCTTAAACCTTTGGTCAAAAAAAACGGATGATTTGGAAATAATTCTTCTTTAATACCGGCAATCCGGGCCGCCTCGTTCACTCTTTCCTTGACTTCAGCTTCGGATAAACCGATATTTCTTGGCGCATAGGCAATCTCATCATAAACATTATTATTGAATATTTGATGGTCCGGATTTTGAAACACATAGCCTATCCTTTTGACCAGCTCTTTTTGAATGCCTTTTTGGGAAGTATCCATACCGTCCACCCAAATACTCCCCCCGGTGGGCTTCAATATTCCATTGAGACATTTGGAAATCGTCGTTTTACCACAGCCGTTTTGACCGATCAGAGCGACGAATTCTCCTTTTTGAATCGTCAGATTAATATCGTCAAGCGCTTTTGTCCCATCATCATAGCAAAAGACCAAATTCTTAATATCAATCATATTATCCATTCGCTTTTACACCTTGCTCCCCAAGTATCCGCTTTATTTCGGCAACAATATCATCAAATTTAACGGGCGCTTCTTTATCTATCCCCTTCTGGCGATAAAGATGGTACAAAAACTCAATTGACTCCGGCACTTTTAAGCCATTCTTTTGGATCAGCGCAATATCCTGAAAAAATTTCCGGGTATCGTCATATTGAATGATTTCTCCCTGATTGAGCAACAACACTTTGTCAGAAAGTTCGGCGATTTTTTCGATATTATGTTCCACCACAATCACGGTAATTTTTAATTCTTTTTTCATAATCGCCAAAAGTTCAAAAACATCGTCTTTTGATTTGGGATCCAACATCGATGTGGGTTCATCCAAAATAATGATTTTCGGTTTCATTGCGATTACGCTGGCAATCGCCACCCGTTGTTTCTGGCCGCCCGATAAGTCATAAGGCGGCTTTTCCAGCAAATCGCCGATTGACGTCAATTCGCTGACCCAAGCAATCCTTTTGCTGATTTCCGCTTCGTCGATTCCGATATTTTCCAATCCGAAAGCAATTTCTTCTTCCACGCTCATCGAAGTAAATTGGGCATCGGGATCACTAAATACCATCCCGATATTTTCGGCGATCACCCTTGAATCGTTGTCTTTGATATCTTTGCCGAAAAATCTGACATTGCCTTTGTAGATTCCGGTGTAACTATTGGGGATGATCCCTTTAATACAAGAAACCAGCGTGGTTTTACCGGATTCGTTGGGACCGACAATACCCAAAAAAATGTTTTCCGGCACTGCCAGATTGATATCCTTCAGGGCATACTCTTCGGTATCGCTGTATTTCCAACATAAATGTTCAATTTCCAAAGCATTCATTTTAAATACCCTTCCTTAGCAGCTTTAAAAAATAGCCCTCCAGCGGTGAACAGCTTAAACTAAGCACATTCCCGCTAAAACGAAAATAGACCACACCCGCGAATATCAAAATCGTCAATGCGGCAACCAAATAATCCATTGCTCCAACCCGCATGTAATAGGCTAAATAATCCGGTCTTTTCTTTCCTTTATATTTTCCTTGCAATACCGTACCTTTCGAATATAGTGCCACGCTGATATCTTCCGATCTGCGGATTGCCAAAGTAAACAAGGGAACCATATACATACAAAAATGCTTTACTTTGGCCGTTAAAGACAATTCCGTCATATCCAATCCCCGGGCTTGTTCCGCCTCCCGGATGATGCGGTAATCTTCCATAAAAATCCCCGCCGACCGCAAGGACAATCCAATAAAATAGGTAACCGCGAAAGGAATGTTCAAACTCCGGAATGCCACCAGAATGTCCTTTTCCCGATTGGTCGAAAAATAGAAAATGGAGGAAAATATCAAAGTCAAAATTCTTGCGTAAATGCATAAAGCCCACATCATCGAGGCGTAATAAATTTTAATCCATCCCAACTTGAACAAAACGATCTTTTGGCCCAGTTCATTGGGAAATAAAATATAGGTTAAGGTGATAAATACCCCCACCGTGATCACCATGGGCATATAGATTTTTAATTGTTTCAACTGGACTTTGGCAATAACAAACAATCCCAGGATGAGCACTAAAAATATCAAATTGATTTCCGGTCTCTCAATAAACAAAGGGATAAATCCCGTCGCCAGAAAAATAATCAACCGCACGACAGGATGAAGCTTATAAATGGGCGACTGTGTCGGAACAAATCCGAGAATTGTTTTTTGCATATTTGCATTTCTTGACATATTGCACCTCATAGATTGGTAAACCTCAAGCTAGCCAGGACGTTTCATTTTACAAAACAAAGCCGCGAAGATGAGTAAAACGTTCTCTAAATAACTCGCGTGCGTACGCGTACGCGCACGCACGCGCACTCATTGATTGTGAACATCTTACTTAAGTAGAGTATCTTCCCCATTTCTGATTGCCGTTTATTTACGATACGCTCTACTTGAATCCGGCAAGCTGATTTTAGACTCATCTGCAATCACTTGCCGAATTCATATTCATATTAGGCCCACAAACCCTTGCAAAAAGTTTTGGTTTTCATGACAATCGGAGAGATAAATTTGAGCATAATCACTCCCAAGATCCATGATGCAACCGAATTTCCCAAAAACCAACCTAAGAATACCGTTAAGTGCGCTTGGGGTGTAATCAGACCGAAAACTCTCAAGATGCTACTGCCCCATGCAGCCCCGATAATGTTGGAAACAAGAATGCCAAATACGGTAAAAATTACCCAATCTCTCTTGCTTTGTAACCGCGGGTCAGCCCCTAACATTCTAAACGCCAATCCGCCCACGATACCTTGGGCCAAATTGCCGGGAATATACGCCAGAGATACCGGCAACGCCGCCGATCCTGAAATGGCATTTGAAATAATCGGAAATACAATGGAAGCGACACCGCCCCAACCGCCATACCAAATGCTGCTTACCGCCTGAATTGCTTGTCCGGGCCAAAAGGCCGATACAAATCCCAAAGGCACCGCAATGCTTCCAAAAGTCCCCACTACAACTCCAACCCCGGTAAAGAGAGCCATCATGACGAAATGGGAAAGATTGGGTCTCCTCATTTCGCCCTCTTCGATCCGCCAAACCCCTTTAAACTTCAAAACAACCAACTCCTTATAAGTTTTTTATTGATAAAGCAGCTACCGCAAAGAATTTTCATTATTCTTCTTTTGGCAATAGCCCCTTTTTCCCCCCCGTTAAGTCTTCCAATATGCCGTAATACCCTTTACAGGCCCCTACCAGTTGCGCGATCTCCACATATTCATCAACAATATGCGCTATATTTTCGCGGCTCGGCCCAAATCCAAGGGTCGGTATACCCTGAATACCCGCATAAAAACTTCCGTTGGTGCAAAATGAGTACGACTTTATCAAAACCTCATCATCCAGAACTCTTTTTAAGGCCGTATGAGCTGTTTCCACCAAATAATCCTGTCGATCCATAATCCAAGCCGGGAAAAACCGTTCTCCTTCTATGATTGCCGAGGTGTAACATGTTTCCCTACCGTAGGCAATTTGCGCCTTTGCATCGATTCTTGGTTTTTTAGCGGCGATTAACTTTTCAATAGGCGCCAACACATCGGCTATCTTTTCCCCGGCAATGGTCCGCCTGTCAAAAGTAGCCCTGCAATAATCGGGAACTACCGATGCCCCGGGATAAGGAGAAGATTTAATATCGGTCAACTCCAAAATTCCCTTTCCCAAAACCGGATGAACACTAACAGGTAATTTTTGAATTTCCGCAATCAGTTCACACATTGCATAAACAGCATTTCTGCCATTTTCCGGGTTCGAGGAGTGGGCGCTTTGGCCGAAAGTTTCAACCACCACTTCCGCTCTTCCCCGTTGGCCAATATTTAAATTTAACTCGGTGGCCTCGCCAATAATCACCACATCCGGCCCTATGAACTTACCAACATTCGCAGCCCCGATACCTTCAAAACATTCTTCATGAACCACTCCAGCAATGGTAATCTCTCCGGCAAAATTCTTCCGGGTCGCCCGGGCAAATTCGGAAACAGCGATAATCATCGCGCTTAGTGCCCCTTTCATATCAGAAGCGCCCCTGCCGTATATTCTGCCCTCCTTCGAAACTCCCTCAAAAGGATTAACCGACCACTGGGCTTCGTTATCGGCCGGAACCGTATCAATATGCGCGTCCAATAGAATTTTTAGGCCGCTTCTTTTCCCCTTCATCGTCGCCGTGATGCTGCCGTAAGAATCCACCCTGACCTCATCAAATAGCAACTCTGCGAATGTCCGCTCCAAAAAATCAACCATTTCCTTTTCTTGTCCGGAGTAGCTTTTTTTACTGATCAATTGCTGGCATAACGGAACCACCTTATTTTCCCATGAAATTTCCATCCCTTAAACCTCTCTTTCATCCGGATATGTGCCATACCATGTAACCGAACGGTATATTTCTTGATCGGTGTCCCCTTCGGTGCTAAAAGTTAAAATCTTGGATTTTGCATCCAATCCCAAACTGGCCATTAATTTGGGATCGCGGGCCAGATAATCCAACAAACCTATGGTCACCGCTCCCGACTCCCCGGATATTATCGAAAGATCGCCTGGCAAAGGATTACCCAGTACCCTCATACCGTTAGCAGCAATCCAATCCGGGACGGAGAAAAAATAATCCGCAGACTCCCTTAAAATATCCCAAGCCACGGAATTGGGCTCTCCACAACACAACCCGGCCATAATTGAATCCATATTTCCGGTGATAACTGTTTTTTGCCCTTGCACCACCGAGCGGTAAAAGCAATCCGCTTTATTAGGTTCCACAATCATAACGACCGGTGGATTTTCAGGAAATAATATTTTAAAAATCACCGTCATCACTGAGGCAAAGGCTCCCACGCCCGCCTGTAAAAAAATATGGGTAGGGACTTCCCCTCCTAATTGCTCCATCACTTCCAAAGCCATTGTGCCGTATCCCTGCATAATCCATATTGGCACCTCCATACAACCCAGACATTGGGTATCCTGAATCATCAACCAATGATTGTCATAAGCCTGCTTAGCAAGATGCTTCACCGTATCGTCATAGTTGTCATTGGTAATAACTCCTTTCCCTCCCAATTCAATGATTTTATTATATCTTTCGCGGGAGGTGCCCTTGGGCATATAAATGACTGCGGGATATTGCAACTCTTTGGCCAGCCAAGCCACTCCTTTGCCATGATTACCATCAGTGGCCGCGGCGAATACCAAATCCGGAAATTTTTCCTTGAACTCCTTTGATTTTAATTGGGAAAAATCAATCTGGCCAATATCCATTTTTATTTGCTGCGCGATTTTTTGGCCAATGGCATATGACGCCCCCAACACTTTAAAAGAGTTTAAGCCAAACCGTAAAGATTCATCCTTCAAAAAAACCTGCTGCAGGCCAAGTCGCTTGGCCAGATTTTCCAGATGATAAAAAGGCGTTTCTCGGTGCTCAGGAATTGTCTGGTGAAAACGCCTTGCTTTTTTCATTTCCGCAACATTGAAATGCTTTAAGCCAATCGCGGCGATTTCACTTTTCATACTTTCATTTTTTACCCATTTGACTTGCGATTCCATCTTTCATCCTCTTGTTACATTAGCGTCATTGTTAATATGAATTAATGTCAATAAATCGTTTTAAAATGTTATAAAATTTAAATTATAACCGTATTTAAATAATTTTTACTTTAATATTTGACATATTAATAACATACCAATGACATCATTATACCAAGACTAAAATAGAAATCAATGTTTTTTCCCTGTTTCCTTTCATTTTTACAACCAACATTCAAAATGTGTTCACTTTTTAAAATAAATTCTCAAAATGAGAATTAGTCGTTCCCGCATTCCAGATAGCGTGCCGAGTACAACAAAAAAAGTCCGCTTAAAAAGCGGGCTTTGTGACGCATGTGTGATATTCAGCTTCATGAATTAATCGATTGTATAAGTTTTTTCTTCATGAATTCCATATCGATCGAGCTTTCGATATAACGTCGCCGGACTGATTCCTAAAACTTTGGCGACTTTCCGTTTCCCGTCCGTGGTATTCCCATATAAGTCCATCGCTTTTTTGATCGTGTTCTTTTCAATGGTCTCTAAACAAAAAGAACCGTCAATATTTTGATCCTCCAAATCGAACAACTGATTAATGTCATCAAGTTCTACCTTGCCGCTTTGATTCATCAACACAATAAAGCTGATGATATTCTCCATTTCCCGGACATTGCCCGCCCATGAATATTGCAATAAATAGGCATAAGCTTTCTTGTCAATCGTAATTTGTTTTTTTTCCAAATAAGCATACCGTTCCAAGAAATACCGGATTAAAACGGGAATATCCTGCCGCCTCTCGCGCAAAGGGGGAATCGTTATGATAAAAGGATAGAAAAAATAATACAAATCCTTTCTGAAGCGGTTCTCTGAAATCAAATTCTCAATATTTTTACTGGTCGAAGCGATAATCCGCCCCGAAAACCTTTCCTTGTCCTGAAGTAATTGTAATAGTTCTCCCTGAATCCGTAAGGGCAAATCAGTAACTTCGTCTAAAAATAAGGTTCCTTCTTTCATCAACTCAATTTTACTCAAATTATTATTTTCAGAATTTCCGAATATTTCTTGCTCTAAAATAGATTCAATAACTCCGGTGCAAATAATAGGAATAAACGGTTGCTCCCTATAATCGCTCTCGCTATGAATCGCCCGAGCCAATATCTCTTTTCCCGTACCGCTTTCACCGTATATTAAAATATTTTTATCGGTTTTCGCTAATGTCCGGGCTTCTTCTTTGACTTGAAGGATTTTTTTATCTTCGCCGATAATGCTTTGGAAACTGTATTTTCTTTTATCCTGGACAATAATTTTTTCTTGAATGGAAGCGATATCTTGAAAAATATATACTTTTCCATAATTACTTTCATCAATGCTGATGGGGTAAGAATAGCCAAATAAGCGAATTTTCTTTTGACCCACCCGGGCTACATATTCTATTTCGCTATTGCCCTTTTTTTGCCCGACTGTAAAAATTTTAAATTCATTAATCTTATACAGATAATCCAGTTGTTTTTTATGATTACCCAAAATTCTTTCCGCATATTGGTTTATATACTTCAACGTGTTATCGGAATTAAAAATAACCACACCTTGGGTCACAAACTGCATTACTTTTTCCAGCATCTGGGATGTGGCAATAATCGATTGGTAGTTTTTCGTTTCCCCCACTTTTGAGGCAATTAGTTCGGCAATTTTCACCAAGAAATCAACATAGCCATCTAAGTTTTGGAAAATTAATTTTTTCTGTTCTTCTTGAAAACACGCCAAAGCTATAGCGCCGATTACTTCCTCCTCCAGTTTAATGGGACAACATATCTCAAATAGTTCCTGACAAGTCTCACAGGTTGGACAGTGTTTACAAATAACCTCTTCCCTTGGGTTTTCGATGATGAGCATTTTTTTATTCTCAAGGACCCATTTAAATCCTGTGCCTTCCGCCTCGATAAAAGTGCCCAGCCGGTCAACAAACCTTCCGGTGCCTGCTATCCGAAATAAATGATTATCGACAATATCCACATCCACTTTGAGAATACTGGATAATACTTGCGCATATTGCCTGACGTCTTTTTCAATTTTTTTTAATAATGATTGCCCTTGTAGCTGCATCTTGTGCTCCCCTCGGATCATCCGGCGGACTTAATATTTCATGATGATTCATATGATTTCACGGTGGTCCGGATATTGGTCGTATTGTCAATTCACATTTCAAACTGTAATCCCCTGCTTTTAATATTAACAAAATCATTATAAAAATAGAAGTTAACTTCAAGCCAGTGAATAAGAGAGCAAAATAATATCCATTGGAAAGATTCACCATGAAGTTGAACGGTGACTGGATCTGTAAACAAGCACAGACCGGGGTTGATATTTTCCTATTAAGATGTAACAATCGTGAAACATTTTTCCGTATAATTGAATCATAGGTTTCCGCTAAGCCCAGAAACCAACGAACCCGCTAAATGATTGGGCCTTGTGATCGCGGTTCGATCCGGGCCCAAAACGATGCTAGCGGGTTTTGTTATCCAAAAAATTCTTCTATGTCCTATATCAAGCATCCAACCCTTGAAGACAAAAGCCTAGCTGGTATTACTCCCGGGATTACTGTCAATACTGATATTACGGAGGTATTGATCATGAAACCGGTAAACGTTATTCAACGAGTAAAAAGATTTTTTAAATTTCGCAACCGCCATCTATATTTGGGAGAATCAGGGGAGTCCGAATCCTGGCTTCAATACGCCGCAATCGCTTTTCAGTGCGATCCGGACAAACTGCGAAAGGAAATCCTGACCAAACGGCGAGACTAAGCTATGATCATCCCTCGCTTTTCGGCAAGGTATAATTTCCGATTAAAAGTTGGGGGAACTGCTTTTTTAATTGTAACAGCCACTCAGGAATTGTCCTCAGCTCAAGCGGCTCATCCTCTTCCAGATTCACCTTCTCCTGCAACCGCTGCGGATCAAGATTCAAATTGCGAAGCTGAACCTGTTGGACTTTGGTCTCTTGAAGCAGAGCATACAAAGCCTCCGTTTCCCGGGCTTGATTGGTAAAACCGGGATATAGCAACAGATTGATGGCAACCCTGACGCCATAGTCCGAGGCGTAACCTAAGGATTTCTTGACATCCGACAATTGATAATTCCGGGGTTGGTGATACCACTGATAATTTTCCGGCCAGGCCGAAAAAAGACTGACCCGGATGCTATCCAGTCCGTGATCAACCAAATCACGGATGGAATCAAAATAACCGGCGTTACTGTTGATATTGATGATCCCTTTGTCCGTTCTTTGCCGGATCTCCTGAATCGATTGGACCAATACTTCGCGTTGCAATGAAGGTTCGCCTTCACAGCCCTGTCCAAAGCTGACAATGGCATCGGCGGCCGACTCCAAATGGTCCACCGAGAGTTCGACAACTTCCCGGACGCTTGGAGTGAAGTTGATTCTGCCTTGAGGGGATGGACAACATTCGGAGGGCTGTTTGGATATGCAGCCGATACAATTGGCGTTACAAACCGGCGATACCGGAATCCCGGCCTCCCAGCGCCCATAAAAAATATTTTGAGCCGTTAAACAATGGTAACTGACGGCGCATTTGGCCAGCTGAGCCAGAATACGGTTTTCCGGATAACTCCGGATTTTCCCTTCGATCAACCGCGGTAAGTCCGGGGTATTATAATAGTTGGGGCTCCACTTTAGGTCCTGATCGGTTTGAATGGCGGCCACTTTAAGACGATCCCCCACGGCTCCCACTGCCGCGTAGCCAAAAAGAGGCAGTTCCCCGTGAACCGCGATTTCGTATCCCGGCGTCAGACAGCGGGTAAATCCAACCGGTAAAATGGCCGCAACTGCCGTATGGCCTTCGACCACTTCCATGGTTTCCCCGTCTTCATCGTAACCTAGAGGCTGCCGGCCCGGCAACAGCAATATCTCGCCGCCCGAAGGCATATCGATCCAGCTTTGATCGGCGATCTCCGCCTGGGAGCCGTTGATTCCCACCGCAATTAAATCCGGGTCCGGGTACAGTTCACCCTTTTCATCCGCATAGACCAAACGTATGGATTTGGAATTCATGATGACACAACCTCAAAGATGAAGCATTTCAAATATTCCGTTTCCGTTACCCCAACCAAAACGGGATGATCAAGGCCCTGCGTCCGGCGTTCCAGGAGGTGGAGCCGTTTTTTATTGTCAGCCGCCGCTGCGATCATAATTTCCCAAAACAAGTCCGGGGTCAGATGATGGGAACAGGAGCAGGTGATCAGGATTCCGCCGGGCTTGAGCAGTTTCAATGCCCGCAGGTTGATTTCCTTGTAGCCGCGGACCGCCCCCTCCAAAGCCTGTTTGCTTTTGGTGAATGCCGGCGGATCAAGAATAACCAGATCATACTCGGCCTTATTCCCCACTTCATCCCGGAGGAAATCGAATACATTGGCAACTTTGAACTTACAGACGTTATCCAGCCCGTTTAAAGTCGCATTTTCCACGGCCATATGGATGGCATCTTCCGAAATATCGACTCCCAAAACGGAACTGGCCCCGTAGGACGCAGCATGGATTGCAAAGCTGCCCACATGGCAAAAACAATCGAGAACCTTTTTCCCTTGGACATAGCGCTCCAAAACGGCCCGGTTCGCCGATTGGTCCAGAAAATACCCGGTTTTTTGGCCTTCAAGCAAATCCACCCTGAATTTTAAGCCGTTATCCCGGATAAGAACCGACGGAGGACAATCTCCATATACGCAACCGGAACGTTCCGGTAAATCTTCAAGGTGGCGGACATGAAGATCACTCCGTTCAATGATCCCTTTGGGATCGCAAAGCTCCGCCAAAAGCCGGATGATCATCTCCCGGTTGACTTCCATACCCATGGTCAAAAATTGAGCCACCAGATAATCTTCGAACTTATCCACAATCAGTCCGGGTAACAAATCGCCTTCGCCGAATACCAGGCGGTAGCTTGAAGCACCGGGTTTGAGCCGGCTGCGGTATTCCAGCGCCTTTTGAAGCCGGGATCTGAAGAAATTCTCGTCGATGGTTTCCCGGTTGGTGGTGAGCAACCGGACCGCAATCTGTGAAGCCTGGTTATAATAGCCAACGCCTAAAAAACGGCCCCGGTTGTCCAGAGCTTCGACTACATCGCCCGATTTGACACCGATCCCGATAATTCCGATTTCTCCCTGATAAATCCATAAATGGCCCGCTTTGATCCGTTTTTCTTTGCCGGCCTTTAAAACAACCTGATTCATAATGCCTCCTGTTTTAAAATATCTCTCGCTGCTATGACTCCCGAGATCGAGGCCTGCATCAATCCTCTGGTCACCCCCGCGCCATCACCCACAGCGTAGAGATTGGCAATCTTGGTTTCCAAATGGCTGTTCAGACTGAGCCTGGAAGAATAGAACTTAACCTCAACCCCGTATAATAACGTATTACGGGAGTTAACCCCCGGCGCAATATTGTCAAGGGCTTTTAACATTTCCAATAAAGCCAGCAGGTGCCGGTAAGGTAAAACCAGACTCAAATCCCCCGGTGTTGCGCTTTCTAAAGTCGGCCGGACCAATCCCTTGGCCAGTCTTTCTTTGGTGGTCCGCCGTCCGCTTTGCAGATCTCCCAACCGCTGAACGATAACCCCTCCGCCTAAGAGGTTGGCAAGTCCGGAAACATACCTGCCGTAGGTAATCGGTTCGTGAAACGGCTGGGTAAAGGTTTTGCTGACCAGTAAGGAAAAATTGGTATTCGAAGTCTTCCGTTCGGCATGACTATGCCCATTGACGGTAATTAAGCCGTCCTGATTTTCCATAACCACTTCCCCGTGGGGGCACATGCAAAAGGTACGGACCTTATCTTCAAAGGTCTTTGAATAATATATAAATTTACTCTCAAAGATGACCGATGTCAGCTCTTCCATCACTTCAGCCGGCAGTTCCACCCGGACGCCGATATCCACCGGGTTTACGGATGATTCCAACCCCAATCTTTTGGCTTCGGTGGATAGCCATTCCGAGCCGTCCCGGCCCGGTCCGGCAATCACGTGTTTCCCCAAGTATTCCTGGCCCCGGCTTGAACGGACACCTTTCAGCTTATCCCCGTCAACGATGATTTCAGCCACATCAACACCGGTGAAAATGTCGACTCCCTTTTCCATTAAAAAGTCTTGCATGGCCTGGAGTACAATTTTGGTATAACCGGTTCCCAGGTGCCGAATCTGGGACGGAATCAATCGCAAGTCTGCCAAGACAGCCCGCTTTTGAATCTGGGTAATGATTTCGTCATCAGTGCCATAGACCTTGGTAGGGGCTCCAAATTTCAAATAAATATCGTCTATCTCCCGAATCAACTGTGATAATTCGGTTTTGGAAATATAATTATCTAAAAAACCGCCCACTTCCGTAGAGAGGGTGAGTTTACCGTCGCTAAATGCTCCCGCGCCACCCCAACCGCAAGTAATTGAACAGGAAGAACAGTTGGCGCAAGGTATACCGCGCTCGTTGGCAGGGCAGACCCGTTCCGATAAGTTATAGCCTTTTTCCAATATCGCAATCTTCAGCCGGGATTGTTTGACCAGTTCCAAAGCGGCGAAAATTGCCGCCGGCCCTCCACCAACAATAATCACATCATATTGAGCCAAATGAAACGCTCTCCTCTCAAAAATTATCATTCCTGATATCCGTTGGAAATATGTTCAAATGATTTTATTCCACACGAATTGCAGATTTCCTGTATTTTTCATGAAGCCTCTTTCGATCCGTCAAAGCAGGAATTTGCCAGGAAGGGTTGGAATTATTGGAATGAAAAGCAGATCGCATCGATTATTCCATCATTGTCTCGGATCGTTGATTTCCTAATTAAGCCTGGAGATGCTAAACCCATGAATGACCAAACCTATCTTACCATTTTGAAAGAAGCCTCCTGCGAACTTACCATTGAACGTTCCCGCTTCATCGGTCATTGCAGGGAGACTCCCGGCGAGGCGGCTACAAAATCTTTTATTGAATCCATCAAAACCACCCACTCCCAGGCCACTCATAATTGTTATGCCTATCGGCTCCAAGCCGGCGAATATCCCGTCGAATACTTTAATGATCAAGGGGAACCCAATGGGACTGCGGGAAAACCAATTTTAGGAGCCATTTTAAGGCTGAACTTATTGAACGTCACCGTAGTCGTAACCCGGTATTTTGGTGGAAAAAAGCTGGGAGTCCGTGGCCTTATTGAGGCCTATGGTCAAACCGCCTCCTTCGTCCTGGAACAGGCCGGGACATTTTTAAAAATACCCAAATATTCGGTGTCCCTGGATTATCCTTATAACGAGCACTCCAAAATGATCTATCAGTTAAAGCAGGTGGCGGCGGAAAATATCTCCACCGTATTCGGGGAATCGGTTCAAACTTCTTTTTTTATTCCAGTGGGCGAATATCCAATTTTTCTTGATTTTCTAAAGGAATCACCCCATATTAAAATTTTATGGGTTGCAAAACCATAACTTTCCTTAAAATATCCTCTTGTATTTGGTTTTTTCTTGTGGTAAAATCATTCTACACGCTGAAGTTCCGAGTTTGAAATGCCGAAGTGGCGGAATGGCAGACGCAGTGGACTCAAAATCCACCGCCCTTAAAAGCGTGCCGGTTCGAGTCCGGCCTTCGGCACCAATGAATTTTAACATCCCGAAAGGGATTTTTTTATCGAAAGATAGTTATATGAAAGGAACCAGATTTAAGACAAAAAAAACCGGAGAATTTGATCTCCGGTTTTTAACTTGCTTTTTTCACTTGTTCATCTAGCCATTGAATTAATCTTTCACGGTGAATATAAATTTGCCTCCCCCTGCCATACTTTCCCGGCATTCTGACTGCTGGATAAAATTTTTTATTTCGGCATAACTCTTTTAATTTGTAAGCTTTTAAACCACCACCGACAAATTCAAACGCCTCTTCAACAGTCATTAATAGTGTTTCGGCCATGTTGCTCAACTCCTTCCTAATTCATTAATATCAAACACTATCCCACGGCAAAATAATCCGCCATCTTCAAGAATATTAAATGTGGCATGGGGAATATCGGTCTGATAAATCCAATTTAGATTACCGGGTTCATTTTCTGGCGCCCAAATCAATTCTATTGTTTTGGCCCCTTCTTTTAACCGTTCGTAATATGGACAACGGTCATCATCACATTCATTTTTAAGTAAGCTTTATTATCAAAATAAATATTTATCCTTCCCATGCCCCGAGTTTTTCATCGATTGATCCGTGGAGTTCCACGCCATCATCTGAATAACCCAAATCCGAGTTCCTTGGCCCCTTATTTGACCTGATATTTATCGGCTATAAGTCGTCGGGTATATAACAAACCCATCGAAGAGCGCAGAGCACTTTTAAAGGAAAATCTAATTTACTCTGACGAATCAATTCTTACTGATTTCATTACCGAGAAAGGAACGGATTATTTTGAGGGCGTGAGCTCTCTGGGGCTTGAAGGAGTTGTAGCCAAAAAGAACGGAAGTCTTTATTACCCTGCCACGAAATTATTAAATCATTATACGAACCGCTAAATAATAAAGGCCCCACTATAAAAATTAATCCGGGAGGAATAACCTACCGGATTTTTTAATTTTAAGCCGAGGATTAATTTCCCCGGCTTATTAGCCTTACTCATCATTCTTTTATTTGATTATTCACGCCCATGGTCAGGCCTTGGCGGTTGAGAAACGCCTAAATAATCCATGAGCGCGGTTTGAAGTACCTGCGAATAATTCACTCCCTTAGCCTCGGCCAATTCCTTTAACCATGCGGGTATTGTCGTATTTGTTTTAACCGCTCTACTATCTAACTCGTTTCTTACAAGGTCAGGAAAAACTGTGACCAGAGACACTAAATAGCCTTCAGCGGTTTCTGGGTCAATTTGTGGCGTTTTAGATGGAACGGGTATTTCGTCCCCGTCTTTTTCCATACCGTATATATGCAGTCCTAAAGCATCGACGGCTTGTTTTTGTGCCTCTTCAAAATCCACTCCATAACTCATACATCCCGGAATGTCCGGAAAATATGCACTATACCCCGTTTCAGTTGGTTCGAATACAGCCAGATAAGTAAGTTTACGCATAATAATCTATCTCCTTCCTGTTGGGCCAAGCAGGGCCTTATTTTAACCCTGCTTGTTTTAGTATACTGTTAAGTGTACCGGGAGCAATGTCGCCTGTATGATTTGGCACTGTCACTTTACCGGGTTTGATGGGATGCTTTAATTGGATGTGGGAACCTTTGGTTCTTGCTTCGAGCTGCATCCACCCGTCTTCATGTAAGATTTTTAATATTTCTCTTACCGTCATCCTTGCTCCCTCCTCACACTTAATATTATACGCCTAAATTATACGTATGTAAATCTTTATTGCGTATTTATTATGCGCATTCGAATTATATATTATAAAACCCCCACCACCTAACCAGGCAGTGGGGATTTTACGCCTAAGACTTATTTTCTTGGTTGGCAATTTCCTCTATACCTTTCAATAACTCCTTTTCATCCACTCCGAACTGATTCGCAATGTCTTTTAAACTATTTACGCCTTTTTTCCTAATTTCCCAAGCTCTTTTTATAATCTCGATGTCAATTGCCATATATATCCCCCTCGTTTTAATCGGGGGAAATAACACTCGATAAGTTTACTTTTGGATTGATCAGTTCACTCATTTGATATCATCCACAATCAATACTCCTTGTTCAGAAGAAACGTTTCCGGTTTCTTTAAGAACCAATTGGCGTTTCATTTGAATCTCCGGGTCAAGTTCTTTGAGCTTAAAGAATAATTTAATCGCTTCGATGTTTCCCCGCTTACATTGCATTAAAAGAGCCTTCCAAACATCGGAAAGCTCACCATTGGTATATTCATCTACCCGGCTGTTCAGATAATTGATAAACCGGGAATCCTTCATCCATTTATAAAACGTTCTCTCAGGCAGTCCAATTGAGGCAATTTTATCTTTTTTGGTTCTCCTATCTTCGGGGTTTAATAGGAGTTCTGCAATAGCAATTTGCCGGTTATTTGGCCTCCAAATACTGCCTGTTTCTGCCTTTTGAACGTTTCTTCTTCTGGTTGTTTTCTGTTTGACTGTTTTCTTTTTGGCTGTTTGCTTCCTCACAATCACCACCTACCAATATATCATTGACCTCATGGCCGTATTCATTCCAATCAATTCCGTACTCTCTTAAGATACTCTTCCAGTCATCAACCTCATGGGGCCGGATTGTAACTCCCTTTGGACCTATATCAATGTGCCTCAGTTCATGCCACATTACAATCTTTTGCTGGTTTTCCGATAGGATACTGACGTTGGGTTCATAAAAGGTAATAAGAATATCAAAAGGTAAATAGGCTTGATAGGGCCCATTTACCTTTCTGGTATCTGCAAATACTACTTTTCCTTTATTGACTTTTCTCTCATAGCTTAGGACATACCCAATTTTAATATCGAAGTCCCGGATATAAGAGAGTTCTGCGATTTTATCGAGGACTTTATTGCCGAGTTCTTGAAGGCTTTCTGATGGTTCCCAATCAATGATGTTCAACAGGGAACGAAGTTTTTTTATTAATTGAATTTTTTCATCAACTCGTTGCTCATTATAGATTTTGACTAAAAGCTTTAGAGCGGTGCAAGGTTCTTTACATCCTACCGAGCATTTTTTGCAAATGAGATTATCCATTTATATCTTGGTCTCGAACATCTGAACCCCAAATTGAAAGTTACGGCATGTCAAATACTCAGCTGTACGATCAGGATATAATCGCTTTGCGGCTTCATCAGAAATCGGTATTTCTTCAATCCCTTGCACTTCTAATATATCACCGGTATAAAGGATTACTCTTGAATGTCCATTCCCGACCCTGCCAGCTAAATGAAAGTTCTTTTCCCACCGGTATGGGCTTGATACACCACAAATATATATCAAGTCTCCCTCATTGTACCCGGACAATTCAATTTCAACATTCCCGGGTAAATGGTTATTGATTTGTTTCTCATAACCGCCTTTCAAACATCTGGCACAATGAACTTGATTGTTGAACCCGACGACTTTCTTCATCCAAAAATGCCGGAAGCCTTTTAATGAATCGTTCTCTGTAATCAACTTAACCTTAAGCATAGAATTTTTGTACCACCTTTCGCATGTCCATATGACGGTTTAGTCTGTGTGAATTCCCGATAGGTAGATTGAATTCAAAATCGATAGATTTTAATAGTTCATCGAAAGGCACCTCTCTAGTTTTAATGGAACTAACTTGCCAAGAAGTCCTGCTTCTTTTCCTTTCGTGAATCTCAATCTTGAATCCATGGCTTTGGATTAATTCCTTAACCTGTTCTTCAGTATGGAACTTCTGATAAAACCATGTACCCTTACGATATAAGGCTGTGTATCCTTTATCGTCAACAAATTCAATATACCGTTTCATTCCACCGAGTTTTTTTAGACGGAGGAAAGCATCAACACTCTCCCGGGTACGGCCGGAAATAAACATCTGCCCGCCCATCTTACATAAAAGATTCAATACCTTCACCACGGAAGTTTCAGCCTCATCGCTGTCTATGCTGTTCATTACACTATCACAAATTACAACGTCATACGGACCATATCTTTCTAAATCCCGGATCATTTTATCAATCAGCCGGTTGATCTCCGTTAAGTTTAGACTGTTTTCTTTTCTGCGGAATAACTCAACATCGTGAATACTATAACCTTTCTTCCGCAGCATTAATGCATAATCCCCTTGGCCGCTTCCAAAATCAATAGCCCTGGCAGACGGGTTCTTTATCAAATAGGGAATTACCATTGTTTCATACAAGGTACTCTTATTCATTTTTTCGGAATTCCCTTCTCTGAGCCTGTACATTTGGGCGAAAGATTGGATATATGTTTCTTTTTTCAGGTGGTCATAAGAAAAAACACCATATTTCTTATTTAGATATCTTGAATACTTCTCCTTATATCCATCCTCAATCACATAAACCGTTAAGGGTTTACGGGTGATGCACGAGGCTAAAGCATACTGCGCACAATGAATAATTTCTCCTGATTTTGTGGCGACAACGGCCCCCCATGGACCATAAGTCATGATTAAATCACAAATTTCTTTCCGGACTACTGCTAACCGCGAATTAAAGTTTCCCCGGATGCGGGATGATTCTACTATATTGAAACCTAATTGAGTGAACCCGCCTTCGATTACCGCTTCTTCATCCCCAGAATCCATATCTGTTCCGTTATGAAGCTGGTTAAAACGTATTTCATCGTAAGTTGTGACGTTGTTCGGTAACACATATACCGGTGCCGTTTTAATACCTAATTTCAAAAGAGCTTTAGTGCGTTGGTGGCCCGCTACAATCAATTTGTTTCGGACAATAATCGGCTTTACAATTCCGAGTTCTTTAATACTTTGGGCGAGGATCGCTAAATCTTCCTCAGTAATTTTCCTCGGGTTATACTCGGCGCCATGAAGATCGGTAATATCGTAATCAAATTTCAGCATCGTTCAATACCTCGCATAACCATGTTACAAATCCGAACTGCACGCTGTATTTGTCAACGTATTTCTCGACTAATTTCTCCGCCTTTTTCTCTTCTTCATCGGTGATGGGGATTTTAACCGAACCAACCGTTAGATATTTACCCCGGATCCCGGTACCCGTTACGTCTTTATCACTCGGGACAATATCTATTAAATTGGAGGCCGTTTGTTGAATAAGTTGCTCTATTTCATCATCGGTGTATCCGGTTAAATCTAGGTCTATGTCGAATGCTCCATCCTTAATTTCTTGAAGCAAGTCTTTGAGCATATCCTCATCGGTATCCGCTAATTCCGCTACCCGGTTATCTGAAATCAAGTCGGCCCATTCTTGGGCTTCATTCTCGTAATCTTGATAATCTACCGGTACAAATTGGGCGCCGAACTTTTGGGCGGCCATTAATCTACCATGGCCACGTACAACAAAACCGCTTCTTGTGGAAACGGTTATCGGGGCTCTCCATCCTTGGCTTTTAATAATCCGGGAGAGTAGTTCAATCTGTTTTTCATTATGCTGCTTTGGGTTTCTTGGGTTCGGTATGACATCGACAATATCAACTAATTTGTCATACGAACACATTACTGCAATTCCGTCAATTACTTCTTTGGGGTTTACATTGCTCATCTATGTTGCTCCTTTGAGTATGTTTTTGCCAACCCCCTATAAACTATTTTTTATATTGAACCGATATATAAATCTGTTATCCGGTTTGGAGTGCCAACCCCTACCGGGTAACAAAAAAGGTCGAGTGTTACTGCACTCGGCCTTGATCGGATTTTTCTTTTACCTTTGCCTTTCATAAATTTCATAGTTATTTCGTTTCTTTTCATTCCTTCACTTTTAATTTAATAAGTGTCTCGTCATCAATTTGGTTGGATAACATTCCACTTAACATATTTTCGCCTTTATTAACAACTCCTCTTTCACTTGCTAATCTGCTTAATGCTTCGGCCAAAGATGATCTATGACTATCATTCCATAAAGATGTTACATTCTTATCAATGTGTCTTACCATGGTTAATATTTCTTCAATTAAATCTTTTTCATCTCGGATAACCTCTTTAGATGATTTCGGGAATGTTGCTAGGATTTTTTCTATGTCTTTTTCGAACTCAGGCCACCATTTTTCGAAAGCTTTATTCAATTTAATTTCGTCTATTTTCTCTTCTTTTAGCTCATCATTTATTGCTGAAATTAATTTTTTCATGTCATCTTTATTTGTTACTTTGGTAAATTGAAATTGAGCTAATGGGCCTTTTATATCTGTATCCTTCAAATCTATAAGAAGTGTACAAACCTTGCCTTCACTTAACCGTTTTGAAAGAGCCCCCGCTTCAAAGTTTATCCAAGGCGCTAGATGATTTTCCTTGGTTACACATATAACGCCAATTTGACAGCTTTCCAATTTTTGAGCAATTTCGTTTGACCATCTATTTCCTTTTCCTATATCTTCAGAAGACATCCATGGTTTCAGCGACTGAATTACATTTGAAATCCAATCTCTAAAAACTAAGGCTAGACTTTTGCTAATTGCTCCCGACCAACTTATAAATAAATTCATAGTTTAGTTATACCTCCATAATTACATGGAAGCATTCTCCAAAATATTCTATATTCCTCTTAAGACTGATAAAACGACATTTCCCCGTAACGATTTCCTTTGCTTTGCCCATTCCCGCTATTAATGAATAATTCTCTCTCAAATTTCATCCGGCTAGCAATGGCAATTAATTGATCAGATGTTGTTGTAATTGACCGATGAATTGCCTGCTGCACCCTCGTTTCGTTGGAGCAATCTTTTTCGGCAATCTTGGCTACCAGGGATGGAGAATACTTCCCGGCATATTTGTTAATAGCCTCAGCCAGTGCCGCCTTCCGGTATGTCTCTGCCTTGGAATCAAGTTCGACCAATGTGCCGAGATAAGCGGTATATCTTACCTGACGCTCTTTCATTGCTTGGAGTTCAGTTCCTATTCCTTCCGAAACATCTTTCATTGCAATATTAAGCCATGGGAGGATTGAGTTTGCCCAGGTTATAAAAGAAGTTGTATTATCAAGCGATATTCCAGTTAGTATATTTCCCATTATTGCTCATCCTTTTGATATTTCTGTTTTAATAAACCCCTTATTTTCGCGAAAAAAGAATAGATTGTATTCTCCCGGTACTTTAGGCCGCTCCGGTGCCGATCTCTTTTGTTTTGGCTTTCCATTCAACTTTGATTTCTGCTTTTTCAATTTCACTAAACATCATCCGTTCTATTTGTGGGTGGGTTTGTATATAATCGTGACATTCGCGTCGAGATGGCCATAAATGAGCTACGCAATCTTTACCACCCCTGCTCTTATGGGGGAAATGATGGAGGTCATCATTCATTCCAACCGGTGCTCGACCACCGCATACAGGGCAGAAACCCAAAAAACAAAGCTGCCCTTTTTCTTCCAGGACAGCTTTCTTAATATCTTTTGCTATTGGCTCATAATGAGATTTTAATGGAGTTTTCTTCTTCAAACCCTTCTTCAGTTTAGGTATCTTAATTGGTTTTGCTATTCCACCTGCATTTGTTATCGCCTGATAATCCAATTGAATCTCCTATGTTTTCAAATATCTACTTGTTGTATAAATAAATATTCACTTGCAATAATTACATATCATAGATTTGAACATAAACTATATTGATTAATCCATTACCAAACTATACAAAGGAGGTATGATAATGGGCTTTGCAGGTGGATTCGGCGGTGGCGGCTGCCTTTGTATCATATTCATAATCTTAATCTTATTCTGCTTCTGTGGTGGTGGTTTCATTTAATTATTAGCCAAGATAAGCCCACCAAACCAAAGGATGCCAATATATTAAAGGCATCCTTTTATTAATGATTAAGCTAAACGCTCCGGCTCTCTAGTCCAAACAACTCCGCAAGTGTCGCATAAATACACCGGGACGAATTCCATAAGTAATTGATGCCCAACCTTGATCTTACCGTTTTCATCTTTCTTATTGATATAATTCTTTTCCGTCTTGGTAGTAAATGGGCTTTCACAACTTGGACATTTCATATATAAGACCCCTTTCGATGCTGAAATTCAAAAGGCCCCGAAAGACCCAGAGCCAATTTAGGGGGAGGATGAAAAAGGGCAATAAAAAAGCCGCCCCAATTTGGAACGACTTCGCTGCCTACTCGACAGCAAGAATTTAAATTGTTTTTTATTTCATGATACTAGTTTAACACAATTATTGTCATCTGATGCGGCGTTTTTCCCCTACCCAATCAGCAATATTGTCTATAATTTGTTCTTTCATACGCCTAACTCTTTTTTCGCTACAGTGAAGCATGTCTGCTATGGCATAATTGCTCATCCTGTAAAAATATCTGTATTCAATCAATTGTAGCTCTTCCTCATTCAATCGGCCAATATAAACATCAAGCGGATCAACTAATTCCCTTATTGTAAAGATCCTCATCTGAATGCTGATTAATTGTCGATGTTTTTGAGTTAAATCCATTGCATACCGGGATATCATGTCTTCTTGCTGAGCCAGTTTGTCAGATAAATCCGAATTACCAAAATGAACTTTAAGTGGTACCCATCGGCAGCTGGTTGAATACCCATACAGTCTTTTTAAAACATCTAATTCATTTGTCATTATAATGATTTGATCCCGCAAAAGATTTTCTTTTTTGATTAATGATTCAAGCCGTACAACATCCTTAAAGTATTTTCTTAAGATTTTTTCCATCGATTGATTCATTAAACAACATCCCCTTTTCCTATTTTAAAATAAAAAAGCCGACAACCCGGGCCCTTTTCCCGGAATGTCGGCATCGCATTGTGGCGTAGCCTATTAGTATTAGTAAAACCCTACATTTTCTCTAGATAAAATTCACTATCTCTTCAGCATGAATTTGAGTTGTATTGAATAAAGGAATTAAACTATCTTCTGAACTAATCAGCAATGGAAACTCGGTACATCCAAGAATAATCCCCTCTGCGCCGAGTTCACATAAATTTTGTATTATTCCTTTAAATTTTTGACGTGATGCTTCATTTATTAAACCAACTACTAATTCTGAATAAATAATCGAATGAATAAACTCTCGTTCTTGTTTGGATGGTATAATTACATCAATGCCATACTTAGAAGCAATACGCTTTTTAAGAAAATCTTGTTCCATAGTGAATTGTGTACCTAATAATCCTACTTTACTTAGATTAGACTGTTTAATACGGTTTCCAGTAGTATCAGCAATATGAATTAATGGAATTGCAATTTTACTTTCAAGTTCCTCTGCTGCTTTATGCATTGTATTACAACATATCGCTATACATTCTGCTCCTCCTCTTTGTAGTTTCAGTCCTATGTCAGCCATAATATGAGATAATTCATCCCATTTGCCGTCATTCTGCATTTTGTCAATTTCTGCAAAATCTGCCGAATACATTAAAATTTTACAAGAATGAAGTCCCCCAAAACGTTTTTGTACAAGTTCATTAATAATGCTATAATACAATGCGGAAGACTTCCAGCTCATACCACCAATCAACCCAATAGTTTTCATTCCATTACAATCTTGTAACGACATTTACTACCCCACCCTTTCCCGTTCATGTTTGTCCACCCAAAGTGGCTTTCCATTCTCGACTTTTATTACAATCTCACCATATTTAATCTGTTCAAGCCCTTACCGGACTTTCATCATTGTTTCATCAATACTCATGGTTACCGGAATGACTTTCTTCTCCAAGGAAAACCCTCCCCAATTATATCGTCATTATAGAAAAATTTGTTTGCCTTCTAATATGAATTTTTTAAATAATTATGCGCTCTCTTTTAACGGGTCAATGATTGATCAAAAATTATGATTAAAGAGGTGACCGACATGATAGTAACACGAGAAAAAAATTCGTATTATATAATATCTTGTGAAAATGTGGAAGCGAATTAAAACACAAATCATATGTCAAACGCTATGATCATGAGTATCATTTTAACCCTGAATTAAAATGAAGTTGTGGGAATTCTACTAAAGTAGCTTATGACAAATTTGCACCAACTCCGGCCTTTCCGGCACCAGCCATAAATGATTTAAATAATAATCCCGATGTTAGATATTGCCCGAAGTGTGGTTCAGCTCAGATTTCTGCAGACAAAAAGGGATTTTCGGCGGGAAAGACATTGGTTGGCGGTATAGTGGCACTTCCGATTTCTGGCTTGGCTGGCGCTCTTGTTGGTGGACTTACGGGGCGTAATAAAATAATAATAACCTTGGATTAGGTGAATTGGTTATACTCAAACGAGAAAACTTCATAGTAACCGAAGATGAACAAAAAAATAAGTCTTATCGATTAGATGTCAAGGAAACTATTGTTCGAGTCAAAAACCTGGTACGTGGTAATGGTTTCCCTGAAGAAATTACCTTTCATAAGCTCCGCCACTCATACGCTACTGCTCTTTTAGAGAACGGAGCTAGTTTAAAAACGGTTCAAGAATTGTTAGGCCATGCTACCATAGGAACAACTGGCGATATTTACTCTCACGTTACCGATAAAATGAAGCAACGGGCCGCTGCCACGATAGCGGGTTTAATTAAAATTGACCCTTCTAAAAAATAATCGCCAGCAAAAACAAATTGACAGAGTTACTATTATAAATAGATTTTTAACCGCCAAGGGAAAAAATGGTATTATTTTTTATTAAGAATAGCACTTTAACACGTATTTTATACTTAGACTAATTTATATTGATTTCCATTATATAGTAAGGCAGAAAACTCAAAATCCACCGTCCTTAAAAGCGTGCCGGTTCGAGTCCGGCCTTCGGCACCAATGATTTCAACACCCCGAAAGGGGTTTTATTTTTATCAAACAACTCCGGATTCGCATAAGAGAGACTGCCTCCTTTGAGACAGTCTCTCTTTTAATTAATGATTAACCCCTTCACAAAGCACTGGGTAAAATTTTGTTTCTTCAGCTTTCTTAGAAATTATAGGTCACACCGAATGCAAAACCGGTATCGTTAATTTTAATATCACTATCACCATCTATATTTTTGATTTTCAAGCTAGACCAGTTATAACTTACAGCAACACCAAAATTTTCGGGGGCCAGGGCCTGGACATGGCCCCGGAGGACCCGGACCGCGAACGGGGTTATGGTCTTTCTCCGGAATTATGGGTTTATAGGTACATAAACGATTTTTCTGCGAATGACCGCTCCCACCGGCACTTCTTTATTGACAGGCAACCCGATCCGGTATCCATTATGGGCCTCTCGAATGGGTATTCCCTCCGAGCTGGTCATCTCCTGAATATCCAAAGATAGATTCTCATCAGGCAATAACAATTCAATACTATCCGCTGTGGTCAAATGGTTTCTGACTCCCACGAGGATTTGGGACTTTAGGGGTTGATAATCGAGGACTGTGCCTATGAAATCATAGGATTGGAAATATTTCACCTTCGGCTCAGTCTCCTGAATCTTTTGGCCCCCGGAAAAATAGAATCCCGTGGTGAAACCGCGGTTGGATACTTTGGCTAATTCTTCAAACCACTCGGAATTCAAACGATATTGTCCCGGAGCATTCAAGAGAGCATCGATCGCCCGGCGGTAGGCGCGGGTGACGGCCGCTACATAGTAGGAAGATTTCATCCGGCCTTCCACTTTTAAACTATACACTCCGGCAGCTAAAATCTCCGGTAAATATTGAATCATGCAAAGGTCTTTCGAACTCAGCAAATAACTGTAGCGTTGATCTTCTTCCAAAATCAAGGGGTCCCCGGGACGGGTCGATTCATATAAAAGATATTCCCAGCGGCAAGGTTGAGTGCATTCCCCATGGTTTCCGCTCCGGCCGGTTCTCAGAGCCGAGAGAAAACAACGTCCCGAATAGGCAATACACATGGCGCCATGGATAAAAAGTTCCACCTCAACGCCGGGGCAATTTACCGCAATCTCAGAGATTTCAGCCAAACTAAGTTCCCGGGCCAGGACAATTCTGGCGACTCCCTGGGCATGCCAGAACTTGACCGCTTCATGATTGGTTGTATTGGCTTGGGTGCTCAAGTGAACGGCTACTTCGGGGGCAAGTCTTCGCGCCAGACTCAGGATTCCGGGATCACTGATTATTAAGCCGTCAATCCGGGTCTCCGCCAGATGCTTAATAAGTCTTTCGGCCAATGGTAAATCGTTATTTTTCGCAAATACATTAAGAGCGCCATAAACTTTGACATTTTTCCGGTGGGCTTCGCCTATCCCGGTTTCCAAATCCTCCATGCCGAACTCAGCCTGGTTTGCCCGCAGACTGAGGCCACTTACGCCCACATATACGGCATCCGCCCCATATAGAACCGCCGTACGTAATTTCTCCAAGTTTCCCGCGGGAATTAACAATTCCGGTCGCCGCAATGAGAATACCTCCAAATCGCTATGATAATCTTTCTTTTCTCCCCCCTATATCATAACCATAAGCTCATTGAGGGGCAACAATAAATTAAACTATTTCTCAGAAGCAATCTCCGCCATCATGAGCCGATATCTTTAAAAATAAAGCATTCAAGGGACAGGTTTTACAGTCCATTGAATGCCGGTTCATCCGCTCTCCATCAAAAAAGCCAAATGTTTTATATATGCAATATTTTTTGCGCTTTTGGCGCCCGCAGCCTTTCCGCCGAACGCAAACCCGAGCCCAACAGGGGCCTTACATAATAACGAAAGGCATCCGTCACATCGTTGCCTTCTTTGTTAATAAATTCATCCGGCATATGTTTGGTTTTACCGGCAACATCGGCTAAGGGTGAGAGTTTATAATCGACCGAATAGGAACCGGTCCGGTGGATCGTAATGGAACCGTCCATATTATGCCAAATGGCGAATTGGGCGGCTTTTTCCCCAACCTCGCGGGCCTCATGTTGATCAACGTCCGAGACGCAACCGAAAAATGATCTTTGCAGATATCCAAACGTATCCGAGCGCACCCGTTTAATGTCTGATTTTTCCTTAATATAATCAGCCAAAACATCTCCCAAAGCACCGGTACCTGAAAGCTGGACATTACCATGGGCGTCTTTTTCAATATTCTTCTGCAATTGGGTAATAATCGGGTTTCCTTTATCATC
This sequence comes from Bacillota bacterium, assembly GCA_023392595.1. Lineage (GTDB taxonomy): Bacteria > Bacillota > UBA4882 > UBA8346 > UBA8346 > UBA8346. The sequence goes on along the minus strand of JAEVYU010000081.1, from coordinate 57,649 downwards.
GGATATCCCTTCGGAAACAATAATTAAACAACGCCCTAATTTATCATATATCTTTTTAACATCCCGGACGAAGTTTTCGACGATAAAGGGTCTCTCCGGTAAATAAATCAGGTGCGGCCCATCATCCTCATATTTTTTGGCAATGGAGGAGGCGGCCGTCAAAAACCCGGCATGTCTTCCCATCACAACTCCGATATATACACCGGGCAATGCCCGGTTATCCAAATTGGCTCCGATAGTGGCCTGGGCAACAAAGCGGGCCGCCGAACCATAGCCGGGGGTATGATCATTCAACACCAAATCGTTATCAATCGTTTTTGGAATATGAATAGCCCGGAACTCATAATCGGACAGCTCGGCCTGATGATTGACGATCCGGACCGTGTCCGCGGAGTCGTTGCCGCCGATATAAAAGAAATAACGGACATCATGGGCCTTAAAAACCTCGAAGATTTCTTTGCAATATCTTTCATCGGGCTTGTCACGGGTGGAAAACAGGGCCGATGACGGTGTTTCGGCAACCTGCTCCAGATTGTGGGTGGTCTCTTGAGTTAAATCCATAAAGTCTTCATTGATAATCCCTTTCACCCCGTTGATTGCGCCATAAACTTTGGAAACCTGGACAAATTTGCGGGATTCGAGGACCACACCGACCAAAGATTGATTGATAACCGCCGTAGGTCCGCCTCCTTGGGCCACTACAACTTTACCTTCCAGCTTCATGATGATTCCCCCTTTTTATCGTTAATTTTATATTGCCCACTTCTAAAACTTCTGTTAAAATCACTGGTAAAAATTCGCTTTTCTAAATGAAAATTCCTGCCCCTTTTTTATGGTAAGCGGATCATTCACTCATTAAGTTGATGATGAAAAACAAAAACAGCCAGCAAATCTATGATCTGCTGACTATCTCATTCCTTAACAAATTGGGGGGATTCTTAAATCCGGCAGATATCCTCCTCATCCATTCCCTTCAAAGTTTTGAATACCTTCAGCGCATCCCCCAAGGCTCTGACATCATGGGTCCGGATATATTCGACTCCCATTTCACACAAATAGATTTCCAATGCCAGAGTCGCCGCGCCTCTTTCAATCGGAACCCGCCCGCCGACGATAGCGCTTAAAAAAGATTTCCGGGAAACACCTACCAATACCGGCAAATGAAAATATTCTTTCAGGACTCCGATATTGGTTAATGCGTAAATGGAAGATTCCGGGTTGGAGCCCAGGAAAAATCCCATTCCCGGATCGAGAATAATCCGTTCAAGAGGTATACCTGCATCTTGAAGGACTTTCAAACGTTCTTCAAAAAATTTGATCATTCCCGCGAATACTTTTTCCGGTTTTGTTTCCACCACTGTGGCCGGGCCTAGACGTTGCACCGAATGCATTACAATCAATTTACAGTCAGACTCGGCCAATTCGGGATAGATTGCCGGATTAGGAAACCCCTGAATATCGTTGAGGTACCGGACTCTTTTTTCAATGGCGTACCGTTGAACGATGGGATTGAAGGTATCGATCGAAACCGGTATATTCTTGAAATGCAATAAATCTATTACCGGATTTAACCGGTCTATTTCCACTTCCGGAGATACCGGCTTGGTTTCCGGGTTGCTGGATGCCGCCCCGATGTCAATAATAGCGGCCCCGTCATGGATTAACTGTTCCGCCTTTTTTAAGGCCTTCTCCGGTTCCAGATAACATCCGCCATCGGAAAAACTGTCCTCGGTGATATTTAAAATCCCCATTATTTTCGGCGTGAAGGTTTTCATGGTTTCATAACTCCTCCGACAATCCCGCGGGATACTAGTAAAACGTTCTCTCAATAACTACTCCATGATTGGGAACGTTTTACTTAAGTAGAGCGTATCTTCCCCATCTCTGATTACCATTTATTTACGATACGCTCTATTAGCGTTCTTAATCCGCATTTTCAGCCAGTTCGATATCCGATACCTTTCCTTTAGCTTGCCCAAACTTAATATAGGTTAACTGCCGCTCATAGAATAGGGAACCCAGATCATCATAGATGTTTTTTGAGGGCAAGCCGTATCTCTTTTTTACCAAATCAACCGGATCGCCGACCTTAATCCCGCGATAAGACTGAAATTTAGCGGTTTTAACAGTTATCATAAAAAGATGACCAATATCTTGTGGCCTGGGGGTGGTCTTTTTAGCCGAATTTTGAAAACCTACTTCTAAATCGGAATAATTCCAATATGTACAAAAAACGTTATAATCTGCATTATTGGGAGATTCCACCGTGATAGCCCTGGTCCGAAGAGGAGCTCCATAAAGATTGCGGACATCTTCCGATGAGATTCCCAATTTCAACCTGGCTAACCGCATATCTTCATCACGATAGGTGGATTCAAATGATTTTCCATCGCTCCTATCATTCCATTTTGCGGGGAACTCTTTGATATTTTGACTTAAAATCTGTTGGGCGTAGTGACTGATAAACCTCATATTGAAAGCACAAACGATGATTATCATTAGGACTACCATGATTAAGAGCCAAGCGTTTCGTTTCATCAATGTTCAACTCTTTCCTCTTTATAAATTCGACCGATTAATCCATTCCGGCAATTTTGCCATTAATTCTTTCAATATACTTTCGGCATTGTTTTCAAATACTTTGATGTTTCCATGATAGGCTTCAGCCCCGCTACCAGAGACTAAATCCGACACTCCCCGAAGTATCAGTGTCTTGATGTTGTTTTTAGAGGATACCCAGGCGATGGCTCCCGACTCCCAGTCTGCAGCTATGGCGCCGTACTTTTGGTGGAGTATTTCAATATCCCCACAAAATACATCCCTATCTCCGGATACGAGCACGGTGCGCTGAATCTTTTGGGGAAAAGGTTCTGTCAACCAAGATAGATCAATTGCGGTAACATAATGGGCTAAAGCTTCATCAAAAGAACCCATTTGCTCTACAATGTCATAGACAATTGTCCTTTCAGCCAATAAAATTGCGCCTTTTTCAACGAGTCCCCGAAAACCGCCACAAGTGCCTAAATTGACAATCAATGCCGGTTTCCAGCGTTCAATCGCATATTGGGTGGAAGCGGCAGCGGCAACTTTACCCCAACCGCCCTGAAAGAAAATTACGTCATGCCCCGTCGGGGTATCGAAATTTTCAAAATACTGACCAAAGGGAGACGTTCTGGATAGCGGATTTATTAATATATTACAAATAATCCTCCATTCAATATCGGATGATATCATGACCACAATCGGGGACCGCATTTAAATTCCTCCGAATCTAAACCATTCTTCCCAAAGTCCTCCCCAGAACGACACGTCCCACGTTCCTAACAAAAAAGCCCCGGAAAGGAGCCTTTTTTCAACTATTCAATGATACCAGATAGAGCCCATCCATTCTAAAAAAACTCCGGATCCACCAACTGATCGTTATATCCCAAAAGTCCCGAAACATCAACATGACCTGCTAACGATTCAATCTCTTTTCCCTCGACCAAAATTTTCACCCGAAAAACATCGGGAAATTTGGTAAGTGTATTCACAATCGAAGCGACGGCCAGCATTTCCGTAGAGGCGCCCACATTAATCTCCGTAACTTTCGAGTTTAAGTTTACATAGGCGACCCCTTTTTTGATTGTAAGGTTGATGATCTTCGTATCCTTGGGAAAGAGCGGCAATAACTTCGACTCGGCGGTCGGACCTGCGAACAGGGCATTTAAGGCTTGAATATGCAGGTCTTGATCCATTTTCACATGGTATAACACCGGTTTTAAATAAAAATTGGCAGCCCCCGGTTTTAAAAAGAATACCACGACTTCGGCCCGGCCCACTTTGCCATTGAATTCCGGCTTTATTTTTGGAGTTTTAACGCTTGTCCTCTCAAAGGGAAACATTCCGGCCCGGCCCCAAAGAAACCCGCCTATTCCCACTATAATCAAGAATATAATGATCAACACGGTCGTAGAACGTCGCATCAATCATGCCCCCTATCAGAATTTATGCTCAATTCCCAATCGGTATTTCATGTCATGATCGTAATAATCATTAAAATTGATAATTAAATTGGTCCGTTGACTCAAAGCGTATCGGAAACTGGTATCCGTAAAAATTTCTCCACTTGCATATAACAAAGGTTTAAAATTCAAGCTGAATTTGCTCCACACTCCGGAAAAATCGCCGCGCAGAAAGAATTGGGGGTCGTTTTCCGTATTATAACTGTAAGGTTTAAATCCATCACCGGCATTGCCGCTGATTCCGGCAAAAATATACTGGCGCTTGTACATCTCGATCCGCCAGGCAACTTCATAGTTAGACCAATCTTTTCCTTCATAATTGTAGTTATAGAAACCCGTCAACCTCAGATTGCTAGTGCCAAAAGGGGTTTCAAAATCTATACCGGCATAGGGTATTGTTTCTTCAGGCTGGGAGTCGTAACGGGCGCCGAGCTTAATACCAAACCAACTGTTGGCCTGATAGCGCAGATCGGTTCGCAGGTAGTAGTCCCGCTCATCGTTATATTTCTTTTCCGATACATAATCGGTTACTTCCCCGGCCTCGCCATTGAGGGTAAGTTTATCAGTGAGTTTATAATCACCTTGTACCAAACTTTTATTTCCGATGAGAACATTGAAGTCTCCCTTGGAGGTATTTTCTTCAGCCCAGGCCGGAATGGTTATGCCCGGTATCGCGATACCGAATAATAGTACGATCACAATAATACTGGCTATTTTCTTCAATTGATTTGCTCCTTCCTTCTTCCATCTATCAACAAAACGTTCTTGGTAAACTTTCGTTCCAGAGGTTAAGCAGAAAGACATTAATCATAGTTCGCTACATTATAAAATAATCCTCTTTCAAGCGCCAAAACGAAGGCTGTAATCATTAGCGAAATGCTTAATAATAGGCAACTCAGGCATAAAAAGGCTATGATTGAATTGTTGTTCACTGGACCCATTTTATTCGACCGGCTTTTCCAATAAAACCAGACTTCCTTTGTCGATATCAACCTCAGCCATCACTCCCTGGGGGATGGTCCATTGATTGGCGATATGGCCAATGGGAAAACCGTAAGCCGCAGGACATTTTAGAGTCCTTAATCTTTCGGTAAATATTTCTATCAGTTGATTTTCATCCCGCTGCGGCAAAGGAATACACCTTCCGACAATTACCCCGGCAGCAGATGGAAGAATGCCCGAGATGATAAGCTGAGTTAACATACGGTCAATCCGGTAGGGCGGTTCCCCAACTTCTTCCAAAAATATGATCGCGCCTTCTAGGTTCGGTAAAAACCGGGTTCCTGTCAACGCAGCGATAATCGACAGGTTCCCGCCTAAAATAATCCCTTGGACTTTGCCGCTGCGAATAGGGACATAGGATTCCCGGCTTCCGGAAGGCCACTCCAACTCAACCGAGTTCTCCCCTCTCAGAGTTTTGAAAGTTTGGTTCATCGTAAATTCCCCTTTTAAGCTGGTTAAAACCGGTCCATGAAAAGTTACTAAGCGAACCTGTGACCATAAAGCCATTTCCAGTGCGGTGATATCGCTGAATCCAATCATGATTTTGGGCTTTTTCCTGAACAAATCATACCATAATTGGGGTAACAAACGGATGCTCCCATAGCCCCCCCGCAAGCACCAGATGGCGCTAATTTCATCATTTTGCCACAATCCTTCCAAATCGGCCTGTCTAAAGATATCAGCGCCTGCCATATCACTATCCATGGGAGTGACCGTCTTGCCTAAAACAATCGAATAACCCCATTTAGCAAGGGTAGAAGTTTCCCCGGTAATTTCATCAAGGGAATGCATAGGACTGGCTGGTGCGGTTACGCCGATTTTGTTCCCTAACCGCAGCGCCCCGCCTTTAATCTTTTTCACCTGCGCCACCTCACATATTGAAAATAATTGCCGATAATGTTCATTTACCAAAATTACGATCCGGGAATGAAAAAGTATGAAACTGCTAATAATGACAAAAGCTAACCGGGGAGGCATCCAATGAAATTCTGGGATCTGGTAAAGAAAATCTTTAAATTCGGTGCTCAACAAAACCAATTTTCCTTTTCAGGCGCACGCAATGGTTCATTTAAACGCCCCCCTCTCCATGATGAAAAATCCGAAGCCGAAAGAGTCCTCAGCAAAAACTTAAAAGAAAACCGCTGTATACTGGAGAAAATTTTCGAAATTCCCGCCAATATGGATTTTGTGATTCGGGAATTTCAAATCCCCGGCTTAAATGTGGATGCTTTCATTATATATATAGATGGAATGGCCGACCGTAATACTCAAAACTTCGCCGTATTACAACCTTTAATGGTTTTAACTCCCGGGGAAATTTCCAGCAAAAATCCTATCGAAACCATCTCCCAAAAACTCCTTCCCGAAAGTCAGATTGTCAAAAACAATAAGGTAAATGACATTATCGACGCCGTCCTGGATGGCTCCAGCATATTATTGATCGACAATTCGGACGAAGCTTTGATAATTGAAACCAAAGGCTGGGAACACCGGGGGATCGAAAAGCCCGCCAACGAACATGTAGTCCGGGGGCCCCAGGAGTCATTTTCAGAGACCTTTAGGGCTAACACGGCCAGTGTCCGGCGCTATATCAAAGATCCTAAATTAATGACCGAAATCCTTCGGGTTGGACGGCGCAGCCGAACCCTTGTCGGTGTCATGTATCTTAAAGATGTCGCCAATCCCAAGCTGGTTGAGGAAGTGAAGTACAGGATTAAGACGATCAGCGAAACTACGGATTACATATCGGAAACCGGGACTCTGGAAGAATATCTGGAAGACCATCCCAAGTCACTCATCCCGCAAATGCTCTCTACCGAAAGGCCCGACCGGCTGGCAGCCCATGTTCGGGAAGGTTATGTAGGGATTGTCATGCAAAACAGCCCATTTTCACTGGTTGTACCCACAACATTCGCGATTTTTCTTCATGCTGCCGAAGATTATTACATACGTTGGCCCTTTGGCAATTTTTTACGTTTAATCCGGGCGGCCTCGATTTTTATAGCCTTGCTGCTGCCGGCATTTTATATTGCCGTCGTCAATTACCACCAGGAAATGATACCTACCGATTTATTGCTCGCTATGACCGCCGCCCGGGAAACAGTTCCTTTTCCTGCTATTGTGGAGATTCTATTCATGGAATTCGCCTTCGAGCTCATTCGCGAAGCGGGAATCCGGATTCCCGGCGTTATCGGGCCAACGATAGGAATTGTCGGCGCATTGATTCTGGGGCAAGCCGCAGTTGCAGCTTCCATCGTCAGCCCTATTTTGATTATCGTGGTGGCAATTACGGCCCTTGGCTCATTTGTGGTACCAAATTACAATGCGTCCTTTACCATCCGCTTATTACGATTTGGATTTACAATATTGGCAAGTGTGATGGGTTTTTTTGGAATGGCTTTCGGGGTTTTTATTATGGCTCTCCACACCTCAACTTTAAATAGTTTTGGAGTGCCTTTTCTTTCGCCGATAACTCCCTTCCGGTCCAAATCAGACGACCGTATCATCAGACCCAAGTCCTTTTCACAACGTTTTCGACCGTTTTTCCTAAACCCCCTTGATATAATCCGTCAGGATAAAAAAACCCGTCCATGGGATCGGCCTAGGCAGAATGAAAATAAAGGAGATGAATCGGAATCTTGATAAAAAAAGAAAGTATCGGACACCGGGAGGCTTTAACCCTTTTAATTATCATTATGTCCGGGAAAATTTTTCTATCCTTTCCCCGGGATATGGCAATTTTCGGCGAAGGGGCAGGATGGTTGATTGTACTTTTATCGGGAATTTTAAGCCTGATCGGCTTTTTGTTCATATATTACCTAATCCGTAAATATCCGGGCCAAAATATCATCGAAATCGCCCGTGTCATCGGCGGTCCTATCATCGGCGGAGTCATCGGAATTATTTTTTTTCTGTTTTTCTTAACCATTACTTCGCTGTTTTTACGACAGTTCGTTGAAAGCTTTATTTTATCCATTTTGCCGCGAACACCCATTAGTGTCATCACTTTCTGCTTGCTGGCAATATTAATCTATGGGTGCTCACTCGGTATTGAAACCATATCCAGAGTCGCCTGGTTTTTTGGACCTTATTTATTATTAGGATTGGGGATTATTGTATTTTTCAGCCTATCCCATGGCGATATCCAGCATCTTGCGCCAATTTTAGGGACAGGACCGGTAAAATTGTTAAAAGCTTCAGCCTATAACGTTTCCCTTTTTTCGGAAATCCTTTTGTTTGGTCTGATAGCTCCCTTGATCGCCAATAAGTCCAAAATATTCGGGGTTGGAGCCTATAGTATCGGCATCGCCGTATTGATCAATATGGCCATCACCGCTATTGTGGTATTGGTTTTCAATTATGTTTCAGCCACCAAACTTATCTTCCCGGTCTTTCAGTTAGCCAGGCTCATATCGCTGGAGGAATTTATTCAACGGGTTGAAGCGGTTTTTGTTTTCGTATGGTTTTTTACTGCAGCGATTCAATTATCGGGAATGTTTTACGGTACGGTAACTAGTTTTGCCCAGGCGTTGCGGATTCAGGACTACCGTCCGTTGAGCATCCCCATAGCGGTCTTGGTTTTTACCGTTAGTTTGATACCGACTTCCATGACTCAAGCGGTGATCCTGAATGACTTTCAGATTGAAAAATATTATTCGCTTGTGGCCTTTGGTGTTCCATTGTTATTATGGTTATTTTCATTGATTATCAAGAAAAAAACGGGTGACCCAATCGATGAATAAGAAAATTCTTTTGCCCGCCGTTATACTTTTTACAATGGTTTTGGCTTTGAACGGTTGTTGGGACCGGCGGGAGCTAGAGAGCTTGGCCCTAGTGCAAGTCTTGGGCTTAGATCTTGGTCCTGGCGGTAAAGGTTTAATAATTACTACCATGATCGCTATCCCGGCCAAATTGAAAGGCGGGGGCGGAGAGTCCGGAGGGGATGGAAAAGATACCGGGGTTTTTATCCTTTCAAAGCAAGCCCCCACAATCTTTGAAGGCTTTAATTTAATGAATACCTCTGTAAACCGGGAAATCTCCTTATTACAAAACTCTGTGCTGATACTGGGAGAAGACTTGGCAAAAAAAGGCGTCCGGAACTGGATCGATACACTGGTACGCTACAGGGAAATGCGCCGGACTTTAAATATTTTTATCTGCCAGGGGAAAGCGGTCGACGTGATGAAGGTTAAACCCAGACTTGAACCAAATCCTTCCGAGTACTTTAGGGACTTTTCCCGCCTAACCCGTTTTTCCGGCATGTATCCCATGACGACGTTAAATGACTTTATGGATCGCTATGAGGCCAAGGCTCAGGAAAACTATGCTCCGCTTTTGGGTCGGTTTCACCGCCAAGATCCCGACGAGTACCAGGAGCAGTCCGGGGGGCAAGAGCAAAAATCGGGGGGAGGGGGAAAATCCGGCAGCCCTCAAGCAGGGGCGTCCGGGAAACCCCCTGAGGCCAAAGATATACGGCTAATGGGCACTGCAATTTTTAAGCAGGATAAACTGATTGGATCTTTTGATGTATATGAGACGCAAATTTTACAAATTATCACTCACAGTTTCAATGAAGCTTTATTATCCATCCGCGATCCCTATAAAAAAGATTACCAGATCGCTTATCGATTAATGACCAGCTCCCTGCCACAGATTAAATATAAGCACAAAAACAATCAAGACCATTTCCAGGTTAAACTGAGAATGGAAGCCGAGATATTAAGCATCCAAAGCGGGATTGATTATACAGAGCCCGCCAAAGAAGCATTTCTTAGTAAGCTGATAGGCAGAGAGTTGGAAAAAAGGTCGATCAAAACAATCCGAAAGGCTCAACAATATAACTCCGATGTATTCGGTTTCGGCATTAAAGTTCGCAATACCGTCCTTACCGGAGACGATTGGGACCGCTATAATTGGCCCGATAAATTTGGAAAAGCAAAAATTGATGTTGTTGCGAAAGTAGACATTCGCAGGGTGGGGGTTCAATTTCAGCCGCCTCAGCCGCGCTGAACCTTAGCTGCCGGCTTTGGACTGCTTGTTTCCCCTTAGCATGATCCGGCGCTCAGTAAATCCCTCTTTATCCCTTTAAAAATAAAAAATAAAAAGGAAGGACCAAAATCGTGAGAACGAGCAAAATAATCCCAAAAAATCCGGGATAATTTTTTTTCTTAAACTCGGTAATCGAAAATAAAATTGTGTAAATGCAAATGATTAGGATCCCTAAAAAGACCAAATAAGAAATCATCGATATCACCCCTTACTATTCTTAACAAAACCATTTAAAAAAATAATATATTTAATTTATGAAAGAGTTGCAATATAATAAGAGCATATAGGAAAGATTTAACTAAACTAGAAAAACGATCACTTAGGAAAACTGGCAAAGACTTCATATATATAGTATAAGTCGGCTAAAATCTTTTCATATCGTTATCTTTTTCTCCCAGTTTAGTTTAGGATCTTGCCTGTTCAACATCAATGCAAAGGAGCGTATTGAAAATGCTTAAACGGATTTGGTCATTGGGGCTTGTTTTCATTTGTATCATCGCCATTTTATCCATAACTGTCCTGGCCGATAATGCAAAAACCACACCTACACCCACCCCCGCTGTCAATACTGAGGAGCTGAATACAGCCTTACTCACCAGTTGTCAAAACGGTGACAGTGCTCAGGTTGAACAACTGCTCTCTCAAGGCGCAGACGTCAATACCACCGATAAAGACGGGCGGACACCGTTAATCAATGCCGCCGAAAAAGGCGATGCCGCCAGTGTAAAACTACTCTTGGAAAAAGGGGCTTTAGTAGAAGCCAAAATCAAAACCGGTTGGACGCCCATAATGTTCGCTGCCAGTAGCGGTTCTTCTGAAATCGTTACTTTATTGATTGAAAAAAACGCCAACATCAATATTAAAGCTCGCAAAGGCGCCACCGAGGTCACTACTCCCTTACTCACCGCTGCGGAAAACGGCAATGCCGCCATTGTCGAAATCCTGCTTGATAAAGGAGCCTCCACCAACGATTTAAATCCTGCATTGGCTCTTGCTATAGCAAAAAACTCGCCGGACACCGTTAAATTATTATTGGCCAAAGGTGCTGATGCCAACAGCAAAGACACCCTTTCCCAAACCCCCTTAATTCTGGCTGCCGATAGCGGTGCTGCAGATGTAGCGCCCTTGTTGATCGATGCCAAAGCCGATGTTAACGCTAAAAGAAATAACGGTCAAACTGCGTTGATGCTGGCAGCCCAAAAAGGAAGCCAGACCTTTGTGAAACTACTCTTGGAAAAAGGCGCCGATGTCAACATCAAAGGCAATAAAGGGGAAACTGCCCTGGTTTTTGCAGTTCAGGAAAATCAACCGGAAATCGTTAAGATGTTGCTTGCCAAAGCCGCGGATGTGAATGCCAAACAAAATTTAGGGCAACCTCCCATCCTCATTGCAGCCAATAAAAATTATACTGAAATCATCAAATTGCTGCTTCCTAAAAACATTAATCCCGAGGATTTCACCACAGCCCTCAATATGGCGGCCGTAAACGGCAATCAGGAAGTTGCCGATGCTTTATTATCCAAAGGAATCAAGCCGGAACAATGCGGTGAAGCTCTTTGCCTGGCAGCCCGTTACGGCAAAAACGACGTTATCAATCTCTTTATTTCCAAAGGTATCGATATTAACGTCAAAGTGAATGACAAAAATTTCCGCGGCAAAGCCATGGGTTTCTGGACTCCTTTAATGTATGCCGCTTATTACGGCCAAACCGATACCGTTAAGCTCTTATTGGCCCAGAAAAAAATTAAAGTCAATGAACCGGACGATTTCTATGGATATACGGCGCTCATTAACGCCACTGAAAAAGGATTCAAAGAAATTGTGCAATTACTGGCCGATAACAAGGCCAATCTCAATGCCAAAGATGGCAATGACTTCACTGCCCTGATGTATGCAGCCAAGAAAAATGATGTGGAGATTGCCAAAATTTTGATTGATAAAAAAGCCAATGTGAATGTAAAAACCACCAAAGGCGAAACCGCCCTTTCCATTGCCACTGCCGCCAACGCCACCCAAATTGTGGAGTTGTTGAAGACAGCCGGAGCCAAATAAAGTTCCTGTTCAATCCATAAGATCAAAAAACACCGGCAAACTCCGGTGTTTTTTGATCACAGAATGCGAACTTTCGATAGTTTCTTTCCTTGCCAAGAACGCCACTTTTTTATGATTGCAACAGCGGAGTCAACTCTCCGGTGTAATAAATAAACAATTGGTGCAATGGTCTGGTCAAAGCGACATACAGGAGTTTAATATCCAGCTCAATCGACTGGTAAGTATCCTTGTCGGCATTGACGAGAAAAACTGCATCAAATTCCAAGCCTTTCACCAAATAAGACGGTACGATTACCAGTCCGCTCTGATATTCCGACTCCCGGCCGCTGATCAAAGTTGCCTCCACAGAATTCTTTTTGAGATAATCCCTGACGGTTTTGCATTCACCGGCTGTTTTCCCAACAATAGCGATGGATTTGACTCCCGCCGCTTGCAAGGCAAGAATTTTCAGCGCGATTTCGGCGGTTATCTCCGCTAGGTTTTTCTTGGCCACAAACTTTACGGGCTCACCATGGCGGATGACCGGCTTTGCCTGACTTAAATGGGGCGCTTGCCAATGGCTAATGGCCAAATTGGCGGTTCTCATGATTTCCATCGAAGTCCGGTAACTTTGCTCCAAAGTAAGGATATCGGCTTCATTCTGAAATACATCCCGCCGGACTTCCTCCCAATTGGTAGTCCCCCGGTAGGAATGAATCCCCTGGGCCAGGTCGCCTAAAATCGTGAAAGAGCTGTCCTTAATCATCTGGCGCATCGTATAAAACTGAAAAGTGTTGAAGTCCTGGGCTTCGTCAATGACTACGTGTTTGACCCTGATCCTTTCGCTTAAACCTTCCAGACGATATTTAATATAAAGCACCGGGGCTAAATCTTCCAGTTCCAACTGGCCATTGTTCAGATCGGCCAGCGTTCCCTGACGGAGCCATGAAATGAGTTCCGGTTTTAACTTGTCTGTGGCTGCCGCCTTAAAATAAAGGGGATTGGCGAAAAAGTCCCCGTAACACTCCAGCGCGTTCCGGAATGGGACCTGTTTAAAGTAAGCCTTAATTCCCCCCGTGGTAAAGCTTTTAAGCCGCGCAACCTTTTCATTTTTGCCGTCAATTAAAGCAATAATCTTGGCTTGGCGTTCCGGGGTGTCCTCTTCTTTCATCTTCATTCTATCAATGGCGACATGACATTGGTTATTCAGCTGGACGGCGGCATCCCCCTGCCACTCTTTAAGCCGCTTTTGAAAATGTTTTTTGATTTGTTCCACCCGTTTGTAAATCGGCCAACTTTGGTAATCTACAAAAAAGAGCCGGCGAATGTCCTCATTCCGGTATAGCACATTGTCTTCAAATCCGAAATCACTGGTAGGCAGTAGTTTTTCTTCCAGCTGCTTTAGAAAATAATCTAAGAATTCTTTAAACATCATACCCGACTTTACCATGGCCGCTTGTTTGATCCATTCATTTTCGGCGGTTTGCTTAGGAGCCGGATTGGGCTCCACAAACTGCAAAAGTTTTTCATTGGGGTCTTTAACCTGGTATTTTTCGGCAATGACCTCCCGCGCAAAATCCTCAAACGTCGTCTGTTTGACCCGCTCCACGCCCAGTTCCGGCAAAACCTCCGAAATATAATTCAAAAAAAGCCGGTTCGGAGCGATGATCATAAAATTCTCCGGTACAAACGATTGACCGTAATTGTAAATCAAATAAGCAATCCGATGCAAGGCAATGGTGGTTTTACCGCTACCGGCCACCCCCTGGACGATTAAAGGGCGGTTCATATCCGCCCGGATTACCCGGTTCTGCTCAGCCTGGATGGTGGAGACGATATCTTTTAAGCGGTTATCGGCGCTTGCTCCTAAATAAGATTGCAAGAATTGATCATTGGTGGTAATGTCGATATCGAAAATCCCCTCCAGTTGACCCTGGTCAATGGAAAATTGCCTTTTAAGGGATAATTTCCCCTTGATTTTCCCCTCAGGGCACTCATAGCCGGCATCCCCCAGGCGGCTTTCATAATACATATTGGCGACCGGCGCCCGCCAATCAACAATAATCAGCTTTTGATCCTCATCCCGGGACAGGCACATTTTGCCGATATAGAGTTCTTCTTTTTCCGCCTTTCCGTCCTCATGAAAATCAATCCGGGCAAAGTAGGGCTTTTGGCGGGCCGTCTCCAAATTCCGAAGCTTCAAATCCGCACTGCTTAGCAACTGGTTATTGACCATCAGGTCGATAAAATCCTGGCTGTTTCCATCCATGTAGCGGCGGTCGAGTTGAGCGACTTCCTGGCCGACCCGTTTTCTTTTCGATGCCGTGTGGGTAATGGTTTTCTCGACATAATTGAGGGTATAATCCAGATGCTTGGCTTCATCGTGGTAGGCAGGGTGTTTTTGGACAGACATGGAGTTCTCCTTATCGATAATAGGTATATTATGGCACTTTCATGGTTTTTCTTCACAGGAATCTCTATTTTACTAAAAATCCGCCTCAAACCCAAAATCGGTCAAACCCCATTTTCGACTAATTTGGTCGTTATATCCAAGTTTGTTGAGACTATCTCACTTTCAAGAACATACGGGCATGATTATGACGAATATCGCAATCCGTTCTTAAAAAATTTTCAACGTCATCCAGCTTTTGCCCAACTTATTATCGTTGAAAGCAGGTGAAAATTCAATCATCATCGAATGATATTTAGGTTTAAACGTAAATCCGACAAGCAATCCCCAAAACCGTAGTCCATATACACTTGCCGCATCGGGGTTAAAATCTACTGTGCCAATAAGGAAACTTAAAGATGAAACTGACGTTCCAACATACGCTTTCCGCTTGCTATTTGGGATTTATCAGCCAGGCCATTGTAAACAATCTCGCTCCCATACTGTTCATTGTTTTTCAGGATCAATTCAAGATTTCCTTTGAAATGATCGGCCGGCTGATTTTAATTAATTTTGGAACCCAAATTCTGGCCGATTTCCTTGCTGTTAAATATGCCGATAAATGGGGCTGGCGCAACACCGCCATATTAGCCCACGTTTTTTGCGCTTTCGGATTAATTTCCCTCGGGATATTGCCCAATCTATTGTCCTCACCCTATACCGGGCTAATGATCGCGGTTGTAATTTATGCAATGGGCGGCGGATTGATAGAGGTTTTAATCAGCCCGATCGTAGACTCTTTACCCGGCGAGGCCAAGGCTTCGGCAATGAGTTTGCTGCATTCATTTTATTGTTGGGGCCAAATGGTCGTCGTTCTGATAACGACGTTAATCATGAAAGCTTTGGGTAATGACATTTGGTACCTATTACCCCTTGTCTGGTCGTTGATTCCATTATTGAATGTTTTTTTATTTATGAAAGTGCCTCTGATGCCGGCGGTTCCCGAACATGATAAAATACCCGTAAAGCAATTGCTGGGGTCAAAAGCATTTATCATTGCCATTCTGCTGATGATGTGCGCCGGGGCTTCCGAATTGACGATGTCCCAATGGTCTTCCCTATTTGCCCAAAAAGGACTGGAAGTCCCTAAGGTAACGGGAGATATCCTCGGTCCCTGCCTGTTTGCGATTTTAATGGGGATCGGGCGCAGTGTATATGGCTTTTGGGGGCATAAAATCAATCTGAAAAAAGCTTTGATTGCCAGCGGACTTTTATGTACCGCTTGTTATGCCATTACCGTCTTTGTTAACATACCACTGATTTCTCTTTTAGGGTGCGCGGTTTGCGGATTGTCCATCAGCTTAATGTGGCCGGGAACACTCAGTCTAACGGCGGAATATTATCCCAAGGGCGGTACCGCCATGTTCGGCGTGCTGGCAATTTTCGGCGATGTAGGCTGTTCGGTGGGTCCGTGGCTGGCGGGATGGATTTCGGATCTATCCCAAAGGTCCTCCAAATTACTGGCCATTGGTGCGGCTCATCATTTGAACCCGGAGCAATTGGGATTAAAATCCGGATTATTGATAGCGATTATCTTTCCCTTATTACTGTTGGCTGGGATTCTTTTCTTGAAAATCCCAAAACGGTTGCCCGACATCAATGAATGACCAAGATGAATGGCCGATATTCCGGCTTTCATTTTGAAACCATTCATTGAGTCACAGTAACTCCTCCTCATTTTATTCCCGTCATTGCCATTGAACTGATAAATTGTTTTTGGGCAAACAAAAACCCGATCAATAGCGGCAATATACTCACCGTCGCCGCGGCCATCCAGACCGTCCATTCCGTCATCCCGTAAGCTTGTTGGAACATGGCGATCGACAAAGGCAAAGTATATTTAGCGGTCGAATTGAGATACACCAACGGGTAAATAAAATCGTTCCAGGAATTCATCAAAGTGAAAATGCTCATGGTAGCAACCGCCGACTTGGTTAGCGGAAAAATCAATTTCACAAAGATTTGAAAATGATTGGCCCCGTCAATTTTTCCGGACTCAATCAACGAGTCCGGGATTGATAAAATATTTTGCCTCATAATAAAGAGGGCGAAAACAGCTCCACTGCCGAAAATATTAGGAATTACCAGGGCGGCATGGGTATCCAGCCAGCCAAAACTTTTCATTAACAACAGATTGGGTATCAATGTTACTTCCTGGGGTATCATGATGAGCATAATAACCAGGAAAAACAGGCTGTTACGGCCTTTAAATTTCAATTTAACAAAGGCATACGCGGCAATCGAGACCAAAAAGATGGTGGGAATTACCGTTAGTACCGCCACTTTTATGCTATTGTAATAACTTTGAATAAAGTCCGCTCTGGATAAGGCGGTTTGATAATTGTGCAATGTAATCGGGTTGGGGAGCCATTGCGGCGGATAATAAAACTCACTACCCGGATTTTTAAGCGAAGTTGAAACCATCCAAATAAACGGCAATATTAAGATTAACCCCAGCGCTAAAAGAAATAGGTGGGTAAAAAGCTGATTCAGTTTGATCGGAGAGCGGTGTTTATCAGTTACTGCTTCATATTGTATAATTTTCGATGCCTCTTGTCCCATCTCAATCATTCCTCCTGATAAACCATTTTTTTTCGTAAAGTCCACTGAACCAGCGTTAAGATACATACGATGACGAAGATAACCATTCCGATTGCCGAAGCCTTGCCATATTCAAAGGTCTTAAAGCCCATCTGATATAAATACATCACCAGTACATTGGTTGACCCGGCAGGCCCGCCGCCCGTTAAAACGTAAATTGAACCGAACACCTTAAAAGCGCCAATTACGGTTACCATCAATGTTAAAAAAATTACCGGACCCAGTTCGGGTAATGTCACATGGATGGTTTTTTTAAACCAGCCCGCCCCGTCAAGTTCCGCCGCCTCGTAATACATCTCCGGTATGGATTGTAACGAAGCCAGGATAATGACTACATTCATCCCCAAATTTTTTAAAACCCTGGTGATGATCACCGAAGACATGGCCCAATTTGAATCCCCCAGCCAATTCGGCCCGGCAATCCCGACCGTTCTCAATATATAATTGACCAAACCATAATCATAGTTCCAGATCCAAAGCCAAACCACGGAAAATACCACTTCCGATGTGATTACCGGGATGAAATAAACCGCTCGAAAAAGGCTGGCCAATTTTCGCACCTGATTCAATAACAGCGAAGTTACAACTGCCAACACCACATTTAAGGGTACGAGCCCGGCGGTGAAGAGCAAGGTATTTAGAAAAGCTTTTTGAAACATCCGGTCTTTTTGAAATAAGTCCAGATAATTCCGAACTCCAATAAAATGGGGCGCTTCCAATACATTAAAATTGGTGAACCCTAAATATGCGCTCCGTAACAACGGAACCAATAAAAAGATGACCAGCCCGATCATTAAAGGCATAATGAATAAAATTCCCCAAAGCCGGTCCCCGCGAAACAAGTCCCCCTTAGGGGATAATTCCCGCCCGGTCCCTTCGGGGTAATTTATTTTAGCTGTCGCCATAATATCTCCTTTCTTGCAGTTCCGGATTAAAAACAGGGCTGTCCCAAAGAAAAATTTAAATGTCAAGATATACAACCCCGGTGATTTTATCTTGTATACCTTAAGAGCTTTAAATTACTTTAAGACAGCCTCATCAAAATGATTAATTTGCCAAAAGCGCGTTAATCCGTCCCTGAATCTTTTTCAGCGTCTCTTCTACCGGTTGTTTTCCCGCCACCATCAAGTCGATTTCTTCCTGGGCCATGATGTTGGCCTTCACAAACAAGGGAAATTTCTCCGTTACCGAACTATATTGCAAGGACTCGATAAATATTTTTTTATTCGCCGGCGGTGTTGCCGGATCGAGGAATTCCTTGGAAAGGCCGATGGATTTCCGCGGCGGCCCGAAGTAGAGCGATTGCGCTTTAATTCCTTCTTTACTGCTTAAGAAACCCAATAGATCGAGACTTTCCTTTTTATATTGGGTTGATTTCAAGACAACCAGTCCCGCAAAACCGCTCCGTAATATCCGTCCGGCAGGACCCTTGGGCAGGTATGCAATATCGTAATCCAAATCTTTAACACCATCAAAGCGCGCTTTCATGCTCATAAAGCCCACGAACATTCCGACCCGGTTCTGTTCAAAAGGCGCGGAAACTCCGGGTTTAGTCGAATACCCGCCATTAACCCATTCCATATACTTCTTAAGGGCAAGTGCCGATTGGGGACTATTGATGATACACTTGGTCTTGGTCTTATTCATGAATTTCCCGCCATAAGACCGGATTAAATTTAACAGGTTCTGCCAATCATTCCCCTTATCCAACAAGTTATCGACGCCATATATCTTGGTAGCCGCTTCACCCTTCGTCAATTTCCTGACCGCCGCGTCAAAATTATCCCAGGTCCAATTCTGATCCGGATATTTCAGACCCGCTTCGTCAAACAGCTTTTTATTGTAGTATAAAACCGGGGCTGGAGTTGAAAAGGGTATCGCATATAATTTCCCTTTCCAGCGGGCCGCCTCCAAGGTGGACGGGTAAAAATCATCGACATCCCAGTCCGCGCCCCACTTTTTAAGCGGAGAATCAAGCTCCATAAAATACCCTTTGTCTGCGAAGTAAGGAAGGCTGTCTTCAGACCACCAGGTAACATCCGGTGGATTGCCGCTGGCAATCATGGAAGTGACTTTTTCAGTAAACTCACCGTACGGTGCGACGATAACCTCCATAGTAACATGGGGATGGGTTTTTTTGTAGGAATCCAACAGCTTATCGTACATATCGACATGCCTTGGGTTACCCCAAATAACCATTTTTAAAGTAACCGGCTTGACAGCCGCCAGCCCGATTACGGAAACCGTTAACACCAACAAGACACCCAGCGAGAACATCAAATTGAATCTAATTTTTTTCATGAAACTCCCTCCAATAACTTTACGAATCAATCCACTCGTTTTTATGACCTTTGCCGCGGTAAGGTTGATGGTGATTTTTATTATAATCTCAACAACCTTTTAAACCAATGAACATTCTTACCGAAAAATTGTCCATTTTTACGATTCAATAGACTCCTTTATTCCCAAAGATTCCGATGGTTCTTCTCTTTACGAATCGGCAACCATTCAAGCCGGTGAGTTATATATCCAAATAAGCTCCCTGTTCTTTTAAAGCGTTCTGCAATTCAGAAATATTGACTTCGCTCGTTGATACTTTATCCTTTACTGCCAGAGCCGCCGCCACCCCACCGGCATGTCCAATCGCCCCGGCGGTGGGAGATAACCTGATCGCCGACTGGGCCTCGAAAGTGGCGGCAATCGGTCTCCCGACCGTAACCAGATTGTTTATTTGTCCATTTACCAGCGACCGGTAAGGAATGGTATAAAATTGGCCCGCTTGAAGATGGATTGACTGGGTGCCCTCCCCACCGGGGTTATGAATATCGAGGGGGTATCCCGAATGGGCGATTCCATCGGCGAACTTTTTACAGGAGAGCAAATCCTGGGCTGTTATCGTGTACAGGCCTTTAATCTGTCTGGAACTCCTTACCCCAATCGCCGGCCCGGAACAAACCATTCGGGCCTTTTGAAAACCCTGAATTCTATTCTTCAGGAACAGCTCCAATTCCCTGGCCTGTCTCCTGCCTTCTATCTCCGCCCGGCTATAGCTCCAGGCATCCGTACTGTCGAATCCAATCACCCTTGAGGTATTGATAATGACTTCGCCGGGATTACTGGTTTCAAAAAATAACAATTCTTCCCTGGGGAACGTGATTTCTCCCCTTGCCCGCGCGGCTTTTACCGAATTGACAAAACCGCCGATGGATAACCGGGGCGCCTGGTCGATGATGGAGGTGTTCCCTTTTAAACGGGGAAATTCATCGGGATTGGCTTTGATGTATGCTTTTACTTCTGCGATGTTTACATGAGTCATCCGGAGTTTCATGGTCATCGGCTGAGCCGCTCCGTCCGTTTGGCGGCCCTTGGCACATTCAACCCCGGCCATAGCAGAAAGATCGGCATCCCCAGTGGCATCGACAAACACTTTCGCGGCCAATTCACTTAACCCGTTTTTGTTGCATAAAGTAATCTGTTTGATTTCACCGCCAGCCGTTTTCGCCCCTGCGAGCATGGTATGATACAAAATCTCCCCGCCGCTTTCCAGCACCATGGTTTCCAACTCCCGCTTCATTCCTTCAAGATCAAAAGGAGTAACGGTATAAGTAAATCCGGTGGTGTCAAAGATATGCCCGACCGACTTATCTTTATCCACCAAGCGATCAATCAGTTCTCCGGTGACCCCCCGGATTACTTGTTGGTCTCCGGCATGAAATGTCATCATGGGTCCAACTCCGGCCGCAGTCAGCATTCCACCCAGAAAACCGTATGCTTCGATGAGTAAGATTTTAGCCCCGCAACGGGCAGCGGCTATGGCCGCCATGGTTCCGGAGATTCCCCCTCCAACAATCGCCACATCATAATCTGCCATTTTCTAATCCCCCTCTGCAAAAACTTTGGCCAATCTCCCAACGCGCAACGCTGCTGAAAATTTCCCGAGCAAAATTTGAATGTCCAAAAGAAGGCTTACCATAAAAAAATCATTGCCTTTCATCATTATAGCGGCAATGAAGCAACATTTTATTGTTTATTTCTACGGGAAACTTGCACGTTTTTAAGAATTCACCGGGGAATTTTTTTGTAAATATTCTCTATACTCCGAAGGCGTCATTCCGGTATACTTTTTAAAAATCTTACTAAAGTACTGCGGGTTGTCATAACCGACTTTCTCCCCGACTTCAAAGGCTTTAGCGTCCTTTTCACCCAATAATTGTTTTGCCTTTTGCAGCCGTAATGAAGTCAAGTATTCCAAAAAACTTTCTCCGACTTCGTTACTGAATAAGTTGCTAAAATAGTTCGGACTCATATAAACCGTTTCCGCTATTTTATTGAGGGTCAAATTCTCGTGATAATGTTCGGCTATGAACTGTTTAGCCTGTTCAATCACACGCTTGTTTTTGAGAATTTTATTATGGAGGATATAAACGGCCATTTTTTCAAATATCGCAACCACCCATTGCCTGGCTTCGGTGAAATCCCGCTGTTTTTTAATTTCTTCATGGAAACGGACCTCTCTCCCGAACAGGTCCGCCGGATTTATATTAAACTCATGCAGCACCCGGAAGGCGCTGCTTATGAGATCGCCGCAAATCTGCCGGAAGTGGGTAACCCGGATGCTCCGGCATTCACGGATCTGCTCAAAGATTGTATGAAGGGTATCCAAAACCAATTGTTTATCGGCTACTCTCAGCGCCGAGAATAATCTATATTCATCATCGGCGGCGATTTGAAAGTTAACTCCCGTTTTATCGGCAATTTCCTCAAATAAAATAAAGCTGTCCTTTCCGGTAAACAATGTATACTCCAGCGCCGTTTGGGCTTGTTCATAACATAAACTCACCCTGGCTTCTCCGGAGCCAACATTGCTAAGGCCTATCCTGAGAGAAACATCAAGACTGCAATCAACCCGTTTGGAAACCGAATGACATTGGGCTATGAACCGGCGCCGGTTTTCAGTTTCACTTACATCAGGGTCACAATGATAAATCCAAACCAACTCTTCCGAATGACTCTCAAAGCATGTTCCCTGATTGTCCAGTTCCGCTCCGGCGATCTCAAGCACCCGTGACCTTAAAAGCCGGCTCTGTTCCCCGGAGGATTCTTCGTTTAACAGGGTAATTTCATCCATCTCCCCTACCGCCATGATCAAAGAATCCGCCAATGTGGTTCCAGCCAGATTTAATTCATGATAAATCTCGGCCAATCGCTCTCTTTTCAAAAGCAACTCGTTAAGATACCGATTTCTCAATAACAGCAGGCTTTTATCGAATTGACGTTCCTTTTGCCGATCTTTTTCGATGGCAACGACTGCTTTATGAAGAACTCCGGTTAATTCTGCAATGTCAGCCGTTTTCAATAAGTAATCAAACGCCCCCAGTTTCAGCGCGGACCGGGCATAACCAAAATCTTCATAACCGCTCAAAATAATTACTTTTACGCCGGTTCCGGCCTGTACAACCCGGCCTAAAAGTTCCAAGCCGTCCACAACCGGCATCCGAATGTCGGTTAATATGATATCGGGATGAAATTGTTCAAACAGCGCCAGCCCTTCCCCTCCGTTAGCTGCGGTTTTCACTTGGCTAATGGCTAAATCGGTCCAAGGAATGGTATTGAAGATCCCCATCCGGATGATTTCCTCATCGTCAACTATCAAAAGCTTATACATGTTCCTCTCCCTCCGGCCGGCTTCTGACGGGTATCGAAATCTCAAAAACAGTTTCCTGATGAGGAACACTGGTGCAGCTGAGGGAATAGTCGTTCCCAAAGTAAAGGCTCAGCCGCTGCTGAAGATTTTGCAACCCGTAACCGCTGTTCATTATTTTGGGCAAGCCATCCTCATCCAAATTGGCAATTCCTGAGCCGTTATCAAGGACCCGGAAGATAATCCACTCCCCGGCCTTGAATACGGAGACTTTAATCAAACCCGGCACAGGCAATCCCTCAATCCCATGAACCAGGGAATTCTCCACCAGCGGTTGCAAGATCAGTTTAATGGTCCGATATTGGAGTATCTCCGGATCGACCTGGATATGATATTCAAACTTATTCCCAAAACGCATCTTTTGAATACTCAGATAACTCCTCACATGCTCGACTTCCTTTTCAACCGTAGTGAATTCTTTTCCCTTATTCAATCCCAGCCTGAAAAAGTTGGAAAGCGCGACTGCCATTTGCCCGACTTTATGGTTTCCTTCCGCCATCGCCAGCCAATACATGGATGCCAGCGTATTATACAAAAAATGGGGGTTGATATGGGCCTCCAAGGCGCTTATCTGGGCTTTCACCTTGTGTTGTTGTTCTTCTTCCACCATTTGCATCAATTTTTCGATATTCCCCATCATCTGATTAAAGGAAACGCCCAAATCGCCAATCTCATCCTGGTATAACACATTGAATCTAACTTTCATATCACCGGTGGCGCCCTGCCGCATGAGTTGATTCAATTTCCGAACCGGATTCAAGATCCCTCTGGAGATGAAAAGTGAAAGAATGAGCACCAATACAAAACATGCCAGAAAAATGATGATGGTGACATTACGCAAAGTGCTGGCTTCGGCGATTAGATCCCTATAGGGTATCAGGGCAACCAGTTTCCAGCCGGTAACGAAAAAAGTATTATAAACCACAAATAATTTGGGCTGCCTCTTACGGGTGACAAAACTCCCGTTTTCACTCCGGCTCACCCGTTTCAAAATTTCCGGGTCCTCAATTTTCTTTCCCATCCATGCAATTTCAGGGTGATAAATAAAGCGTCCCTCTTCATCGATTAAATACAACAAGGTATTTTTGTGATGGGTTAACCTGTCGGCGATATTCCTTAAGATATTTTGATTGACGTGGATTACGACGACGCCCAAATTCCCCCGGTCCATATCATAAAGTTTGCGTGTCAAGACAAAAACGTTTTGCCCCAAGACATTTTGGGGAGGCCACCATTTATAGTTATTGTATTCGGATAAAGTTTCCCGGTAAATTGCGGATTTTTTGTAGTTGGCCCGGTATTCCGGGGTTAAAAAGCTAATGCCGTAGTTCCCGGTAACATCGCCTACTGCATAAATCGTATTGTTTTGGGAAGATAGAATGTAAATACTGGTGATGAAATCATTGCTAAACTTAATACTCTTAAGGATTGAAATGATCTTCAGATAATTTTCATTTTTATCCGCGATTGTTTCCGCTCTTTCCTGGGCCAAGATTTCCTTGAGCGGATCGCTGTTTAATACCATCTTGCTGATATCGTCAATATCCTTGAAGTTCAAAAAGATATTGATGTTAATTTCATTGGTGATATCACTGGTATATTGACTTACGATATCTTGAATGGTGCCCGCGGATTTATAATATGAAAAGAAACCCAACGCTAATAAGGGAATCAAAGAAATTAAAGTGAAGGAGAAAGCGATTCGAAATTGCAATCCCCGGTTCATGAAGATTCCCTCGATGAGTTTGCCCCATGATGTTTTCGGATTTGAGTTCCATTGATGAAGCCGCATTTTCATGGTTTAAGGACTTCCAAAATTTTTACCCCTTTTTTACATACCTTTTACATTGAAAATAATTCGTCAATGATGACTCAAAACCTACTTGACCTTAAAAAAATGAATTCTGAGTTAACGGTATATTATGTCTCCATTCGCAAAAGGAATGAGCGCTGTATGGTATAATAAAATTCTCAAGCCTTTGATAGAAAGGCCGAAACAGCATAATCCGGGGGTTAATCTTGGGCCTGGAAAAAGCGGGGTAATTTACAGATCAAATCCATTCAAAAAAAACTATTTTGACGGAGGAAAAAATGAAACTGAAACTGCGCGATCCGGTCAGCGGCTTGACCCATCTTTTGGGAATGTTTCTTTCCATTGCCGGCCTGGTGCTAATGGTATACTATGCCGCCATGATCGGCACCGCATGGCATGTGGTTTCCTTCAGCATTTTCGGCGCCAGTCTGATCCTGCTCTATGCAGCCAGCGCTTTTTATCACATGTTGCCGGTGCCGGAAAAATGGCAAAAAATCCTGCAGAATATCGACCACATGATGATTTATATTTTGATAGCCGGTACTTATACTCCAATTTGCCTGGTTCCCTTGCGGGGCGCTTGGGGGTGGAGCTTATTCGGGGTGATTTGGGGCTGCGCCCTTTTGGGTGTTATCTTCCATACTTTCTATAAAGCGCCCCGCTGGCTCTCCACTTCCATTTATGCGCTCATGGGCTGGCTGGTGGTGATAGCTTTCTGGCCGCTGGTCAAAAACGTTCCCCGCGGCGGAATTTTGTGGCTCATTGCCGGAGGGGTTTTTTACAGTGTCGGCGCCGTGATTTACGCTTTAAAATGGCCGCTCAAAAATGCCAAATGGTTCGGCTTCCATGAAATCTTTCATCTGTTGGTGATGGCCGGAAGCTTTTGCCACTTTTGGCTGGTATTTAAATACCTTATTCATCTGTAATCACTTTCCGGCAAGGAGGCGGATGGGATGAAGTATTACGAACATTGTTACGCGGTAACATGCGATTGGAGAAAAAAATGATGTCTAAAATATGGCGCCTGCAAAAAAACGGCTAACATTCTCCGGAGAATGTTTTGTATTCTCCCAAAGGTGATTTTCATTCTCCCACGACTCTCCGTTACTCTCCGGAGAGTCATTTTTATTCTCCCAAGAATCATTTTCATTCTCCGAAGAATCTCGGTCACTCTCCGGAGAATGATTTTTATTCTCCAAAAGTTTATTTTACTCTTTCCAACCCCTCTACCAATTTCAAGAAATCCGGATATTTCCCCTGATAGGTGCTTTGGATGGGCTCCCCGGTCCGGTGGATTAAATAATCGGTGATTAAGAAAGTCTTAAGCCCCAAAGTTCCCGCCACCAAGTCCTCCTGCACATCATTGCCGACCATCATGCATTCTTCCGGTTCTTTTCCGATTGCCTGCAAAATTTCCCGGTAGTAATGAATTTGCGGCTTGCAATATTGGTTTTGTTCATAACAGGAAACATATTCAAAATCCCCGGGCTTAAAACCGGCCCATTCGATCCGGTGATATATCGCCTTCCGGGGAAATAAAGGATTGGTGGCGATGACCAGACGGTAACCTTTATCTTTTAAAAGGCGGACGCTTTTTTGCATTTCCGGGCTCTCCGCCACCGTCTCCCGGACCATTAAAAACCCTTGGTCGTAAAACTCGTCAAAACGTTGCTGATAAACCGGCAAATCTTCCGCCCGGACCAATTGTCCGAATTTTTCCATGAAGACTTCTTCGTTGCGGCGCGGTTCTAAATTATTGACCATCACCTCGGTGGCTGCCCAGATATATTTCACCAACAGTTTGGGATCAATCAAATCGTGAAACTTTTTCCCCATCTCCTGAAAATATCTTTGGGTAAACTTGTCCAAATCAAGGGGTAGAAGGGTGCCGTCCAAATCAAAGAGAATCGTATCCATTATTCAGGAACCTCCAGTAATTATTTACCATGAAAGAGCATTTTATTGCTATATATGTTGAAATAAATAATTTGAGCAAAAGACAAAACAAGTATCTAGGCTGGCTGTAGGTCTATACCTCTCTCTTGCTCTCCCCCAATGGAGCTTTTTAATGAAGCCGATTCAGTGGGAGAGTAACCTCACGCACAAGTGCGTGCTGCCTTCGAGACCAAAAATCTTTTAGAGGTCAGCGGCTTCGAACTTAAAGTTCGCGGTTACTCTTCCACTGAAACAACTACTTTGAACAACATCGTTGGGGAAGAGCAAGAGTTAGGTCAAATAGACGTTCGTTTTCTAACAGCGATTACTGACAACAGCAAAATTTATTTCAACCTATATATCTTCGTGAAATCCCTGGTCAACTCCTGCTCTTCATCCTTCAAAAATTAGGTCTACCGCTCCTCTTCCTGATAGTTGAAAAATTCAAAATCGGCGCATTCTTTGTGGAGCATGGCATCCACACAACCCATTCCAACGAATGTTCCGGTAAATTCACCCGCCTTGCAGAATTCATCCGAGAATTCGGAAGTATCATAAATATCTCCGATCCTTTGGTATACTTTGCCGTCCATTGACCAATAAAAGGTGGTGTCCCGGGCCTGAATCTTGATCTTAAAATAAATGCCGCCCTTTTCAACCGGAACCTGCTCCGGCAACAGTTCGATCCGTTCCCCGCTTTTGACGCGCAGCAAATCGATAACTTCTTGATTTAGTTTTTCGCTATAGGTTTTGCGTAAGAGAATATAATCCATGTTATCGTAATAAATCATCAATCCCGCATAATGCTGATAAACTTTGGGCGCGAAATCCATTTTTGTCTCCACGCTGGCATGGAGTGAAGTGAGTTTGC
The DNA here is from genome assembly GCA_023392595.1 of Bacillota bacterium. Taxonomy (GTDB): domain Bacteria; phylum Bacillota; class UBA4882; order UBA8346; family UBA8346; genus UBA8346. The sequence goes on along the minus strand of JAEVYU010000081.1, from coordinate 30,193 downwards.
GGGCAATGAGACTAACTTTGTTAAGGGAGGAAAAAGATTCTTGGCCGCGCAGGCGCAAATAACCCGGACGTTCCCTCAAGGAACAGAAACTTTGGGAATCGATTCGCGGAGAATACAAGGAAACAGGCATCACCGGCCTATCAAACCGGTAATGGGTGTCTGCCGCGGTTTCCTTGATTTCCGGCAGGGCGCTGGATTCAAAATACTCTTGGGCAAGGTTGGTAGCGCCGCTCATCCTAAGCCAGCCATCTTCGATCCAAACCATCTTCTGCATGCAGGTTTCCCTGCCAAGAGTGCACCGGAGTTCAGGCAAAAACGGTCTGCCGCAGTGGTGAACCAGGTACCATTCTCCCAGACTGGTTTCAACGATACTTCCATGGCCGGATTTTTGCAGATAACTATGGGGATTAAAACGATTAAGTTTTAAATAGTCATCATGATCCATTTCATCAAAATCAGCCGTTGAAGTAAGGATGGGATTATGGGGATCAGGCTCATAGGGTCCAAAGATAGCTTGCGAACGTCCTACCGTAACGGAATGTCCATACCCCGTTCCGCCTTCCGCGCACATCAAATAGTAATAGCCGTTCCTCTGATATAGATGGGGCCCTTCGATACAGCCGCGCCGGGTACCGCCCTCCCAAATCCGCTTGGGAAATCCCAGGATTTCTTTTTTCCGCGGCTCATATTCCACCACACAGATGCTTCCCGGTTTATGATAGCCGTCCCGGGTCTCCCACTCCATTGAAACCACCCATTTCCTTCCATCTTCATCATGAAGCACCGATGGATCAAACCCTGCGGAATGTAAATATACGGGAGCGCTCCAGGGGCCGTAGATGTCCGGCGCCGTAATCAGGTAATTATCCAGATCGAAATACCGGGCATTCATACTGTTCATAACGGTATAAGCCAAATAAAACAAGCCGTCCTTTTCGCACCAGGTCAGGCAAGGCGCCCATACTCCTTTTGCCGAAGGCAGCCTTCTTAAGTCCGCGGATTGCTCGCTTTTTAGACAATGGGTGATTAAGTTCCAATTCTTCATATCCTTGGAATGATAAACCGGTACGCCGGGAAACCACTCAAAAGAAGATACGGCAATATAATAGTCATCGCCTCTCCGGCAAATGCTGGGATCCGGATTAAACCCGGGCAAGATCGGATTATGAAGCTTTTTCACAGTTATTCCTCCCTTACTATGCATACATCCCAATCCCTAAGCAGGATATCCATACCACCGTCATAATGATTCCCATTCAAAATATCCTTTACCGCATGATAGGGGCACTGAATCCTTTTCTCCTCGCTAGAATAATTGAAGATAAAATGGACGCCTTTGCCGGTCTGACTTGTGCAATTTCTGATAATGAGCGGCCAAGTATACCCCGGACAAGGCATATGGATTGAATGGAAGGCGTCTTGATATATCTTTTTCAAGATTTCCTTCGATGGAAAACACCCGATATAATACGCTTGTCCTTTCCCATAAGGATTTTTGGTGACCGCCGCATATTTTCCCCAATACTTATGTTCATACCCGGCCAATACTTCCGCGGTCGCACCGGGTTTCAAGAGTTCCATCCAATAACGGAGGGTATTTTGATCATCTTCTACAATACCACCGGTTAATTTTGCCGTACCCGGCTGTGTAAACTGGTTATACGTTATCCCGAAACATTCGTGCAATATATGGGGCTGATCGTCATGATATACCGTCACATATTCATCACTTACAGCCGTTTTGAACGAGGATATCAATACCCCTCCGTCGGCAACGAATGATTTCAACCGGCCGAGCAAATCTTCCGGGGCGCAATACAAAGCGGGCGTGATAATGACTTGATAATCCTGAAAATTATCGGATTCCGGAAACAGGAAATCACACTCCACATTCATTTCATATAAAGAATCATACATCCACCGGACGACATCGTTATAAGACAAATCCTTATCGATAGGAAACCATTTTAAAGCAGTCAGTGACTCGTTGCTAATCAACAGGGCGACCTTATTTTCTTTTTTTAAGTTTACCAACTCATCCGCATGCTCCCGAAATTCTTTTCCGATGACTTTTGCTTCCTCATACGTAGGGTTTGTCTTCAAGTCATGACTCAAAAGGCCTTTCCAATAGGTCTCATAACTATGGTGAATCGAATGCCAATTCCAATAGATGACGCCAATGGCCCCGCTGGCGATATGGCTATAAGCCTGCAGCCGCAATTGCCCGTCAAAAGGCAGCCAATGTTTAAATGCCTGGGCCTGGGTTTCCAGCACAAGATAATTCTGCCTTTTGGTGGAACGGATTAAATCCCCTCCAAAGGCGATTTCAGCGCCTGTCAAATCATCCTGCGTCATATGGTAGATGTCGGCGCCGGCGAGGGTTAGTTTTTTGGCCAGTTGAAAATGATTTACATCCGGCTGCACCCCATAGCTGTAACCATCTTGGGCAATCGACGCGCCGAACTTTTTCCACTCGAAATCCATATTGTGCGTCACAAATTGCTCTTCCCGCTTATACCGGCATACAATATCAGCCTGCCAGCCAATATAATCGGTTACCAGCTGCCGCTGGAATTTTTCAAACTCACAGGCATAACTGGCATTGATGGTTCCTCGGACATCCGGCAAATCCTCCCAGTTTCCCACGGCATTGCTCCAATAAGCAAAGCCGAACGCTTGATTTAAAGCCTCTGTAGTACCGAATTTCTCTTTTAAATATTCGGCAAAAAGCTTTTGCACATAGTCTCCTGCCGTGCCATAGTGCTTGGTTTCATTATCCAGCTGAAATCCAATCACACACCCTCTGGCAGCCACATGCTTCATCAGTGTCCGAATGACCCGTTCCGCATAAAAACGAAACGTCCGGCTGGCAATATTCATATTCTGCCTTCGGCCGTACAGTTCTTTCCCATTTTTAGTCTCCGCCAATACATCTTCGTCTTTTGCTGCCAGCCAGGCCGGAATCGCATAGGTCGGGGTACCGACAATCACCGAAATTCCCGCTTTCTCCATCGCGTCCAACACCCCATCAATATGAGAAAAATCAAATTGACCTTCTCTGATTTCCAAGGTGCTCCAAGTCGATTCGGCTATCCGGACAACATTCATTCCGGCCGCCTTCATCATTTCCACATCTTGCCCCAAACGTTCATAAGGCAGATATTCATGGTAATAAGCCGCTCCAAATAACAATTCCTTCATGGCTATCCCCCAACTTTTTTTGGATGATGACAAAGTAAAACGAATTGCAAAATCAAACCCCATCCCCCGCTTTCAGCTTACCGAATCCCGGTACTGATTGGGAGTCATTCCGGTGATCTTTTTAAATATCTGGCTAAAATACTTCTCATCTTTATAGCCTACCGCCACTGCGACTTCATAAATTTTTTCACGATAATCCCGCAGCCGCTCTTTGGCCTTTTGAATCCGAATCTCATGGAGGGAATCTACAAAGTTTTTCTGTAAAACCTGTTTAAAAATGGTACTCAAATATCCGGCCGACACAAAAACTTTTTGGGCTACATTCTCCAGGCTCAAATTTTCCCCATAGTTTTCCTCCATATATTTCAAAGCATTGTTCACTACTTTCCATTGGCTGGTATGGGATGGATAGAGTTCCATGATCGTATTCAAACAAGTTCTGATTTTCTGTTTTAACTCAATTATCGTGGAAGTCCGGGGTAATTCGCCCAAAATCGCCAGATTGGGACCAAAAATCTTATCCGTATCAAAGCCCCGTTCAACACAGACATGATAAACCGAACAGATTAGCGCAGTAACCATCCGCTGAACATCATCCTTGGTGTTAAACCCCGGCCGGGCCAAACTTTCAAAAAATGCGTCCAAAGCCGGATCAATTCTCTCATTATCGCTGGTCCGGATGCACTGGACAATCCCATCCTCTTCATGAATGGTCACTTGGTTGTTGACGAAACTATCTTCGGGGATTTCACTGCAGCGGATAATCCGGTCCGGTCCTTCCCAAAAGCCATGTTCTACAGCAAGAAATGCCGAATTAAATGAGTTATATAAATTGCAAGGCAAAGCCGCCGGTTCACCCATGCCAATGGTGAGCGTGATCCCCAGAGTCTCCGCCACTTCTTGCCGCAACCCTTCCATTCTGTCCATAAAGGTCTCCAGGCTTTCTTCCGTCAGGTTCCATAATACCAACAAATCGTCATTATAATCACAGATCATATTTTTAAGAGCCGGCTTGGCCTGCAAACAATCTTTCATGGCATTCCTCACCGCCAACTTGGTGAACTCCAGATCTGCGCCGGATGAATATTCCGTCGTTTTTAAATTATCGATCCGAACCAAGGCGACTCCGGTGTCTTGAGGACTGATTTCCATCTCGTAGAGGCGCCAGCGGACCAACCCCATTTCCGGATCCATGGTTTCATGTTGGATCAAGTAAATGAGTAACTTTTCCCGCAGCAAACCCAGGTTTTCCCGGAATTGTTCCTGCAAATATTGCCACTTGCCGGCTTCACATTCCGCCGTTAAAATTTGCTCCCGGATTCTCCCAATAACGGCCAGTATCTCCTGAGGGCGGCAAGGCTTGAGTAGATAATCGGAAACTCCACTGCGGAGGGCCTGCCGGCAATAACTGAAGTCATCATACCCGCTAAGGATGGCGACTTTAGGAAGCTTCTTTTGTTCCGGCAGCTTTTCCAATACTTCCAAACCGTTCATTACCGGCATCCTGATATCCAACAACAGGATATCGGGTTCAAAAGCCTCAATCATCCGCAACGTCTCACGGCCGTTGAATGCCAAGCCGACTACCTCAATACCGTTTTCATTCCAAGGAATCGCCCGGTTGATTCCCTCCCGGATTTCGGCTTCATCATCCGCGATGATTAATTTTAATTTCCGCTCCGATTTTAGCGGTACTTTAGATTTCAGTTTGAGCTCAGAGTTTGGCGTAAACTTAATCATGATCTTTCTCCCAGTGACAATATTGGGGCACAATGATAACCACAGTAGTGCCTTTACCGGGCAAGCTGTCAAATACCAACTGGTAGTTTGATTGATAATATAATTCCAATCTTTCCAGCACATTCCGGATTGCATAACCGCCGGAAACTGTAATGGGATTCGTTTCAGGATGATGGTCTTTGCCCAGGATTTGCTGTATTTTTTCTTGCGTCATTCCCACGCCGTTATCGAGAATCTCAAATGTGATTTGCCCGCCTGTCAAATAACCGGTGATTTGAATATGACCCGGGCTCTCCAGTCCTTCAATGCCATGGATGATTGCGTTTTCCACAAAAGGTTGCAAAACCAGTTTCGGGATGGTTAATGCAAGAATTTTTTCATCAAATTCAAGCTGGTAGGTTAATTTATCCTGAAAACGGATTTGCTGTAAAACCAGATAATACTCAATCAATTCTTTTTCCAGGGCGACGCTGGTTAATTCATTTCCCCGGTTCAGACTTAAGCGGAAAATTCGCGAAAGAGCATAAACCATTTCACTGATCTCCGGCACATGATTCTTTTCGGCTTTCCAAAAAATCGTGTCCAGGGTATTGTATAGAAAATGGGGATTGATTTGGGCTTGTAGGGCATTGAGTTCTGCCTCCCGCTCCCGAATCTGAAGTTTATAAACCCGTTCGATGAGGTCTTTCATATGAGCAACCATGGCATTATAGCCCTGTCCCAGTTCACCGATTTCATCCTCACCGGTAAAATTCACCTGCTGAGTTAAATCGCCGGTTTGGACCTTCTTGATGGATGCCAGTAGTTGACCAAGGGGATTGGTAATGATATTGGTGATGTAACCGGAAAATACCAATAAAAGAATGTAACATGCCACACAGACCATGATCATGACCAGTGCGATGGATTTAATATTTTGGGTCAGTACGGCTGTCGGGGTAAGCGCGACAACTTTCCAGCCGCTGATTGTAGAGGTACTGCAGGTCATCATCATTTTACGCTGTTTAAAATGGATGATTTCCGAGGAAGAATCCTTATTTTTTAATGCGCCGTCTGAAAAATGAGTAAGCAAAGGCCGGTAATCCTTGGATGGATCCGAACCCGAAATGATATTTCCCTGTTGGTCGATAATAAAAATACTGCCTCCGGTTGGAACATTCATCCGGTACATGGAACGGATATTTTTTTCATTCAGCCAGATCAACAAGACGCCTAAATTGTGAAAATTGCTTAATTCCAGCTCTTTCATGACCCGGTAGAGTATGATCCGCGGGACCCGGTAATCGGACATGACCCGTGGCTTGTTATTGAAATACTCGATTCCGATTCCACCATTGAGCGCTTTGGCTTTCTCAAAAATAGGATTTTTTTTAAATTCGGAAAAAGGCACTACATTGCTATCGGTGACGTCGGTCCCCACACTGTATGTCAATCCGTTGAAACCATAAACCGTAATCATTGTAATGTAACTTTTTGCGGCCATAATGGTATTTAAATACCCGAAAGGTTCCGGGGTGGGATATTTTAAGCGGTAACTTTGGACATTGGGAATTTGCAAAATCCGTTGCATTCCGGTATCAATATTAATCAATGATGAAATGTCCTCGGCGTCGCTCAGTAATTGATCCAGATTGTTGGCGACTTGCCGGACCAAAGCCATTTGGGACTGGGTTACTTTATTCACGACTTGACTTGCGGCAATGGAATAAGAACAAAGCCCGATTGTAAAAATGGCCATAAACAACAAAATCGCGACAAACAAAGTAATTTTTCGTTTGAGGCTTAATTTGGGAAGCCATAAGGTTAATTGGGTGTTTCGTGGAAGATGGAACAATTCAATTCCTCCTGGATTGTTATTTCTGGTTCTTCACCGGATTACCCTTTTCCCAAAAATAACGCATGAAAAAATTAAACTGAATTCGAATTTTATCCCCTTTTTTTTAGGGTTGAAATTGATGATAATTTAATTAGGCAGTTACGGTATGTTAACATCTTGCGATATACTCATTCTATACCGGGATTGCATCAAAAAAATATTTTAAGGGGGTTTATGTAATGAAACGTTTTGCGGTTTTACTCCTTATTGTTGCCGTATTTGCAACAACCTTAGCCGTAAGTGTATTCAGTGCTCCGGAAAAAATCACCCTCCGGCTGGGCGACAACATTCCTGATCGTAACCATGGCTGGGGCGCAGTTATTGAACAAATCAATGCCGAATTCAAAAAGGCACACCCCAATGTGGAATTGGTAACCGAAAGCCTTCAGGATCAGCCCTATCAACAAAAAATCAAAATCTATGCCGCATCCAATCAATTGCCGGATATCATCAAATACTGGTCCTTTTCCAGCATGATGCCGCCGCTCATTGACAATGGCTATGTAATGCCTTTAAATGCCGGCAGTTGGAAAAAGTTCAACTTCCTAGCCGGCGCACTGGAAGCCAACACCTATAACGGCAAGCTCTATGGACTTCCTGTCACTGCCGATATGTGGTACATTTATTATAACAAAGCGCTTTTTGAAAAATTCAATCTCAAAGTGCCGACCACTACGGATGATTTGATCGAAGTGGCCAAAGTATTCCGAAGCAACGGTATTATCCCGGTGATTACCGATGGAAAAGATCAATGGCCCTTAACCATCACCAAAGACGCCATTTTCTTCCGCCAGACCGGTGATTGGAGTTTAACCCAAAAAGCTTTCGATCGTAAGCTCAAATACACCAATACTGCATTTTTAAATGCCGCTAAAGAGTATAAACGCCTAATCGACGCCAAGGTCTTCAACGATGATCTGTTAACCACCGACTACGGCGCATCCAGGAACTTGTTCGGCCAAGAAAAAGCGGCCATGTATATCATGGGTAGCTGGGAACTGGGTATGGCCACCGATAATTCTTTCTCTGATCATTTCCGTAAAAATCTGGCCGTTGCTAAATTCCCGGCTGTTAAGGGTGGCAAAGGCAATATTGACGACATTTTCTGCTGGTATGGCGGGAATTACATCGTCAATGCCAAAACCAAGTACAAAGCGCTCTGCCTTGACTATTTAAAAACATACTTTACTTTGTATCCTTCTCTAACCTGGAAAACCAAGGCAACGATGCCGGCCCAGAAAGTTCAAACCTTAGCCGATGACAACGAAGTAGCCAAAGGTGTCGTCGCCATGGCCAATGGCGCTAAAAAGAGCGCAGGTCCTGCAATACTCGATTCCTCAACTCCCGAATTCAAAGTCATTGAACAAAACACCATGAGCGAGTTAACGGCCGGTATCAAGAACCCGCAACAGTATGTGGAAACCATTGATGCCGCAATGGCGAAAGCGGCCAAAAAATAAGACGGGCCTGATTACGGGCAGAAGTAAATTCACGAAGCTGTCTAAACGGCAGGCGGCTTCTGCCCGTACTATATACCTAAATTTCGATTGAAAATTAAACTTGAGCGAGTGATTACCATGAAAAACGCTTTTTCGAATAAAACAGCCATTTTTCTAATGGTCCTCCCGGGCATCGCTTTCCTGTTATTTGCGATGATTGCGCCGATCATCCTCAGTGTCTATTACGGCATGACCGACTGGTCGGGTCTTGGCAAAATGAACTTTATCGGCTTTGATAACTTTAAAGAGATCTTATGGCACGATCCAACCTTTTGGACCTCATTGCTCAATGCTTTACTGTTGACTCTGGTAACGATATTCGTTCAAAACCCTTTCGCATTCCTGGTTTGTATCGCCTTATTATCGGCCAAAAAGGGCGGCCAGGCATTTCGGACCATTTACTTTATCCCGGCCATGATTTCTGTCGTGGTTATCAGCAAACTGTGGGTTTTTATCCTGAATCCCAACTACGGTTTATTGAACAAAGCTCTTGGGGCACTTGGCCTCAATTTCCTTAAATTAAACTGGCTAAGTGATTTACATACAGCCATCTGGTCCGTGATCTTCATTATCATCTGGCAAGGGTTCGGATGGGCGGTACTGTTCTACTATTCCGGCCTTGTCGGCATTCCCGGCGAATTAAAAGAAGCCGCCCGGATTGACGGCGCCAGCGGCTTTACTTTATACAGCCGGGTGGTGTTGCCGTTGATGATGCCGGTAATCAAATCGATCCTGGTCATCGACCTCATTTCCTGTTTCAAACAAATGGAAATGGTCTTCCTATCCACCCGGGGAGGTCCCGGAGACAAAACCCAGTTCCTGGCCAGCTACCTCTACCAAAAAGCCTTCGAATCCAGCCAGTATGGCTATGGGAACGCCCTTTCGGTCCTTTTTGTGATCATTTGTATTGCCGGAACATTGATTTTAAACAAGCTAACCCAAAAAGACGTCGGCGAATTTTGACTTGGGAGGAACTCCGGTTATGGAAAACACAGTGAAAGTCAATCCAGCAACACCTGAGAAATTAAACTTTTTTTCAAATACGGGGATTAAAAAAATATCAGTTTACGCTTTTTTAATCGCCTTGGCCCTCGGGCAGATTTTCCCTTTTGCATGGCTAATCAACTATTCCCTGGTCAAAAGCAGCGAACTTTTCGGCAGCGATTTCCTAAAGTGGCCCAACCCGTTTCAGTGGATCAATTATTACCACGCCTGGGTCGATGGGCGTATTTTGCTTTACTCCATCAACAGCCTGATCGTTGTCGGCTTGTCGGTGGTTTTTGCGGTATTGTTTTCCTTCATGCTGGCCTATGCGTGCATGCGGATGGAATGGAAACTGCGCACCCTCATTTATAGCTTCGTGATGCTGGGAATGATGATCCCGCTCCACGCCACCCTATTGCCGAACTTTATGCTATTTTCCAGGCTCCGGATCATCGATACCTATTGGGCTTTAATTATCCCTTATACCGCCTTTAACCTGGCCTTCAACACCATGGTTTATTCCGGCTTTTTAAAAACGATTCCCCGGGCCCTGGAGGAATCAGCCCTGATCGATGGTTGCTCCATCTGGGGGGCCATGTTTAAGATCATCGCCCCGATCACCAAACCGGCCATGGTCACCGTGGCCATCATGACCTTCATCGGCAACTGGAACGATTTCATTATGGTCAATACCTTCATCAGTTCCGACAATCTAAGAACCCTGCCGATTTCGGTTTATAAATTCCAAGGCGAATATTCATCCAATTATGCGATCCAGTTCGCCTGTATGGTTTTGGTAGCTTTACCCGTGCTGCTGATATATTTCATCTTGAATAAATATATCACCGAGGGTGTAACCATGGGAGCGGTCAAAGGTTGAACCGTTTAGTCACGGGGTTATAGCTCCCGGCTATAACCTATCCCGGTAGGCGTTAGGATTTGCTGCGGCCTGGCTTGAATTTTACTGAGATTCAGATCATAGGTCGCAGCTTGTTCTATCATGGCCAAATGTTCGTAATCCACCGCCCCACTCTGATGAATGCGGCTTCCCAGGAAATGGATGCAAAATTGGCCCGGAAACCCGTTGCCGGCAATCGATTTTCCACCATGAGGCATCCCATTCATGGAAGCGGCGATGAACATGTTCCCTAAACAGACAACCACAGCGCGGCGGTCCCAACTCCATTTACCACCGTATATTTCCAGCATAGTCTCGGTATCTGCTTTGGTTAAAGGTTCCACATCGGCATGGTAATATCCGTAAAGTCTTCCCACGCGAAATGATTTACCGGTTCCGGTATCGATAATTGCGGCCGCTTCCCCCACTCTCCATAACTCGTTCACTATCGACCAAGGCAATGCCTTGACTCCGCTGATATGTCCCCTGGAAGCAAGGTAGGGGACAGAATTCCTACCACAGGCCGCGTCCTGAAAAGCCGCCATGGTTTCAGGCCCGACAATGCCATCCACTTTCAACGAATGTTCCAACTGGAATGCCTTCACCGCTTCGGCCGTTATCCGGCTATAATAACCGTTTGGCCTTTGCCGCAGATAATTCAATTGCTGTAAATAGGATTGTACATTAATTACGGATTTTCCCCTGGACCCCAAGGACAAAAAACTTTCTCCGTGGCACATTGTAGCAACTGTCAATAAAATAATATTGCACAGAACAACCATACACAATAAATTCCTTATCCTGACCATCTTTTTCCCTTCTATCCTTTGACTCTTCATTTATTTCTTCCCCAATAACCCCTGGATTAATTCTAAAAACGTCCGCCACCAGCGGATTAAGAAATTAGCCGGTTTGACTTTAACCATTGAGTAAGCGGGTGCCGCGGCAACAACTTTCCCATTAATATATGCATTAAAAGAAGCAATCGCCTTCCCGGCCTCGAGGGGTAACTTTAAACCCCGATTCAGCACGAGACGGGTTGTAATCAGCTGATCTTTGCCCCGGGGGATTACGGCTCCAAAATTAGAATTTAACTTGACCGGTACCCGCTCCGGGTTTGCTTCGGGGACATGTACCTTTCCGGCTTCACCCGATTTTTGAATCAACTTCCACTGAAAATTGCGAAACCCGTAATCCAAAATCCGTTTGCTTTGTTCTATCCTCTGGGCATTGGTCGGCGCTCCCAAAAGCACGCTCAATAACCGGAATTCCCCCTTCTTGGCAGTGGCCGAAAGGCAAAATTTAGCTTCAGCCGTGTGACCGGTCTTCAATCCATCGGTGCCCCTGTATTCCCTCAGCAATTCATTGGTGTTTCGCAGCATGAATTTTCCGTCCCGGAAAGTATCAAGCCAAATCGAAGTATATTTTAAAACTACCGGGTGCTTAAGAAGTTCCCGGGACATCACTGCCAAATCATAGGCGCTGCTGTAGTGGGCCGGATCGGGAAGTCCGGTTTCGTTGGCAAAATGGGTATCTTTTAAACCCAGAGCCTTAGCTCTCTCATTCATCGCCTCCACAAAGTCCGTAATGGAACCATATAAATGTTCGGCCACTGCCGCACTGGCATCATTGGCCGACACCACCGCTATCGCTTTAAACATCTCATGGAGAGGGAATTCTTCCCCCTCTTTTAAATAAACTTGTGAACCGCCCATACCATATGCTTTCGCTGATGTACGTATCATGTCATTCCATTTAACCCGGCCCTGATCAACTGCCTCTAAAATAAGCAACATCGTCATGACCTTGGTCACGCTGGCCGGAGGTAATCTCTGATGTTCATTCTGGCCGTATAAGACCCGGCCGCTTACAGGATCCATCAAAACTACAGCCCTAGCGTTAATCGAAAACCCAAACGTTACCGAGTTGAAAAGACATGCCAAAATCAGCAGCAACACCAAAATTGTAATCTGTTTTCGTCGCAAAGAATCTCCACCTCTTCTATTTTAGAATCCCCAAAATGTTCCAAATTATTACAATCTTTTTAATCGCTGATTTATCCGCTCGCGGTATAGCCCCAAATTTTGCAGGGTACATTAACAAAAAAGCGAAAAGCCCCGATTCGCACTTTTAAGACGTGAATTGATTTTTACCCTGTTTGTTAATAAAAGATTAACTATATTAAGGACTCATTAAAACTTTAAGGAAACATTAAGGTTATATTGTATTCACATTAATGGTGTTATATAATCAATTACGGATTTCCTTACCAATACTATATCCATTCGGATTTCTGCATCATTCATTCAAGGTTTTTTAAATGGACTCTAAAGATCAACAAATTGATAATTATCTCTATCAACTCAAAATATCCAAATCGTTCTTGAAAGGATGGGTAAAATGTTTAGAGTAACTGCTAAAGAAGAGATTTTTTTCGATTTATTTGTTGAAACAGTCGATGCTGCTTGTACGGCTGCGCAAAAGTTGGAAGATTTAATGAACAATTACTGTGATGTCCCGCTTAAAATCAAAGAAATAGAAAAAATCGAACATAACTGTGATCAATGTTTGCATAACATCTTCCAACAACTCAACAAATCCTTTATTACCCCGATTGATCGCGAAGATATCCACCTTATTGCCAAAGAACTGGACAACATCACCGATGCCATCGAGTCGACAGCCCACCGTTTTCAAATGCTCAACGTAAAAACAATCCGTGAAGAATCCAAAATCCTTGCCAAACTTATCGTTCAATGCACTTTCGAACTGCGCGAAGTCATGGTGGATTTGAAAAACATGCGCAAAAGCACTACTTTGCAGCAGAAAATCATCGAAGTAAACCGCATCGAAAACGAAGGTGACAATATATTTCGCAATGTCATCACCCAACTTTTTGCTTCGGAATCCGATCCATTGGAAGTCATCAAATGGAAGGAAATTTATGAGTATCTTGAAAACACCCTTGATGCCTGCGAAGATGTGGCCAACATTGCCGAAGGGGTTATCATGAAAAATGCTTAGTATAACATTAATTATCGTTATTGTACTAGCCTTAACCTTTGACTTTATCAACGGGTTTCACGATACTGCCAATTCTATTGCAACTTCAGTCTCGACCCGTGTACTATCACCCCGGGCAGCTATAATTATGGCAGCTAGTTTAAACTTTTTAGGGGCGTTGATGAGTGAAAAGGTGGCCAAAACTTTTTCCAGCGGTTTAGTGGATAACAACATGGTGGTTGCCAATGTAATCATCGCTACTTTAATTGCCGGGATTATCTGGGATATTATCACTTGGTATTTTGGAATCCCAAGCAGTTCTTCCCACGCGCTTTTCGGAGGTTTACTGGGAGCCGCAATTGCTTATTCGGGAAGTCTGAACATCGTATTCTGGCATGGGGCTTTACGGGTAGTTACTTTATTTCTAATTTCCCCCATTTTAGGCTTTGGTTTAGGTTATTTATTTATGACGCTTTTATTTTTCCTGCTGAGAAAGAGCACTCCCAATTTTGTGAACCGTTGCTTCTCGAAACTGCAAATATTCTCCGCCGCCTGGATGTCTTATTCCCACGGAGGAAATGACGCTCAAAAATCGATGGGTATCATCACCCTCGCTTTGATTAGCGCCGACCTGCTGGATAAAAATGCCTCCGTCCCCTTATGGGTTATGATAATCTGCGCCTTGGCCATGTCTTTGGGAACATCCGTCGGCGGTTGGAAGATCATTAAAACGATGGGTGTCAATATGATCCGCTTACAGCCCATCAACGGCTTCGCCGCCGAGACCGGCGCCGCCCTGGTCATTGAAGCCGCCTCCGCCATCGGAGCGCCGCTCAGTACGACTCATGTTATTTCCAGCGCCATTATGGGAGTGGGGGCATCCAAACGCTTATCGGCAGTCCGCTGGGCCTTGGCCAAAAACATCGTATGGGCCTGGATTATGACAATCCCTGTTACAGCAGTCTTGGGCGCTACCATCGCTCTGATCCTTAAATTCTTTTGCTGATCCGTATCTTTATGGAATCTCCCCTTATTGAAAACGAAACCATCAGCAAAATGCTGATGGTTTGAAACCACAGGCAAGGTCCTATACTCAACCACTTAGAAATTGTTACAAACCGATTTAAACAAACGGTCAATCTGGCTAAAGCTTTAAGGTTTGCGTCTCATTTTGAGGCTATGATAACCGGTGAACCGGTAAACTGAACGTAAATACCGACCCTTCATACAGAGAACTTTCAACCTCAACTTTTCCGCCGTAAGACTCCACAATATGCTTAACAATGGATAAACCTAATCCGGTGCCGCCCTTTTCACGGGAACGGGCTTTATCAACCCGGTAAAACCGTTCAAATATGCGGCCTAAGTCTTCTTTGGGAATGCCAATTCCCTGATCGGCCACAGCCACCTTAATCCGCCCGCTTTCACGATCAAACCATACCGACAACCGGATTTCGCCTCCGGCAGGTGTATATTTGAATGCGTTGTCCAGCAAATTGATTAAAACCTGTTTAATCCGGTCCCGGTTGGCCTCTACTTTCGGCAAATCGGAACCGGGAAGGTCCAAATTCAATCGTCCATTCTCGGTATTGGTATTAACGAACCGGTCCTGGACCTCGTTGATGAGCTTAATCAAATCAAAGGGTTCCTTGGATGCTTCAATATTGGAATCCAGTTTGGCCAAATCGAGCAGGTCATTAATGAGATTACTGAGGCGATCGCTCTCCTGATCAATGGCCTCTAAATACCTCTTCAACATGGCTTGGTCTTGCCACGCCCCCCCCAGTAATGTTTCAGCCATCGCCTTCACCGAAGTGATTGGGGTCCTCAGTTCATGGGAAACATTGGCGACAAAATCCTGCCTGACCCTCTCAAGCTGCCTTAATTTTGTTAAATCATTAAGAACCACAATCGAGCCGGCCATATTCCCGTCATCATCTTTCAACGGAGCCAGGAAAACTTGAATTTGCTTGTTTTTGGGGTAATAAAGGAAAAGTTCGCTCTCAAAGGCCTGCTTTGAAAAATTGACTTCCCGGATCAAGTCCATTAAATGGTGATTTAATATGACTTCTAAGACCGGACGCCCTTGGATATTGGATGAACTTAGTCCCAGTATATCTTGAGCGGCCCGGTTCACCAGAATAATCTTTAA
This sequence comes from Bacillota bacterium, assembly GCA_023392595.1. GTDB lineage: Bacteria > Bacillota > UBA4882 > UBA8346 > UBA8346 > UBA8346. The sequence goes on along the minus strand of JAEVYU010000081.1, from coordinate 14,840 downwards.
GTCCCTGTCAATGACTAAAATTCCATCGACTAAATTTTCCAGGATAGCTTCCAGTTTCCTTTTTTCATCTTTAATGACACTGAAGGAATCTGCCAGCTTTTCCGTCATCTTATTAAAAGCCACTCCGAGCTCGGCAACTTCATCATCTCCAAAATACCTCACCCGGGCGGACAAATCCCCTTTGGAAATCCGCAGCGCAAGGCTTTTTAAATCCAGGACGGGTTCACTTAGGCGGTGCATAATCAGGGCCCCGAAAACAAGGGCTAGCAGCGCCGTAATAATGATACCGCTAATAATAATAATCCTTATTCGAAGCAGCAAAAGATTTAAAGCCCTTTGCGTCTTGGCAATACGGACAACCCCTACGATTTTGCCTTCCATCTTCAGAGGGTATGCAACATAAATCAATCTCTCTTTTAAAGTATCACTGTACCGGGCCGCTGTTCCGATTTGCCCGGAAAGGGCAGCTCGAATCTCAGGGCGATCACTGTGGTTAGGGAGTCTGGTATAATCTTCCGAAGAATCTCCCAGGACTTTCCCTACGATATCAACCACAGTAATCCGGCCATCCGCTTCTTTGGCAATACGCTCCACTGTACCAGCAACCTTTTGCGGATTTTTCAGTTGAGCTTCTTCCGTAAAATTGGCCGCCACCAGCTTAGCCTGGATCAGTTCATGTTCCCGCCATGATGCCCGGACTCTGTTCTCTTCAAAATAAATAAAATATGCCGCCCATAGGATGGTCATCAGGCCGATCCCAATAATATAATAAAGAAAGAGCCTTGTTCGAAACTTCATGGCAACCCCCCGCTTTAAACTTTACTTCTTAAATTTGTATCCGACTCCTCGGACCGTTAAAATATATTCGGGGTCTCCCGGATCTACCTCAATTTTTTCACGCAACCACCGGATATGAACATCGACGGTACGACTATCGCCGTAAAAATCATTGCCCCATACTAAGTTCAGCAGTTGCTCCCTGGATAAAACCTGTCCCGGGTGGCTCGCCAAAATTCTGAGTAATTCATATTCCTTACTGGACAAATTAACCGATTGGCCTTTAACGGTTACGTCATGGCCCAGCAAGTCGATTTGTAATTCCCCGATCCGAATGACTTTGGGGGTATCCAGCATTCCGGCGCCTGAGGCCACCGTCCGTTTCAATACGGTCTTGATACGAGCCAGCAATTCACGCATGCTGAAGGGTTTGGTCACATAGTCGTCGGCCCCGAGCTCCAATCCCAAAACGCGATCAATCTCCCCCTCTTTGGCTGTTAGCATAATAATGGGGACACTGGACTGTTGACGGATGATTTTACAAATTTCCATGCCGTTCATTCCCGGAAGCATGAGATCCAGTAAAATCAAGTCAACTTCTTTGGTCTGCGCCAATTCCAAACCGGTTTCTCCATCCGTGGCGGTGAGCACTTCATATCCTTCCTGTTTCAAATTATAACTAACCGACTCCACAATCATTTGCTCATCATCAATAATCAGAATCTGCTTGGCCAAAGCTTTCACCTCATTTACCCAAGTTTAACTAAAAAAGGGACTCTTGCTAGGCAGGAATCCCTTGGTTGCACTGTTAATAACGTTCTGTTTTACCGGTTACCAAATAAATAACCCGTTCGCCGATATTGGTGGCGTGGTCGCCCACCCTTTCCAAATAGCGGGCTGCAAACAACAAATTCATAGCCTGCTCAACCGGACCCGTTTCTTCCCCTGCCAAAATGAAGCCGGTTAACTCGTTTAACAACTCTTCATAAACCTTATCAACCTCGTCATCCCGCAAACAAGTTTTTTTGGCGAAATCCACATCCCGATCGACAAAGGCTTTCAAACTATCACGAACCATACTTTCCACAAAGTCAGCCATTTGAGGCATTTTTTCCAAAGGCTTGATTAAAGGCCCAGTTCCAATCCGTTGCACAATTTCTGCAATATTGGTGCCATGATCCGCTATCCGCTCCAAGTCGGTCACTGTTTTCAAAACGGAAGTAATAACCCGTAAATCCCGGGCTATCGGTTGTTGCAAAGCAATCAAACGAATACAATCTTCCTCTATCTTTAATGATAAATCATCAATGGCGTCATCGCCATCGATAATTTTTTGAGCCAGTGCCAAATCTTGTTTTGCCAGTGACTCCACTGCCAAATGAATGCTGTCTTCCACCATACTTCCCATTTGTAATAGTTCCTGTTGCAAGTCACTTAGAGATTTATCCAGTCCTTCGCGTGTCATCTCATCACCCCGTTTTGATTATCAATCGACAGCCAATCCATTGCCCGATTCACTTTTACCTTGAGATGATTTCTGTTAACTATAGCCATATTATCATCCATCAGCCATCAACTGTCAATAATTCATACCTGCTATTTATTCAAACAATATCTTTTTCATAACTCGCAGCCACACCGGCTAAAAGCCGGTTTAAGACCATCAACCGAATCTCCCGGTCAAATAATCCTCGGTCTCTTTCTGCCTCGGATTGGTCATGACGGATTCCGTGGCCCCGTATTCAACCAGCCGCCCTAATAAAAAGAAACCTAAGCTATCCGAGATCCGGGCTGCCTGTTGCATATTATGCGTGACAATGATAATCGTGTAATCTTTCTTCAATTCGGCGATTAAGTCCTCGATTTTCCCGGTGGAAATCGGATCGAGGGCCGATGCCGGCTCATCCATCAGGAGTACTTCAGGTTCAACCGCAAGCAAACGGGCGATACAAAGCCTTTGTTGTTGTCCACCAGATAATCTGAGCGCCGGGGAGTTCAGACGATCTTTGACTTCATTCCAAAGAGCCGCTCCTACTAAGCTCTTTTCCACAATCTCATGGAGCTTATTTTTATCTTTAAGGCCGTGGATTCTGGGCCCATAGGCAATATTATCGTAAATCGACATCGGGAAAGGGTTGGGCTTTTGAAATACCATCCCCACCCGTTTTCTGAGCCTCACTACATCCGTCTTCGGTTCGTAAATGTCGACTCCGTCCAAGGTAATCCGGCCTTCCAGCCTTACTCCGTCAATCAAGTCATTCATGCGGTTCAGGGAGCGTAAAAAAGTGCTTTTGCCGCAGCCGGACGGACCGATAAAAGCGGTAACCGTCCGGGCATAAATATCCATATCAATTCCTTGTAATGCTTGGAAATCGCCATAATATAAATTAAATTTGTCCGCCTTAATGGTTATATCCATTGGTTTCTCCCACCTTCGAACTTTTCGATTTTCTATTGCATCCATTTCTTGATTTTACATGAATATCATCAAATAAAAGTCAATAATTCCGGATCTAAATGCTACTCTAGCGCTTAAAAACCTTGTTTACGCCCTTAACCGCAGTGAAAACCGGGACATTAAGAAATTTGCGACCGTATTGATGATCCAAATCATCATGATTAAAACGCTGGCTGTAGCATAGGCTCTGGGTAAGGAAAGGCCTTCGGCAGCCAAAGTATATAAATGCAGGGTCATCGGTCTGGCCGAATCCATGATCGATATCGGCAGTCGAAGGGCTCCACCGACTGTTAGCCATACCGCCGCCGTTTCACCGATGGCCCGGCCGACTCCCAAAACCAAACCTGTGACAATCCCGGGTAGGGCGGCCGGTATTACCACTTTTCTGATGGTGGTCCACTTGGTGGCCCCCAGCGCCAGACTACCTTCGCGGTAAGAATCCGGTACGGCTTTGATGGCCTCTTCCGAAGTCCGGATAATGGTCGGCAATAACATCAGCGCCAAAGTAATGGAACCGGAAAGAATCGAAAATCCAAAATGTAAAAAAGTGACCAAAAAAGCAAAACCAAACAATCCGAAAATAATCGACGGCACTCCGGCGAGAGTTTCCGTTCCAAAGCGGATCACCCGGACGATCCATCCTTCCCGGGTATATTCGGTCAAGTAAACCGCCGCGCCGACCCCAATCGGCGTTGCAATCAGTATCGATACCAATGTTAAATATAACGAACCCACGATAGTCGGAAAAATTCCGCCCTCCCGGCCCATGTTCTCCGGGTAGGCCGTTAAGAACTCCCAATCGATCGAAGGCAATCCCTCTTTCAAAATGTAAAAAACGATCAGCACCAGACAGCCGATGGTAATAAAGGCAGTGGACCATAAGATCCCAAAGGCGAGACGCTGTGTCATTTTAGGCCAAACTCTCATTAGGAAGTCACCCTCTTTTGTGAAAACAATAACGCCAATGAATTAATAATGATAATAAAGACAAATAAGAAAATACCGACCGCGAATAATGCCTGGGCATGTTCGCCGGAAGCATAAGACCATTCTTGCCCGATGGTTCCGGTCAGTGTGGGCCCCGGATCAAACATCGAATGAGGCACGATCGGTGTATTGCCGGTAATCATAATGACCGCCATCGTTTCACCGAAAGCGCGGCCCATTCCCAAAATAATAGCAGCCGTAATTCCTGATTTGGCTGCAGGTAATAAAACTTTATATATCGTCTGCCAGTGGGTTGCTCCAAGCGCCAGGGAGGCTTCCTTATATTCTCTGGGCACCGCCTGGAGAGAATCCTCGGAAATACTGATAATCGTTGGCAAGATCATCACCGCTAAAATCACTCCGCCTGCAAACAAGCTAAAACCGATTCCGCCAACAATTTCCCGAAGCGCCGGCACTAAAACCACCAGTCCGAAAAAGCCGTAAACCACCGAGGGTATCCCGGCCAGCAGATTAATTGCCGGACGAACCAATTTATTGACCCAAGCCGGTGCGATTTCAGCCATAAATACCGCACATCCGACCCCAAGGGGCACTCCCAAAATCAACGAAGTTAAGGTTACATAAAAAGAGCCGATAATTAACGGCAATAAACCATATTCACGGCTCGTGGGATTCCATTCTTTACCGAGGGCCAGATTAAATGGCCCATATTTAGCTAATACCGGCCATCCCTCCCGAAAAACAAATAAAATAATCAACAATACACCCGCTACAGCAATACAGGCAGTTAGCAACAATAATCCCGCAATGAGTTGTTCTTTCTTCTTGACCCAAACATGCCTTTCCATTGCAATTCCTCCATGAAACGAACAGTTATAGGTTAATCATACGGAAAACAAATTAAACCTTCTTGACTTTCATATTAAGAGTATATTAAGAAACTTAGTGAACAAATTACCTATATGAGTTGAAATAAATAATTTGACCAAAATCTAAAAGAAACGGAAAAATTGGGGTTATGCCCAGGCTGACAGTTGGTCGAGACCTCACTCTCGCTCTCCCCCTGAAGTGCTATTCATTACCTATAACGTTTCCAGGAAATTCAAGTCAATCTCCGCCGCGGGTTAATTCGTGTTCATCGAACACGCCCACACGGCTAGGCAATTAAAAACTTTCTAAATCCCCTCCGGGGATCGGCTAATCTTTGCCACTCATATTGCTTCGAAGCATCACGGAGCCCGGTAAATCCGGGCTTTAAAACGCTTTTTGCTACTTAGCCGTGGGGTTTACCCCGCGGTGGACGAAATCGGCTACAAACATATTCAGTTTCGCGATATTCATTAATAGAATGTATTTATTTTCCAACGATGTGGGTAATGAATAGCCCTGAAGTGGGAGAGTAACCCAACGCCTTCGAAAGCGTGCTGGCTCCGTAGTCAAAATGCTTTTGGAGGTCGTAGTCTTCAGTTCGCGGTTACTCTTCCACTGAACCGTGAGCAAGGGGTAGGTCAAATAGGCGTTAACTTCTAACAGCGATTTCTGACAACAACAAAGGTGCCAGCACCTTTTGGCACTGCAGGCGCAGAGTACGAGATGTGCTTTGCAAGATGTTTTTTGGTTATTAGGATATGTCTAGGCCAGAAAACATAGTCTCAAAGCGTTTTGTCATTTCTCTGCGCCTCCGCGCCTCTGCGCGAGAATAAATAGGCGGCTTGAGTTGGAACCAAACTGATTTATCTTTATACCATGTAAACTTATTAAATCTCTTATTTCGATTGGATCTTGAACTTGTTTACCGCCAGGAGTAGGGTATCTCCCCAATGGGCCAACATCTGGCTGGCGCTGATAATTTCTTGGGTGAAGCTATAGTGTTCTTCCGCGGCATTGGATACTTGTTCGGTTCCTGTTTTATGCTGTGAAGCGATGTCGGTAATTTGTCCGGCCGCTTTTAACAACTCTCCCTGTTCTTCACTGAGCTTCATCGTGGATTTGCTGACTTCTCCTAATTCCTGATTAACCCGCTTGGCGCTGGTAATAATGGATTCAAACAGCAGGTGCAAGTCGGTTACGGCTTGCTCGCCTTCGAACATGGCAACGTTTTCCGTTTCAATCATGGACGATAATGTAACAAACGCCTCTTGAATCCGGTCAACCAGGCTTTGCACCTGATCGGTCGCTTGTTTGGTTTTATCAGCCAGTTGACCGATGGATTTGGCGACCACACTAAACCCTCTCCCGAATTCTCCAGCCCTTGCCGCCTCAATGGCTGCATTCAAGGATAATAAGTTAATCTGCTCGCCGATTTCTTTGACCGCCGAAACGATTCCGCCGACTTCATTCGATAAATTTTGAAGATTGCCCATCATTTCATTGGATACCGCCATGAATTGTTGAGCGCTCCTGATCTTAGCCGCAGCTTGGTTAGCGACTTCCTCGCCTTGAATCGCTTTTTGCACCGAGTCGGAGGATAATTGTTCCACCCGGTTGGCGACTTCATGAACCACCTGGGAAAAGTTGGCTACCGTTTGAATGGATTCATGAATGGATCTCACTCTTTGTTGTTGGGTGGTCGCCCCGTCCGCTACTTGGGATAAGGTTTCCACCAACTGCTCTGTAGCGGCGTTGGCATTGTTTGTCCCGTCCAGAAGTTTCTGACTGTTCACGTGGACGTTATCCGCCGCGACCTTTATTTTTTCAACCAGCAAAACCAGTTCATGAATCATGATATTAAAGCACTCGGCAACATCACCGATTTCATCCCGTCGGTTATTTTCCAGGGTAACATTCAAATCACCCTTGGCTATTTTACGGGCTGCGCCGGCCATTCTGGCAAGGGGAGTGACGATAAGCCAGGCGGTTAAGGCGCATAGGATGACTGCCATTGCAAATGCGACTGCTAATAATATGCCGGTAAAGATTTGCTGATTTTTTAACCCTTCTTCCGCTTCCGTTTTGGCAACAAGCGCCCGCTGCCGGTACTGGGTTTCCACAAGGCGGTCAATCCCGCCGACTAAATAATACCGCAATCTCTTTTCCTGTTTCATAAACTCCGTGTCATTGGCGAGGGCCGGATCAGCCAGTAAACTTTTAAAACTATCAAGATAATCCAACCAATAATCATGAAGATCTTTGAGAACCTGATATGTATCATCAGCCATCCGCTGATCCGATTGATTGGTATATTTAGAAATCCCAAAAAGCCAACGGCTTGATTTTTTGCTTCGGTTGGCCTGAGACGGATTGTCGAGAAGTTGCTTGAACGCATATTCAACCGTTGGTTGAACCGTGTTTGGCAGGTACTGATTTCTTATATAACCCAGAGCGGCCTGATCGTGATTTAAAAAAGCATCCTTCGTGGTTACCTCCAACTCGCCGACATAAGAACGGATATCGGCCAGGTAAGCGAGGGGCATTAGTTCATCATCGATAATCGAGCTAAAATTGCGGTTCATGATATTGATATGGGCTTGGTTAACCCAGACAATAAAAAGGGCCGCTAAAAGAACCAATCCAAATCCGAATACTAATTTCCAAACGATTTTGATATCTAAGTAACATTGGTAGATTCGTTTCCAAAAATTTATGAAATGAGCATTATTCATCATCATGCCTCCATATCCTTCCAATGTACGCCTACAGCATTGGATACAAATCGAAATTCGACCCATTTTATAAAAAAAACTTTCTAAACCTTTTTTGGCTAGAAAGTCCAAAATATCACGCTCATATGGTTTCTTTTTGCCTTTTCTTTGACCTGAAACAGGTCAGCGCCACACTTGCGGCAGTATTCCTCAAAACTCGCCGTAGAATTCTTGCAATCGGGGCAAACCATACTTTTTCACCTCCTTGTTTGATTATCACCAGCTTCTTTTCATCGCAAGAGATCCTTTTGATAAACCTAGACCATTGAAAAACCCTGATTTTTCACCCGTATCATCTTGATCAGTCCCTTTAGCTTCGGGGGACTTTCGGTTTAGTGTCGCCACCGGTCATCCTCTCAACTACCGCTTTCAGCTCTTGGTGGTTGAGTTACCGTCATCATCAATATATCACAGGTTGTTTAAATAACAATTCAGTCCATATTAAGCCGTTGTAAATTAAGCTAAATTTTTTAATAAACCGCTACCAACCGAAAGTCCGCTAAGGACATCCCTCTTCATTCATAAAAAAGGGCTGACACGATATATTTACCGGTCAGCCCTTTTTTATGGACATCTTAAAAAGCGACAAGGCAACGGACCGCTCCAACAGTTTTGTTGAAATTACTATCATCCACAGAGACGTACTCGGCTTGTAAAACAGTACCTGGAGCCAATTGATATTTCAAACCGGCAAGCATCCAGTTTCCTGTGGCTTGGAGATTACTGACGGAATCTTTGGTGTAAGTATAAGAAAATCCTTGATTCAAGCTTGTTGTATCGGTTCCTAAGCCTGCTGTTCCTCCAACATAAACAGTAAGCGGAGCAGTTACTTTGTAGGAAAGTTCTAAGTAAGTCGCACCATCGTAATCTGTGGTACTTCCAGCAGCGGTCTTGCTAGCCGATACATATTCCGCATAAGCGCCGAAGTCGCCAAGGCTGTAGGTAACATCGAACAAATAAGCGGTGTTGTATTTATCGCTATTGGTAACATCATCAACGTATGCCAAACCGAGTTTTAACCCCGGGATTACTACATAATTCACCCGTAAGCCGTAATCAAAGCCTTGATAAGTTGTGTCCGTTACAGCATACTGATTTTTAGCATTCAATACCGCCACAGCAAAGTCAAAGTTGCCGATTTTATCAGCATATTTGATACCTACACTGTTAGTGTTTTTAACGATAGCATTGGCTAAGTCTTCCAGGACGATAGCATTGTAACTGCCTTTAAAAGGAAGTTGTGAAATATAACCAATGTTAAACTCATCATTGGTTAAAAACATCGCTTTTTGATAGTAGTAGGCACTATCCACCCGAACGTCGTTTTCATTTTTACTCATAGGAGTCCGAAATTGAACTTCGCCTTTAAAACCATCCACAGCGCTTAATTCTGATGCAAAAGTAAGCGCCAGCCGATCAAACCGGAAAGCATCGGAAGCAATGTCTGCGGCGCTTTCATCATTGACCGACTGATACCATACCCGTACATTGCCGCCGACGGTCACAGCAGCAAAAGACATTGAAACGACAGAAACTAATAAAACAAGGGATAAAACGAGAGTCAACAATCTTTTCAAATTCATATCCTCCTCGATTAAAATTTGAGCAGTAAATCACTGACTGCTCAGTTTGAAATTTTAATTTCGGATTATTAAGGTTCAGCGTTGGACTTATTAAACGCGAATTAAGCTTGGACAACATTTTTTAAAAGGTATATGACCAGAAAAATCATTACATATTATCTAACAAAATCTGTGTTCGACTTTATCTTCAAATTAATAATTCTTAATCTAGAGTTAATTATTTTTGTGAGAAATCCTTAATATAAAAAAGTTACTTTAGAATTACAAAATCAAAGGAGGAACATATTTATGAAAAAATTAGGTTTACTCGTTCTGGTTTGTGTCTTTGCGTTTTCAGTTGTCATTATGGCTGCCCCCGGCGCTTCCATCACGATGGCCGGTTCCACCTCGGTTCAACCCTTGGCTGAAGAATTAGCCAAAGCTTATATGGCAAAAAATCCGGATGTTAAAATCGCCGTTCAGGGTGGCGGATCGGGCGCAGGAGTTAAAGCCGCAATGGACGGCACCGCCGATATCGGCATGTGTTCCCGGGAACTCAATCCCGAGGAAAGCAGCTTAACAGCGACTGAAATCGCATTAGACGGCGTAGCCATTATTGTTAATAAAGCGAACAAGATTAATAACGTGTCTTTAGAGCAATTACAAAAAATTTACACCTCTTCTTTCACCACTTGGAAACAAGTTGCCGGCCCCAGCGCTTTAAATACAAAAATTGTGGTTGTCAACCGTGAAGCCGGTTCCGGTACCCGCGGCGCTTTTGAAGAACTGGTGCTGGGTAAATTGAAAAATACCAACAATTGCATTGTTCAGTCTTCCACCGGCGCCGTTCAACAAACTGTGGCCGTTACCAAAGAAGCTATCGGTTACATCTCCCTTGGTTCCTTGGATCCCAAAGCAATTAAAGCCATTACTGTGAATGGCGTGGTTTGCAGTGAAGCCAATATCCTCGCCAAGAAATATCTTATCCAACGGCCTTTCTTACTTCTTACCAAATCCGCCCCGTCCGGCGCAGTCAAAGACTTCATGAGCTGGATCTTAAGCCCGGAAGGCCAAAAAATTGTTTCGAAAGAATTCATCAGCGTCAACCAAGCGAAATAATTTTGATAGCTATGATCATAAAAAAGACTGTCTCCGATGAGGCAGTTTTTTTTTGATCATTTAAATCGTCTTTAATCTAGATTTAAAGTTCTATTGATTATGCAATAAACTTGCTGCATTACTATAAAAATAGCAAGATAGTGAAAGGGCTTTAAAAAAAATGAAAAATACTTTATTGCAAAATATCAATGAATTTGATCGCAATGTATTTCTCACTATCAATCAGTCGCAGTCAGCCAAATTAAACAAACTCATTGCAGGGATTACCCATTTGGGCGGCTTGTATTTCCAATCTTTCCTGCCCCTGTTTTTGTTAATGATTCCGGCGGCCAGGGAATTGGGCATCCGCTTAGCCGTGGTGCAAATACTGACCACCATGGCCGTTCAAATTATCAAAACGGTTGTTGCCCGGGTCCGTCCTTATAATGCATTAACCGGCGTCACGCCTTTTAAGCCGGAAAAAGACTATTCCTTCCCATCAGGTCATAGTGCCAGCTCATTTGCAACAGCCATGGTCTTGAGCGCAACTTTCGCAATGAGCAGTGCGCTCTGGTTTGGTCTGGCAACATGTATCGGATTTTCCCGGATTTATGTCGGAGTCCATTATCCAACCGATGTCATAGCAGGTAGTGTCATTGGATTTAGTTTATCGGCGATATTTTTATTCACTTTATTCTAGATCTCTCTCCCGGTTCATGGTATAAACTATAACTTCAGATGGGGTTAAAAAATGTTTCAACCGGTTTGCGCAAGTCAAATGAAAATCACATCCGATCCCATGCCTTCCTTAACAGTGGGGCAACGCTGGTTCCTCAAATCTTTACTATTTTGCTCCGGCAAGCTGATTCAAATCGAAGGCCTGGATCGTGAATTAATTTCCAAAAATCCAATCATTTTTGCGCTCAATCATAACTGCTCCTATGAAACAATCTTCGTTCCCGCTTACCTGATTGCTTTACGGAGCGGAGACAAGATCAGTTTCGTGATTGATTGGATGTTTGGGCATTTCCCCCTGTTGTCCTGGATTTTTAAACAAATTGAGCCCATTTATGTTTTTAATAAAAAATCCAATTTCTCATTTTTAAATCATTTCCGTTCCGGCCACCAAAGGGGGGCCGCCCATTCATCCAATGTTTATCACCAATGTATCCAGCGCCTAAATAAAGGCGGGAGCATCGGTATTTTCCCCGAGGGCACCCGCAATCGCAATCCCCAAACCTTGTTACGAGGTAAAAAAGGAATAGGATATATCGCCCTAAGGTCCCAAGCATCGGTTATACCGGTGGGAATCGATTTCCCATGCCGTATCCAAAAAAATAGGATACCGAAGTTCGGGCCCTTAATTATCCGCCTCGGAGCGGAAATGAATTTTTCCGAAGAACGCTCCATATATTTGCAAATCAATAATTCCCGCTTGATTCATCCGACCATAAAGCGGAAAATCGGCGATTATTTGAGCGAAAAAATAACTTACAGCATCATGAGGGAGGTTTCCCGTTTATCCGGTAAGCAATACCCGTTTCACGCGCCTACTCCACCGGCCGCCATGAAACGGTTTATTTTTAGCCCGGACCTTATAAAGTCCGAGAGCGCTTATTAATTTATTATTGAAAGGGGTAATTAAGATGTCGATCACCAAAACGTTTAAAGTCATGGATCTAAAAACCCGGGAACTTGCTATCCAGGTTATCTCATCCGTTTATCTTCAGGAAAAAAATTGGATCCGCTTGCCGGAAGACGAAATCCCAACCGATATCGGTTCCTCTTCCAAGTATTCCTGGTTCCTGGCAACCGTCAACGGTGAACCGGCCGGGGTTATCCGGCTAACCTACGACCCTTCGCTGGATTTTCCCCCGGAACTTGGGGTGACGTTAAACCAAGGGGTTGATTTGGAGAAAATGGCACAGGATTGTAAAATAGTGGACACCGGCCGCTTTATGATCGTTCCTCACCATCGCAAAAATATCCGGGTCGTCCTCCGTTTAATGCGGGCTGCCATTAAGGAAGTGGTGGAACGCGGTTATACCCATTTTATCACCGATGTTTTCGAAAGCGATCCCCATTCCCCGCTCCATTTCCATACCAGGGTTCTGGGATTTGAACGCATCGGCAGCCACCTTCACGGCGAATTAAACTGCAGCAGCACCCGGATTATCCTGACCCTTGATATCGTCAAGGCCTATGAAAAATTAAAAATCGGCAAAAACAAAATCTACCTGGAAATGACCGAAGGAATCCGGGAGCTTCTCGATGAGCAATTGGCAAAACGCTTTGGTGCCCGTAAATCCTCGGTGACTCCATTGTAAAAGGGGCTATTGCACCATGAAAAAAAAAGAAACAAAGTTAAATCAGACTTTATCCAGGCTGTTGGTTGAGGCCCCCCGTCTCACCATTACCGACCAGGACAAAATCGTGGTCTTCAGCGACTTACACATGGGCAATGGCGGGCCTCACGATGATTTTCTGCCGAACTCTGATTTTTTCAAGTATCTCTTGGAACAGTATTACCTTAAAAATCATTATCAATTGATTTTGAACGGCGATATTGAAGAGTTGCAAAAATTTTCGCTCCGCTCAATCACCAGAAAATGGCGGGATCTTTATCATCTGTTCAATGAATTTGAGAAAAAAGGGGCCTTTTACAAACTGGTGGGCAACCATGACGCGGAGCTTTTTTCCAAAAAACACAATCTCAAGAAACCGCTTTATCATTCGCTAAAGCTCAGCTATGGCCGGCACCAGATTGTAATTTTCCATGGACACCAGGCTTCGTTGCTTATGGAACGTTTTCATTTCTTTTGCACCATTGCGTTACGGTATCTCATCAGCCCCATCGGAATCAAAAATTACTCGGTTTCCCACAATAGCAATGTCAAATTTAATACCGAAAAACGGGTCTATGATTTTGCCCGCAAACACAAAGTGGTATCCTTGATTGGCCACACCCACCGGCCGTTGTTCGAATCCTTATCCAAAATCGAATATCTGAAATTCAAGATCGAACAATACTGCCGGGATTACTCCCATGGGGAGAAAGATGAGGCCACCCGGGAAAAACTCGCCGCCAAGATTAAAAAATTCAATGCCGAGCTGCAATATTTGTCCCAAAAAAAGCATAAGCGCAATGGTTCCCGCAGCAGCTTATACAATTCCGACCTGATGGTGCCCTGCATCTTCAATTCCGGATGCGCTATCGGCAAAACGGGGATTACCGCCATCGAAATCGCCGGCGGCAAAATTTCATTGATCCATTGGTTCGACCGCCGCAAAAGCCAGAAGTACTTCGACTATAATGGGTATACTCCAGTACAGCTGGAAAACAGCGACTTTTTCCGGGTGGTCTTCAAAGAGGATGATCTCAATTATATCTTTGCCAGGATTGATTTGCTGGCGTGAAGGCTTAATCTTAACTTCCCCAGCCCCGCCCCATAGCCGGTTTGGAAGATAACCGGAATTCAGCCTGGAGTTTTCATTAACAATCGCTGTAATCGGTATAACATATCCATTTTATGATTCTCCCGCTCTCGCGGGCAACAAAATAGGCCTCCCAAAACCGGCCAGGCCAAAATTTCATTCATTATTTTCTTTCCCTTCCTTCAAACTCTTCCCCACATTTTCAAACGCCCTCTCCAACTGCCCCATTACCCAATGCCGATCCCTTTCTCCCCCAGCACATTCGCCAACCCTTTACACATTTCCTGATCCCCAAACAACTTGATACCACTGCCGATATATTCCTTCGCTCCAAAGAACATCTCGCCTTCCCCAGTTAATATCCAGTCTGGGTTGGCTGCAAAATGAATCGTTAAAGCCAATAAAAATCCTTTGGAAGGTTTCGTAACATTCCCTTCAATGCGTGAAATCGTTGGTTGGCTTACATTTATTGCCGCCGCAAATTCCTTCGGCTTTAATTTCAAGGATTCTCTGAATATTGTTACACGTTCTCCAATCGAAAAATTATTCATCGTGTATAAATTTATCCTTGACATTTTTCATTATGTATTTATAATTAAACTATTTTGCGCCATCCATAAGTATCCGTTTAGTGCAAATTGGTTAAAAATCTCAATTATTTCCATTATACCATTAAAAGAACAAAAGCGAAAACCCGAAAGTTCCGGTTTTACCTTCAAGAGAAAATAAAAAAGGAATCCCTCGGCAAAAGAGTTTAATTTTCAGCGCCCTGTTTGACTCCACGAATTTCAGCGTAAAACTCCATGAGTCCAACCTGTTTGTAGCCCCGAATCCATAACGTTTTCAAAAAGGAAGCCCATGATGAAATCAAAATCCGAAACCCTCGAATCCCTGCTTCGAAAAATAGCAGCGGAACGAAAG
>JAEVYU010000001.1 GCA_023392595.1 Bacillota bacterium | reverse complement strand
TAAAAGATGTTCGGTAGCATTTCCCCTCCCTTTGACCGCTGGTCTGATTCAAATGCTAAAGGGAGGGGAAGGTCGATAGACTGCAACAAGTAGCTGCATTTCTTTTAGGCATAGTTTAGGCCAATTGTAACAAACATGAGTCAACTTCTTGAATCAGCTTCATGAATTATCTTTCTGGTTCGAATCTGCTTCTTCGAATAACCGCGCCCCAAGCAGTAACCCTTTGTTAGGCGATCGGACCATTGCCCCACGAAGTCCAAGCCGTCAAGGATGATGGCATTTTACATTTTTTATTCTTATATCTCTCCATAAGCAAATAAGTTATCCTTACCCATACCGCAAACATATTGATTACTATCATATTTATAGCAGAAATTTAAGAAATCCGCTTTTTGCTTAGGATCATTCATTATATTAACAAGCAATTCGTTAGGTATCGTTCTAGCGTAAGCGCCTGGACCAGCAAGACGGATGTTTTTTACTCCAAAGCTTTGTAGAATGCCACTTAATTCATCAGGCATAAAGGTATAAGTTATTACCCACGGTGTTTCACCCTTTTCAAATGCTTCTATTTCTTCTTTCCCATTTCCAACTATTCCCTGACTTAACATTTCATAACAAATGTCTGCATTAAATGAGAAGTCGTTAATCATATTATCCTTATTTTGCAAACACCATTGCACCCAACTATTCGAAGAATTTTTATCAAGGATAAATTGGATTTTTTGTAGAGGGTTGGCCAAATATGGCAGATATCCTAATCGACTGGAAACACTAATCATTATCTTATTTTTTGCAAGCCGTACAAGATTTTTAATTATAGTATTCTGATTCGGATACGTATACGATATGGGGGCATCAAATGATATAACCATATCAAATGATTTGTCTGAATAGGCTGATAAATCTTCCAATGCGCCTTTTACAAATTCAATATTCGCCAAAACTCCTTCCTTTTGAGCAAGCTCTTTTGCTTTATCGATCATTGGTTGGGATATATCAAAATGAGTTATATGCAGTCCACGTTTAGCAAGTAAAATAGAAAATCTCCCGGAGCCTCCTCCTGCATCGAATATCGTATTAATACCATCAATATTTGCTAATAATTCCTTCTCAATATGGCTTTTTTGTACAATATCATCAATAAAAGTCTTTTCTCGCATGCTTTCAAGTTCACCTTTATCAGGTAAATTCCAAAGACGCTCTGAAATTTTTCTACTATAATCCATTAGTTTAATTACTCCTTTAATAAGTACTTAACTTCAAAGATTTTTGGACACCCCACGGATGGGGTGAGCTTTTGCGTGGTCTGTCGCCTAACGTCCCAGGGTTACCGACGTCCCCAAACCTTAGATAGCTCCTATCTTAGGTTTGGGGATATGGCTCGCCAACGTCGTGAGTCAACTTCTTTGAACAACATCATGAATCATCTTTCTGCTTCGAATCTGCTTCTCCGAATTACCGCGCCCAAAGCAGTAACCCTGTGATATATGGATTGATTAGCCCCTTTTTTTGCTGGAGTTAGGAAGACGGAAGCCAAAAAATCCCATTAGTTCCTTTTATTATACATTCAAAATTACCAATTCCCAAATTTTTCTTACATACTTTAAGCATAAGCTGGAATAATAAACTTGCATTATATCGTATATGATATATAATATAAATATGAAATGGAGCATTGAATTATTTGAAAAAGATAATCTGCAATGTCCCGTCCTTGATTTCATTCAGTCTTTACCCCCGAAGCACCGGGCAAAGATTGAACGAGAGATTGATCTTCTCGAAGAGTTTGGGATTAATTTGACTTATCCCCATACCCGGAAAATCGAAGGTGAGAATTATAAAGGTTTATGGGAATTACGAATTCAATTTGCTTCTGATATTTCAAGAATTTTTTACTTTATTCATTTAGATAATACCTTTGTTCTTTTACATGGCTTTGTGAAAAAATCCAATAAAACCCCGGAAAGAGAACTTGAAATAGCCAGAAAATATATGCAAGACTACATCAGGAGGTGCGAACAATGAAATGGGATGATGCCAAACAAATCATTAATTCCGATCCGGAAGTTATTAAAGAACTTGATAATAACTCCATTGAATACAAGGTTGTTAGAGAAATCATAAAAGCCAGACATGAATTGAACTTAACTCAAGAACAACTTGCCGAATTAGTTGGAACAAAACAATCCAATATTTCCAGACTTGAAAGCGGTGATTACAATCCTACCATTGAATTCTTAGGTAAAGTAGCTCAAGCTATGGGAAAAACCCTCGAAATTCGGCTTCAATAATTGGCCTCTGCCCCCAGGACGGGGGCAAATGATTTTGCCCTCAAACCTTTATCATTGGGGCTGACAATTTCATATATCGTCCACGTGTTGCAGACGTCCACAAAGCTTAGTGATACTTCGACTTAGCTGTATCGATGTGGGCGCGGCAGCTTCATGAATATGCTTCCTGAAAAAACCTCATGATTCAGCTTTCTTCTTCGAGTCCACTTCTTCGAATACCGCGCCCCGTAAGCAGTAACGCGGTGTTATATGTAGTGTCTGCCGCCTCACTTAGCCGAACCAGGACGGTGAGGCGACATACATACTTTCAAAGTTTTTAAAGCATTTTTATTTCTTTCAATAATTTTTCCTTACCCGTGTCTACTTCAACTGTTATTATATTCCTTTGAATATCTATGTCTTTTATTTTTGTCGTTAAGTATTCTCGCTCTTTCCATGTCTTTAAGTCCTTTTCTTGAGGAAAGATAGAGCGAGCCTTTTTATTATATAAATCTAATTCAAAAAGACTTCCATCTCCATAAATTTCTGAAGTTCCGACATATAAGTATTTACCATCAATACTCCAAGCAAAACTATTTATATCAGCACACCAACTTTCTTCTTGCCAAAAACACTTAGAAAATTTCCATATAGCATCAACTGTTCCATTATCTCGAATCTTATAATAAACAATCCCCATATAACAACCCTGAGCGTCATGATCAAAAATCATTACCTCAAAAGGTCCATTTGGTTGCTTAATTAGTTCACCGCGATTATGTCCGATATTCCAAAGATACTGACTTTTATTGGATACAGCATATATAGAATAATTAATAACAAATAAACATAAAAAAATAGCTACAAAAATAGTCTTTTTCACTTTATTAATCTCCCCAATGTTTTTACTTGCCCGCTAGGAAGGCGGGCAAAGCGGCAGGCATTACATATAACTACTGCATTCCCGACTTATGTCGTATACGCGCATATATTTTAACCATATACGACATAAGTCGTATATAAAAACTTTAACAGTGCGGCTATGGCTTATTTCTTTCCCAACCAACCGTCCAAAGCGCTCTCTATCAACCCGTCACTCTGTTTATTTCCCTGTGTTAATTCTTCATCAAAAAAACATTCCCCATTTACCTATAATTTCCTGCCATTCATCCGATTTACCGGAAATATTCAAATTATTGCTAAAAAAATATCCTTTAGACCACTTTGGCTGTTAAAACTGCCGGTCTATCGACTCATAGACACCCCTTCAGAAACCCGGTCGGCAAAAGATGTTCGGTAGCCTTTCCCCTCCCTTTGACCGATGGTCTGATTCAAATGTGAAAGGGAGGGGAAGATCGATAAGCTGCAACAAGTGGCTGCATTTCTTTCAGGCATAGTTTAGGCCAATTGCAACAAAAGCCGACATCGAGCAATCTTCGCCTCCCTTGGGCGCGTATATTTTGCTTACAGTCAAAGGGAGGGGAACGGCTTGGCGGTTCATACCTGCATTAAGGTAGCTGGAGGGGTGTCTATGAGTCGTTTTTGGGCTTTTGCTGAATCAGCTTTATAATCAGTACATTTTTTGGAAAAAGTCGGCCTTAAAAAATCCTGTAAATCCATCAAATCATGTTCATCCTGTTTCCGTTCTTTTCCTTAGGCCGCAGTGTCGTTTAACTATGCCCACTCAGGCATTTACGCTGAAAAAATTCGGATGAATTCAGGGCCTAAAGGCGACCCTATCCCTTAAAGAGAACCGTTTCAAATTGAGGATTAATCGCGATATTTCAAGCTTCGAAGCTCAACTCTCAAAACCCAAGTGTCAGGCGAATACCCTTTAAGGACTCCCTTCCTCTCTCCAGCATCCAAAGTAAATTAACTTCATATAATGCCTATACTGCTAATAAATACCAATGCGGCCTAAAAATTCTTACCCAAAAGCTTTTCGGCTTCCGCCATATTTTTGATAATGGGTACACTAAAGGGGCAGCGGCTCTCACAGCTACCACAGCCAACGCAATCACTTCCACTGTTGGGTAGACTCAAATAGTGAGAGCGAATGGATGGCGGTATATTGGCGATATCTAAGCGAGCGATATCGAAATACTTGTTGACTGTCGCAATGTCAATCCCAACCGGGCATGGCTGGCAGTGACTGCAATAAACGCAGTTTCCTTTAAAATCATTGCGCATCGTTCCAAGAATTTCAGCATAATCTTTCTCCGAATCGTCAAGTTCGAAATACCGCATAGCGTTTAACATCTCGCCTGATGTCTGGCAGCCCAGCAATACACTGGCCACAGCCGGTCTTGACAGTGCATAATGAACACATTGAGGCACGGTAAGTGGCTTGGCAAATGGAGTGTGTTCCGGTAAAAGCAATTTACCGCCACCTAGGGTTTTCATCACAGTAATGCCAATCTGTTTTTGGGTACATAGTTTATACAGTTCCGCGCGCTTGGGGTCAATTCCTCGAAATAGTTCAGGGTCAAAGCCATTTTGAAAATGATTAAAAATATATTCTTCCGATGGAAGCATATCAAACGCAGGGTTTATGCTAAACATCAGCATTTCCGGCAATCCGGTATTGATGACCTTCATTGCTGTCGCCGGATTATGGGAACTAAAGCCGATATGACCGATGTAACCTTCTTTTTTGAGGTGTTCCACATATTTAACAAAGTCTGTTTCAAAAACATTTTTGTAATCCTCATCCGAGTCAATGAAAAACATCATTCCTACATCGATGTAGCCGCCAAAAATACGCAAGATATCCTCAAAGTATCGCCGTACTGTAGGCATATCCCGGCTTATATCATACTGCTGCTTGATATCTGTAGAACCGATATGCCCTTGGATCATGACATTTTTGCGTCTATTGCCTAACGCTTTGGCAATGTTTTCGCGAATTTCTTTCCCCGGCATGAACACATCCAGAAGATTTACACCCTGTTCAAGAGCGGCATTAATTGTTTCTTCAACCTGTGAATATGGCTTGCCGTCAAGATGTTCGCATCCAAGGCCGATCACACTGACCTTTAGACCCGTTTTGCCGAGTTCTCTAAATATCATTTAAGTACTCCTCCTTTGTATACTGCACAATGGAATATTCGATCAAAATTTTAAGTTCACACTTTCTTACCAATGCGAACCATTCGTTAATTGAGCCCTTCAGACATAAACCGCGCCTAAGCCGGATTCATCTTCGAGTTTCCTTCCCCGGCCCGTCTCAGGACTTGGCGCGTGCGATTTGGGTCGGAGTCCGGAAATACCCTAATTTACCACAAACAGGAGCGGAGCCTGCAACTCGTTGTTACACAATACGTGGCGCCCTATATTGAAGGCTGCCGGGACGGCAGCCTCTTTCAAACTAATTGCTTAATGCGTTGTTTACATTATTTACAGGTGAACTTTCAATATAAAACGTATCTTGGCTTAAATCCGCTCCACATTTCCATTCAATGGTTCCATCTTCAATAAAAAAATTATTGAATTCTTTCAAGTCGTTCAACGGTTGAAAAACCGGATAGTGAAGATATGGCTTCAAATCAAAAACCTTTTCCTCATCATTGGTAAATTTTATTAATAATTTATGATCATCTAAAGCTTTGGCTTCTTTGACATTGGGACTTTGCATTAAAATTTCCCCTTTCTCGCATCCGCAAAATTATAGTCCGCTAGGCTCAATTTTTTCGACATATTCACCGGCAACTGCTTTATTCCATCTATCCCAGATTTCTTCTTTATGAATAATCATCCAAGCCTTAAAGGAGCAGGAAGCCCCGGGCGCGTATAATTTAGGCCGGATTACCGGAATCCCGGATTCATGACAATCCGATGGAGCCTGCCATTGGTTGTTATCGGATCGCGCGGTCGGCTCCGATTTGGAGGTTGTTCATGGATGGCAACCACTTTCATATTATTCTTTATTCTAACCACCCGAAAAATTAAGGTAGTATCTCTTGCGTAAATTGATTTTAATTTTGGGATCTTATGAGGAGGATTTATTTCGAGAGATAACAGTTATCATCTTTTATTCGGCCAAATATTCTCTCAGCTCTTCAACTAATTCATAAACACGTGTGACGGGGGCCATTTGTGAAGGGGAATTTTTATGTTTATTTTCCTCATACAGTTTTTTAGCACGCAAAATCGCCTGATTAATATCCCCTTTTTCCTCTAATATATCAAATAAATTTTCAAGGGTCTTATCATAGTCAAAATATTTTTTTAGTATAGTTTGATACTGCTCTCGGGAAACATTCGCTTTTAAATCTTGAAAATATAAAACAAACCATAACTCCAGACACTCATTTGACCAGGCGGCAAAAAACTGCCTGTCCTGATCATTATAATCATTAATACTAAACTGGGTATTATCAAAGTTATCGTTTGGAAAATCATCCTTATCATATATAAGCCAGATTCGGGTATAATGTTTGTTTTCCGGCTTTATCGCATAATCACGGGTATATCTTAATAAGCTTTCAGTGTTTCTGCCTGTTCCAAATACTTTTATTCCTTCATTTGGGAATAGATGGGAGTATTTGTAATTAATTTGCGAATATTTTGCATTTATTAGATTGATAAATCCCTGAATATAATGAACTTCTGTTTTAATACCTTCACAAATAACCAGAGTATAAGGAGGCAGTTTATGGGTTACTTCCACTTCCTTTTGTTTTTTCTGCATTGCTGCCTCTATTTTCTTTTGATCACTATGTTTTGGTGGTCGTAAAGTCATTTCAGATTCTCCCAATCCAGAATCGTTCTTAAATAAGGGTCAGCCCCATATCGGCCCTCAATATATTGTTTATCAAAGGTTTCATCTTTTCTGACTTTTTCCCCGTTTTCTTTTTTAAACTCAACTAATGAATAAAGATTGGAAGCTTCATATTGATTTAGCGCGGCAAACCAAATTTCATCCCTTCTAAAAATTGTACTTTTCATTGTGGTTAAATCATGGGAAGTAAATAACAGCTGAGCCCCGTTTTTGTTTATTTTGGGATTAGTAAACAATTCAACAATATACCTCAACAGTTTTGGATGAAGTTTAGCATCCATCTCATCGGCAATTACTAAATTACCACTCCTTATACATTGCATCATAAAAGGGAGTAACCCAAAAAGCTTTCTGGTACCGCTAGACTCTTCCTCAAGGGAAAGTTCGCTTTCCGAACCATCATTTAGTTTATGCTTAATAAAAATTTTAGTGATTTTCCCATCGGTATCTTTTATAGGCCTGATCCCAACAATGTTTATATCCATTTCATTCAGCATATCTAGGAATTGTTTTTCACCTCGTCCACCTTTATTCAGAACGATGGTCCTATCCCGAAAAGGATTATCATAATTTAAAACAACACTTTTGATAAACCAATCAATAACATCATCAATAATTTCAATATTCTTAGTTATTGAAATGTACGATAACAATGGTATGGAGGATTTAATATTATTAACATCAATACTCTCTAATCCTTCTCCTAAATAAATACCATCTTTATCTCTTTCAAATAAGACTCTAGGGTCTTTCGTTTTAAGATCTTGAATGAATAAGTTTTCTTCAAAAACTTCACTTTTCAAAAGAAAAAGTTGATATTTATATTCCTTACCTTTCGTTCTAAAAAATATCTCAAACTGAATAGGCTCATTTTGAGTATTTTGAGCAAATTTATAATGTCGTTCAATTTCTTCAATTCCCAAACCAAGGAACTCTTGTGCTTTTCTTTTTTCAATCGAAATCCCTTTAAAAATATCATCATCTTCTTCGTTCACCGGCATCTCTTTTATTGTAATAATGGGATTTAAAATTTTTCGAGTTAGGTAAACAAATGCTTCCAGAACACTTGATTTACCTCCTCCATTTGGACCGTATATAACGGCAATGGGTAAAAACTCCGCGCCATCTATTTTATCCACAATCAAATTATCCTCATGCTCAGATATTTTCGCCGCTTGCATATCCAAGGTCACTTCATCTTTAAAAGATTTAAAATTCTTAAATGTAAATTGGCATAACACCATCGATCACTTCTTTCTCCGAGAGAAAAAATCTCAATTATCAATTCCTATTATCGCCATTATATCATAGATATATTCAAAATAATTAATTCTGTGAGAATTTTTCTCGCTTATCTGTATTGAACCAATTCAACTTTATTCAATATCTGCTTGACCAACTAGTAAAACGTTCTCTAAATAACTACTCAATGATTGTGAATTACTTAAGTAGAGCGTATCTTCCCCATTTCTGATTACCATTTATTTACGATACGCTCTACTAGCCCGCTGGATGCGGGCGTACATTGATTTTCGCGCATGGCCGATAACGCCCCAGCGGGATTGTATAGTAATTTCCCCACCCACGAATCTTTTCATTTAGCCCTTTAACCAATTTCTCTTTTGGTAAATAAAGTGATTCTTTGAGATATCACTGCATGCGTTCGGCTGCAATTCTTGCTTTAGGTCTGCTATTCCTATAAATACTTTTTAAGATAAATCATATCAACAAGTTGTATGTCGCCCTCAAAAATAGGGTGGTCGTAATTGTCTGTAAAAAAATTCTTTACTCGATATGACTTTTCAAATCCACAACTTTCATAAAACGACAAGATTGTCGGCGTTTCGCCTGTCCCGACAAGCATTGTTTTGTAGTCGTTTTTGTAGAAATCAAAAATGAAATTTATCAATGCTCTACCGTACCCTTTGCCTTGATATTTCTCGTATGTCGCTATGTTTTTTAACTCGCAGGTTTCTCTATTTATCGGCACTACAACGCAAACACTTTTCAAATCATCATCATATAAAGCAAACAAGTCTCCACTCGGCAAATACTTATCAATCATATTTTCCTGCTCGTCTGCCAACAACAATAAGTCAAGGAACTGTTTCTTATTTTCGATAATTTTTTCTATTTTCACCATATCTCTCCCCACTTCAATCTAATTAAGAAGTAATCTTCTTACTAAAGTAACGATTAGTTTCATAAGGTTTTATTTTTTGATAATAATTCTCATCAATAATAATTTTATCCCTGTGCATATTACTTTTATAAAACCAAATCACCAACGGCTCAACTCTATAAAATTCATGTTCTATCTCATAAAAGAATTTATAATCGGGAAACTTAATCAGGTATTTTCTAAAATATTCCTTATATTCTTCAGAATCATTATGAATCAAATGTGCCGTACCGTGAATTTGAATATTATCTATGCACATTGCGACCTGCGAATTAGTTTTTACATTTTTCATATTTATGATTAAATCAACCTGAAATAAATACTAGCCACCGGACGCTGGCGTACATTTCCTTTCGCGCAAATAGCGGTTTTAGACAGAGTCTTTTGGAACGGTTTGTTTGGGATAAAGGATGAGTCGTAGTGTTCAATTCTTCATCAAAAAATATTCCCCATTGGCCTGTAATTCCCTGCCATTCTTTCAGTTTACCGGAAATATTCAAATTATTGCAAAAAAACACAGCCGGTCTATCGACCCACCCCTTCAGGAACCCGGTCGGTAGAAGATATTCGGTAGCCTTTCCCCTCCCTTTGACCGCTGGTCTGATTCTAATGCTAAAGGGAGGGGAAGGTCGATAGGCTGCAACAAGTGGCTACATTTCTTTCAGGCATAGTTTAGGCCAATTGCAACAAAAGCCAACATCAAGCATCTTTCCCCTCCCTGGGCGCCTATATTTTGCCAACAGTCAAAGGAAGGGGAGTGACTTGGCGCTTCATACCTGCATTAAGGTAGCTGGAGGGGTGTCTATGAGTTGTTTTTGGGCTTTTGCTGAATCAACTTTATAATCAGTACACTTTTTGAAAAAAGTCGGCCTAAAAAAATCCTGTCAATCGATGAAATCATGTTCATCCTGTTTCCGTTCTTTTCCTTAGGCCGCAGTATCGTTTAACCATGCCCGGTCAGGCATTGAGAATATTTATTTCTCCATAGGCTTGTATTTTTAAAATTTTTAAGCCAATTCTTCGCTATTTGTTTTCGGAAAATCACTAAATACGAAATAAAACTCACTTCCCCTCGCTCCAACATCCATGCAATGCTATCTTCAGAGAGAGGGGACGGCAACCATGTTACGATAACCGACAGGATACCTGAAGGGGTGAGTTGATACTTTATCCCTTTTTCGTGGCGTTTGGTGCCTGAAAAGTGCCAAAGTAAATCAATCTTTTGGCAGTGCTTTTATATTTTAAGAGACTGCTCTTTGGAAGCTTCTGAGTTTATCCGCTGCTTCTTAATGCATGTACTACCCATCCATTTTGTGAAAATCAGACATTACGGCATTTTAAGCAACCGGAACCCTAAAGGCTATAGGCTGTTGGGGCTTTTTTGCCCGCTCAATCTCGAATACACTGCTGGCTGTTATCGGCAGTGTATCGGCAAAAATTTGAAAGTCATCCATGGATGGTGACTACTTTCAAATTATCTTTTCGTTTTGCTTTATTGACTTAACAAGAATATCAATTCCATAATTCCCTAGTTTTTCTTTACTTATTATAATGCCTGTTAAGCCGTCATTCGTCTTCACAAGTAAATCAAATGTATTTTCATCCCTTTCTTCTAAAATATAGCCATTCTTTAGTAACCTAATTGAAAATAAAAGGGAATCCTTAACTGAATCATCTTTTTCAATATTATATTGCCTCTCAAGTAGATTAAGTATTTCAGTATTGTCTATTCTTTCACAAACATCAGCAACTTTCTTTCGAACTTTCTTGCTTGGATCATTAATACATTTTTCAATAACATTTAAGACTACATCATCTGGTGGATTGCATAACAACAAGGTAACTGCATTAAAGCGAATTTTGCTATCATTATCACAAGCTAATTTATCAAATATTTTCTTTGCATCCTCAAAATGATATGCAAGTCTAGACAAGAATTTCCCAGAATAAGAGCAAAAAATTAATTCTAAAGGCTGTCTCATTCCATGTTCAAAAATTTCCAGCTGTGCTTCTGTCAACAGTTTATTATTCTGAATTTCATATGCACAATCGATTAACTTAAATAATTGCGCCTGATATAAAGCTAAAGTTGTTTTAGTTAAGTATTTGATTGCCGTTTCTTTTTCTCTTTCCGGTGATAAAAAAAGCCCTAAACTAAACGAATCTTTCATGAATTTACTCCTTGAACTCATTTCGTGAATTGACGACTTCTTTGAATCAACTATTTTTGACTATCCGCGCCCTTTAGTGGAAACCGCCGTTATCGACTGTTCGTCGGCCCCAATATGAAGTTATCCATGAAGGGCAATCACTTACAAATTTAATTACATTTATACCACGTTTCAGTATCTCTGTATCTTCCTAGCCCAACAGTATCAAACTCATCAAATTTTTCTTTATCTTTAATTATTCCAAATAGGTTCAATGATTTATTAATAGCCCAAACTGCTTCTTCTTCACAAAATATTGTTTCTTTATTATCCCAAACAATCGCATTTTGAAAACCCTGCCCACCAAAATAATCAGCTTCAACATATGCAATTCTTCCTTTTTTTGAAAATTGTTTTAAATAATCATTTACTTTTTGGGTTAATAAAATAAATTTCCCTACATCTTGATCTTGCTCAAAGCCCGCATAATGCGAGCGTCATTTCGCACATGGCAGATCGCGTCTCCACACTCAAGACGTCTGCAGACCTTAGTGGCAACGTCCGTCTTGGGTCTACGGAGGTTGGCGCGTTTACTGCATGACACGACTTCAATGACTCAACAACCTGAATTGACAGCTTCTTTGATGTAACTTTCTTCAACTTTTTCTTCTTTATTTTCACTTTCCGGTGATTTGAAACATTCATAACCGTCCCATAAATCTTCCCATTCAACTCCATAAGCAGCTCCACCCGCTGTATATCCGGCAATATAACCAAACCATTCATTCGATTCGCCAAGATTATTTTCTTGTTCCTTTTCCATTCTTTTTTGTTTTGCCAATAATGCTTTTCTATGTTTGGCCTCTTCTTCTTTCTTATATTGCTCAATACGCTCGTCACGGATGTCGTAACCCAATATTCTGAGTTCCAGCGCCGCACATAAACAACTTACCCCAAAATGTCTACTATATCCCCGGATAACACTTTTCCCTTCATATGTCGGCAACCAACTTTTTGCCGATTGTAATCGCGCCGAGCGTTTCATCCTTTTACAACGCGGGCCGGGATATCTATGGTGTTTTTGCTTTTTCACCTACTGATTCCCCATTCATGTTGTTTTGCTTTCCAAAGCGGGGCGATGCCGCTATCGGCACGAACTTAGGAGATGACGACTAACGTCTGCGAGTTTGCGACGGCGTTTTGGCTTAGTCGCGACGTCGGACTTTCCAAAACGCTGTGGGTGGGCCAACTACATGACATAACTCCATTGAAATCGGATCATGAATTGATGGCTTCTTCGAGTCCGCTTTTTTGACCAAACCGCACCCCGCCAGTGCAAACTCACGGTTATGCGAAGTAGGCTGCCCCACAAAGCAAGAGCGCTACGAATGTCACGGCCTTGAATCCCTTCTAAATAACTACTCAATGATTGTGAACGTTTTACTTAAGTAGAGCGTATCTTTCCCATTTCTGATTATCTAATAAGATTCAAGTTCCAAGCTATCAATGAATTTTTTCATTTCGTCAAAATGTTGTTGGTTAGAAGATGCGTACAGCATATCGTAATCACTATTTTCAATTATACAAATTACCTCATCATCACAATTTCCATAATATGAAATATTCATCCACTGATGTAATTCATACTCTATCTTTTGGTATCGGTTTCTGATAATCTCAGCCTGTTCCTGGCTAATCATATATAAATCATCACTACAATATTCAAGTCCCCAGCTAGCCGCCTGGAAAAATGCCATTGCATATAAAAAATCAAGCAAATTATTACTTTCAAGCTTAAACTGATTTTCATCTCTTAAGCAATAAACAGGTGGATTATCTTTGTTCAAATCACTCTTTTTTATAGCCCATTGAACAACATACTGATTTTCTTTGTAAAATATAAGATATTCTTCCGTATCAATCAATTCACTTGGCCGGCATAATTTATTCTGCGTTTGATTTATCTGCTTGTAATTACCCAGTTGTCTGTAATATTCTTGTAATACCAAAGGCAAACTTCCATGTTTTTCACAAGCTTTACGTATACCATTTTCCGAAAAGCCATCATTCTGTTTTATATTAAAAAGTTTTCTAATAACTTCAAATTCCATTGATTTCTTCCTTTTCTATTTTTATAAAATCTATCTTCAGCCCGCCTGAAATCTGAAAGACCCCGAATTATAAAAAATTCCCATATCATAATTCCACATATATCCAATAACCCCTGCATGATACAATGAACAGCAAACTATCTTCCGCTCCATCTCCAACATGAAGGCTTCATCCTTTAGTCCAAAATCACTCAATACGAAATAAAATTCACTTCCCCTCTCTCCAACATCCATATCCTGCTATCTTTAGAGAAAGGGGAACGGCAACCATGTTACGATAACCGATAGGGTATCTGAAGGGGTGAGTTGATAGACCTACCCCTTTACTAACTGATCTTTATCAACACCCATTCAAAACGAAACCCGCTACCTTTAGGTAGCGGGCCTTCTCTGACTTCTTTCGACAATAATATTCTATCACCTTTTTGGTGACTTGGGGTGCCAAAAAAGTGCCGAAGTAAATCAAGCAGGGCAGCGCTTTTGGCGGTTTTCTCATATTTCAAGCCGATTTCTCTATCGGACCGAGGACTAAAACTATTTCAACGATTATTTTTTCATTCATCCAATTGTCCGGATCATTTTTTCAATTGGTTTTTCCCATCAACCAATGATCGAAACCATTTCAGCAATTGTTTTTTTCATTCAACCAATCGACCGGGCCATTTTTTCAATTGATTTTTTCGATCATCCAATTGTTTTTTCTGATCATCCAATCGTCCGGATCATTTTTTCGATTGGTTTTTCCAATCATCCCATCGTTTTTTCTGATCAACCTATTGTTTTTTGTCTCAACCAATTTTTTGGCAATCATCCGGGGAGTAAAATCCCTTCGGCAATTCCACATTTCGATTCATTCCAGTTCAAACATGCCGGTGTAGAGCTGATAATACTTGCCCTTTTCGGCAATCAACTGCTCATGGCTGCCGCGTTCGATGATTTCTCCGTGATCCAGTACCATGATCACGTCGGCATTCTGGATGGTGGACAAGCGGTGAGCGATGACGAACACCGTTCTTCCTTTCATCAGGGCATCCATGCCCTTCTGGACGATGGCCTCGGTCCGGGTGTCGATGGAAGAGGTAGCTTCGTCAAGGATCATCACCGGCGGATCGGCCACCGCCGCCCGGGCGATCGACAGCAATTGACGCTGCCCCTGGGAAAGATCGCTACCGTCGCCTTCCAGCACGGTTTGGTATCCCTGGGGCAGCATCCGGATAAACCCGTCGGCGTTGGCCAGCTTGGCGGCGGCGATACATTCCTCATCGCTGGCGTCCAGCTTGCCGTAACGGATATTATCCATTACCGTCCCCGTAAACAAGTTGACGTTCTGCAAAACAATCCCCAGGGAGCGGCGGAGGTCCCCCTTGCGGATCTTATTGATATTGATACCGTCATAACGGATCTTGCCGTCGGCGATATCATAAAAACGGTTGATCAAGTTGGTGATGGTGGTTTTTCCGGCGCCGGTGGCCCCGACGAAAGCCACCTTTTGCCCGGGCTTGGCATAAAGGGTGACCTCATGCAGCACGGTCTTGTTCTCCTCATAACCGAAGTCCACATCGTAAAAGCGGATTTCCCCCTGCAAGGGCGTATATGTAACGGTACCGTCCCC
Organism: Bacillota bacterium; assembly: GCA_023392595.1. GTDB lineage: Bacteria > Bacillota > UBA4882 > UBA8346 > UBA8346 > UBA8346. The sequence goes on along the minus strand of JAEVYU010000001.1, from coordinate 69,073 downwards.
ATGGGGATGCTTCCAGGCCCACATCTCGGTCCGTTCCCGGCATTCGCGGAGTTCGCCGTTTTCGATTGTAGCATTGACCAGCGTCACATAACCCTGGTCCTGTTCGGGTTGTTCATCCATCAACGCAAAAATCCGTGAAGCGCCGGCCAGCGCCATAATCACCATGTTAAACTGCATCGAAATCTGGCCGATCGGGTTGACAAAAGCCCGGGAAAGGGTCAAAAAAGAAATGATCGTCCCGATGGTCATGGCATGGAGCCCGGTCAGGCTCAGGTTATGCAGGCCCGCGATACCGGCCGCCCCGCCCACGATGGCCAGCAATACGTAAAGCAGATAGCCCATGTTCATCACCACCGGCATCATAATATTGCCGTATTTATTCGCCTCGGTGGCGCAATAGCAAAGTTCGTCGTTTTTCCGGTCAAACTCCTGCACAGCCCGTTCTTCATGACAAAAGACCTTCACGACTTTCTGGGCGTTAATCATTTCTTCGATATAGCCGTTGACCTCGCCCAGGGATTCTTGCTGTTTGACAAAAAAATTGGTACCCCGACCCAGCAGTTCTTTCAACACTTTCAGCAAGATTACCAAGAATACTCCCACAAAGACGGTCAGGCCGATGCTGAGATAAAGCATGGCCACAAAGGCGGATATCATCGATACCAAAGAGAAAAACATCTGCGGCAAACTCATGGAAATGGCCTGGCGCAAGGTATCGGTGTCGTTGGTATAATAGCTCATCACATCGCCGAAGCTGTGGGAGTCAAAATAGCGGATCGGCAAGCTCTGCATATGGGTAAACATTTGATCGCGAATTTTTTTCAGGGTGCCCTGAGCGATCACGACCATGGTCCGGTTGTAGAACAAGGTGGCCAGCACACCGCAAAGGTAAATGGCGCCCATTAAAAACATCATTTTCAACAAACCGGTCAATACCGGATGGGTCTGTCCCAGCACCGGCAGGATATACTTATCGATCAGGGTCTGCAGGAACAAGGAAGACCCCGCGCCGGCGGCCGCGCTGACTAAGATGCAAACCACGACCAAAAACAATTGAATTTTATATTCGGCCATATAGGAAAAAAGCCTGCGGATGGTACCCGGTTTAAAACGGCGCTGCGGCGCCCGAGGACCGCGGGACCGCTCCCGGCCTGTTTGCCTTTCACTCATGAAGGACACCCCCCCGGTTCTGGGACTCATAGACTTCCCGGTAAATAGCGCAAGTTCGCAGCAATTGCTCATGAGTACCGACTGCGTCGACTCTGCCTTTATCCAGCACGATAATCTTGTCGGCATCCTGCACCGAGGAAACCCGTTGGGCGATGATCAGCTTGGTGGTATGGGGTAGATCGTTTTTAAAGGCCTGCCGGATCAACTGGTCGGTCTTGGAGTCCACCGCACTGGTGGAATCGTCCAAAATCAAAATTTTGGGCTTCTTCAACAAAGCCCGGGCGATGCAAAGCCGCTGCCGCTGCCCGCCGGAAACATTGGCGCCGCCCTGTGCGATATACGTATCGTATTGGCCCGGAAATTCCCGGATAAAACCGTCGGCCTGAGCCAGTTCACAGGCGCGGATTGTCTCTTCATCGCCGGCCTGTTCGTCGCCCCAGCGCAGATTCTCTTTGATGGTCCCGGAAAACAGCACATTTTTTTGCAGAACCATCGCCACCTGGTTACGCAGGGACTCAATGTCGTAATCCCGGACATCAACCCCGCCTACGGTCACTTTGCCCTCGGAAACCTCATAAAGGCGCGGAATCAGTTGCACCAGGCTGGACTTGGACGAACCGGTGCCGCCCAGAATGCCGACGGTTTCCCCGGAAGCGATCGTTAGGTTGACCCCGCTGAGAACCGGTTCTTCCGCTTTCCGATCATAGGAAAAACTGACGTTCTCAAAGGTGATCGAACCATCCCTGACCGTGTACACCGGGCCAGGACCGTTTTGGAGATCGCTTTTCTCGTTTAAAATCTCCACGATCCGTTCCGCCGAGGCCCGGGAGATGATCACCATCACAAAGACCATCGAAAGCATCATCAAGCTCATCAGGATTTGCATCGCATAAGTGACCAGGCTGGCCAATTCTCCCGTGGAAAGCCCGGCGACGGGATTGTTATGGCTGGCGATGATTTCTTTCGCCCCCAACCAGGCCAGTAATAGCATGCTGAGGTATAAACAAAACTGCATCAGGGGCATATTCATGGCCAACCTTTTTTCGGCTTTGGTAAAATCGTTGAAGATCAACCGGGAAATATCCGCGAACTTCCGCTCTTCATAATCTTCACGGGTGAAGGATTTGACCACCCGGATGCCGTGTAAATTTTCCTGGACCACATTGTTAAGACGATCATAGGTCTTGAACACCCGTACGAAAATCGGGTGCACCCGCGTGATAATCAACCACAGCCCCACTCCCAGCACCGGAATAACCGCCACGAAAATCAACGCCAGATGGGCGTCGATCCGGAAGGAAAAAAGCAAGGCGAAGATCAGCATAATCGGGGAACGTACCGCCAGGCGAATTAACATCTGATAGGCATTCTGCACATTGGTAACATCGGTGGTCAGACGGGTGATGATGCTGGCGGTGGAAAACTTGTCGATGTTCGAAAACGAAAACTTTTGCACATTACAAAACATTTCCCGGCGCAAATTCCTGGCAAACCCCGAGGAAGCAATTGCCGCGCTGCGGCCCGCTAAAACTCCCGTCCATAGCGACAGCATCGCGGCTATGAACAGAGCCGAGCCCGCCCCCAAAACCCCGGGCATGCTTTGACGGGTGATCCCGTAGTCAATTAAATAAGCCATGAATGTGGGGATAGCGATCTCCAGCAACGCTTCTCCGCTCACATAAAGTGTAGTCAGAATGGTGTCCTTTTTAAATTCCCGGACACTGGCTAAGAGTCTCTTGAACATCAATCCGCTTCGCCCTCCTTGAATTTTGAAAGACTACCCTTCAAAGGGCGATAAATTAGCTTTCATCCGTTGAAGGTATGAGTAAAGAGTTTGCAATTCTTCCTCTGTAAATCCCTTGACCAAACTTTGTTCCATTTTTTCGGCATCCTCCCGCATCAGCTCTTTGATTTTCCAGGCTTTTTCGGTGAGCACGATCTTCTTGAGACGCGCATCCCGGCTGACCGCCTGCCGCCGGATTAAGCCTTTTTGTTCCATCAGCCGGAGTACTTTGGAAGTGGTGGAACGGGTCACAGTAAATTGTTCTTCCAGGTCTTTCTGATAAACATCTTTATCTTTATTTTCAGCCAGATACCGGATAATCCAGCCGTTATTACCCGTAACGGTTTCAATTTCCTTCCGGTGGCTGGCGAATTCAAAATAGCGCCGGATTAAGTTGTTCAACGACCGGAGTTCCAATCCGAACCATATTTTTTCCATTCTCCACCTCCTTCAATCTCTTCAGCCGGCAGCCGTATTTTTGTTGAATATAAAACTGTTGTACGTCAAACATTATAACGGATTCTTCCCCTGCTGTCAATCCGCAGACCATGCCGTTCTCAAAGGGGTTTCAGCCCCTCCACCCCTTTGAAAAAGCCACCGATGGCCCCGGTGAAATTTCATTACAACTTTTTGAATATATATATTGCATTAAATTTTTTTAGAAAAAGTCGGGTCTAAAAGAAGTTAACGGAGATAGGATTTACAGGATTTACAGGATTTACAGGATTAACACGTGGTAAAAATGGGCTGCAAAAAAACAGGTAATTCATAGGGTTTTAAAAAAATCCTGTAAATCCATAAAATCATGTTAATCCTGTTTAAGTTCTTTTCACTAGGTTTTGCGTTCATAGGCTAACGTTCAAAAATTTATTTCATCCTACTATAGTATATCGTAATGGGTGAAAGGAGAGAGTCGGGATTGAACACCCGCAATGGCGGCAAAGCATCGCGCCATTCCGCAGATTATAAATACCTCAAAAAATGAGTGGTCAATTGATCACCCGAAAGTTCTATCATCATCATTTCATGGCCGATGATTTCGGTATCCCGGTCCTCTACCTTACCGCTCAGCCATTCTTTCAAGCTCGCCAAAATCTTATCTTTAAATTCCTGGCGCGCCTTTTCGGAATATTTAGACACCGCAACCGGATAAAGGAACAAAGAAGGCTTTAGCTGGCAATCAATTGCAATACTGGCCAGCGCCTGTCCCCGGATCTTTAACGGCGAATTGCACCGGGAAGGCATTTGAAATTTTTTTTGGGTCCCGAATTCGATTCTTAGATCGGCGAAGTCCTTCGCCCACTCTTTAATCTCCAGAACCGAACAAGCATAGTCCTCGGCAGGAGAAAGCTTTTTAAAAGCCGCTACTTTAACGCTCATGATTAAACCTCTTGATTTCATTTTTATATGACAAAGCCAACCGAAAAACTTTCCCTATTGATCATACCATATTTTCAGCTCAGTCATTGAAGTCTTTCCCACTCTCCATATTCCATATAAACCATGGTTTTATTCCTGACCTCCGGGCCGTAAAATTTTTCCACCATATATATAGAGAGATCGATACCGGCCGAGATCCCGGCGGAAGTCAAAATCCTGCCGTTATCGGTAAACCTTTTTTCGCTCTTGATCACGGCCAGCGGAGCAATTTCCCGCAACTCGGGAAGCACCTCATGATGGGTGATGGACTGCTGGTTGTCCAACAATCCAAGTTTGCCAAGGATGCGGGCGCCGGAACAGACCGAAAAGGTGAATTGTGAGGCCTGGTAATTCCGGCGGACCCACTCCAAAACAGCGGGTTTGTTCATTTCAGACCGGGTCCCGACTCCCCCGGGGATCACCAAGATATCAATAGGCGGATGATTCTCAAAACTGAAATCCGGCACCACTTTTAATCCGTTCACGCTTCTGATTTCTTTTCCATCTTCGGTTACCGTAAATACCTTGAACAACCGGTAGTCATTGAGTTCGGAAGTAACGGAAAACACTTCATAAGGCCCTGCAAAGTCCAGTAGTTCAACGTTAGAGAATAAAAAAATGCCGACATTCAACATATCCAACCCTCCAGGATTATTAGGATTCTTCTTTGACAAAGCCCATAATCTTTTTGATATGCTTCGCATTATCGGCGCCTGTCAATATTTCCAGCAGCAAAAAAGCGACATCCATGGCGGTTGCCGGATTCCAGGAGGTAATCATGCCATCCGCAAAAACAACCGGTTGATTGATGACTTCAGCGCCGAATTGGGCCAAAGTTTGTTGGCGCAAACTGTTCATATGATAAGTGGTTGCCGGTTTTCCGGTTAATAGGCCGCTTTTGCCCAGCGCCAAAGCAGCAACACAAATTGTGGCAATCGGTTTATTACCGGCCTGAAATTGCCGCACCAGATCCAAAAAACGTTCATTGTAGGCATCCAGGTAAAAACCATACTCCTCGAACCCACCCGGAATTGCCAATGCGTCATAGCCGTTGGCGTCGATTTCCTCGATTAAATAATCGACAATCATTTTCTGATCGAAAGAGCTCTTCACTTCCCTGGTCAAGGCGCATGAATATAACCGGGTCCCATGATCGCCGTCCATGTAATTCCAACCGATAACATCAATAAAAGCTGCCGCTTCATAAGTTTCAAATCCGTTTGCCAGAAGTAACAAGACCTTTTTCACTTTGTCACGCTCCTTTGATGTTTGATCGCCATGCCTAGAGGATTGACGGCTTATATTTCAGATCCCGACCGTAAAATTTTATACCAAATATCGCTGGCCCTTTTGCTGGTTTTATTGTATCATGAAATCCATTCCCTGGAAACTGAATTGAAAACCAGACTTTTCGAACGGATCGGAAGAGAGGTAAGCCTTACCGAGACCGGAAAACGATTGCAGGTTTATGCGGAGCAAATTCTAAAACTGGCGGAAGAAACGAAAATATCCATCGAACCCCACCCAACGTTAATCCGTTGAAGCCCCATTGGACCCCTCGGCTCCAAATTCCACTCCCCTGAAAATTTTGCCATGATCAGAATCTCTTACCTAACACCAACTCCTCTACCCATCGGGATTTAATGGCCGGGCCTTACTATATTTTTCAACCCCCAACAACCATTACCGACTTTTATCAGGGTCAAGATAATGTCCCAAGTCATAGAATAATTGCGAGCTATCCTATGGTTAGCGGCAGGAGAAAAACTTGGAGAAAGAATCATGCAGGGTTGCAAAAATAAATCCGTCAGCAACAAAAACGCCAAAGCATCCGGGCCATCCTTCATTACTTCAATCCGTGCACGATGGCGCCTGTTTTCGGCCTATTTGGGCCCGGCTTTTATTGTCAGCGTCGCTTATGTCGACCCAGGTAACTTCGCCACCAATATCAGCGGCGGTTCCACTTTTGGATATCAGCTTCTCTGGGTTATTCTCTGGAGTAACTTGATGGCTATTTTCTGTCAAACCCTCTCCGCCAAACTGGGGATTGCCACTGGAAAGAATTTGCCGGAAATGTGCGCCAAAATGTTTTCTCCCGGTGTGAACTGGTTTTTCTGGATAGCCGCCGAACTGGCGGCCATCATGACCGATTTGGCGGAATTTCTCGGGGGCACTTTGGGCTTATATTTGTTGTTCTGTATCCCCATGGTTTATGCGGGGTTATTAACCGGAATGATTACTTTTCTAATCGTATACTTGGAAAAATACGGCCAACGTGTTGTGGAGACTGTGATTGGCTTTTTAATCGCCATCATTTCCGTGGCCTACGTGATTGAATTATTTTTGGCTAAACCGGCTTGGCCGGAAGTTGTCTGGCATACGGTGATGCCATCATTGCCCAGTGGGCAGGCAGTCATGATCGCCGTGGGAATGCTGGGAGCAACCGTAATGCCCCATGTCATCTATCTTCATTCCCAATTGGTCCAGTGCCGTAATGGCGATCAAACGGATCAAAAACGCCGGCACCATCTGGGAATGGAGAAGTTAGACATTATTTTGGCAATGAATATTGCCTTTATCATCAATGCTTCCATGGTCATCGTTTCAGCCGCGGTTTTTCACCGCCACGGCATGATTGTGGATACCATCGAACAGGCCCACCGCACCTTAGAGCCCTTGGCAGGAGGATTTTCAAGCTTCGTCTTTGGCATCGCCCTGCTCGCCTCGGGATTGTCCTCCTCCGCGGTAGGGACCATGGCCGGGCAGACCATCATGAAAGGCTTCGTCAATCTGCAAATTCCCCTCAATCTCCGGCGTCTGATCACCATGGCTCCGGCCCTGATCATTATTACAGCCGGGATTAATCCGATGAAGGCCTTAATCTTGAGTCAGGTCACTTTGAGTTTTGCCCTGCCGCTGGCAATCATTCCATTACTATTAATAACCAGCCGAAAAGAGCTGATGGGAACTTTCGCCAACAAGCCGCTAACCAAGATAGCCGGCTGGATTATTACCTGTCTGATATTGACCATGAATGCCTTACTGATATTTTTGACTCTGGCGGGCCGTTTATAAGCAAAAGGGCTGTCGAAATGATCAATCGTTGGAATTTGGCGTCCCCGGTCTTCGAAAAAGGTGTCTTTTAGCATAGAACTTAATTTTTGCCAGCTGTTCGGGAGTTAAGATCGCTTTCATCTGGGCAAACATCGCTCTCCGCTTGGTAATCAGCTGGATCCGCAAGCTATTGACTTCTTTGGTTTTATTATCGATAGCGGATTGATTTAAGGGATCCGCCGCCCATAATAGGCGAAGTTCTTTTTCCTTAACCCGTAAATCGTTTTTAATAGAAAGAGTGTCATTTTCAAATTGCTGGCGGATCACCATGATTTTCTGTTGTTGTTCGAGACTGAGATTAAGGCCATTGTTATTATCCGTGATATAATTATCCGTTTCAAAATCGGACCCCGCCCAGGCAACGCAAGTACACGTACCGATTATGAATATTGCCGCTATGAATGTCCATACGGTTTTGCTCATCTTTTGGTTCACCCTTTCAAAGTTCAAATACAATTTTCCGCTCCATTCCTCCTCCCTTTTTTTCCTAAAGGTTATTGTGAAATTATATCCAAAGATTAATACATGCGGGTGGAAGTATCATGAAAAACTTATGGAGATTTTGTAGAGATTTTCCCTCCAAACTACTTTTCGATTCTGGAATCGTTTATACTTGAATTATTCTTGGTATGGGCTATTCTTAAAGTATATCAAATAATATGGCGCGCATTTGCGCTAAATATCGGGGTGAGTTTATCCATGTCAAAAATTTTGATCATTGAAGATGAAATAAAAATTCAACAAATTATCCACGCTTATTTGGTAAAAGAGGGATTTGAAGTCCTGATCGCATCCGATGGGGTTCAGGGACTGGAATCTTTTAAGACGGGCCATCCCGATTTAATCATTTTGGATTTAATGTTACCCTTCATTCCCGGCGAACAAATTTTGACCACAGTAAGACAAGCTTCGGATATTCCGGTGATCATTCTTTCCGCGAAGAAAGCCGAGGAAGAACGGATATTTGGTCTTAATATCGGTGCCGATGATTACTTGATAAAACCATTCAGCCCCCGTGAATTGGTAGCCCGGGTCAACGCCCACCTAAGGAGGATAAAAACCGCTCCAACGCCTGCAATATCTTCGTTTTCATATAATCATGGTTTGTTACAAATCGATTTGGCGAAACACCAAGTATATTTGAAAAATCAACCGGTAAACTTAACCCCCACCGAATTCAAATTGCTTAAACATTTATGCGAGGTACCCGGCCAGGTTTTTAGCCGAAGCCAACTGGTGGAACAAGTTCAAGGCTATAATTATAATGGATTCGACCGGACCATTGATAGTCATATCAAAAATCTGCGTCAAAAAATTGAGCTCAATCCGGAAGCACCCAATTTTATCATCACAGTTTTCGGTTTAGGATATAAATTTGGAGGCGAACCCGATGTTCACGAATCTGCCAATCCATAAAAAACTGATTGTGGTCATTTTGGGGATTTGCCTCAGCGGCATTCTAATTTTCGGTATCATTATCAATTTGATTCAAAACCGCAACTTTCAAAATTATTTGACCCAGATGCAAAACAATCGCGAGAAACAAGTTGTAAGGTCACTCGCTGAAATATACCAGGAAAGCGGTGATTGGAATAGTTTGCCTTTTGAATTCATTTGGGGACAAGCCATTTTTTTCGCCAATTTACGTTATGTAACCGACACCGACGGCGAAGTGGTGTTGCTTTTTTACAACGGCAGGCGCCCCTTAGAAGCAGCCGCCATGCGTTCTCTACCCATCATGGTTCGCCATCGCCAAGTCGGAACAGCTTTTTTTAGTCAAACCGCCTTTCGAAATCTCTTATCCAGGCAGGATCGATTATACCGAAAAACCATCTACGAATCAATTATCTGGTCGATTTTATTGACAGCCGCCTTGTCAATTATCGTGGCCCAAATCTTAGCCAAAAAATTAGCTGCGCCTATCCGTGAGATGAATAAATTGGCCCGAAATATTTCAAGTGGTAATCTTGAGACCAGGGTAAGTTATTTGTCGGGGGATGAGATCGGCGAGTTAGGGCAAAGCATTAACCAGTTGGCCGATAAGTTAGCCCTTGGGGAAGATTTACGAAAGAAAATGACCGCAGATGTAGCCCACGATTTACGGACCCCGCTTGCAACTATCCATAGCCATTTGGAAGGAATGATTGATGAAGTCATTCCCGCTTCCCCCGAGAATCTTGAGTCATTATTGGAGGAAGTCGACCGTTTAACCCATTTAGTCAATGATCTTCAAGAGATCTCCCTTGCCGATCGCTCGATTCAAAGATTGAAAAAAGAGTCTATCGCTTTGGATACCCTTATCAACGATGTCGTAAAAAAAATCAATCCTCTCTTTACCCATAAAGGAGTCATTCTGGAATTAGGAAATACGGCACCGGTTGAAATCCTTTCCGATCGGGACGCTCTTGCTAAAATCATGGATAACTTATTATCCAATGCTTTAAAATATACACCCCCGACCAAAAAAGTCCGGATTGAACTGAAGGATGATCCGGAAAACATTACCATCCACATTATTGACCAGGGTATCGGGATCTCTGAAAAAGATTTACCTTTCATCTTCGAACGCTTTTACCGGACGGATCAGTCCCGAAACCGGGAAAGCGGAGGTTTTGGATTGGGACTGACGATCGTCAAGGAACTGGTCGGAGCTTTAGGTGGAAAGGTAACCGTCTCAAGCGCTATCGGTCAAGGAAGCATTTTTTCCGTCCACTTGCCAAAGACCGAATTTTTTATTAATAAAGAGGCTGTTGCAAAATAATTAAAAAATGATGAGATATACAATATATTGATCCAAATCACGATCGCTTGCCGATACATTGTATATCTCTATCACTTAAATATCTTTTGCAACAGCCCGTTATCGTTAATTCAATCCAATTTTGCGAACGCGGTTTTGAATAGGTTCCTTTTTGGGTAGAACCACTTTTAAAACTCCGTCTTTGAACTCGGCTTTGATTTCTTCCTCTTTGACGTCATCCATTACGAAGCTGCGGGAAACTTCTCCCATGTGGCGCTCTTTTCGGATGTAATTATCGTTGTTTTCCTCGACGGCATCATCTTTCTTGGCGCTAATGGTCAAACGGTTATCCACTATCTCCACCTGGATCGCTTCCTTGTTAAATCCCGGCAAATCAGCTTCTATGACATATTCTTTGTCATTTTCGGCGATGTCAGTTTTAAACGAGGCGAATTTCGCCGGAATTAAGTCCTCTCCAAAAAAGTCATCCCATAAAGTTCTATCCAACGCGTTCATTCTAAAAGGTACTAAGCTAAACATTATGAACACCTCCCAAATTTGTTTGTTCTTTATTGACCTTTCTGTTATTATCATATCCGATTCGGTATCATTAGCCAACTTTCAATTTTACCTTTTAATAAAGAAACATTTCCGATTTTCCTTACTATCCAAAAATATTTACGCCAGTCACCGGATTTTTTTATTTTTTTCCTTCCTGCTCGCGCTTTCGGGGCAATTGGTCAAAGAAGGTCAAATCATAGGGAGTTACTCCAAGAACTTATTGAACTTTCTTTAAAAATATGGTACAAAAATACGATGGGACAAGAAAAAATCAACTGTTTTCAGTGCCAAAATTTTTATATTACTTGGGACAAAAATTTTCCTAACGGCTGCAAGGCATTTGGCTTCAAATGCCGGCAATTGCCGTCCATGTTGGTTAGACAATCGGATGGCCAGCCTTGTCTGGCATTTACTCCCAAGATACGGGATTCATCCGGCTCCAGGTAAAGTAATCGCCATGGCAACTTCATCACACTTGGGAAACTTAGGGCAGTCAATGCATTCCTTCCAAATCTTATGAGGCATTTCATCTTTGTTCATTTCCGCAAAACCGCATTTTCTAAAAAAATCAACCTGATATGTGAGGGCAAACACCTGATGAATATCGAGTTCAAAAGCTTCCTTCAGCAACTTGTCAATTAACTGTGCACCAACACCTTGGCGCTGATATTTTTCTTTAACCGCCAAAGCCCTGATCTCCGCCAGATTTTCCCAAATGACATGTAAAGCCCCGGTACCCACAAGATTTCCTTCATCCTCAATCACGATAAATTCCCTTAAGGCCTCGTATAAAGTATTCCGTGAACGGGGCAACATGTATCCCTTAGCCGCAAAGTCATTAATCAATTGATGAAGATTCTCAACATCGGTCATTTTTGCTTTTCGAAATGTAATCATCCCACAGCCCGCTTTCATGAATAATTATGCATCTATTTATGCCGAATCTGGTGATGTATGTAATAAATATACCATTAAATCGGTTTTTATGAAAGATTTATATTTTTTTTCGCGTGAGATTCCATTTATTCCTTTCTTTAAATAGCAGGAAAACCGGGGGTAGAGTTAGAAAGTGACTTATTATGAGAACACATCATTGGGGTTCATCGTAAAATAAAATGAAATATTTTTCTTTCGCGATCCTTAGCATGGGAATAAATCACCTTGAATAATATGAATTATGGTAATACATCAAACTAAGGCGCCGCAAGCGCGAAATTGCGAGGTTGCCATGAATCGCAAAATAATCAGCAATTGGGCTAAAAAGAATTTTATTTTTTGGTTTATCGAAAATTATCACCTGCAATCTACTTATCCGGAACAGATTCTTTTAGGGCTTGCAGAAAACGAGTCCTTACTTTCCCAAGTCCATATTGTCATGGACGGTTCCTATTTGCGGCCGCTTCTTGTTGTATCCACCGGTTCAACCGGAATGCCTCCGGTTTTACTAAAAACTTTCGACAGCACGGTAACGGATTGCTCCATGATTCTTTCCCGCTTGTCATTACTGGCCGAATCTCCTATTTATTTAACGCTCTATTTTCCCGACCGGGCCTCATGTCAATCCCATCAGGCAGTCGTCGAAGAAGATCCGATCTCTCTGGACTCAACAAGAGCCCAACAAATCCTTATCGATTTTGAACTTTCATTGTGGAGCGCTACCTTCCAAAGGGAAATGGAGCGTGCCGATTTACTCAACCAGATTGATAAAGCTCTGGATGAAAAGAACAGACGTAAGTTTCACCGTTTGGTTAAAAAGCTAAATAGTTTATAACAGCCAAAAGTCGCCTCTTCCTTTTCTTGCGTCAAATAGCCTTCATTTTATTAATTCCGCTTGATCGCTCCCTCTCAATTCCATATCAAATTTTGGGAATAGGAATGCAATTTTATAATTGTAATCCTATTTCTTTATTGAACTCCATCAATAAAAAATTTTTAAAAGAGCCGAATCCATCCCTTTTCACGATAAAAAGGCTGGAATAAAAATTTAGTCCCTAACATAGGATTTAATAAAATCTTGGAGTTTATCATGGCGAATCATCTTTACGAAAGCTTTCTTCATTAAAAAATGCATTGAAGCTGGGAAAAGAATCGTTAAAAGTCCAAAAACATGGTCCTTTATGTAAAAAACGAGCTAAATAGGTAAAAATCGTTAAGTTCGTCGTTGTATTAAAGTTAAAAAACTTTCTTTTTCGACATAATATATCTTTTTATCAGGCACTTTTGTCGATTTTGTGTATTTTTTAGAAAATAAAAGTTGTTTTAATATTTGTGAAGGAATTGGTGGATATTTAGAGAATCAATCTTCCTAGGAAATAAAAGGAGGGATTTTTCTTGAGTTTTATTAAATATCAAAAAGAAAGGTCAAAAAAAGGCATTTCTTCCAAGACCATTGGAATTAACCGCAAAGGACGTTTTGCATTCTACAAACCAGTGGTAGAAAAACACTTGCAAAATATTAATTATGTGGAATTATACTTTGATCCTGAGACTAAAAAAGTCGGCATTTTACCCTTGAATGAACCTACTTCTGATTGTTTTAAGATTCAAGGCCGGACTACTAAAATGATTGTTGCCAAAAAATTCTTAAACCGTTTTCAAATTCCGGTCGAGGACCGGCGTTATGATTTTTGCGCAGAAAATGGTATGTTGATTGTTCAGCTATAACAAAAGAAGTAAGAAATTGACTGTTTTTTACAGTCCATTTCTTACTTCTTCATTTAACAACCAATCATTTCATTGAAAAAATTTATTTCCCCAATCCCTAACTTTTTATTTCTTCTTTAACAAGTCTTTCCCCAACCTTCCAAATGTCCCCGGCTCCCATTGTAATCACCAAATCACCGGGCTCAACATTCTGAGAAAGATGGTCAAAAATCTTTTCAAAACTCCCCAAATAGCGCACATCACGATGATGTTTTTGGGCCGCAGCGGCCAAATCTTTACTGGATATATCGCCGGGATCAATCTCGCGGGCCGGGTAAATATCAGCCAAAACACAGATATCTGCATCTCCGAAAGAACTGGCAAACTCCGAAAGCAAGAACTTGGTTCTGCTGAATAGATGGGGCTGAAAAACGCACCAAATGCGGCCCTTAAAAAATTGCCGGGCTGCTGCCAATGTGGTCCGCACCGCACTGGGATGATGGGCGTAATCATCTACAATCAACGTTCCGTGATATTCCCCTTTCATTTCAAAACGGCGCTGAACCCCTGTGAATCCGGCTAAAGTCTTTAAGGCCGAGTCAACCTCTACTCCCAATTCGGCAGCTAAGGCTAGGGCACCGGTAGCATTTTGCAGATTATGGCGGCCGGGCACTTTTAAATTGAGTTCACCTTGACTCTTCCCGTGATAGTAAAGCTCAGCCCCAATTCCCATCGGATGGACCGAATGAATATTTTTAATTTGCCAGTCAAAATGGTCCTGATAGCCAAAGGAAATATATTTTCCGGAAAAAGATTTTCCCAGGCGAAAGGCATTGGGATCATCGCCCCAGCTAACCAAAAAACCATCCGGGGGTAACAAATCGACAAAATCTCCAAAGGTTTTTATAACATCATCCAGCGTAGGAAAACAATCGGGATGATCCCAATCAATGTTGGTAATCAACTCAATTGTCGGTTTTAAATTTAAAAACGAACGTTTAAACTCACAGGCTTCAACAACCATATACGGAGTCTTCCCGGTGCGATGGTTTCCCTGAAACTGACTTAATTCACCGCCAATCAATACTGTAGGATCCAAACCGCCTTCTACCAGGATTAAAGCCGTCATCGCCGAAGTAGTGGTTTTACCGTGCGTCCCTGCGATGGCAACTCCTTTTCCGACTTCGGTCATTAATTTCCCAAGCAGCTCTGCACCCTCGGTTAACGGAATGCCCAAACGCTTGGCTTCCAACACTTCAGGATTGTCTTGGCCGACCGCAGTGGTATAAACCACCAAATCTGCGCCATGTATATTCTCGGCATTATGGCCGTAAGAAATTTCGATTCCTTTTTGTGCCATATTTCTGGTTACTCTGGACTCCTGGGAGTCCGAACCGGTAATTTTACAACCCCGATCTAAATACAACTTTGCCAAACCACTCAGTCTGGCGCCGCCAATCCCCACAAAATGGAGATGCTTCATAGGTAAATTGCGCTCCCCTCAAAATTTAGTACCCATCAATTATAACACATTTATCAAAAAATTCATCGATAAATATCCCATCCTATGAATATTTACATATCCTGATTCAATCATTCTCTCCATTTGTTAATCTTTCCTAATAATGACCCATGCCATTCATTCTTTTCCACTGCTAAAAATGGAAATAACTAAAAAATTCAACCCTATCGTCTCCATGAATTGACTGTAAATCCATGCTTATTTTGATCCCAGAGGTTCATAATAATAACGAGTTGATCCAGCTATGATATAGAAGGATTTAACTCAAAGGGAGGTGAATGTTTGAGTCGTCGCAGCAGCATCGTTTCTGACCGGGTAAAATACGAAATTGCACAAGAATTAGGATTTGCAGATCGCATTCAGGTTGATAACGGTAACTACGACTATGGTAATATCACCACCCGCGAAGCCGGGTTAATTGTACGCGGCCTGATTCAAAAAGCGGAAGAATTGTTATCCCGGCAAGGTTAGGCATCTAACCAAAAGAGGCTGTCTAAAAGGATTCTTTTATCTTTTAGCACAGCCCTTTTCACACTTTAAAATGTTGCTGCATACATTATATCAAGCTAGTTTTCAAAGAAGAGGGTAGCCAAAAACAAGGCAATCTTTGGATTCTAAACCAAGTTTACTGTCTTATCCGCCGGTTCATTGTGCCATTTTAGGCACTGTAGTAATTGGCAACTCCGCTGCTAAACCCGAAACTGACCCAAGTAAAGGGGAAAGTAGTCTTACAATTGAACACTTGAATAATACCGGCTGAATGCCGGTATTTTTTTACCATGAATCCGGCAAGTAACTTTCAGGATCCCATCCGTTAACTTACCGGTTCGTAGTTTAACCCGCCCCGTTTGTCAACCCAATTCTTTTCTTTTTTTTGACAAAGCTGGTATTGATTTAAACCACTTTTTTGCAGGTGTTCCCGGGAATAAAAAAGAATTTAGGGGCAAGAACTGGGACTGAATAACTGTTAATCCCTTTCAATATTTTCCGTCAACGCCGGGCTCTCATTATTTTTTGGATTATTTATGATTCTTCACCGCCACTTGTAGCCGATTCTTTCCTCAACACCACTCTTTGGAGGTTACTATGAAGAAATTTTCGACCATGATTTTGAGCCTCGGTTTTACAGTCTTGATGATTACTTATCCAGCAATGGGTCAACCCGGCTTATCGACCACAGACCGCAAAATTAACGAGCTTTCCAATCGAGTGGCATCCTTAGATTCAACCTGGGGTCGTTTTCAAATTGGTGGCGGATTTGAATTGGATACGACTTCAAAAATAAATGAATCGGATACAGCCTTAACGGCTCCCGACTTCAACCAACAATTAAATATTGCTCTCGATGCTTATATCGATCCGACTTTACAGCTATCGGTGAAAGTTTCCCAGCTAGGTGGATGGGGGCTGAAATATGGAAATGAAAATTCAGCTACTTCCCCGATGACTCTTCCCTTTCAAGTGGATCAAGCATTCTTGAAGCTATCCAATCCAACCAACATCGACTATTTGGGCCGCTTTCAGTTTTCATTGGGACCCATCGGCATGATGTCGGATTTTTATGCCAATCCGGCCGAGGGGATTGCGGTACAAAAGGATTTTAAACGGTTTCATGCTATTGGGGTTTATACCCGTGTAAATACCGAATATAAGACAGGAACCAACCAAGTCGCAAATACTCAAGATTATATCGCAGGCAGAATCGGCTGGACGGGACAAAATACAGTTACAGGAATCAACGTCGTACCCGGTTTATCCGGTGAAACCGATTTTAGTATCGATTTTGCAAAATTGCAGCCTGACAGCAAATTTGCTACTGAGTTCGGCTTATATTCCTTTAGCTCGGAAAAATTTCCGGATTATAAAATTAGTAATACTCCCGGAATACTCGTTAGTTACGCCAAACAATTGAATTCAAAAAACTTCTTTCAAATAAAAGCCGGCTATCTCGGCTCTAGATTTATGCCTCTTTATTCCTCTTTGGCTCATTCCTCCGGGGAAAAAAGAGAATGGTTTATTCCCAATTCTCAAGGGATTGAATTCTATTGGATTCATGGGATGAAAAAGGGATATTCCCTGGAAAACCGGATGATTATGCTGACTCCGGTTACCAATTACCAGCAGACGGACTTTAATTACCGTTGGAAAAGCTCCCTGGTTAAAAATTTTTCCCCCGTTAACCGGTTGGAAACCGGAATGGATGTAAAATCTTATCCAAATGATGTTTATCGTCAACTCTTTGTCAATTGGATCCTTCAATTTTAAAATGGATATCCGGACTCCAAAGTCGGAATCAAAGCATTATTGAAACTGGTTTTAGTTTAACCCCGGCTAATTTTTGGTGCCGATTAAAACCAGGATGATTCCCAAACAAATCATGACCATTTTCGGCCAGGAAACTTTTACGGCAATTGCAACAACACCGAGTATACTGACTAAAAGAAAGATCAAAGGACCAATAAGGCCTAAAAACGCATTCATTCGAAGGGCGTTTTCCACCCGCCCTCCTTTTAAAAATAAAAAGGCCACAATAATCTCTAATAAACCGGAAATCACTCGAACAGCCGCCATGCTGTTTAGTGTCACCTGATCCATGACCCAACTCCTTTCAACTTTTATGGTATTTTTAGGCTTTGACATCGAACTTACTTTTTCCCTAATCCCAATAAATTTAATATAATAGCTGTCACTCCCGCCGCCGCCAATGGACCCACCGGTATCCCTTTTAATAATGAAACCCCAATAATCGTTCCTACAACCAAACCAATGACTATTTCCGGCCTAACTTGCAGCAAAACCATTCCTTGCCCGCATAAATAGGCTGCTATCACTCCTCCAATAACCGCAGATACTCCCTGAACGCTCTGAAAGGTTTTCCAAATATCCCCAACTTTTACTTTATCAAGAGCAAACGGGGTAAGCACCGCCACCAGCAAAAATAACAACCCAATATCGACGGCGCGGCGTTCCAATAAAAAAAGTATCGTTTTTAGCTTAATGAATTTTAAAACCAACAAACTGCCTGCGCTTGCTGCCACTAAATTATTATTGAAAGCCAAACCAAGAGCTAAAATAATAATTAACAACAGATTATCTTGAAACATCCGCTTCACTCCCAATTCATTTTTATTCCATTTTTTATTAAACATGTCTGAACTGCAACAAAATATAAACTTAAGTCATATGATATTATGGGAGTGATGATAAATGAAAGAATTATGGCAAGGGATCATTGAAGCGCCTGTTCAAGGAAGGCTTAGGAAACCTCGTCCTCAAGGAATTACTATGATTATTGACAAAGGTTTGTCAGTGGCCAGTACTCACGATTTCTTAGAATTGAATGCCGATTTTATTGATTTCATCAAATTAACCTTCGGTACCACAGCCCTCTATAAACCGGAAGCTCTTAAGAAAAAAATCTCAATCGCCATGGAATACAAAGTTCCTGTATATCCCGGAGGAACTTTTTTTGAAATTGCTTTGTGGCAAAAAAAGGCGGAATCCTTTTTTCATAAGCTCATCGAAATCGGTTTTAAGTGGGTTGAAATTTCCGACGGCACGATTGAAATCCCCTCCAGCCGAAGAACAGCAGCCATTGAAGATGCACTACTTTGTGGCCTTCACGTCATTACCGAGGTTGGTAAAAAAGAAATCTCCAAACAACAAGATGAAAATATTTTAATTCAAACCGCTCTTCGGGATTTGAATGCAGGCGCCTCATGGGTAATTATCGAGGCCCGGGAATCCGGTCAAGGAATCGGCATCTATGATAGTAAAGGAATCATTATCAATGAAAAATTGGCCAAACTCAGCTCGGAGCTTCCTATGGAAAAAATAATCTGGGAGGCGCCATTGAAAAGCCAGCAAGCCAGACTCATTAATGATTTTGGACCCAATGTCAATCTAGGAAATATACCACCCCATGAGGCGATGGCTTTGGAAGCATTAAGAATGGGGTACCGCAGCGACACTTGGAAAAGATAGTTGTTTTGTTTACGGAAATACTTTTTTTTTACTCCCAAAATGTTATATAATGGATATGTTACTTTATAAAATTAACTCTACCATTTAACTTTTACTCAAACCTTTAGATCGAATTTAAAGGAGTTTCATTTGAAAAAATATTTATTTTTACTGGCCATATTTTTATCGTTTCTATGTAACCCGCTCTTCTCGGCGAGTGCTTTTCTCCTTGACTGGGACATGCCTACGATTGGTTCCCTTTCGGTAAAAAAGGTCTTTAACGGCGGCCCGGTTCATCTAAAAATTACCGGTAAACGCTTTAATTATGGGGTGACTGTTAAACTAACCAAAGAAGGGGCGCCTGATATTATTGCCACAGACCTTGTAATCACTAAAAATAAGATTTCTTGTACCTTTGACTTACTCGACCAACCAACTGGAAATTGGAATCTTGTCGTTACAAATCACTCGATTTATAGTGAAAAGGAGCACTCGACAACGCTATATAATGCTGTTGCGGTTGATTTCGCAGCTCCTGAAATCAATTCGTTTTTCCCTCAAGTCATTGATTTTAAAAATGCTTCCTTGATTCAAGCCAAAATCCGTGGCGCCTATTTTAGGGACGGCATTAAGGTAAAACTAATTGGGCCGGATGGGTCAAGCATTGAGGGGATTAAACTTAAACTTCTTGTAGATACCCAAATCAACTGTGAATTTAATTTAAAGGGTCAACCTATCGGAGCATTCTCATTGATCGTCACAAATGTCGATGGAAAAACGGCTTCTTTTATGAATTGCTTTAGTATTAAAAAGGCCGACCCCGAGCAGCCAATAATCAGGAAATTAAGACCGGCTCAAAAAAAGACAACGTTTCCCGAGATTAAACCCCTAAATCCTGAAACGCCTGCACCAATCGTCTCTACGCCGGTAGGGACAGTTCAACAGCCTTCCAAGCCTGCGCCACCAACAGCTATTTCAAATGAAGCGCCTGCGGCCGGAATTGCAAACCCCAAAAGTTCGCTCAGGTCCCTTTCAGAAATCAATCAAAAGTTAAGGCCCATTTTCTTTGATGCCAACAAATTCACCATTCGCGATTCAGAATTGCCCAGTTTGGAAAATAACTTAATGCTTATAAAGAACAATCCCGGTTTCCTCATTGCAATTTGCGGTTATGCGGACCAGCGAGGCAGTAAAGTCAATAATCTCAAACTGACCCAAAAGCGTACGGAAACCATCCGCCAATTTCTGGTAGCCAATGACATTACTGAGAAAATAACCATCTTCCTTTTAGGAAGTGAAATCTCTAAACGTGCTAATCATGGGCAAAATCAATGGCAACAAAATCCCAAGGTAGAGATTTCATTGTGGGAAAAACAACCGACCCGAGAACAAATTGCTGTTTTCTATTAAATGAACAGACGTTATTTCGACAAATTTATTTTTTATTAGTATTTTTGGACTCTATCTTGAATAAAATGCATCCACATTGGTCTTCGTTACCACAGTAATCCCCGTATCCACCCAGTCCGGTAAAGGGTTAATATCTTTTGACTGCCAGCCATTAGCGGGCTTTACTAAATTATGAGCCATATGATACAAAAACATCTGTGACCAATAACCCATATTCCAGGTTCCTTGAGCAAGCGTAGCACTGATTGCGCCTTGTTTAATCAAATCCAAAGTTCCTTTGTCCGTATCGAAACTTACGATTTTTACTTTACCCATCTGGTGGGCCTCACGGATCGCAGTGGCCGCGCCCACTCCCCCCAAAGCGTCCGTGCAAAACACCCCTTTTAAATTGGGATGCGCCTGTAAAAACCATGCGATCATCGTGGCTGCCCTTGTCTGATCGTTATTATCATTACCGATGGCTACAACCTTCATTTCAGGGTACTCCATGGCTAAGGTCTCAATAAAGCCGGCTTTCCTTTTTTCGTGATTGGGCTGGCCAAGAACCGTAGTAATGGCTACCTCTCCTTTACCACCAAGTAAATTACCCAGATAGCGGGCTGCCGTTGCCCCGGCATTGGAATTACTGGTTCCGAGATAGCTATAGCGGTTGCTGGCTTGAGAATCGGAGTCGAAGGTTACTACTGGAATTCCTGCAGCAATCGCCTTATTGATAGGACCCTTTAATCCATCAGCATTCGCACAGGTAATCGCAATTCCAGCCGGTTTCTTCGCTATGACCTGTTCCAAGACGGTTGCCTCTTGGGTTACCCCATCTTGGGGCGCACCGGTATAGACGGCCTTCACGCCCAGTAAGTTGGCAGCATCCTGCATCCCCTTGAAACAGCCTTTCCAATATTCAATGCCCGATACAAAAGTAACCATGTAATATTCTTCTTTAGGGCTCCCCATAAATACATTTTTGGTGACGGCAAAAGCAGTTACTGCCGAAAGAAGAACCAAACAAGAAACTACAATAATACTTTTTTTCATTTCTTCCCCTCTTATCTTTCTATAATAACAATGACCGATAGGGCAATTTATCTTTCCTCCGTTGAACTATTTTGATGAACGATGGGTGATAAAATCAATTAAGACGGCTGTAATTAAAACGATCCCTGTAATCAGATCCTGCCAATATACCGAAACATTGAGTAAAATCAAAGCATTATTGACGAAAGCCAACAATATAACTCCAAGTACTGCCCCTAAAACCGTTCCTTCTCCACCATTTAAACTCGCCCCTCCGATTACGCAAGCGGCTATAGCCCTTAATTCCGCGCCCGTACCGGCATTGGGTTGGGCTACTGTAAAACGAGAGGCTGTTAAAATCCCCGCAATCGATGCCAAAAAGGCTGTTAGCAAAAAAACTCCCATTTTGACTTTGGTAACATTAATACCGGAAAGAACAGCCGCTTTTTCATTACTCCCTACATAAAAAACCTGACGGAATATGGCGGAACGCCGTAATCCGAAATCCATGAGGAAAGTCAATAGTAAGAAAAACAGCACCATCATGGGTAAACCAAAAATTTGCCCACTGCCAAGGAAAGTAAAACTAGGTGACATTCCTGCCAGCGATAAAGGAGACCCTTGCGTCAAAACATAGGAACAACCTCGGGCGATGCTCATCATCCCCAAGGTAGTAATAAAAGAGTCTAATTTAACTTTTCCGATTAAATAACCATTGACTATACCGCATAGTATCCCACTGACCAAACCGATGAATGCTGCAAGCCAGATATTGACACCCACCAAATGCAAAGAACCCGTAACAACACTACTGAGCGCCATTACCGAACCTACGGATAAGTCAAGCCCACCGAGGACTAAAGCTACCGTCATCCCTATGGCAATAATACCGTCACTCGCTAAACCGATTCCGGTGATACTCAAATTTGAGACTGAAAAAAAATAAGGCGAGAAAAAAGACAACATGATCGCGAAGCCCATAATAACAAGTAATAAAGATACTTCCCGAATGCCGAATATCTTTTTTATCATGAAGCGGCCCTTTCCCTTTGCCAAGTTTTCCGAATCATTCACCTTATCGAGATCCAGTTTCATTCGATTGACCTCCTTATGGGAATTTTCCCAGGCTGCGAACTTTGCTTCATTTTCTTTTCACAATGGACACCCCGAAGTTTATTCTTTTCCGGATGCCATTTTTAAGATGATTTCCTCGGAAATTTCATTCCCTTTCAATTCCCCGACAATCCGGCCTTTGAAGATGACCAAAATCCGGTGACACATCCCGATAAGTTCCGACAAATCGGAAGAAATCATAATGATGCCGGAACCTCCACAGATAATACTATTCATGATATTATAAATATCGACTTTGGATGCAACATCCAAACCGTTGGTTGGCTCGTCCAATAAATATACATAACCTCCACTGAACAACCATTTTGCCAGCATGGTTTTTTGTTGATTGCCCCCGCTTAGGGTGGAAACCTTTTGTTGTAGGTTATGAATTTGGATGCCCAATCTTTTAACAAGTCCCAAAGCGATTTGCTGTTCCTTTTGGGGACTAATCAATCCCCTGCGAACAATCCGGCCAAGATTTGACGCCATAATATTGCTTTTAATTGAAAGATTATTAAACAATCCGGCGCGAACCCGATCTTCCGCCAGATAGGCAAAACCCAACCGAATCGCTTGTTCGGGAGATTTTATCGTGATTTCCCGCCCCCGCAAATAGATCTTCCCTTTTACCAAAGAACCGACTCCAAAAAGAGTGTCAACCAAAGCCGTACGTCCCGATCCGGCCAAACCGGCTATCCCCAAAATTTCACCTTCATGCAATGTAAAACTGATATCACTGAGTACCGAACCCATGGATAAACCGGAAATCCGCAGTAATTCCTTTCGGGCAGCCAATCCCAATTTAGGGTAACGCCCTAAAGCTTCCTTACCGATCATCAGCTTAACAATGGACTCACCTTCCAGACTATCCGTTGGAAAAGTAGCCACATCCAAGCCATCCCTGATAATTGTGACGTTCTGGGCAATTTCCTTAATCTCTTTCAATCTTTGGGATATATAAATAATCGTAACGCCTAAACCCTGAACCTCTCTTAAAACTTGGAAAAACTGTCCAACTTCCTGTTCATTGAGAGCGGCAGTGGGTTCATCCAGAATTAACAACTCCGCTTTCTCGGATATGGCCCGGGCAATTTCCACCATTTGTTGCTGGCCCAAACCTAAGGAAGATAATTTGGTATGGGGATCAATCGGAAAATGCAACCGTTCTAAAACCGCTTGGGCTTCTAAAAATAGTTTATCCGTTTGAATCATTCCGTATTTTGTAAAACCTTTTTGACGAAACCGTCCGGGAAAAATATTTTCGGCAACCGTCAAATCGGGAAAAAGACTTAAGTCTTGATAGACCATAGCAAAACCCAAACCGCGGGCCTGCCTAACCGAGTTTATTTCAACCTCCTGCCCGCGTAAAAAAACACTCCCCGAATCTTTGGATATCACACCGTTCAATATCTTCATCAAGGTCGTTTTACCGGCGCCGTTTTTGCCAATCAGCCCATGGATTTCGCCCGCTTTGACCTTTAGGTTGACCCCTTTTAATACCGAATGATTACTGAAACTTTTGCGAATTTCAACTAATTCCAAAAGATAATCATTCATCAATTAGTCTCCTCCCTGCATGGTTAATTCTTCGACTTCGAAAGGAGTATAAATTTTGATATTGTTTTGGAAGAAATACTCTTTATACTGACTATCCACTTCTTTATTGGTGACGACTTTTTGGATCACCGAAAGATCTCCCAATACCGCAAAGCCGATTTTCCCGAACTTATGATAGTCCGCCACGATAATTACTTCTTGGGTTATTGTAAAAAGCTCCTTGTAAAATTGAGCTTCTTCTATAAAATTAGTGGTGAGTCCGTGAGAAAGGTCAATACCGGCAACACTGATGATTATTTTGCTAAAATGTTTCCCCTCTAAAGCCCGGAAAGCCAAATCTCCAGTCATAAGGCTTGTTCCGGGCAGAGTATTGCCTCCGGTGACAACGGTCACAACACCATTGGTATTCGATAATTCCGCTGCAACCAACCAATCGTTGGTCATAACCGTAACCCGTTGTTTACTTTTCAAATTTGCCGCCACCTGCTGACAAGTCATTCCTCCGCCGATAAATACGGCATCTCTGTCATTAACCAGGAGGGCTGCAGCTTCACCGATTTCCCGGATTTCCGGTAAAATCTCAATGTTATTTCCTTCTTGATTCGTTTCAATGAGCGATTCATTAATCAAAGCTCCTCCATGGGTTTTAATTACGAATCCGTCTCTTTCCAATACATCCAAATCCCGCCTTACAGTAACCTCGGTAACTCCCAATGTAGCTGCCAAAGTAGCAACATCCATCTGCTTATGCTTCATCAAAAGTTCTTTAATTTTTTGTTGACGGGCCACTGCAAACATAATTTTACCTCTTTTAGTCATTTTTTGATTCAAAGGATGCTAGAATAAATATGGAGTTACTTCAATTAAATCGAAAATCCAACCGAAAGTCAACCTTAAAAAAAGGACTGTCTCATTTACCCTTGAGACAGTCCTCTCCATTGCCCAATATCCAATAACAGGACATCCAATTTACCTTGCTGAAGCAACCTTACGGAGCGCAGCTTTCTTTTCCTGATGGTCTTTATAAATGGCCCAAATCGGGCTGGCTACAAAGATCGAAGAATAAGTTCCCGAAACAATGCCTACTATCAACGCGAAACAAAATTCTTTCATACTGGGAACTGTAAGAAATAATATCATAATGGCAAATAAGGATGTGAAACCGGTATACAAGGAACGCCGGAAAGTCTGTAATATACTGTCATTAGCCAGTTCCACAAAAGAACCATCTTTTGATCGAAACCCTAAATTTTCCCGGATTCGATCAAAGATAACTATCGTATCGTTGATTGAGTACCCAAGGATAGTTAAAAGCGTTGCAATAATTGTCGAATTGTACTCCAAGCCAAGCACAGCAAATACTCCCAAAATCACCAGACAATCATGAAGCAATGCCACAATTGAAGCTATTCCAGCTATTAATTCAAACCGGAACCATATATAGACAATCATCAAAAGTGAAGCCAACGCGACAGCCATCAACGCATTATCTATCAATTCCTTCCCGATAAGCGGGTCTACCCTGGTAATATCCAATCCTTGCCCGGCTTCTACCTTACCAAATTGGGCCTCAAGAGCGTTAATTACTATTTCCTGTTCAGGATCGCTTAAAAAGCGTGTATAAACCAATACCTGATGCCGCATTATTCCCTTTGAGTCTATAAATTGACTTGGTTGCGGGTCGTTATATTTAAAATTCGGAAGGTTTATTTTTTCTAATACCGATCTTACGTCCGATGAAGTAACGGCGTGAGATACTGGGAAATAAATTTTAGTGCCTCCGGTAAAATCGACTCCCAAATTTAGAGATGAACCCGGTTTGGTGCCCCAACCGTTGTAGGGATTGACAAATAGAAAGGTTACACTTAACAACATGGTCAGTAAAAAGAAACCAATAAATAACCAGCGATATTTTAACAAGTTCATCATTGTAATACCTCCTTGACCCCGAAATATTTGGCATAATGGTCGGGATCCCGGTCAATCCGCCATTCCAAAAAGACTCTGGTCACAAAAATTGCGGTTATCATGCTGATAATAACACCAATGATAAGTGTAACCGCAAAGCCTTGTACCGAAGGACTTCCTAAAAATAGTAGCACAGCACCCGAGATTAACGTAGTCACGTTAGAATCCAAAATGGTTATAAACGCCCGGTGAAATCCGGCATTGACTGCTGGCCGCACACGTTTGCCATTGCGCAGCTCGTCTTTAATTCTTTCAAAAATAATAATATTCGCATCGACAGCCATCCCCAAGGACAAAATGAATCCGGCAATTCCCGGTAAGGTTAAAACTCCACGGAATATCGCCATCGTGCCCAACACAAAAATTGCATAAATTATTAATGCGGCATCCGCCATTAAACCCGGTATACTATAAAACAGAATCATAAACCCGATAACCAGAAATAACCCGATGACACAAGAAAAAATGCTTTGGCGGATCGTTTCATTAGCCAGGGTCGGTGCAACTTGAGTCGATTGAATAACCCGCAGAGATATCGGCAAAGCGCCTGACTTCATTAATAAGGCGTCTTTCTCAACTTCTTCCTTGGTGGCATTGCCTAAGGTAATGACTCCGGAACCACCTGGAATGGCATCCTGAATAACCGGGTCCATCAGCATGGTCTCATCAAGATAAACCGCCATCTTTTTATTGATGTTTTCAGTAGTAATCTTTTCAAGCTGTTTAGCGCCTTGGCCCTTAAAAGCAAAGTTAATGACGTAACCTTTACCCGCTTGATAAGAAACTCCGACATCCCGCATATCTGTACCATCCAGTACGATCTGGTCGTTAATCCGGAAGGTCAACCGACCGGTAGCCACGATAATATCCTTAGCTTGCTGTAAAGTTTTTAAGCCCGGCAATTGCACATTGAGCCGTCCTTTACCGTCAAATCGAACATCCGCTTCCGCCATTTTATTGGAAGCCTCACTGATCCGGTTTTCAATAATAGCTCTCGAACGTTCTAATGCATCTTCGGGAAAATCTCCAGCATCTTGAAGCACTTTTAAATCAACAATGTTTCCTTTTTGCATAGAATCAATATTCAGGTTTTTTGTTTCATTAATTTGTTCCAGTTTATAATGCTCCGGAATGGCCCCGACATTCATTGCCCTTTCTACATCCGCAGCATTGGCAAAAGTAAATCTCAGTCCGTCATAACGTTCTCCATCCAGTACCCCTAGCGGTGTAACCTGTGGGGCATTAATATTGGCCTGTTTCATTTTTTCCAACAACTGATCACTTAGCTTAAAAAGATTGTTCGAGTTAAGCCGGTAATCCGGAATCAATAAAAGCTCCACACCACCCTTTAGGTCCAAGCCCAAACGAATTGGATCGGTTTTAAAAATATTAGCGCCCATCGGGCTAATGAGTATAGCCAAAACCAGGGTGATCAAAAAAATTATCGCTGATTTCCAGCGCAAATCGTGTCTCAACGCAATCTCCCCTTTTATAAGATATTAACCTTGTCCATAAATTCAAAAATAAATTAAACCTATCTGTAAACCATCATCATCATTCCCGGAACTATTCCGTGAACTTCGGTAAAAAATAGAAAACAATAATATTACCATAATGGCAAAGAAAAACCCAACCATTAACCCGGTCTGTTTCGTCAGCAAAACACGTTCCCAAACCGGCGGCGGATCCTGTCTTGGGTCTATAAATCCATTATTCGATGAAGGTATTATACTGGCCCGAATCGTTAGATCAGGATTATCAGCGACCGGCGCGGTACTATCCAAAAGTCCCTCGATCTTTTCTAACACCGTGGCGCTTCTGATTCCCAGTTGGTTCCAACGGCCCCCAACACCACTTTGGATCACACACTCCACCGTGGCAATGAGTAAGACCATAACCATCATATAATACCATCGTAACGATGTCTGTCTCACCAATTTGTCCCCAAATCCAATCTTATTTTTTCTTTGTCTTGGCGGTCGCTTTGGCATTTGCTTCACGATTGGCGGCTGCTTTTGCGGCAACTACCTTTTCGGCTTTATAAGCTGCATAGGCGAATACGCCGAAAATTGCAAGTACAACAATCACTGTAATAATTTGAAACATTGGGTTCCCTCCAAGTTCTAATTTATTGATAAAAAACGAAAAATGCCGCCTACTTTGTTTTGAGTGAGATAAGCGGAAAGTTTACAAAAGCTTTATTAATTATATCGATTTAAGAATGGCTTGTCAATTAAAAGGGGGAGCGTTCCAAATGAGAATATTTGACTTTGGAAAAAATTTATGGCTCCTTCAATCAAATTACTCCTTTTTGGAATATAAACCGAAGACGAATCCTTGATTTCCTATTGATATCGGGAATTTTGGTCTGAAATTGGATTCTTTTAAGACCTTTTCCTGTGCGGCAGGAAATTTTGTGGTTTTGTGGAAATGAGATTCAAGCGGGGAGGGTAAGATGAACTTTTTAAAATGTATAGTGGTGTTATTGCTATCCGCCTTGATATTCTTTTCGAATGGAACACCGGCACAAGCCGACAGTATGCAGCAAACAAAAACCACCCAATATGCAATTGGTTATGAGGTTGCTTTTCCCCTCTGTTATGGGTTGACGTTTACCTATGACATTGATCAAACTCTGGCAATTCAAGGTTTAATCACCATGAGCCCACAACCGATTATGTTCTCCACCGTAAAAGTGTTATATAAATTGAAACCGGGCATCCTTGAGCCCCGCAAAAACTCGGTCTATATTTATGGTCTGGCCGGACAATTTGAAGATAGTGATGTCTGGGATTTTAAAAAGCGGGTCCGTGGGTATTCGGTGGGTATCGGTACCGAATTTACCCCGAAAGCTTATCCGGAAAACTTCAAAAATTATCTGGAGGTCGGATTTATTGATTTCGATTCTTCTGATTATGACCCTTCATTTACCCTAAGCGCAGGAGTTAAAGTTTGTTACTAAATCCCTCATGGTTATTACCCTTTGATGAAATGATAGGAAAGAATACAGAAATTGGTTTGTGAATAATTGAAACTCAGGTGTAAAATCGCAATGAAAAAAAAATACTGCTTTCTTTTGTGTTTAGCTATTGCCACCATATTGACTCTGTCAAGTTTTGGACTTTCATTACCTGTTCATCCTGAACCGAACAAACCCATTGTAATCATCATCGCCGATAAAATGGATAGTGTGGAGTTATTCAACACTACATTTCCGGGGATCCGGAAATTGTTGAATTCAGGTAATTGCGGGCTGATGAACATCCGCACCAGCAAAGGTTACCTGGACTCCGGAAGCGGTTATTTATCATTGGGCGCAGGCAGCAGAGGAAATGCCCTGGGCCTGCCGGGCGATTCTTTAAACCCGGAACGGTTCTTGACCCATAATCCCTCGGCCAGTTTTTTCAATTGGAGAAAGGGAATTCCTTTAAAAGTCGATTCTGAGCAGCGTCTGTTTGTTCCTGAAACCGGCTGGTTGACCAATATAGCAAGCCAAGAAGACCATCAGGTGTTTCCGGGCAGACTTGGCAGCCTGTTTCACCGTAAAGGTTGGCGTACTTGCTTAATCGGCAATATTGATAGCTCTGACCAGGTAAACCGCCCCGGTGGCCTTTTTTTAATGGACAAAACCGGAATGATCGATGAGGGAACCGTCGACTCTTCCATGAATGAAATGGACCCCGGTTTTCCCTATTTATACCGGGCCAATGTAGCTGGAATGATCTCCCAACTCAAGATGCATCTGGGGGAACAAAAAATCATCGCTATCGATTTTGGTGATTTTGCCCGTTTAGATGATTATAGAGACCAGGTAAGTCCGGACTTTTATGAACGCGCGAAACTTCAAACCTGGAAAAGGCTCAACTCTTTGGTTGAGGGGGTTATCGGTTTGGGGGCTCCTAAAAATTTTACGCTAATCCTTTTTTCTCCGTCCATCTCCAAAGAAGGTAATACGACGAAGAACTTATTGGCTCCTATTCTAATTTACCGTCAGGATGCCTTCCCCGGCATATTGGTATCGGGAACTACACGCTGGCCCGGATTGGTGGCAAACGTCGATTTGCTACCCACTTTGGCGAGCATCGCTCATTTCGAGAAAACTTCCGCTTTTACCGGAAAAGTCATGGTTTGTCAGTCAACAACCGATGGCGTAGAAAAAATCCTCGACCTGAATCGACGTTTAATCGTCCTCAGCGCAAATCAGCGCCCTATCATTAACTGGTATCAGGGTATCATATCTTCTTGCTGGATTATGGGTCTTTTAAGCGGTATTTTTCTAAAAAACCGCTGGATCCGGGATTGGCTGGTCAGTCTGGTCATTGTAATTCCTTTGACCGTAATCGTCCTGCCCCTCTTCCCGAGTTTTGCATGGCAAGTTAGTGGCTTTTTATTATTCAATGTCCTTTGGGTAGCGATCTTTACCCGGATTCAGGAGATGAATACCCGGGTCCTCATTTTATCGGCCCTAATCTGGTTGATCCTCATTCTGGATCAAATTACCGGGTGGCGGTTAATCCGTTTCTCCGCCTTAGGTTACAGCGCAATCGCCGGATCAAGATATTATGGCTTAGGCAACGAATTTCTGGGAATTTTTTTAGCAAGCGCCCTGTTATTCACGGATTTATTCAACCGAAAATTTAAATCCCGCTGGTCCACACCGGTTATTCTCGGCATAACCATATTCATCTTAAGTTGGCCACAATTTGGAGCGAAATTTGGTGGGATTTTAGCGGGAACAATCGGGTTTGCCTATTACTTGGTAAAAATCTATCAGTGGAAATGGCAAAATCGTAAATTTTGGCTTGTTTTCATTGGCTGCATTATGATCTTATTCACAATTAGTTGGTGGGATAGCCTCCGGCCGCCGGATGTTCAAACACACATCGGCCGTTTCCTCCACCTAATTTTGAACAAAGATTTCGGACAGGTCAGTCAGATTATTTTCCGGAAGATTGCCATGAATCTAAAATTAACCCTATCAAGTCCCTGGATCCGCATCATCCTCTTAGCCTTCATTTTGAAGGCCGTTCAACGCTGGCTTACAGGTCGGAAAATGCTCTTACCGGAAGATCAGTTAGTATGGCAAGCAATTCTGGTAGCCGGGGTCTGTTCCTATTTGGTCAATGATGCCGGAGTTCTTGCCTTTGCGACGTGCTTAGCCTACGGATTCTCATACCTGCTGCTTAAATTGAATAATCAGGAAGATCCGAACCTGATTTGGCGTTGGATTCCGAAAAAGTTGAAGCTGCAATCAAGTTGAAAGAGCGTGCGACTCATTTAAAGAAGCACATTTCCATTGATTTCGATCTTAAATTGACAGCCTAAAAAAATAGCGGCTCTGCGGCACATCATCATCCGCACCAGAAAAATCTCAAAATACTCCATCACGGGACAGATGGAATTTTCAATTTTAATCTCCAGGGTGATACTGCGCTTTTCTTCGTTTACATTTAAAAAAGAATGTACGGCAGCATAATTAACCCGGTCATGGATGTCAAAAGTAGCCAGATCGGTGTTTCTGACCCGACTGCGGTGAACATCGGACTTATCGGCCAAAATCAAGGCTGCGGCTACATTATTAACCGCTTCACCGCACTCCTCTTCATGATTGCCGATGGCGCCCACCATCGTTGCGGCCTCCGCAGGATCAAAACCCTGGGCCAGCAAATAATTTAAAGCAATCACCGCCCCTGTCCGCCCATGGTCCCGGCGGTTTATAATATTGCCGATATCATGCAGGTAACCTGCAATCGAAGCAAGCTCGGCTTGGCGTTCCGGATAACCCAAGCGGAGTAGAATATTTTGAGAAATATTTGAGACCAAACTGGCATGGCGAAAACCATGTTCCGTATACCCCATTACGCCGAGGTGTTCGTCGGCCTTTTGAATAAATGCGGTGATAGCCGGATCTTTTTTTATTTCGCTAAGTGTAAGTGCCATTTTTTCTACCCTCCTATTGTTTTTTCTATAAAAAAAAGAGAGTCAAGACTCTCTTAATTTTTAACTTTTTGCACTGAACTGCGGGAAAACTTTAATTCTACTTTATCAGCGACTTTTAATCTAACATCATCATCATCTAAGTCAACGACTTCACCGTGTAAGCCACCCACGGTGATAACTTTATCGCCTTTTTTCAGGCTATTTAACATTGCTTGTCTTTGTTTTTGTTGTTTACGTTGGGGCGCTATCATCAAAAAATAAAAAATCGCGAAAAACCCCACCAAAATTAGGATTTGAATCAATCCTGCATTGCCAGCTGCTGCGGGCTGGGCTGCGGCTAATAATAAGTTCATACTATCACCTCCTTTTAAACAAATTATTTATTCGACAAAAAACATGGTTTTCCTTTTATTCACCCTCATATTGCCTGAAAAATTCCTGTTTTCGTTCCTTAAAGGTGTCGGTTCTCAGTCCCTCTTTGATTTCTTCCATGATTCGCTTTAAAAAATATAAATTGTGGTAAGTAATTAAATACCCCCCCAAAAACTCTCCCGCCTTAAACAAATGACGGATATACGCTCTGGAATAACCAGTTTTGCAAGTGTAACACCCACATTTGGGGTCAAGGGGTCCGTAATCCCTGGCATATTGAGCATCACGGATCAAAACCCTTCCTCCGGAGGTCAATGCTGTTCCATGCCGGGCAATGCGGGTTGGAAAAACACAATCAAACATGTCGACTCCCCGTTCAACCCCCTCCCATAAAGCATCCGGCGAGCCGACTCCCATTAAATAGCGGGGTTTATCTTCAGGAAGAGCAGGTACGGTATAGTCTAATGCCTCATACATCAATGGTTTAGGTTCTCCTACGCTCAAGCCTCCAATGGCATAGCCTGGAAATCCTAAGCTGGATAAAGCCTTAGCGCTTTCCAAGCGTAAATCCCGGTAAGTGACGCCCTGAACGATCCCAAAGAGAACTTGATTCTGCCGGCGGTGCGCTTTTAAACACCTTTCCGCCCAGCGGGTTGTCCGTTCCATTGCTTCTTTGGCCGCTCTGTATTCAGAAGGGTACGGCAAGCATACATCAAAGGGCATGGCTATATCGGCCCCCAAATCGGACTCAATCTCCATCACACGCTCCGGGGAGAACAAATGAGCCGAACCATCAATATGGGATTTAAATGTAACACCTTCTTCGGTGACTTTTGTCAACTTGGCCAAGCTGAATACTTGAAAACCTCCACTATCCGTTAACATGGAACCGTTCCAGTGAATGAATGAGTGTAAGCCCCCGGCCTCCCTTACAATATCCGATCCTGGACGGAGATAAAGATGATATGTATTTCCAAGAATGATTTTAAATCCTATTTGATTCAAATCATCGACCGTCATAGCCTTAACCGCGCCTTGGGTGCCTACAGGCATGAAAACCGGCGTTTCGATTTGGTTGTGAGATGTAGTCAATAAACCCAACCGGCCCCTATTTTCATTGGATTTTTTGTGAATTTGAAAGGAAAATGACATCGGAAACCTCTTATTTTTTTTATAAAACTTTTATTCATAAAACCTTTACTTTATAAACATGGCATCTCCAAAACTGAAGAAACGGTACCGTTCCTCCACGGCATGGTGATAACAATCCGCGATAAATTGCCGTCCGGCAAAGGCTGATACTAACATCAGCAAAGTGGATTTTGGCAAATGAAAATTGGTTATCAGTCCGTCAATGATTTTAAATTGATATCCGGGATATATAAAAATAGCGGTCTCGCCGGAACCCGGGAGCAAGCTGCCGTCTTCGCGCGCCTGAGATTCCAATACCCTGACTACCGTAGTTCCTACCGCAATAACACGTTTACCCGCTTTTTTGGTTTCTCGAATTTTCTGTACCAGATCACTCGGCAAAGAAAAAATTTCCGAATGCATATGATGCTCTTCCACCACTTCGGTTTTTACCGGACGAAAAGTCCCCAAGCCCACATGGAGCGTTAAAAATCCCAACTGAACTCCATTTGCTTTCAGTTTTTCCAATACCCCATCCGTAAAATGGAGGCCTGCCGTAGGAGCAGCCACCGAACCCTCATGTTTTGAATAAATGGTCTGATATCGTTCGGGATCAACTTGTTTATTGTGAATGTATGGCGGTAAAGGAGTTTCTCCGCTCCTTTGGAGCCACTCTCTAAAATGCAGTTCCGGAGGAAACTGAACAATTCTGCCACCGCCTTCAACCACTCCCGAAACTTTTCCAACAATATTTTCTGGAAATATCAACTCTACTCCGGGTTTACTCCGCTTTCCGGGGCGCACCAAACACTCCCATGCATTCTGACCGAGTTCCCGGATTAAAAAAACCTCAACCCTCGCCCCGGTACTTTCACGGGTGGCAAATAGGCGGGCCGGAATAACTCTGGTATCGTTGAAAATGATCAAATCACCGGGTTCCAAAAATTGGACAATATCGTAAAAATGGTAATCCTTCATGCTTTTACGATTGCAATCGGCCACCAGCAAACGCGAATGATCCCGGGGTTCTTCAGGGACTTGCGCAATTAATTCTGGTGGCAACAAGTAATCAAATTCATTGACCTGCATTGCTTTTACTCCCATCCATGCGAAGATTATTGACATCCGTGATCACGGCCCCAGGGTAATAATGTTCCAAAATCTGCCTTTCGTTATACCCGGCTTCCGCCATGCCCTTGGCTCCCCATTGACTCATACCCACTCCATGTCCCCAGCCCGAACCCCGAAGTACAATTCGAAGCGGCGCCTTATCCTGCAGCCAGGACCATGGATCCGGGAGATCCCACGGCGGCATCAAAACATCCGCAAAAAGCCCTGGGATGTCGGTATCCGCCATTAAAGCCTGAGGATAAGGGCTACCGGGAATCCACCACAAATTGATAAACGGCAGGGGTCCGTAAATTACTCCGATTTGAGCTTTAACGCTAGGGAGCCCTGTCAAAGACCGAAATTGTTCACCGCTGAGAATCTTGGAATCCAAATTACCCTGAAGGGTAACTTGCAATAATTTACCGTCCGGACTGTAACTGACCCCTGAAATTTGCTGCAGCTGTCCCACTGACGGATAAAAACGGCTTGCCATACCTTGAAGGTCTTCCCAGTTCATAGAGCGTGTCCATTGATTATACGGTGAATTTTGATCCCAATCAACCGTCGGTTTCAAATAAGGTACACTCTCATTCCACACAGAGGCAGCTTCGAAGGTCGAACCTCCTGAGGAAGAATGATATACGGCCGAAATCACTCTGCCACGATAGGTGATAATTTGACCCGAGGTACTATCCACCGCCAAATTGGTGCTGGGTTTTTCGTAATCAATTCCTCCATATACTTGACAATGATCGGTTGGGCAAAGATCAAAACCATGATTGGCATGTCGGCCCAAAGAGGAAATAGCATAAGTTCTGGCTGCTATCGCCTGGGCTCTAAGCGTAGCTGGAGGCCATGATGCCATTACCTCCCGGGGTACCACGCCCCGTAAATAATCATCAAGAGAAATATAATCAATCAAATTAATATGGTTGTTTTTTGCAGATATTAAAAAACCACCCCGGTAACGGTGATTATTCCACATTAAAGGACTTTGGCCCGGAATCACTAAAACTGGGCCTGCACCCATAGGGACACCATCAAGCTCCAAAGTATCGTTACATGCCGTAAAAATGACCTGTTCGCCGGGAATCGGAAGATTAACCGGTTCGACACCGGTCAAATCCAAAATAGCTTCGCTATCCGCTACCCCAAGGGTTATGGCATCCTGATCAACTGCCAAACCAACTTTTACGGGCCGTAAATTGGCAGCCATCACCGGATTTAGGTTGTATCCAATCATCAAACACCCAATCCCTATCAAAATCTTCGTGAGCTTACCCATATTCAACTCCCGCATGATCACCTATCCCGATTACGGGTATCATCCCAATAACCGAATTCCTTCAAGGAGGCCTCATGGTTGCGCCAATTTTTCCGTACTTTCACCCATAGATTTAAAAAAACGGGCGCGTCCAGCAAAAGTTCCAGATCTTCCCGGGCGGCTTTTCCAATACTTTTTAAGCGCTCTCCTCCGGCCCCGATAATGATCCCTTTTTGAGAGTCCCGCTCCACGTAAAGGGTAGCTTCGATATAAATCCTGCCATTACTGCGTTCCTTCATTTCTTCCACTTGAACCGCTATGGCATGAGGCACTTCGTCTTGAGTGAATTGAAGGACCTTCTCCCTTAAGAACTCGGCTGCGATAAATCGTTCGGGATGATCGGTGATTTGATCCGGCGGATAAAAAGCCGGTCCAACAGGGAGTTGATCGGCAATTGCCGCCAGCAACTGTGGAATACCCCGGCCGGTTTGAGCCGAAACCCGGAATTGCCGCTCGAAAGCTCCTATTTGAGGAGGCTCGTTATCGTCAGCCACCAAATCATCTTTATTCCACAACACAAATACCGGAGTCGTGGTTTCTTTCAAAACATCGGCCACTTTTTGGTCCGCCGGTGTAAACCCGGCGCTGCTGTCCAAAACCCAAAGGATTAAATCCACATCGGGTAAAACCAATTGGGCAGCCCGGTTCATTTGATCGCCCAAACGGTGAAGGGGTCGATGTAAGCCGGGGGTATCAACCCAGACTATCTGATAATCTTCAGTCGTTAAAATACCGCGCAAGGAATTCCGGGTCGTTTGAGGCTTCTCGGAAGTAATTGTTATTTTCTGTCCAATGAAGTTATTGAAAAGACTTGATTTCCCAACATTCGGCCGGCCAATTAAGGCTACAAAACCTGATTTAAATTTATGATTCATCAATGAATTATTATTCATTATTTTTCCCAATTCCACTCCAGTAACCACCGGTCTTCTCCGGGGCCATAGTAGTCTTTTAAAAATCCCATTCGTTTCATTTGAAACTTATCTTCATAAATATGGAGCGCTGCCTTGTTTTCCGGATGAACGGTTAATTGGAGTCTGGTAAATCCGGCTCTGGGCATGGCCTCAAAAATATGCCTCAAAAGAGCAGTCCCCACTCCATTTCCTTGATAATCGAGGGCCACTGCATAACCGTACAAGTAAACCAGTTCCGAATCACGCCAATCTCTCATTAACTGGGCAATCCCGACCGGCTTACCATTTAATCTGGCCAGGTAGACTCTCCCATAGTGCAGGAACGGCGGTAAAGACCATTCATTTAAACTGGCAGGACCAAAGACCTCCTCATCAATACTAAGCAAAATCTCCCGCAAATAATCATCCACTGATGTCACGATTTCTATACTTATAACCGAATCTTCCAATTTTAGCCCTCCATGTCTCAATCAAACCACCCGAAAAGGCAGCTCAAATCTGTTGGTAAAATAAACATTTTTAACCGCGATGCAATAATCAATGGATTCACGATGTGGTTTCCAGAGATTCATTCAGATTTTTGGGAGTGAAAGCTCCCGGTAAATATTGGGCCAGAGTGGTTTCGATCTTTTTCCCTTCCAGATTTACTAAAATTAAAATTAATTCCAATCCAAACTCAGCCAGAAATTGACGGCAAATCCCGCAAGGCGCAGCAGGCTCTGTCCCGTCCGTGGCCACAACCAGAGCTTCAAAACCTCTCTCTCCTTCAGACACAGCCTTTACCGCTGCCGTACGTTCCGCGCATATGGTAGCGCCGAAAGATGCGTTTTCCACATTGCAGCCGCTATAAATACGGCCCGATTTCCCTAGCAAAGCAGCGCCTACTTGAAAGTGTGAATAAGGCGCATATGCCTTTTGGCGGGCATTCATAGCGGTTTGAATCAATTCCTGTTTTTGAGTTTCATTCATGCTTAAAATTTCCCCTCTATTTCAGTATTTGAAACACAACCAGAGAAATTAAACATCCAAGCGTACCTCCGGCAATGACCTCGGGCCAGGTATGAATCTGGTTTTCAACCCTGCTCTCTGCGATCAATAGCACTAGAAACCCTGCTAAGAAGAAAACTAAGCTGTTGTGACAGATAAAAAAAATAGCCGTGGCGGCCGAAGCTCCAAGCGCCGTATGGCCGCTGGGCATGCCCCCCTGAATAAGTCGCGCCTTTTTGGTAATTGACTTGCTAACGATAACCACGACAATCGTCAATAAAATAGCTACCAGACTCAGATAGGCGGGAGCTTTCTGTAAGGACTCAATCACTCTGGGAATCAGCGGGTCAAACTTGGGAGCAAAAATCAGATACCCGACGATGATCGCCAATACCGCAGCAACCAGAACGGCGCCGGCAGAGACATTTTTGATAATTGCCGCCAAAGGATGATAGTCCGGGGTTATTAAATCAACAGTCACCTCTAAAGCAGTATTAATCATCTCCGTTACAATCACAAAAGCGATGGTCATAAAGAGGATCAAAATCTCCAATTTTGTCAATTGAAGAAGTAGTGACAAGATCAACACTCCGCCGGTGGCCAGAAAGTGCAAACGGATATTGCGCTGTGTCTTAAATGCATAAATTATTCCTTCAAAAGCATTATTAAACGAGTCCAGGAGGCTTCTCGACCTCAATTAAATATTCCTCCCTATTTGAAAAGCAGCCAAGATTTTTTCCTCTTCAGCACGCATCTCGGCCGTATCTTCCGGGGTTTGGTGATCATAACCCAACAAATGCAATAAACCGTGTATCGCCAGATAATTAAGTTCACGAATTAAGGAATGCTCATACTCTTTGGATTGATCAACTGCACGTTCCATCGATATGAAAATATCGCCCAATAGTTCCGGGGCATCCTCCGGCAACACATCTTGGCCTTCGGTAACATCTTCCTCCATGGCAAAAGACAACACGTCGGTAGGTTGGTCCAAACCGCGATATTGAGAGTTTAACTCCTGGATATATTGATTGTCCACTAAGACAACACTGACTTCGGATTGAGGTTTTTTGTGGGCATTCAAGGCGTTTTGTAAAACATCTTCCAATAGATGGAGCCATTGTTCCTCAACCGGAATGATTTTCTGAATATTATTTACCAGTATCGCCATTGGTCTTCTTCCTTTCAATTTCCTGGAGGACATTATCCGGGTACTCAATCCGGTTATGGAACATTCCACCCAGTACTTTGATAAAGCTATTTTTAACATTATTCAGATCTTTTAAAGTCAAGTTGCATTCATCGAATTGACCGTCATCCAATCGTTCACGAATAATCCTCTGGACCAGGGCTTCAACTTTGGCAGGCGTGGGCTTGGGTATAGACTTCACAGCTGCCTCCACCGAATCAGCCAACATTACCAAAGCGGCTTCCTTGGTTTGAGGTTTTGGTCCCTCATACCGGAAATCCTCTTCGATTAAATTTTCTTTTTCAGCCTGCGCATTTTCTGAAGCACGTCTATAAAAGTAGCGCACCAAATCCGTACCATGATGTTGTTCAATAATTGCCACCAATTTCTCCGGTAACCCATGTTCTCTGGCAATTTCGGCTCCTTCTTTCACATGGTAGGTAATGATTAAGGTACTAAGTGTGGGATTGAGCTTTTCATGGGGATTATCCTGAGTAAAAAGGTTTTCTACAAAGAAATAAGGCCGTTTGATTTTCCCGATATCATGATAATAAGAGCCTACCCGAACCCATAATGCATCCGCGCCGATGCCCTCAGCCGCGGCTTCAGCCAAATTGCCGACCATGATACTATGATGGTAAGTTCCCGGAGCTTCGATTTGGAGCCTTCGCAGCAACGGGTGGCCTGGATTGGAAAGCTCCAGCAAACGGATGGCTGAAGTAAGCCGGAAAAGATGTTCCAGAAACGGCAAAGAACCGATGGCCAGCACGGCCGATAAAAATCCATTGGCGATTGAAAGCATTACCGCCTGATAATCAAAGGTGGTATGGAAAAGTAGATTGATTAAAGTTACGGTAACTGCATTGACAAACATTAAAATAAAACCGCATCGCACCAGATCTCTCTGACGCCCGAATTTCAGAAGCACCAGGACAGGAATCACGCCGCTCACAAAATAAAAAATGGTCAACGCCAGACTATAGTCGACAACGATACCCCCCAGCAAACTGAGGAGCACGGTCATAGCCAGCGCCAATTGGGGGTCAATCAAGATCGTCATCAGCATCGAACCAAAACTAATCGGAGCCAAATAAGGCAGGGTGTTATTCTCCGTCAAGGATAATACCTTAACAAGCCCCACTACGATAACAAGTAGCAGCAAGAGCAGATACAACAAACGCTCCTGCTTAAATAATTCATTGTGAAATTGCCAAATATAAAGGGTTCCCAGGCCAATAAGGAGAAGGATAAAGCAGGATAAACTCAAAAAAACTTGAATACGGTTGGATTTGGTGACAATTAAGTGCAAATCCTGCAACATTTTTAAATCGTTCTCAGTAACGACCTGGTCTTTAGAAATCAATACCTCGCCGGCATGATGAACCACTTCCGGTACTTCTCCGCGGACCCGGTTTTCAATTTTTTTGATTTTAGCGGCATTGATGATCAAATTGGGTTGAACGACAGCCTCCAATAAGTTGACAACCGTTGGAGCGATTTCCGGGGATATTTTTTGTTCCGCTACCATTTGAGGTAATAAAAGCCGGATACTGGCAACGCTTTTCGAGTCAATCCGCTGATGCTGCTCGACGTCGGTGATAAGCTGATGACTCCTGATTTTGAGTTCCTGGTAAAAGTCATCCGGCAATAGGACTATCCGCTTTAACGTACCGAAACTGGGCGTCTGGTAAAAAAATTTTTTATAGTTTTCAATTCGAATTGAATTTGGGCTAAGGGCCTTGGCCGGATCGGCCAGATATTTTTTGCGGGATAAATCAATCGCCTCGAAAAAGCGATTGAGCTTAAAAGAAATCATCTGACTTACTTGTTCGTCGATTTGATAATTATCCGGGTCCTGCATTGCAATTTCTAAAGCCCGGTCCACAGCATCCTTCTGGGCAAGCCTGGTCGCCTCCCGATCAGAGACATCCTTGGGCGCGATGATCTCAACTTTGCTGGCTTGTCCAACCTTCAAATCATAAGTATGAGGCGACAAATTAAACTGTAATAAGGTAATCAGCAAAGAAAAGCAGAAAATGATTAAAAATCCTTCCCGAAAAGAAGGCAACCTTAAAATACCGCTAATTTTACTCATCATTTCAAACGGCATCCCACTACTTTTTGATTTTTTGGAATTTACATTTTGGTTTTCATTGAGCTCCAAGATTGCCAGCTCCTTTAGAATTTACCGTTTGTTGGTAACGTTCATAAGCCCGGATTATTTTTTGAACAAGTTCATGTCTTACCACATCCCGATCGGTCAACATAACTACAGAGATACCGGGTACATCGGCAAATATCTCACCCACTTGGGTTAACCCCGAAATGGTGCCTTTCGGTAAATCCACCTGAGTAATGTCACCGGTGACGACAGCTTTCGAACCAAATCCCATCCGGGTCAGAAACATCTTCATTTGCTCGGGCGTTGTATTTTGAGCCTCATCCAAAATAATAAACGAATCGTCCAGCGTCCGTCCACGCATATATGCTAAAGGGGCAATTTCAATAATGCCCCGTTCCAAATACTTTTGAAATAAGTCGACCCCCATCACATCATAAAGCGCATCATAAAGGGGACGTAAATAGGGATCCACCTTTTCCTGTAAATCTCCCGGCAAAAAACCCAGTTTCTCTCCGGCTTCTACTGCCGGACGAGTTAAAATCAGGCGATTTACGGTTTTTGCTTGTAATGCGGCCACCGCCAGCGCCACGGCAATATAAGTTTTGCCTGTTCCTGCAGGCCCGATCCCAAATGTAAGACCATTATGAAGGATGGATTCTACATATTGTTTCTGACCTAGGGTACGGGGGAATATTTTTTTCCCGCGCGCAGTGACCGCAACTACTTCTTCTGTAAGGGCTGTTGCTTTATTCAATTGGCCTTCCTGAGCCAGATGCACCAAATAACGAATTTCGTCCAGGGCAGCGATATGTCCTTTTTTTAGTTGCTGATTCAGAAGTTCAATAACAGCCGCTCCCTGATCAATCCGGGTCTGTTCACCGGTTAAAATGAGTTCATTTCCCCGTGAAAAAATCGTTATTTTTAAACCTTCTTCAATAAGC
The DNA here is from genome assembly GCA_023392595.1 of Bacillota bacterium. GTDB lineage: Bacteria > Bacillota > UBA4882 > UBA8346 > UBA8346 > UBA8346. Next base: position 27,066 of record JAEVYU010000001.1, on the reverse strand, counting down.
CGGATGTTTTCCTCAAGTTTTCCAATCAACTGTGGCGCCATCCTGGGTTCAAGTTCTAATTTGTATTCGATATTACTCAATAATAACTGTTGCCCCTTTCCCCTCATCCAAAAAGTCGTTTTTTACATCGTGTGATGATAAGATATTTAATAGTCTGTGTCCCTTTTATCGTGGTATACTGCCATGAAATGAATCTTTGTTCCGATAAAATTTCCAAATTAATTATTTCCAATGCAACTTTTAGTTTTTATAAACGAGATCCTGGCTATGTCTTCTTGTTTCTCATAAGTCGCTGTAAACTTGAGGAAATTTCCTTCCCAGGTCCAAGTCCGGGCGGAGGGATTAGCCTTTAAATCCAACTTTTCAACTCTTTCCTTCATTTCATCCAAAACGGTTTTTTCAATTTCACTGCGACTCAGCACCTTACGATGCCAGATTATCTTTTGCCAAGTATCTTTTATTATTTCTACATTGTCGAACGGATTCCTTCCTTGATAAAGAGGCCGACGCCAACGCGACCAGTAATAGTTGTATTCCGGTCGCTTGCCAAAACTAATTAGCGGAAATAGTTTTCGTCCCCATCTTAATTGATACTTCTGAAAAAAATCCCGGTTTATTTCAGGACGCCAAACAATTTTCGGCTCCACGATTTCCAAGTCATACCACACTTTGGCTACCACAATCCCGCTGGCGGGCACTTCGTGTTTCTCAAGTTCTCTTGTTTCCGAGTTCGTAAGCCATTGTACACCGCTGATTAACAAATCGCCTTTTGCCACTGTATCCCCTTCTTTGACGGCCGGTACCCCTCTTACCACAACCATCTTGGTAACAACTCCGTCTTTAGCAGCCACAATATCACAAGATTCAACCGGCGCAGGCGCATTTTTACGTTGAACAACCTTTACTTCGGCGACCACACCGCGTACCGTGATTGCCAACCAAACGGCGCCTGGCGTGTGGATCATAACTTCCCTTTCGATTAAATCTTTTTTCCGTATAATTTCCTGGCGGGAGGACCCTGCCTTCAATCCTAAACGCGACAGATTGGCTAGCAATTGTTGCCGTTGGGAATCCTCAAAACCATCAACCTTAATAATCAAAATGAATGAACTTAAGTATACCAGTAAACTTATGAGTATCATAGCCCCCATCCAAAAAAATTTACGCCGCGCCATTTTACGTTTGATAAAAGGCAATCCCTTTTTTTGATAAATTTTCACTGTAGTGTGGGTTTTACGGGCAACCCCCCGAATCCTGGAAAAGCCATGAGCCCGAATTTTTACTTCCGCAACCTCGGTTCCCAAACGCCTTACATCCCATAAATATAATCCTGAACCAGTCAGCAAATTCAGGAATTTTTCCAAATGAGCGCCCCGGACTATCAGCTGAATATATCCTGTGGAAAAAGATATCATTCGCTCCAAATTCAATTTATTACCTCCAATCAATCCATTCGAGTTGATTGATTTTTCCCTCCACGATAATCTCTTCTTTCACAGCCGATACAATCATTAGCCCGGTTCCGGAAATTTTCAACTCCCCAAAACGGGTATTAATTCTCACCAGCGTCTGGTCATATTCAATGACCCCTCGATGATTGATAATGGATAAATTTTTGTTACCGCTGATCGTCATTCTTGGCCAATCGGTCATGGTATCCAGCGGGATATCCAAAAAATCGGCCAGTTTATGTGTGAATGGAATCCGTTTCCGTTGCCCCAAAAAAATCCCCCCCTATGGTTTATGCTCAGGGGAGGATATTTTATTTCTTATTTTTATCTTTAAAAATAATCCGGTACCGCTGATGGAAATAAATAAAGGAGGAGAGAAGAATTAACAGACCTAAAATTACCAGTAATTGCTCACCGGAAAAAACAATCCGGTCCAGCGGATGAAATCCCTTCCCTGCTGGTGCACTCACTGCCGGATAATTTCTAAGAGGAGCCAATACGGGTATTAACGGTCCCATCAGCATCCATGTAAAAATGGCTGCAAACAATCCGTGCAAAAAACGGGCTGCCATGTAAGGACCCATTCTGATATCTGTATCGTGAATCACACTGGCAACCTGGCCATGTACACACAACCCGCTCCAAGCAATAATCCAGCTGGCAATCATTGCTTTATCAACAAGTGGAGCGGCAGCTCTGCCCGCAGCCATACTTCCCAAATCAATTTCCAAAATACCGTAAAATATAGCCTGGACCAAATGGGGATCCATATTAAAAATCCTTAAGATTCCTCTAAATACCGGCGCTAAAATCCCAAAGAACCCGAAAACCGTCAACATTTTTACGAGCACTGAAAAAAGCATAATAAAACCGCCAATCATCAACAAAGTAGCCATCGATTCCTTGACAGCATCCCCAAGGAGTCTGCCGAAAGGGCGGCCGTCTTCCCGGCGGGCTTTGAACAGTTCACCCATCGCACGCCTTAGAATACCGGTTTTACAGGAACCGGACAGACTCCCATCGGTTTTTCCCTCTTCCGAAGATTTCTCTTTTTTGTAAAATTTAAAAACGATTCCGACCGTAAAACTAGCGATATAATGAGCTAAAGCCAAGATAATCCCCAAATCCGGATATCCAAACATTCCGACCGCCACTGCCCCAAAAATGAATAATGGATCGGCCGTATTGGTAAATGAAAGTAAGCGTTCCCCTTCCACCCGGGTACAAAGACCATTGCGGCGAAATTTCCCCGTAATCACGGCATCCATGGGATATCCGGCCGCCAAACCCATGGATAATGCGAACGCCCCGACACCGGGCACATTAAATAAAGGTCTCATTAAGGGTTCCAATATTACACCCAGAAAATGGACCACTCCCATACCCAGCATTACCTCAGATAATACAAAGAAAGGCAACAATGAAGGCAGCACAATATCCCAAAAGACTTTTAGTCCCTCGATTGCGGCATCTACTCCTTCTTTTGGGTAAATCACTAAAGAAAGCGTCAACAGGCAAATCAAGATTGCTCCTAGTAATATCTTAATTTTCTGCAAATACATAACCCGCAATGATCTTCCCCTCCCCAGGCGCCCTCGCCCATAACAAGCTGCTTGCTTGTTTTAGTTTGTTATGAATGATTCACCGATAAAAAAACAAACACACCTTTACAATATATGGGTGTGTTTGAGGGGATAGAATTAATTTTTATTTAGCTTTGCTGTTCATTTATTGCTTAGTATTACGGATCCGGTATGCCTCGTATTGCCTAAAAGACCCTTTATCCAATAAAGTTGCAAAAATCACCTCTCTTAATTTAAATGTTGCTGGGATTCAGGGTTCTTTAACAGAAATTCCCAAGCTTTAAGGGCTGCTTTAGCTCCTTCCCCGGCCGCCACAATGATTTGTTTTTCGGGCACCGAGGTGACATCGCCGGCTGCATACAAGCCGGGAATATTCGTTCTACACAGACAGTCGACTTTTATTTCACCGACCTCGTTTTTCTCGACCCAGTCTCCCAAAAAACTTTGGTTGGGATCAAGTCCAATTTCAACGAAGACGCCCTGGACATTGATTTCAAATCTTTGCTTGTTTTGGATGTCCTCCAAAATAGCCTTTTCCACCGATTTACCGCCCTTAATCTCCACAACAGTATGGGACAAATATTTTTTAAGATGATCAAGTTTATTTAAGCGCTCTACCAGGATATGGTCAGCCGTTAAACCACTATTGGCTATCAAGTGGATTTCCGAAGCGTAATTCGCCAAATCCAAAGCTGATTTAAGGGCGGAATTACCTCCTCCAACCACGGCGACGGGGAGATTTCTAAACAAGGGACCATCACAGGTAGCACAATAACTGACACCCTTATTGCGGAATTCCTGTTCACCCGGAACATCTAAAGTACGCGGCTTTTTTCCCGAAGAAACTATCACCACTTTCGAAATATATTCTCGATTTTTGGTAACAACCTTGAATACTTCTCCTTCTTTACGAATGTCGACAACCGTGGTTAATTCCTCTTCAAGGTGAAGTTCTTTCACTTGGGCTTCAAATTTTTCCATTAAAGCCTGCCCGTCAATCTCTTGAAATCCCATATAATTTTCAATATCCGAGGTCCAGTTAACCTGACCGCCCAAATCCTCGCTAATAATTAATGTTTTCAAACCTTTGCGGGCTGCGAAAACACCCGCCGTCATGCCGGAGGGGCCGGCCCCAACAATGATTAGATCGTATGTCATACTCTTCACCCTTAATGCAGCATATTCTGAAGTCTTTCCGGATCAAATCCCACTACATATTGCCCGCCTTTCTTGATTACAGGCACGCTTCGCTGCCCCGTAAGGTCCATCATTTCCTGGGCAGCCCCGGAATCCTCCGCCACATCCTTCTCTTCAAAAGAAATTCCTTTATCTTTAAGGTATGATTTGGTTTTATTGCACCAAGGGCAACTGGGAGTCGTGTAAATAACTACATCTTCCATATGATGATTCCTCCAATTTATTTTTTCCGATGTAGTGTCCCCGTGTTTTTCGCTTCTATCCGGCAGGTAAAAATTAATTGTCAATCGGGCTAATAATCCCAGACAAAGTAAAAAAGCGCTGGAGCGCTTTTTGTTGAAGATTTTATTCCTCCTTGTACCAACTGGCCCATTCCGTATACCCATCCGTTGAAGAAAGCCGCTTGAGATGTTCCCCTTGATTATCCATGATATAAAGCTCATCGTGGGAAGAATCCCGGTTGGATAAAAACAAAATGTTCTTTCCCGATGGGGACCATGTCGGATAAAGGTTATGACCCCGGCTGCTGGTCAAAGCGATTAACTTATCCATTGTGGCGTCATATCTTAAAATGGTACTTTCGGTGGGCAATCCGTAAGGCTGATACTGAAATATTAACTGTCCGCCATCACTAGACCACTCCGGCCTGAAAGAACCCATGCTTAAACTGGCCAAAGACATTACGGAGAATACTTGTTCCTGAACCAAAATCATTTTTTTACTTTCGAGGTGATAAAGATATAGGGAGTAAAATCCGGTTAACTGTCCAGATGTTCTGGCGTAAAAAACGAGCATCCGCGAATTAGGAGACCAAATGGGAAGTTCGGGAATAACCGTCATGTTTTGCGGCAGCGTCCAGCTGGTTTTCAGTTTTTCATTCATTTTTTCCTGAATGAACAATTCAAACCTCAGTTTTACCCCGGCCTGCCGTACAACAGCAACAGCGCTCCGGTCCGCATTATATACCTTAATGGACCCGCTGCCCGATGTAGATAAAGAGTTGGCTAAAGAAGGGTTTGAAACCAGCCGGACACTACCGTCGGAAAACTCAAGGATATAAAAATGCTGTTCATAAGGAGTTTGTGCCAAAATCAAGGCCTGATCCGGAACATCCGGTCCATCGGATTTCCCGGCTAAACTCTGAACCGCAATTCGATCTTCCTCAAAGCGGCTAAGCAATTTGGCTTTTTTGTCCGTGGGGAAGTATTCAAAAAGCTGATGGTCCTTATAATATAAGATGTGTTTATTGACCAGGAAGACATCAATATCCTTCCCTTTCACCAGGACCTGCTGGTCGCCACCGTCCGTATTCACCAAAAAAATCGTTTTTTGGTCGCCCACTACTTGGGAATAAAAAATATAGTCATTTGACAGATCGGCCATTGCTAAGGATGATACGCTCAGAACGAATAAAATTACCACCCCGGGTAATATCGCGCATACACGCCAGTTCACGAACACCACCTCCATAATCCACACTGCAAATTAAACTCGGACTTAATGGTTCATATTCAACCCGATTCGCTCAATCCCACACCGATTGAATGGGTTACCGAAAATTTCGCTATCAAACGGCTCATTCCTGTTAATCAATCCGTCCATCCCTCAACAAATTCTTGGTAATTGCTCTCCGCTGCCCATCAGTAATATTCTTTCCCCGCCCATTTTGGCGCGAATACTAACCAAACCGGGATGGTCTTTTGTTACTTGTCCGATGATGGAGGCTTCCCTGCCCAAAGGATTTTGGCGCAACAGCTCAAGCAATTTTTCGCTGATCGAATCTTCGCAGATTATGATGGCCTTCCCCTCGTTGGCCAAATATAAAGGGTCCAGCCCAAGCAGGCCCGTAATCCCTTCAACTTGGGGTTTCACATCGATCCGCTCTTCTTCCAGGCGAATTGAAACCGCCGATTGCTTGGCAATTTCATTGAATGTGGTAGCCAGCCCGCCACGGGTCGGATCCCGCAGCACCCTTATTTGACCGGGGAATTGTTGAATCAGGGGCAACAGCATCCGATTTAATGGCGCAACATCACTTTCAAGGGAGCCATGAATGCCCAACTCTCCTCTGGCAAGTAAGATAGCTGCTCCATGATCGCCTGCGGAACCGGTTACGATGACCCGGTCGCCCGGGCGGGCCAGCTCGCCCCCTAAATGAACCGCAGAGTCGACAAGACCAATACCGGTCGTATTCAGATAAATACCATCGGCCGCACCCTTATTGACTACTTTGGTATCTCCGGCAACAACCTTGATCCCCGCCTCCACGGCTGTGTCGGCCAATGACTGGACAATCTGCTCCAAATCCGAGAGAAGAAATCCCTCCTCAATAATGAAGCCCACCGTTAACCCCAGGATTGCAGCACCCATCATCGTTAAATCATTGACTGTCCCGCATATGGCCAATCTGCCGATATCCCCGCCCGGAAACTTCCAGGGCGTTACCACAAAGGAATCGGTGGTAACGGCTATCCGGCTACGGCCAAAGAAATCCGCGGTTTGTGAAGGATTTGCCGCGTCCGGCGCGGCATCGGTAAGCTCCAGTAAAGAAGCGTCATTCCCTTTTAATAATTCCGGATATTGCAACCTTGACCAAAAAACCCTTTGAATTAATTCTGCAGTGGCTTCTCCGCCACCGCCGTGCACTAGTCGAATTCGCTCTGTCATTGAAAAACTCCTATTTTTACGGACTCAACTCGTCCTCTTTTTGTAATCCCCAACCCTGCGAGCGGGACTATCGAAAGATTTTAAACTCTGTGTCTCTGTGGTGAAATCAATTGGCCACAGAGACACGAAGACACAGAGAAAAGCTTCATAACTTTAGAAACAGCGTATATTGCTGAATAATCTACGGCTTCGGATAATAAAAATGGGCGGCACAGGTTCCTTCCGAAGAAACCATACAAGGCCCCACCGGGTGATCGGGTTTACAGGCGCTGCCAAAATGAGGACAGTTTTCCGGTTCTTCCTTTCCAAGCAATATTGCGCCGCAAAGGCAACCGGAAGGTTCCAGCGAAGGGATCGGTTCCAACCCAAAGCGGATCCGCGCATCGTATTGGATGTAATCCGGACTGAGCCCCAATCCGGACCCGGGGACCAAACCCAGACCCCGCCACTCCGTGTCCTCCGGTATAAATACCTCTTTCATCAACTGCTGTGCCGAAAGATTTCCTTCTTCCCGCACTGCCCCGGGATACATATTTTCCAGTTCAACCTTACCGTTGACGATTTGTCTGGCTAACGCCGTTAACCCCAGCCACAACTCACCCGGTTTAAAGCCTGTAACTACCGTGGGCAAATGATACTCCGCTACCAAAAAAGAAAAAGCTCCGGCGCCAATAATAACACCGAGATGGCCCGGAGCGATCAAGCCATCAATTCTGATTTCAGGATCCTGCAACAATGTTTCCATGGCGGGCCGCAGAATTTTAAAGGCCGGAAGGACTGAGAAGTTTTGGACACCCTGCTCCCTGGCGGTTTGAACTGCTAGGGCAATTACCGGCGCGGTGGTCTCAAAACCCACTCCCAAGAATACCACTTCAGCTTCGGGATGAGATTTGGCCAACTCTACCCCATCCAATGGAGAGTATATCACCCGTATCCGGCTTCCATCCGCTCGGGCTTCCGCCAAGGTTCCGGTATTTCCAGGAACTTTCAATAAATCCCCGAATGTTGTAATGATCATCTTGGGCTCACGGCTGAGAGTGACAGCCTGCTCAATATAGCCGCTACCGGTAACACATACCGGGCAACCCGGTCCCGATAACAGGCGGACTCCTTTGGGCAGCAACTGATGGATGCCGGCTTTACGGATCACATGAGTATGCGTTCCGCAAACTTCCATCAGGGTAAACCGGCTGTCACGGTAATTATCTTGAAACCGGCGGATGAGTGCGGGCAGGTCCATTTCCTTCATTTTTGCCTGGCCCCAAACTGTTCTTTTTCATTTGCGCCTTCCTCGCCCATCGCTTCATGGAACAATTTCAAAGTCTCCAGGGCTTCGTCTTCCGGTACAATTTGAATAGCGCATCCGGCATGAACCAATACAAAATCTCCTACCTTTACTTGAGGGACCAATCGCAGATCAGCCTGACGGCAAACTCCCGAGAAATCAACTTCACCTTGATGGCCTTCTATCTTCATAAGTTTACCGGGAACTGCTAAGCACATCGGTAATTCCCCTTTCAATCATTAAATTGCCCAAATAAGCCTGACCCAAAGCGATTCCGCCGTCATTCAACGGGACGAGTTCCGGGATGTAAATTTTAAATCCATGACGATGTAATATTTGAGCAGTGAGATCAAGCAATAAACGGTTTTGAAAAACTCCTCCGCTTAATACGACCTGACGGTATCCGTTCTGAATATGAATCCGTCCCACCATTTCAGCAATGAGTTCCGCCATGGTCCGGTGAAATTTGATACTGATTTCCCCCGGAAGGCAGTTCCCCAGATCATCCATAACTTGAGCGATGATCAAACCCGGATCCACCCGGAAGCCCTCTTCCGCCTGTTCAATACGGTACCGGTATATCCCGCCGGGAATGTTATCCGCTATATTTTCCAGCCAAACAGCAGCCTCCCCCTCATAGCTAACCGTCAAAGGTCCTCCGATAAGCGCAGCTACTCCATCAAAAATCCGTCCGGCTGATGATGTATAAGGCGTGTTAATACCCAGTTTAATTGCTGATTGCAATGAAAGCCACTGATGGTCCAGATTGTTTTCAGTGAGCCACTGGATTAATTTATCCGGGCGGTGCGATTGAAGATAAGAGGCAGCCATCCGCCAGGGTTCCCTGATGGCCGCTTCGCCGCCGGGCATTGGATAATAGCTGAAATGAGCGTTTCTCCTCCAGGCGGTCTCCCCGCCGCTTATAAATTCGCCGCCCCACACCTTACCGTCTGTGCCGTAGCCCGATCCGTCAAAAGCGACACCAATAATGGGTCCTTTGATCTGACAGGCCGCGATCACGCTGGCCAGATGGGCCACATGATGTTGGACAGCGATGGTTTTTAATGATGTTTCATGGGCGAACAACGTTGAATGGTAGTCCGGATGGAGATCATGAATGGCCCATTCCGGTTCACATTTTAATAAACGCTGAAAGCGCTGAATGGTTTCCTGATAACTGATAAATGTTGCCAACTGATCCAAATCGCCCTGATGAGGGCTTAAAAAAACCCGATCCCCTTTGGTAAGGGCAAAAACATTCTTTTGTTGAGCTCCACAGGCCAGGAGCGGGGCCATCGAAGAGTCGACTTTCACGGGCGAGGGCGCGTATCCCCTTGAACGGCGGATACCCAGCAGTTTGCCTTGGGCAAAACGGAGCACCGAATCATCACAGCGCCATAAGATGGGACGGTTATGAACCAGAAAGCCGTCAACCATTGAAGCCAATTCTTGAAAAGCCGAGCAATCATTGATAGTCAGCGGTTCCCCCGAGCGGTTACCGCTGGTCATAATCAGGGCGAGCATTGCACCGTCCAGGGCTAACTGGTTAAATATCCCCAGATGTATGCCGGTATAGGGGAGAAACACCCCAAGCTCCCGTAAGCCCGGGTTCACCGAAGGGGCGATATTTCCGGTTTTCTTCTGTTTTAATAAAAGAATCGGCCGGGCCGGAGAAATTAAGGCCGCGGCTTCTTCCGGACCAAACTCGCATTCGTTTCTTACCGCTTCCAAATCGGGGAACATCACCGCGAAAGCCCGGTTATCCCGGCCCTTGAGTTTCCGGAGCCTCTGAACAACCTGCTCATTTCCTGCCGAACAGGCCAAATGAAAGCCGCCGACACCCTTTATACCGATGATGCCTCCTTTTTGCAGGATTTCACAGGCTTTAGGTCGGGGATCTCCGGGGATTTTCTCTCCCAGAGGATTGGTGAACCAAAGCTCGGGGCCACACTCAGGACAAGAAATGGTTTGACCGTGAAACCGTCTACTGGCCGGGGAATCATATTCAGCCTGACATTTTGGACATAATGGAAATTTCGCCATGGAAGTCCTTTGACGGTCAAAGGGCAGGCCGTCCATGATCGAAAAGCGGGGACCGCAGACTGTGCAGCTATCTAAAAAATACCCGTAACGGCGATCATCCCCGCGGCTGATTTCCTCGGCGCACTCCTTACAAATTCCTTGATCCGGCAATGGTGAACCGCTAACCGCTCCAAATTCACTCTTTATAATTACAAATTCCGTTTCAGATAGGGGCGGAACTTTCGTAACCGTTATGGATTCAATGACAGCAGCCGGTGGCGCTTTCGGAGACAGGTTGTCTAAAAACGAGAGAACTTTAGAGCGCTCCCCCTGAATTTCAAGCTCTACGCCGCCGAAATTGTTGCGGACCCATCCGGTAAGTCCTTCCCCGACGGCCAGGTTATACAAAAAGGGTCGGAAACCAACCCCTTGCACCAAACCGCTGATATTTAAATGCCGCCGCTCCATGACGCTCACCCGGCCCAATAGGATGCCACTTGAACCGCCAGCCAATTCACCCAGGCTTCCAGTCCGTTTCCGGTCTTACATGAGACTTCAAACACCGGAAGCTTCGGTTTCAGGCTGTTAATCCCTTCATAAAAACGTTTGAGGTTAAAGTTAACCGCCGACTCTAAATCGGTTTTATTTAATATGACCACGTTGGCGGTTTGAAAAATATCCGGATATTTAAAGGGTTTATCGTCACCCTCACTGGCGCCTACCACCACCACCCGGATGGCTTCACCCAAAGGATAACTGGCGGTGCAAATTAAATTCCCCACATTTTCAATAAACAGTACGGTTCGCGGCGCTACTTCAAATTTATGAAGGGCGTCGGCCACCATTGCCGCATCCAAATGACAGACCCCTTCGGTATTGATTTGATAAGCGGGAATCCCGGCTGATTTTAACAAATCCGTATCAATACTGGAGGCCGGATCTCCTTCAATAACAGCCATGGGAACCTTCAGCAAACGGGCGGTGTTTTTGATAATACTGGTTTTACCGGCCCCGGGGGTTCCCATCAAATTGAGGGCCATCAGGCCCCTTTTCTTCATCCATTCGGCATTGGCCGCTGCCAATTGGGCTTCTTTTTCAAATAAATCCTGTTCAATTTCAATTTTCATCATTATCCACCTCCATACTTTCTACTAAACATCCCTGCCCTATCTCTGTTAAACGGGCTAAATTGCCGCAGTCCGGACAGGTAAAATCCGCAGCTTTTTTGGTAAACTCTTTCTGGCAATGTATACAGAATAAACGGGCCGAAACCCGGTTGAATTCTAAATTAGCTCCCTCGGCGACCGTACCTTTGGCAAGAAGCTGAAAGTAGGTTTCGACGGAACCAGGGACGATTCCCGAAAGCTCACCGATGGAAATAGTCACTTTCGTCACCCGCCTGGCTTGATGGGAGCGGGCCTCGTCCAACACGATTTTAAACATTTTCTCAGTTAAGGCTAATTCATGCATTTTCTTTACCGGGCCGGCAAATAAGAACCCGTTCCCTCCCGGCCAGATCTTTTAGAGATTCACTGCTAAAACCATTTTCTAAGGCCAGGGTTTTTAATGCGCTCCCCTGTCCATCACCATGTTCAAAAATAAAGCAACCGTCTGTTGAAAGGACTTTTTTCACTTGGGGAAATAACCGTCTATAGATATCCAGCCCGTCCATACCGCCATCTAAAGCTAACCGCGGTTCCTGACGCACTTCAATTTGTAATTTGGCGATCTCTTCCGATGGAATATAGGGAGGATTGGAAACAACCAGATCGAACTGGGCTCCAAATGTGACATCCTTGGATATAGGGTCTAGCAAATCCCCATTTAAAAATGTGATCCGGCTATCAACCCCTAAAACTTGGGCATTCTCGGAGGCAATCTTCAGAGCTTTCTCGGAAATATCCACCGCCAGCCACTGGCTTTGATTCAACAGTTTGGCGAGGGCAATCACAATGGCTCCGCTCCCGGTGCCTATATCAATGCCGCGGATCTGGACTTGGCGTTCTTTGAACAAATCGCAGGCGGCTTCGACCAAAATCTCCGTCTCGGGGCGGGGGATCAACACATCCGGAGTAACCGTAAGATCCCAGCTTAAAAAGGATTTTTTACCGGTCAGATAGGCCAGTGGTTGGCCTCCGACTCGTTTCACGATAATTTCCCGGTACTTTTGGATTTCTCCGGGATTGAGCGGGCGATCCCACTGAGAATAAAGCTGAACCCGGGGCATATCCAATATATGGGCCAACAACAAATCGGCCTCCAGGCGGGGACCGGGTATTCCTTTTTCAGCAAAAAAAGGGGTTGTTTTGGAAATGATTTCCCCTATGGTCAGGTTATTGTTGGTCGACATTTTTTAAAAGTTCGGCTTGAGCCGCTGTAATCAGCGGCTCGATTACCTCATCCAGATTTCCTTCAATATTTGAATCCAAATGGTATACTGTCAAGTTGATGCGATGGTCCGTCAAACGGTTCTGGGGAAAATTATAGGTTCGTATCCGCTCGCTACGGTCCCCCGAGCCAACCATATCCCTGCGGGCCTGCGCCATTTCTTCATGCTGCTCGCTGCTGAATTTTTCATAGAGCCTGGCCCGTAGCACTTTCATCGCTTTCTCTTTATTTTTCAATTGAGATTTTTCATCCTGGCAAATGACCACCAGTCCGGTGGATAAGTGGGTAATCCGGACGGCCGAGTCCGTCGTATTGACGCACTGCCCGCCATGGCCCCCGGCCCGGAAAACATCGACCCGCAGGTCATTCGGGTTAATATCCACATCGACCTCTTCGGCCTGAATCAATACGGCTACCGTTGCGGCGGAAGTATGAATCCTTCCGTTTGCTTCCGTCTCGGGGACTCTTTGCACCCGGTGAACGCCGCTCTCATACTTCATCCGGCTGTACACCCGGTTGCCCTCAACCGTAAAAATAATTTCTTTAAAACCGCCCCTGTCGGCTTCGCTGGAACTCAAGATCTCAATATGCCAACCCTTGGTTTCGCCATAACGGGTATACATCCGGAACAAGTCGGCGGCAAATAAAGCCGCTTCCTCGCCACCGGTACCGGCCCGGATCTCCACGATGACGTTCTTATCATCGTTGGGATCTTTGGGGAGCAGCAAAATTTTGATCCGTTCCAGGAGTTTGGCTTCTTCAGCTTCCAACTGTTTCATTTCCTGAAACAAAAGGTCCGCCGCAGCGCCGGTTTCCTCTTTCATCATTTCAGAGGCGGTGAGGATATCCTCGTGCACTCGCTTGTATTCCTGATAGGTGGATGCCAATTCGCTTATGGCGGCGCTGGCCTTGGCCAACTTCTGAAACAAAGGAGTATTGGCAATGACTTCGGGATCGCTTAGTTGTACTGTTAATTCCCGGTATTTTTCTTCAATGGACGCCAACTTATCTAACATAGTATCTCCATAATATCATCGCTACCAGCCATTAAGTGGCAGCTGCTTCTATTTCAACTTTCTCAGCGGCATACACTTTGCCCCCGACAATAACCGGCGCCTCTTCATGCAATACGGCAACCAACGAATTGATAGCCACTTCCAATTGCTGATCATCCGGTTCCCGGGTGGTTAGTTTTTGCAGCCAAAAACCGGGCTGACTCAACCAGCGCCATAAAAAGAAATTTTGATGTCTGCCGGTAAATTTGATAATCTCATAGGAAACCCCGGCCACTACCGGCAATAACAAAATCCGGGTTGCAAAACGCATCCAGATCGTATCATATTTCAAAAAGGAAAAAAAGACCGCGCTGACAATCACCACAAACAAAAGAAAGCTGGTTCCGCAACGCGGATGGAATGTCGTATGTTTCCTGGCATTCTCAACCGTCAAATCCTCTTTCGCTTCAAAAGTATTAATCACTTTATGTTCCGCTCCATGATATGCAAAAACCCGCCGGATGTCTTTCATCACGGATACTCCGGCGATATAGGCAACCAAAATCAACATTCTCAAAGCGCTCTCCACCAGGTTCCCCCAGAGGTGACTCTGAGCCGGTATAAACTTGTTGACCAGCATTCTGCCTAACAACGGGAGCACCACAAACAGTAAAACCGACATGGCGATGGCGACCGCCACCATCAAAGTGGTTTCCCAGGAAGATAATTTGGTTTCCTCTTCTCCTTCGCCCTCCATGAATTGGTCGGCGGAAAACAGCAAAGCCCTCATTCCGACTCCAAAAGACTCGCACAAAGAAACGACTCCCCGGATGAAAGGCCATTTCAGCCAAGAATATTTTTTGGTGATTGTACCCACCGGATCCTTTTTAATCACGATTTCGCCATTGCTTTTACGGACCGCCACAGCAAGGTAATCGCGTCCCCTCATCATGACGCCTTCGATTACGGCCTGCCCTCCATACTGGAAATCGGGCTGCTTTTTCATTCAGTCACCTTCCTATTTTTTATCCAAACCCATGGCAAAAATCAATCCTCTTCCATAAACCGCTATCGGCTCTGAGCCGATAGATCGGATCAATAACCCCCGGCGCTATAGCCCAGGGAATACCAGATTACGATTTTAATCCCATATAGAGAAAACAGAGCTCGAAGCTCTGTTTGTCCAACTTATTTTTTCTCCAGCCGTTTCTTGAACTTCTCGACTTGTCCGCCGCTATCAACTACACGCTGTTTGCCGGTGAACAAGGGATGACACTTGGAACAAATTTCCACCCGGAGTTCCTTTTGGGTTGAACCGGTCTCAAATGTTTCACCACAAGCGCATGTCACTTTCGCCTTATGATACTGGGGATGAATTCCTTCTTTCAAAACAGTCACCTCACATACCTTCTGCATAATAACTCTTATATTATATCATAGAGTTTTGTCATGTCAATCAAATCTTATCCCGCCAAAATGAATTAAAAGCCGTTTCCATCCAATTTTTGCTATTCCAATCAAAAAACCGGCTTCAATAGCCGGCTTTTTTCACTCATCATCATCTTTTGAGTGTTTTTAAAATTTATAAATCATCCCGACCGCCCAGCCGTACCAGGTGGAGTCGACATCGACTTTACCCGAATACACACCTGGCACTTTATAGGAATATTTAAGTTTAGACTCAAGGAAAGAGTATGATAAATAGGTGCTGATATGATCCGTCCATTGATAAATCCCTTTTACCCGATATGTATTAAGGCTACTGGATTTGGAAACGGAAGGGCTCTGAGTTGTTGCTTGTTTAATTCCAGCAGGGAGAATATCATCCAAAAGCTCGACCGAACAATCAGCTCCCACAGTCAGACCATAAGAAGCATTCAGTGAAAACTTATCGGAAAACACATAGGTGCCATCAATACCGATTAATGTTCCTCCATTGGTTAAATCCATTTTTTTAGCATTTGAATCCTTGTTTATTACATCAAGTTGCATATATCCTAAAACACCGTTCACTTTAATTTTTTCATTATTAATAAAATAGTACCCGCCACGGATGAGCATCGTATTGGACCGGTAGTCTGATGCAGCTGGGTTTGAACTTTTCTTTTCAAAAGTATTGCCGGTATACTCTGCGACTGCCAAGAATGGCCCCCAATCATATTCAACTCCAAGTAAATACCCCGAAGTTCCATCATAATCTTCATCCGCATTGGGTACGGTTGTTGAAGAATTTACAGTATTATTACTGGCCCCATAAACTCCCAAATCGCCGTAAACGGTCCAAACACCCTGGTTTTCAGTTGCCGCCGAAACCACCATTGCGAACGAAAAAAGCATCCCCAAAACGATGAGTAGAATCCATAATTTCTTCATAAAATGACTCCTTTTCTATTCTTGAAGTAATGATCGCAGAAACAATTATGATTACCAAATGAAACATTGGTCGATTTTTGACCAATCGTAATGGCGCTAGATAATGCCATCATTTTCATATTATATTACCCTTATGTAACAAAATCAACACTAAATATAAAAGGTCAACTTTCGACCCTATGATAATGTTGCATATTACGATAATATGTTTGGGTGGAGTCGGATTGTGAAGTTTCTGGAAAGAAGGTTAAGAATTTAAAAGCCGTTTTGGCGGCCTATGCCCTCACCCCATCTGTCCATTCAGAGCAGTGGCCCTCTGCCGTTTCAGGGCGAGGGATTATGATTGCCTATTTTTTTGCTGTTCTGAACTTTGCCATTGGGTAGCGGGGGAAGGGCGGATTCTTTGAGTAGGCCGTAAAGATGGGGGCCTCACTTGAGCTCTCCGTTATTGCCGAGCACCTCCAGCATGACCAGAGCGCCGATCCTGAAACCATATTCAAAAGAGGCGTAAGTTTCCATCACGCCTGAGTCGCATGAAATACAGGTCTATTTCAGGGGCTTTTAATTATCGCCTAAAACATTGTCTGAACCAGGATTCAACGGATTTAACGGATGAAACGGATTTTAAATGAGTGCCGGTAGATAATTTCGATTAAAAATGTCGAGAATGTATTTTTTTGATGCCAAGGTCTTTCGAATTTGGGGCGATGAGAGGCTTTAAATGCCTCCCACGACCTCTCTCTGCGCCTTCTTGAAGGCGAGCTCTCCCCCAATGGTGTTTTATTCAAAGATGCATATTCGAGGGGGAGAGTAACCGATGCCATTGAAGCCTAAATGATTTTACAATATAGCACCCAAGATTACTCTTCCACATGAATTTACTTCTTTACTCGCTTCCGAGAGGAAGGACTCGCGTCCTCTTGGAAGCGTGGGTTAGGTCCATAGGCATTCATGATGCGGTGGCTTTATTTCTCACTTCTTCTTGTCCACCATCAACAGCAAACATCCTGACAGTTCGCTGACTGTATAGTTGCAGCCGGGTTTAAACCCGCACCGTTCCAGCCACTGGCCGGACAGGCGGAGCATGGGGACTTTTTTGCCGTTACTTAGGATGGAATAAACGGTGTGGGAGTGAGATTTCATGGCGCGGGCTCCTTTCTATTTTTACCCAAATTAAAGGAAAGCCTTGGAAAATTTTAAGAGGTGGGCAAAGATGCCTTCCTCCCTGTAGGCTTATATCTCCATATAATTACGGTCTAAATAACTCTCTTAAGAACATAGCCAAAAGCTATATAAAGATTATAACGCGCATTAAATACACAGTCAATAATTTTCGCGCTTTATTTACTCATTTATGGAAATAATATCCTATCTACTGTATCCTAATAATTGGAGTGTGAATCAATGAGTATATTAGGCGAACGGATTATTGAATTAAGAAAAGAAAAACAACTTACTCAAGATCAATTGGCTAAATATCTATCCGTCAACAGGGCCACATTATCGAATTGGGAAATAGGCCGTGCTCTTCCGGATGTAAATATGCTTGTTGCTTTGGCTGATTTTTTTGATGTCAAAACAGATTATTTATTAGGGCGTAGTGGTGCGCCAGCAAAACATATGAAACCCGATAAAACGGCATCGGACGAACTACCCAACGAAGCTCTAATGGAGATTGAAGAATTTAAGAAATATATCCGATTTAAGTATAAGAGGAAAAAATAAGGCTCTGTTCTGAATGGTTGATTGAGATTATCTGTTTGATAAAATTAAATGCCAAGAACCTTATCTCCCGCAGAGGCGCGGAGGCGCAGAGAATCTAGGATTGCATTATTATTAAATTCATGAAACTGATAGTTCTTAGTGTTTGCCATCACTTGAGAGGTCTTTTCTCCACCCTTGACCCGAAAATAATTTTAAGCCAACTTCTAATCTTCAGTTCCGATTTTTTCAATGAACTTTAAAATGCTCAACAAATTAGCTTAGTGTTACATTGTGTACTTTAGTTCTGATATTGAATTCAAATAAACGTGTCTTTGCGTCTTTAAATACTGGATCCATTGAAATAAAATCGCCTTCTTATTCTCTCGCAACTTTTGTTCGATATAATCTACATTGGCTATTACGATAAGTTTACCGCGAGCACGGGTCGTGGCAACATTGATCAAACGCATGGACTCGGTTCCATGTCCCCCAGTTAGAAAAGGAGCTAAATTTTCCTTTGGATAACAATCAATAAGATCGAAAATTATCATATCCATTTCTCTCCCCTGATACCTGTGAACGGTTGCAGCCTCAACTTTAGAATCCGGGTATAAATCATGTAAATATTTAATCTTCTTCTTGATATCTCTGGCTTGGGCTCTGTAAGGGGTAATAATGCCAATTGTTTTAATCCCGGAAGCTAATGCTTGTTGCGTTAGTTTAAGAGTTAATTCCGCTGAGTTAACATTTACCCAACTATTCCCCATTTTTTGACACCAAGGGTTAGAAATCGTACAAATCCTTGAGACATCCAATATTACAGAAGCTTCACCAGCATAGGGTTCCAAATATTGCGCATAAAAATTAGGATGGGTTTCTTGATAACCGTTTTTTAACTTCCCGTTATAAACGATATTGGTGATCGCATTGGCAATCCTGGGATGACAGCGGAATTGGGTATCCAATATGGTTAGTTCAGTGATATTTTGCCCACTGGCAACCTTTTGGGTGATTCCAAGCCGGTCGAAAAGACTTTTACTTAGCCATCCGGCATTTTTATTTTCTGCAATCGGAGAAAGCTGATAAAAATCGCCGCAAAGTACCGACTTCTTTTTGGCCAGAGAGCACGCTGCATAAAGGTTGGGACATGGGGCCATACTGACTTCATCGATTATGACAATATCGAATACTCTCTCCCGTAATTGCGCGTTTAATGTGGCAGAAGTTAATGTCGTTCCCACGACCCGCGCATTTTTCAACAATTCATATTCGAAATTTTTAATACTCGCCAACTCTTTTTCCAAACCGATAATCTTGGCGTTTACGGCATCTATATCCTCGCTTAATTGCTTTAAATCGCCTAAGTTATTCTTTAATTTTGATTTGCTGACTCCTCTGGAATAGAGTTCATTGAAATACTTTTCGTAATCATCTTTGCTTTTTGTTGCAATAACATATTTCTCCTGGCAGTTTTTTACCACTTGCTCCTTCCGGATACTAAGATTTATTGTCAAACTTAACTTTTCGGTAAGAGTTGATTCCAAATTGGCCTTATTTCCTTTGCGAATCAGCTTCAGAACAAAGAAGCTTTTTTCATAATCCACCAACTTACTTTTCAGATCGGATATTTCTTCATCAACTTTGGCGATTTGCATTTCAACGGTTTTTAACTCATTGAGAAAACCATCGTATTGCTTTTGGCAGGTTTGATAGACTTCATATTTTTCGTGCAAGTCTTGAAACGCTTGATAATCATTTTGATATTCACTTTGAAGCTGATTTCTTCGAGCAGATAAAAGCTCTTTCTCCATTCGCAGATCGTTAATTTGTTGTTTAATCTTAGTTATTTTCGCCAATCCAATATATCCGGGTGTAATAGGTTGTAGCTTTTCCGAACGGGTTACCCGCCATCGGATAATTTTCCCTGCTTGAATTTCTTCCCCGGAAAAAGAGTCGATTAATTTCTCCATTACATTATCCACTGCCTCATTGGTATGGGCAGAGATTAGAATACTCATCCCTTTTTTCAAGAATACATCGGCGATAAAACTTAACGTAGCGGATTTCCCGGTTCCGGGCGGCCCCCATATATATGTGGCATCGGAACCCAAAGATTTTCGGATGGTTTCACATTGGCTGCTATTAAATTGTTCCGGAATATCTTGATAATCTTCCAGACTACTTTTAATCTTACGAAGCCCGAATAATGCATTGGCAATATCTTTTGGCGGGTTTTCCTCGCGGTTTTTAATTCTGCTTATCGTATTCTTAACGCCTTCAAGCAGTTTGGTATCATCAACAATCAGGAGCGCTCTATCAATTAAATCAGGCAGGTCTTCCCCGGAAATATATAATGATAAAACATCATCATCACCATCAATAACCGTGGCATTGTATCTCCGTTCTTCCTTGCTTGACTTTTCATTTACAATGGCTACCTCAGCCGGAGAATCCGGGATTACATTATAATTGAATTCATTAAACCGATAGATCTTACCGTTTGCATCACTTGATGTCTTTTGACCATCTTTGATTACAAACGGACGGCGCTTGGCTCTTTTTTGTCTTGTATTGATTTCTAGGTTTAAAGATTGGATGAATTCAGTAAGAAGAGTGTTAAAGTCCATGGATTATAACTCCAGAGTGTGATATGAATAATAATTCATGTCTATTTTTTTATTCTCCCGCAGAGGCGCGGAGGCGCAGAGTATCTGGGATTACATTATTAGTAAATTCATTCAATTGATAGTTCTTACTGTTTGCATTACTTGAGGCCTTTTACTACCGAGACAGGTTTGTCTAGATTTTCACGGAAGAACTTATAACAAACTGAAGAATGCCAATCTCGCCCAGTTATTTTTGTAAAAATTAAATCAAACCATTTGGTTTTGCGAAAAATCGACCATATATTTGCAACTAAAAAAGTCCACAAATAAACAGAAATAAAAAAGAAGATTAATGCACTGATAATTTCATTTTTAGCGATATTTTTGTTGTTACTTCTTTAAGCGTTTGATCATGAGAAAATGTTTTTGTTATAGTATCGATTATTAAAGACCTTTTCCCACCAAATGGCCACCATATTGGGGAAATAATAGAAATAAACCATATAAAAGCACTCCCTAAAACAATTTGAAACATCTTTTCGAATTGAGGTTTATTCTCTTTCAAAAAGTGGTATTCCAATACTTGAATATATATAAAACCTGGTATCAATAACAAAATATAAAATCCTATTTTAATGATATTTTCCAATAATAACACCTCCATTCAGTATAGATACTATCGCTCTTCGAAATCCTTTTGTAAATTAACAGATTTTCCTTGCCATTCACTAACAACTTCATCCCAATTAAATTTTCGAGGCACTTTTTCCTTTCCAGTCCAAACATTCCAAAATTCTGGATCAGAGGATTGTGGTCTTTGTTCATCAGGAAGTTCCCTAATCTCCATTAAAACAGGAATTTGGGTTGCCCAGCCAACCATAATCGCTTTTCGGGTAGGCAAATTTGGTAGCTCATTTAATAATCCACTAATATTATCAGGAACTAATCTTCTTACATATTCCTGATCTTTATCATTAACAAGCCGATGGAGAATAAATGTGTTGCACTGTGATAGAACCGTTGTTGAGAGTTCAGAAGGTCGTTGTGAAGATAAAAGAAGACCTAATCCAAATTTGCGACCCTCTCTTGCTATCCTTTCAAAAGTGTCTCGGCACAATCTCGAATAACTCATATCATCATCACTTGGAACATGTCGAATAAAGGAATGCGCTTCTTCAAGAACTAATGTTGTTGGAAGCTCAATACCATTCTTTCTACGATAGCGTTGATGGGCTTCAAGAATTAAACGAGAAAAAATAGCCACTATCATATGAATAATATCACTGGGAACAAGTGAAAGATTAATAATAGAGACTCGACCATATCTACAATCTTTATTTGCTTTTCCAAGGAATTGTTCAATCCATTCTAAAAAGCTAATTGCCGATTCAGGATTAATAATACTTTTCAATCGAATATCCGAAAATAATGTTCGAACTCGAAATTCCAATGATGCTGTAAAATTACGCATATCGCGATCATTAATTAAGGCGGATGCTTGAATATATTCTCCAATCCTTGATAAGTCAAATTCTTTCGGTACATCAGGTCCAGTTTCTGTTTGTATTATATCTTCAGGAAATAATTCTAATAATTCCGATAAACCAGTTGCTATTGGAGTTAAGCTATTAGCTGAAAAACCTATGGGAAAACCTTTTCCATTAAAATGCGAATCACTTATTTCCTTTACCTTAACTTCAAGACTTTCTAGGGCTTGATTGATATCTAATTCTTCTGAACTTTTACTTCTCCACATTTTTAAATCTTCATTTAAATTCTTAATAGTTTGACTTAAGGAATAAAGATTAACTCCGCTTTGATAGCTTGCTATTTGGCTTATACAAATGTCAATAAGTCGTTTATATCCAGAAACTTCATCATATATTGGTTTTAATCGGGATGCTTCTATTTCCCTTCCTGATTTTATAGCTGATAAAGCATCAATTAATATCGGCCTTTGAATTCCTGGCGCTGCCCTAGTATAAGAAATCCATTCATTACAATTCCAGAACCAGGCTGGAATTGCAAACGATTCTGAGTTGTCTTTTTGCAGGTCTGGAAGATGAACTTCATACTTAATTACTGAATCTTTAAATGGATCATTTTCATCACTAAATGCTCGACTATATTCTCCATTGGGATCAAGAATAATAAATCGTGCATTTACTGGCATTTCATAATCTTTTCGTTTCCTTTCGGCTGCTTCTAAAGACCACCTAATCAATCCAGCTACTGTACAAGATTTTCCACTACCTGTGTTACCAAGTACTGCTAAATGACGCCCAAAAAGTTTATCTGGATCTACTTTGATTGGAATTGCGTTGTTTTGTGCAGCATTTCCTATATGGACCACTGCCTGGAGATCATTGATTTCTAATATAGCTTTCTCCTGTTCGGCAGTAGGAATAATAACGGGATCACCTACTGAAGGAAAGTTGAAAACACCACGATCTAATAAATATACAGACTCATGGATATTATTATCTTGATGGCTTAAAGTCCCTACCGGAACTAAATACATTTTACGCAAAGGGAAAGGTAATTCTAAAAGATCAAAGTCCTTGAAACCTTTGCGAGCTGGATACTTTGAATGTTCTATCCCAATCGAAGTAATCATTCCAACCAGTGCCCCAACTTCATTAGGTATTAAAACATAACCATTAATCCGAGGAAATCTTGTCGGGACACCTGTATTAAATGCTATATTTTGAGGTGCTTGTACTTCTAGTAAAACTTTAATTTCCGAAGCAGAAACCGCATCAACTGTACCTATAACATTTTGGCGCATTGCATCAAAATCCCAATTCATAGTGTACTCTCCTCGATTCCTGCTTCTTCATTGGTATTTTCTACATCTGCTTCCTTCCTTATTTTTTTGATCTCCGCCATTCTCTTCGATATCCTGTCAATTGCTGGTTTAGGAAGATAATTATCTACTAAATTTTTTAACTCACCAAAATGGTTTCCCATTAATAATGTTACCTGCGCGAAATTTTGATTTTTTAAAAAGTTTTCAATGCGTCCCGAAGCATTATCAAATGAAATAACACACAAATGAGCTGATGGGATTGTGAGTGCATCTGATAACACCCGATTAATATGATCATCACCAAATCCATAACCATAAGTAACAATAACTGAATTTGGACGACATATTGATGATGCAAAATCTCTAAACAATTCAGCATAGGGATAAAATGTAGTCTCTATATCCTTAGCAGCATTTGGGTAAATAATAATCTTATCCAATGCGTTACCATTTAAAGGATTAACTGAAGATGCATAACCAAAGGGCCAAGGCATCCGAATAATTTCATGCTTTTCCTGAGCCCAATCTATTGAACCGTGTAGTTTCGTGAATCTAACAACTCCTTCCACATAACGAGGTTCTCCCCGTATTCCAGGTGGATTATAGTGATAATCCAATTCTAATCGGATATTACGAAATATTGGTTTTAACTTACCAAAGAAACGATCTAACCAAAAAATGCCCGCATCATCTAACGCATACTCTATAAACCGATCATAGTTAGTAGTAAAGATATTTAAACGTTCACGCGAAGCCGTTCTCGAAGAAAAACTCATAAGAAAAGATTTTAAATATAACAATGCTAATTCTGCTTCTACTGAAGACTCTTCAAGTTTATTTCGAAATAATGTTTCCCCATTGATTATTTTATTAATAAAAGATATAATCGCTGAGTTAAGTTCATTATTAAAAGTATTTGTTTGTGGATCATTTATAATCTTCATACCTGCAAGGACCTCAAAGGCGCATCGATAAAAGTCCTCACAGTTCGCAGCACCGCGATTCATCTTATTGGCACTTTCTGTTGCTCTTTTTTTAATTTCGTCTCTATATATATTAATTTCCGACGGTATTTCCATTCCGGGTGCTTTACACTTGGCAATCGACGTTACACCAGTTGTTAATCCTGTTCCTATAAGCAAGGAAAGATGTTCACTTTGAAATAACGCAGTTAGCCAAGGTTCGATTTTTTCGCGAAGATTTTTAAATTGTTTTTTTGTGCTTTCATTAAATCCATTCATATCACCATCGACTAAACAAGGGAAGCTTTCTTCAGTAATTATTGGCTCTGTACCTATTTTAGCTATATTCTTTTTAGACCAATCAATTGATTGCATATTTACTCACCGCCTTTTAAAAGTAAACCTAAATATATATTACAAAGCATATTATCTCCCCAGTTACCTTTAATACAAAATTGTTTTTCCCTTTTTTTACATGAAATATGGCATCATACTTTCCCATCATTCCTCTGCGCCTCCGCGCCTCTGCGGGAGATAAAAATTCCCCCAGCGCACCACTAACACTCAAGCCCATTGACACACCGTGTGTAATCCCCGATTTCATAAGGCACTCGCATAAGTATAAAGGTATACAGAACGATTTTTAACTTGCACTCTTATAAAATCAGCCCCCGTTTCATATCCAGCCACATTAGAGTCTCCATCAAGATTCGTATACTGTTTCATTTCATTACTCCTTTTCTTTTTATTCCGTTGTACTTTTCTCTCATTCCTCTGCGCCTGCGGCACCTCTTGGTGCCGACGCCTCTGCGGGAGATAATAAATTCCCCCAGCGCACTACTATCATTCACTCAAGACCATTAACACATCGTGTGATTCCCGTTTTCATGAGTTCCTCTCCGAAGTTGAGCAAGTACCCCAGCTTGCAACCAGTGAGCCTCAAATAGGTTTGGACTTGCTTTTTATGAGCTGCCATCACATGCTCTACCGACTTTAGCTCCACGATCACTTTTCCTTCCACAATCAGATCTGCCCGGAAACCCTCATCAAATTGTATTCCTTTATATACAATCGGAATCGGCACTTCCCGATCAACCTGTAAACCCCTCTGCTTCAGCTCGTATTCCAATATGATCATATATACCGACTCAAGCAGGCCCGGTCCGAGTTCGCGATGGACAATAATTGCCGCTTCCACTATGATTGTCCCAATTTCATTTTCTCTCATTTCTCCGCGCCTCCGGTGCCTTTTGACGCCAAACCAACCAAATGTAACAAACCTTGTTCAGTTTCTCTTCGAAATATTTTAATTACATTTTAAATTATCCCACTATTTTAATTTTTTGACAACAACGAACGGGTTTCTTAACCAAATCACCCCACCCCGGCCATTCTTATTTTTAAAACTCCGCCCTATCCCATAACCCATGCCTTTCATTTTTATCGCCTCCTGCCCCTCCATAATTTTTTGCCTTTCTAATATTTTTTCTTTTTTTAAAATCCCACCATATGCCTACACATCCCACCATAACCAACATGGCGATTTCACGATGGCCAGTTCCAGCGGTTTCTGATTTCCTCCCGCCAACACCGATGATGACGGGATTTTCAATCCCGAGATGCCAATGATTTTATTTCGGGTGTTTAATGAAATGATGCCGAATTTTCAAAAGAGCTTTGCTCTTTTTTAGAGTTGCGAATGCAACTCTACTCGACATGGTTCGGATTTGAGATCGAGGAGGTATTGGAGGATTTTGTAGCAGATCAAAGGGCTGGTGATTGGGTATTCTTCAGATCATAGCGGTAGTGTTTGGTGGGGATTTGTTTGAGGGTGTAGATGTCAATCGCCATTCATTTTATCTTTCTTTATCTATCCCTTCGCCCTCAATCTACGGGTAAAACCCATGGCTGTCTCATCCCTTCCCCGTTAAAACCGGTATTCACCCGCATCAATCTTTCTTCCAAATCAATCCGCATTGCCTTTCATTTTTAAATGCCCTCCTCCACCTCATAACCCTCCTAACTTTTCTTCCGCTTTTTATGATTTTTGACCCAATCACCCCTCCCCGACATTTGAGACACGACGTCGAAAAGCGCGGCTTTAAAACAGGACGTTTTTAGCCGTCGCCCTCGGAAGCCTCATATAATCGCCAGTCGAAAGACCATGGATGGTGAAGACCCTCAAAAACCGGGATGAATAAAGGGAGGTTTGGAATCCGTAGGTTCCAACGGCTCTTTGGTTCCTGGCCGCTCAGGAACTCAGCCGGTGAAATCCGTGGACCATAATACTGGTCATTCATTATAGGCGTCATAAATAAAGTAACCCGCCGCCGCAATCCATGTCCCTCAAAATATTATTTCGGATGATATTGAAAATTCTGTAAAAAAATACAATAATATTCGTAAAGGAAATAATGATATTCAATCCAAAGAAAGAAATATACATATCTTTCTACAACACCCCCTCCACCCCACATCGCCCCTATACCCAATCTCCGTCAGGATCTAAACCGCGGGGCCATCCTTGGGCCAGTCGTTTAGAAAATAAACGATTCCTTGCCGAAAGGATGCTTTCCGTCCTAAAAATAAGTTGCGACTCAATGACCGGCATTTTCTGCTCGTCTACCATCTCTCGCGACCCCTGAAATCGGTTCTTTGGGCTATACTGAAACAATTTCCGCAGCCCAGTGATTTCTGATTGCGTTTCTCCCTTGGATGATTTCATTTCACCAAACCTTTTTTCCATTTCTCCCTTGGATGATTTCATTTCACCAAACCTTTTTTTCATTTCTCCCTTGGATGATTTCATTTCACCAAACCTTTTTTTCATTTCTCCCTTGGATGATTTCATTTCATCAAACCTTTTTTCCATTTCTCCCTTGGATGATTTCATTTCATCAAACCTTTTTTCCATTTCTCCCTTGGATGATTTTATTTCACCAAACCTTTTTTTCATTTCTCCCTTGGATGATTTCATTTCATCAAACCTTTTTTCCATTTCTCCCTTGGATGATTTCATTTCAC
>JAEVYU010000021.1 GCA_023392595.1 Bacillota bacterium | reverse complement strand
TCTTTTTCTTATTTGTCGAAATTCACTGATTTTTGTCGAATGCAAATTTAAAACCCAGCCGTTTTCCGGCTGGGTTCATTGTAAATAAATAATTTTTTTGCCAAAAAGATTCCAATCAAACACTTCCTAAAACTTCTTTTTGGGTTTATTCTCTAAATTCTTTTATTTTCCTTTCAAAAGACCAAAAAATTTATAAAAGATTTTATGAAACGTCTAAATACGACTATTAATAAACGTTCATTTTTAGGTATTACAAAGATCATCCCCAATGGTTTCCATCGTCCGAATTTTTTCTTCGTTGGACATATGTTCTGACGCCTTTCCATTTCATCCATCAGCAGGTCCTACCGGCTGTAAGCTGCTGGATGTTGGATTTTAACGCGTTTTTCTTCTGTTCATTTTCATTGGCCTGATCCCCCTCAAGGCCAATAAGCACTGGAGTCTGGGGGTCAATGTCATAAGGTTATGCTCAAAGAAACCGGAAAATGATGTTTGATTCCATCTCCACCCCAACGTGAACGATGGGGCTAGGTATATTCAAAAACATTCTAAAGGCCTTTCAGGCCTCAATGTCGTGTTTTATACACACAGCTTCAAAGCACAGCCCTGGAATTTCTTCATATTCTTAAAAAATACGCTGGCGTATTTTAGCTTGTCCGGGGTTTAGAAGCCATTTCCTATTTATGGATGCTTAGCGTGATGACATTGGCCTTGGGGTTACCCTCTCTTTGCCGCTGCAAAGAGAGGGCAAGGGTGAGTTGGATTCCTTGATTGCCTTTTTCGGTAGACCCTCATTCAAACAAAAAACGCCCAGTCGTCTCTCCCGTGGCCCCAACTCTGCTGCTACTGTTTTAACGGCTCTAGAATCATTTTATTACTGTAAAGGGGCAATGAAGCAGAGTTTAAAACAAAAGACTCACAGCTTTTTTATCATGTTTTCTCAGCGCCCGCATCACCAGTGGTGACAAAATATTACTTTTAGGATTTAATTTTACCAAACAGATATACCAATTAACCGTTGTTAATCTATCATCCGTCGCGCATGTGCGTTCACCCGGCTATTCCGCTCCGGGTCGCAATCAACCCTACCCAGCCATCCTCGGTGATATATTTTTTTAAGGAAAAACCATGCTGCTCCAAAGCAGACTTTACTTCCGGGAACCGCTCTTCGATGATTCCCGAGGCCAGAAACAGGCCGCCTTGCTCCAAAACCTTTGGAAGGTTGGGAATGACTTCCAAAATTGCATTGGTGATGATATTGGCGACCACCAAATTGAATTGAACCGGCAAAGGCCGTTCCAGCAAGTCACTCTGATAGGCCTGGATTTGTTCCTCCACTTGATTACGGGCGAAGTTCTCTTTGGCAACCCGCACCGCCAGAGGATCGATATCGGTGGCCACGACCTGGGAAGCTCCCAATTTAGCAGCCGCCAGCGCTAAAATGCCGGAACCGGTCCCCAGATCAAGCAATTGGGTCCCGGGATTGACAACTTCCGGAAGCAGGGTCAGACAAAGCCGGGTGGTGGGATGGGTGCCGGTCCCAAAAGCCATGCCGGGATCAAGCTCGATCACCAACTCGCCCGGAACAGCCGTGTAATCTTCCCAGCTTGGCTTAATGACGATTTTCCCGATATGTTCCGGCTTAAAATAAGACTTCCATGCTTCGGCCCAGTCTTCTTCCTGTACCTGTCTTAACTCAAAAACCGGCGGATGTCCCAGGATCACCGCAATTTTATCCTTAAGCCGTTCAATCCGTTGGCCAAGCCTGTCGTCAACCGGATAATACACCCGCAACCCAAAATGCTCGGGGATGGTTTGATCCAATTCTTTCCCAAAGTATTCATCATCCTGCAAGACAACTTTCTGCCGTATCTGCGGGTCGTCGTACACCACGCCGCCCGCTCCTTCTTCCTGAAAAACCTCGGCGATGATTTCCCCATACTCTACGGGAACTTCCACCTTAATCTCACTCCAAAACGATCCGCTGCTCAAAGAGTATCTCCTTTCAAAAATGAAAAATAAAAACGATGATTAAAAAAGGGAACCCCCTGCATGCAAAAGGCTCCCCGTGAACTGATTGACAATGAATCGCCCGATAAAGCAAAATGATACCAAAAGGTCACTTTCCAAAAGCATCCTTCACTTTACCCATGAAACCCTTATCTTCTTCAATTTCTTCCCCGAAAGAAAGGGCCAGTTTCTGCAAAAGTTCCCTCTGCTCACTGTTGATACGGGATGGAATCGTCACCTTGACCCTTACATGATGATCGCCCCGGCCGTGTCCACGCAAGGATGTAATCCCATGACCGCGCATTCTGAAGCTGGTGCCGTGTTGGGTGCCCTCGGGGATCCTTAACTCGACTTTACCATCCAGGGTGTCTACCAGGACGGTGGTCCCCAAAGTGGCCTGAGTCATGCTGATTTTAATTTCACTGACAACGTCGTTTCCTTGTCTTTCAAACTTGGTATGAGGCTTGACATAAATATAAATATACAAATCCCCGGATTGACCGCCGCGGGTCCCGGCTTCCCCTTCTCCCGAGATCCGTAGTCTGGAACCGCTCTCGACCCCGCCGGGAATTTTTACATCGATTTTGCGGGTCTTGCGAACCCGGCCCGTTCCACTACACTCAGGGCAGGGTGTTTCAATGGTCTTGCCGGCCCCTTGACATTTATCGCAGGTCCGTACGTTTACAAATCTTCCAAAAGCCGTACTTTGGGTCACCTGGACCTGGCCCGATCCATTACAGGCCGGACAGGTTTTAATTGGAGTTCCGGGTTTGGCGCAATTTCCTTTGCAGGTCGGACATACCTCAGTCCGGGGTACATCCACTGTGGCATCTTTGCCGAATGCCGCTTCCTCAAAGGAGATCTCCATATCATACCGCAAGTCGTTACCCCGTTGCGGGCCATTCTTGCGACGTCCCCCTGAATTCCCTCCGCCGCCGAAAAACATGTCAAAAATATCTCCGAAACCTTCAAAGCCGAAATCACCGTTAAAGCCACCGCCGCCGGCTCCAAAATTGGGGTCGCTGGCCGCATGGCCGAATTGATCATAAGCCGCTCTTTTCTGGGGATCACTCAATACGCCGTAGGCTTCATTGATCTCTTTAAATTTGGCCTCTGCTTCTTTGGGGTTGTCTTTATTCACATCCGGGTGATATTGACGGGCCAGTTTCCGATAAGCTTTTTTTAATTCTTCATCGGTTGCACCCTTCGTTACCCCCAGCACCTCATAATAATCACGTTTTGCCATGTAAGCATTTCCTTTCAATTAACAATCGTTCAAACTGACAGTCAACCATTGACAATGAAAATAACGTTCAAAAAAATAAGCTTCGAAAAATAATTTAGCCTGGATTCCCGAGACTGTTTCCAAGCCGAAGTCGAATATCAATCCCGGCTGGCCGGGATTGATAACTACTCCATTATCGATCAGCGACTCCTCATTGTCAATTGTTAAATAATTCGCTCAGGCCGAAACTGCGTTTCAAACCTCTATCCAACTGTCAATATTCATTGTCAATTTTCAATCGCTTACTTATCATCCTGGACTTTATAATCGGCATCAACCGTGGGCCCCTCGCCTTGCGGTCCATAACCGGTCGGTCCCTGATCGGCACCCGGAGCAGCCCCCGGACCGGCTTGGTTTGGATTAGCTTGGCTGTATATCGTAGCCGATAGATCATGTAGCGTCTTTTCCAAGGCTTCCTTTTTGGTTTTGATATCTTCCAAATTCTTGGCCGTCACTGCCTTTTGCAATTCATCCTTGGCCTGTTGGACCCGTTCCACATGGGACTTTTCCGCTTTATCGCCAATATCTTTCAAAGTCTTTTCAGTGGTATAGATGAGACCGTCCGCTTCATTGACTAAATCCGCCTCTTCCCGGCGTTTCTTATCATCTTCCGCATGAGACTCGGCTTCCTTTACCATCCGGCTGATATCGTCCTCTTTGAGGCCGCTGGAGGTGGTAATGGTAACTTTTTGTTCTTTTCCGGTCCCTTTATCCTTGGCCGAAACATGAACGATACCATTGGCGTCAATATCGAAAGTCACTTCGATCTGAGGGATTCCTCTGGGCGCCGGTGGAATTCCATCCAACCTGAATTGCCCCAAGGTAATATTATCGGCGGCCATCGGCCTTTCACCTTGCAGGACATGAATATCGACCGCGGTTTGACTGTCGGCCGCAGTAGAGAAAATTTGCGTCTTGGAAGTCGGGATGGTGGTGTTCCGGTCGATGATCCGGGTGAATACACCGCCCAAAGTTTCCAGACCAAGCGAAAGCGGAGTGACATCCAGCAAAACAATGTCCTTCACTTCACCGGTTAAAACACCGGCCTGGATTGCGGCGCCCACGGCCACCACTTCGTCCGGGTTCACGCCTTTATAGGGTTCTTTGCCGGTTATTTTCTTAACGACATCTTGTACAGCCGGAATACGAGTAGAACCTCCAACCATAATGATCTTATCGATATCTTTAAGATCCAAACCGGCATCGGATAGGGCCCGCTTCGTCGGTCCCACTGTCGCTTCAACCAAATCAGCGGTGAGTTCATCGAATTTGGCCCGGGTTAAGGTTAAATCCAAGTGTTTGGGCTCACCGTTCACTGCGGTAATGAACGGAAGGTTAATACCGGTGGATGCCAAACCGGAAAGCTCGATTTTAGCTTTTTCAGCCGCTTCTTTCAAACGTTGAAGAGCCATCCGGTCGTTCCGAAGGTCGATTCCATTATCTTTTTTAAACTGATCCGCCATCCAATTAACTACACGTTCATCAAAATCATCACCGCCGAGCCGGGTATTACCGCCGGTTGCTTTGACTTCAAAAACGCCATCGCCCAGTTCCAGGATGGAAACATCAAAAGTTCCGCCGCCTAAATCGTATACCAGGATGGTGTGGTCGCCGCCCTTGTCGAGCCCATATGCCAGAGCTGCAGCGGTCGGTTCATTTACAATCCGGAGTACTTCGAGTCCCGCAATACGGCCGGCGTCTTTGGTAGCCTGCCGCTGCGCATCAGAGAAATATGCCGGAACCGTAATAACGGCCTGGCTGATTTTTTCTCCCAAGTAACTCTCGGCGTCGGCTTTCATCTTTTGAAGAATCATCGCCGAAATTTCCGGCGAAGTATATTGTTTGTCATCAATTCCCACTTTATAGTCGGTACCCATTTTTCTTTTAATAGACACCACGGTGCGATCGGGATTGGCAACAGCTTGCCGTTTGGCTACCTGTCCAACCATCCGTTCACCGGTTTTTGAAAACCCAACCACTGACGGAGTGGTACGCCCTCCCTCGGCATTTGGGATAACGACGGACTCGCCGCCCTCCATAACTGCCATACAAGAGTTTGTCGTTCCTAAATCAATTCCTAAAACTTTAGCCATTTTGATAACCCCCATTTTGTTTAAGATTCAACTGTTAATCTTAATTTTAAAAGGGCTTAGGAGCCAGAAACCGTTTTTTTCATTTGAAACTAGTAAAACGTTCTCTAAATAACTACTCAATGATTGTGAACGTTTTACTTAAGTAGAGCGTATCTTCCCCATTTCTGATTACCATTTATTTACGATACGCTTTACTAGTTTTCCATTCACTTCTGGCTGCCGGATGCCGGCTCGCGCCTGCATGACCCTTTGCTTTCATTCTTTACTGCGGTACAGCAACTTTAACCAAGGCCGGCCGTAATAATTTCCCCTTATAGAGATAACCTTTTTGCATTTCTTCAACAACAGTCGGTGTGGTTACTTGTTCTCCAGGCTCCTGAGAAACAGCCTCATGGACCTGGGGATCGAAGGGCTCATTCAAAGCAGGAATGCCTTCAAGCCCCTCGCTTTTCAAGATATTTTGAAATTGCTTCAGGATGAGATCCACACCCTCCTGCCAGCTTTTATTTTCGGCTTTCCCGTCAAAAGAACCCACCGCCCGCTCTAAGCTGTCGAGAACCGGTAAAATCTTTTTAATAAGAGTTTCCCCGCCAAAGAGGGATAATTGTTCCATCTCCTGCCGGCTGCGGCGGCGGAAATTATCCAAATCCGCTTGAGTCCGGAGCATCCGGTTATAATATTCTTCCTTGGCTTGTTTGGCCTGCTCCAGTTGGGCCTCTAAGCCGGCAATCCTATCCTGTTCAGCGCTGTTTTGATTTTCCGGGGCTGATTCAACCTTCTGTTCTTCAAGAGTTGCACCGGTTTGAATGTTTTCTTGTGTCACAGCAGCTGTTTCCGCTGCCTCGTCATGTTTTTTCGTCATGATGGACCTTTTCCTCTTTCATTTTTATAATCATATGAATCCGTAAGATAGCTTCTCCAACTTCACCGGCGGTCTTGATTGCTTGATACTTTACCAGGTACGGATCCCATATTCCCAACTCGGTTAAATCCTCGATGGCGCCGGTTTCACAATTTACACCCATAGCGTTGGAACCTGACTGTTCCACAAAGCCCAACACTTCAGCTACTTTTTCCAGTGGGTTGAACCCTGCATTGGCGCATATTTGAATGAGGGGTTTTTTTAATGCTTCAATCACGCAATGATAACCATAACAAGTCATGTCCCGTAGCGGTTTTTCATTCATTTTCCTGGCAACGCCGATCTCAACACTGCCGCCGCCCGGTACGACCCCTTCACGCCAAGCTGCTTGTAAGGCCGAAGCCGCATCTTTCATAATCCGTTCTTTCTCGCAAACCACCTCTTTAGTATGAGCACCTGCGATTATGGTCACATAATTTTGGTTGGGTTTCCCAAAAACACGAGTTTGATGAAACTTATCATCCACCAAAAGCCGGTCGATTTCACCGGTTAAAGCCATTAAGTCTTCCGGAGCTTTTGACAAACTGCCTCTTTTGATGGGCCTGGCTCCGGTCATCTCCGCCAAACGGCGCCATTCATCGCGGCAAACGCCTTGAATCCCGATCATCCCTAAGTCTGTTAATAAATCTTCCGCCGAATCACAAATGAACCGGTCTACAAAGACGGCCCCCACTCCTAAATCGGCAATCTTCCTGATACCGTCGATTAATTCTTGTTCTTTATGTAATTGATGATTGAAGCCTGTTTCGGTGGTTAATGCCTCCGCATCAACTTTAACCGGCTCCAAGGCATCATCGATAATTAAAATCCTGGTTTGCTTTAAGCATCTCGGCATCTCGCGGTTCAGGGGCACCCGATTGATGATCGCGCCTTGGATGATTGTACTTTCCGAACCTTCAAGAGAGACCACTTGGTCTGCCAGTTTAAATTCATCTGAACCCAGGCGTTCAGATCCCACTATCCGGGCCGCTTTTAAAACGATGTCGGCCAAATCCTTATTTTCACGGGCTGCGATGAAAGCAACTCTATGTAATATCGGGCCTGACAAATCGCGGGCGGGGATTTTCACTTCCGCCAGGAATTGCAGAGCCCTCTCAACTCCCAAACGAATTCCTTCGATGACTCTGACGACGGGTACCCCTTTAAGGACCTGGTTGACGCCTTCGGATACCAAGGTGCCGGCAATGATGGTGGCTGTGGTGGTGCCGTCCCCCACTTGTTGTTCTTGATATTCGGCGGCGCTGATTAAGATTCGGGCTGCCGGATGAGTAACATCCATGGTTTTAAGGATGGTAACGCCATCATTGGTGACCATAATTCCGCCGAAGGGATCAACCAGCATACAATCCAGACCCTTTGGACCAATCGTGCCCTGAACCGCTTCAGTAACAGCCCGGATGGCTCCACAGTTGGTTACTAAAGCTGCCGTATATTGATCGACTTCGGAACATTCGGTAAATTCTTTGACAGACATTTGATGCCCCCAGGTTTCGTAGAGGTAGGGAAAACAGGTAGATGTTTACTTTATTATACGCAACCTGGAGATTTTAATCGGTATTCCCTTCAACTAACGATTTCATTTCAAGCCCCGTTTACTGATGACGGTTAATAGCTCGCTTAAAATTGAAGAGGTATATTCCACTATCGGGACGACCTTCGCATAATCCATTCGGGTCGGGCCCAGTATTCCGATAACCCCTACCGCCCGGCCGGCGATTTCATAGCTGGATGTGATGACGCTGCAATCATTCAAACCTAATTCCTCGTTTTCATGACCGATTTTAACCTGAGCCCCGCGGCCTTGATTGCGGGAAAGCAATTTATATAATCTTTCCTCTTCTTCAAGCGCGGTCATCAGAGGCTTGAATTTTTCAAGATCGGTAAATTCCGGTTGCTCAAGTATTTTCATAGCCCCGTCAACATACACTCTTTCGTTGGTCCGATTGGCAATGGCCTTGATCAATAGCTTAATGGATTCATTAAAAAATTGGTCATGAAGCACAAGTTCGGAGCGAATGTCGTTAAGGAGCGTGGTTTGAAGGTCTTTCAAACAAACGCCGCGCAGCTTTTTATTGAGCAATTCGGAGATTCGATCCAGCTCCTCGGCAGAAACTTCCCTTTGCAGCTCAATAATTTTATTTTCAACATACCCGGTATCGGTAACGATTAAAACTAAAACCGTGGTAGCCGACAATTTCACCAACTGAATATGGCGAAAAATCGCGCTTTGAAACTGCGGGCTTAATACCACCGAAGGATACTTCGTCAATTGGACCAGGATCTTGGAAGTCTGGTGAATAATTGATTCGATTTCCCGGTGGTAGCCTTCCATCTCCTTGTAAATGTTCTCAATTTCCTGCTTGGAAAGTTTTTGCAAAGAAACCAAGGCATCGACATAATAACGATAACCTATCTCCGATGGAATCCGGCCGGCAGACGTATGCGGCTGTTCCAAATAGCCGCTCTCCTCTAAATCCGCCATCTCATTACGGATGGTGGCCGGAGACAAGCCCAGATTATACCTGCGGGCAATCGTCCTGGAACCTACCGGCTCTGCGGATGATATATAATCATCCGTGACCACTTTCAGTATGCTTTTTTTACGTTCATCAAGCTTGTGGTGGGAGGCCAAGGAAATGCACCTCTTTTGGATTGGTTAATGTTTTGTTAGCACTCTATCAAAGAGAGTGCTAATCTAATACAAAAATATCACTGTCAACTAGATTTGTCAAGGGGTTACCTTACATATCCAACTTTGAAATCATGTAAAAAATCCTAAGAAAAACTGAATCACCCAAAATCTTACTATTTGAATAAGGTTTATTCATTATATAATTATCCATTTGGGACCGCAGCTGCTCATTTTGATAAACGAAAAAAGCTCCGGAAAGTTGCAGTAGGCTGAATTTAATCAAAAACACCGGGAAAATCATCTTCCCCGGCGTTTTTCTTTTTGCCTTTTCCTTTTTAAATTCCCATTTCCGTTCTTCCATAGCATCTTTTTGTTGTTTGGAGAGCACGGCCCGGTCGCTCTTTCTCTGTTCTTGCTCTAATTTCAATTCTGCAGAGGCCAAACGGGCTAACCTTTTCGGGTTAATGTTCCCCAAACCAACTCTCGCGGTTTCGGTTTCAACTGCTTTCAAGGTCCCGGCCACAAGACGAATCATCTTTTTCTGACAGCTATGCCCGGACTACTAACCGGACTGTATTTTTTCATTCCAAATTAATTATAACCGATTGAAAATAAAGCATTTACAAACCCGCTAATATACTGGAAATTACGTAATTACTGACCATAACTCCACGATCCGTCAATGCCAAATGATCGTTACGGCAAGTTAAAAGACCGCCCTTTTCCAGCATTTCTATCTGCCCGGCAATACCTGCAGCTAAATCAAA
This sequence comes from Bacillota bacterium, assembly GCA_023392595.1. Classification (GTDB taxonomy): domain Bacteria; phylum Bacillota; class UBA4882; order UBA8346; family UBA8346; genus UBA8346. The sequence continues at coordinate 58,910 of JAEVYU010000021.1, read as the reverse complement.
TTGAAACTGCTCTTTAAAACGGGTCAAATCGATACCGGCGCGCATTCTCAGTCCAAGCATGATCGCTTCGGTTATGGCGGTGGATGAATCGATGATTTCACTTTCAAAAACCACCGTTTGGCCATTTTTCATCCTCCGGATATATTCCCGGGGACTGCTTACATTGCTCCAGCGGCTTTGATGAAAAGTGGAAGTAGCCCCGGCGCCAAAGCCAAGATAATCACGTCCCGACCAATATCCGGTGTTGTGGACGGAATAAAAGCCGGGTTTGGCGTAGTTGGATATCTCATAATGTTCGTAACCATTTTTTCGTAAATAATCCATTGACATTTGCAGCATGCTGACGACTTCCTCTTCAGCCGGAAGGGTCAGCATCCCGTCACCGACCATCTTGGCCAAAGGGGTATTTGACTCCAATTGCAATGCATAAGCCGAAATATGTTCCGGTTCGAGAAAAACGACCTTATGTAAAGAATCCCGCCAGGCTTCAATACTTTGACTTGGCAGGCCACACATCAAGTCAATGCCAATATTAGAAAACCCAACTTCTCTGGCTTGTTGAAAAACCGCTAAAAAATCCGGCCAAGTATGAATCCGGCCAATCCGAACCAATAATTCATCTTGGGCAGCCTGCACGCCCAAACTCAAACGGTTAAAACCTGCTGCATACAATAAAATGAGTTCCTGAGCGGTAACGGTCCCAGGGTTGGCTTCAATGGTTATTTCGGTTGCCCGGTTGATTAAAAAATTTTCCTTCAGATATTGCAATACGCCGACTAAGGATTGCACTGGAAAATAGCTTGGTGTTCCGCCTCCAAAATAGACGGAGCGAATCAACCGATGCTGGGGTAAATTTTTTTTGATCTCAAGAAGCAGACACTCCACATATTCCGGCATCAAGGATTCGATACCCGAATAGGAATTAAAATCACAATAAAAACATTTGCGTTTACAGAAGGGAAAATGCAAGTAAAGGGATAACTCTGTTTTAATCTTGTACCACATCCTTAGGAAATATCGTTATAAATTTTCCACTTTTCTGATACAATCCCTTTTTAGTATTTGACGATTTGTCTTCTCTAAGGTATGTTTATTATAGAAAGTTTTTTTAGGAGGTAGGGGATGGCCTTTTGCTTTGGTTCCCGGATGGTTAGCAATGTTCCGCTTTCGGATTATTTGCGGGAAACCGTTCAATATTTTCCGGTCATTGAATTACAATCCGATCCAAAATTTTTTTCCTCAAATTTTGGGTTTACGGCAAATGAACGATCGGCCTTAAAGATTTACCAAGACCGGTTTCATTTTCAATTGACGATGCATGCGCCGTACTCGAATATTAATTTGGGAGCATTGAACGGCGAAGAACGGCAGCTCGGTATGAGAATTTTTGAAAATACCATCCGCATTTCAGCTGATCTGGGCATTAAACTCATAACTTTCCATCCGATACCTTTAGTACCGGGAATGACTCCCGAACAATACCGGGAAGCCTGCTTATTGGAAGAAGATAGCATCTCGCAACTGTTAAAAGCAGCTCGAAAATCCGGAGTCACCTTGCTTATGGAAAACATGCCGGCTATATCCGAATATCCCCCCTGTACAAGAGATGGAGCCAGATTCCAAGAATTGCTTTGGCGTTTCCCGGAACCGGAATTTGGATTAACGATTGATATCGGCCATGCCCTTCAAGCCGGCATAAACACGGATGCGCTCTTAAAAATGGAACGAATCCGCCATTTTCATTTTCACGATAACAACCGGATCGAAGATCTTCATCAACCCATCCTTCAGGATCTGGCTTGGTGGGGTAAACTGATTAAAGGTTTAGCAAAGAGCTTTCCGGATGCGGCGGCTATTTTGGAAATTACCAGTCTTAATGAACAGCTCGACAGTTACAAAAACCTTGGTAAGTTCCTGCCCAAACAGGGCGGTCCCGGTAAAAAAAGAGAATTGATGATTCCGCCCATCCTCCCTTAAAGTCCACTCAATTCTTTTGTCGTACATACCGGGCGATGACTCTATCGTAGGTATTGGGTTTGAATCTTGCTAAAAAATCTATTTTCCTGGCATCTTTGCCAATCAATACTCGTGGCGATTTATTTCTAATTCCTTGAACAATCATACTTGCCGCTTCTTCCGGAGTTGTCTTCAAGGACTCCTCAAAACGCTGTAAAGCTTTTTCATAGATTTCCGGATTCATTCGATGATCACTCCTGGAATTTCTGGCGATATTGGTTTTAATTCCTCCCGGAAATACCACGGTTACAGTAACGTGGGAATCGTACAATTCCTGTCGCAGGCTTTCGCTAAATCCACGGACCGCAAATTTGCTGGCACAATAAGCTGCCTGACCCGGAATTCCCAATAAGCCGTAAACGCTCGAAATATTTACAATACTGGCCTCTGCGCTATCGGTTAGGTATGGCAAAAAAGCTTTGGTACAATAAATAACTCCCCAAAGATTGATATTGATGGTCCATTCAAATGTAGTATAGGTTAGTTCGGGAACCTCACCGGATGAAGACACTCCGGCGTTATTAACCAAGATATCAATTTTACCAAAAGAACCGACTACATTTTTAGCAAAATCATAGACCTGTTCCCGATTGGATACATCGACCCCATAGGTTTGAACTCCGGTACCCCGGTTTTCTCTTTTTAAAAAATTCCCGGTTTCTTCAAGCCCCTCAAGGTTAATATCCGCTAAAGCCAAGGCGACGCCTTCTTGATACAACTGATAAGCAAGAGCCCGCCCGATCCCGGATCCTGCCCCGGTAACAATGGCAACTTTTCCACGCAAATCCTTCATTTGCCCCTCCGCTTTTTACACATTTTAAGATTATACCGTATGGTATACAGTTAAACGCCATCTTATAAATGAATTCCATACATAAATTGCTGCACAATTTCGTCGGCGAGCTCCGTTTGGAGCTCAATATAACCGTTTAAAGCAAATCCGATATAGGTATTGATATTACCGATAAATGTAGCGGCCAGCGCCAAATGCCGTCCATCCAGATTATGATGATGAACCGTAGCGGCTTTAAATAGTTCCTCAATCCGATGAAGTTGAACTTCGTTATAACGTCGCACCATTTGGTTGCATTCACTTTCCGGAGGAGAAAAATACATGGCCAGTTGCATTCGATAAAAAACTCGATTGGCTTTTGCAAATTCGAAATATGCTTTTCCAAGCTCCGCTAAAGCCAGGGAGAGATCGCCTTGATAAACAACGGCCGATCCCAAAACTTTCGACAGCCTGAAACCATACTCTTCCATGACCGCCTTCAAAAGGCCGTTTTTACTTCCAAAATAATAATAAAGAGTTGGTTTGGTTATACCCGATTTTGCAGCCACCTCTTGAACTCCTACTGCATCAAAGCCCCGGGCTGCAAATAATTCCACTGCAGATATCAAAATTTTTTCACGAGTGTTCATTCGCTTTATTAAGACAACAGTTTGGTAAAATAATGTCCGGAAAAAATTAATCTGTTATGTACCGACCGGTATATAGTATTGATTCTGAGGTTAATTTTATGCATTGGAGAAAATAATTGCGGAAATAAAATATGAAAGTTGGGAAAGTCTATCCTGTTCAAATTGAAAACACATTCAATCCAAACGCAATGCTTTCGGGAATTTATAAAAAAGAGCCCTTTTCAGGACTCCTCAAGAAATCATTTCTAGGCTGGTAATCACCCTCCCAAATTAACTCCCACAATGTATCCAATTCCAAAAGTGACAACCGCGGCGGCTAATCCGAAAAAAACCTGGCGGAGGCCGGAGAAAATAGGGTGTTTGCCCGTCATCAGAGTAATTACGGCCCCGATGACAAACAAACCAACCCCACTGCAAATGGCGCTGATGACAATACCGGCGGTACCTGAAAAAAATATGTAGGGAAAGACTGGAATAATAGCACCGACAGCAAATAATAAAAAAGAAGTGAAAGCGGCCACCCATGGAGAACCACCCAATTCATCCGGATCGATTCCCAATTCTTCCCGGGCTAAAGTATTAAGTGCTGTGGCGCGATTTGATACGATACGCTCTGCCAGATTTCTGGCAGCTGTTGGGTCAAGTCCTTTGGCTTGATAAATTAACGTTAATTCTTCTTTTTCTTCTTCAGGGGTTTCGTTAAGTTCCTGCTCTTCGATGGCCATCTGATTCTGGTATAATTCCCGGGAACTTTGAACGGAGAGCCACTCACCCAAAGCCATTGAAAGGGCTCCTGCTAAAAGGCCGGAAAAACCGGTAATCAAAATATTTCTCGAACTGACTCCGGCTCCCGCTACACCCATGACCAGACTAAATACGGAAACCAAACCGTCATTGGCACCAAGAACTGCAGCCCGAAGGGCATTTCCACCGGTAGCCGGATGTCGGCCTTCAAAATGAGCCAAATCACTGCCTTCCAGTCCCCGGCTGGTTTGACTCAACAACTGAAAAATCCTGGCATGGGACTGTTCATCCGCAGGCATATGAATGGACTCAGCATCCGTTTGACCCGCATATTCCGTAGCAGTGCTCTTTTCTATGGAAGCAATGGATGGTAACACAAAAGCCGGGCCAAGTCTGGCGGCAAGTTTCCCAAATAGCCGGGTTCGCCAGTCCGGTTTGATACTGGGAACCTTAGCCCCCATTTGGCGAAGCTTTTCCGCCCAAAACTCGGCATGCCTTTGCTCGGTTACCACCAGCCTGTGATAAACCCCGGCCAAATCCGGATTAGGTTCTGCCGCTGCCAACTTTTGATAGAGATGAATAGCTTGTTGTTCGGCCTGAAAATTTTTAAGATATCTCTCTCGCGCGCTAGAGCGTTCTTTTCCGTCCAGTGCCATGATAACCCCTTCACCCTTAAAATTACTCATTCAGAACGACCTCAGAAAATCGTTAAGCTGTTTTTCAGTTAAACCACTCCCTAAAATGCCGTCCAATCTTTTGACAAGCTTACCATTTTCAAAAAGCAAAACCGATGGTACTACCTCCACTGAGTATTCATCAGCAATGATTTCCTGATCGTCTTGAAATAAGAAAGTATAAGCATTAACAATCTGATTATTGTTGCTTACACGTTCAAACACAGGTAAAAATCGTACACAGAATGGACACCAGGATGCATAAACCAGGGCGATGACTCTTTCGTTTGATTCGATAATTTCTTGAAAATCATGAATATCATGAACCATGATGCGGTGTTGGGTGATGTTCATTCAATATCCTCCCTAAAAATTGGTATTTTCGATAAATCCAAGTTATTGGGGTATTAACTTGCATAACGGGCTGAACTTACTAAAATATTTCGGGAATTTTTTTTATTCTCCTGCCGAATCGGATGGTGCTCCTTTCCTTTTTACCTGTGGAGAAGGCAACTTTACTTCAACTATTGCATTTCGCCTTGATCTTCATATATAATAAATGATTGTTGATTAAATTCCGGAGGATGATGCGGATGTCGGAAATAAAAGAACCACTCGAAAAGGAAATTAAAAGGCGTCGTACTTTTGCTATTATATCCCATCCGGACGCCGGAAAAACCACTCTAACGGAAAAACTTCTCCTGTATGGCGGAGCAATTCACTTAGCGGGTTCGGTTAAAGCCAGAAAAGCGCAGAAACATGCCGTTTCCGACTGGATGGAAATTGAAAAACAACGTGGAATTTCAGTAACCTCCAGTGCCCTTCAATTTGAATATAATGGTTATAAAATCAATATTTTAGATACACCCGGGCATCAGGACTTCAGTGAAGATACCTACCGTACTTTAATGGCTGCGGATAGCGCGGTCATGTTGATTGATGTCGCAAAAGGCGTTGAAGCCCAGACCATTAAGCTCTTCAAAGTTTGTAAACAACGGGGTATTCCGGTGTTTACCTTTGTTAATAAATTGGACCGTAACGGCAAAAATCCCTTCGAGTTAATGGAAGAGATCGAAAAAGTCTTGGGAATAGTGTCATATCCAATGAATTGGCCGATCGGAATTAACGGGGAATATCGCGGAGTCTATAACCGCCGTCAAGCCCAAATTGAATTATTTGACAATGATGGCTCCCATGGACAGTGGGCGCTCCAATCCACTATCGGAAGCGCCGACGACCCGGCTTTCACCGAAATCCTGGGAGCCAATATTCATGAGGCTCTCAAAAACGACATTGAACTCTTGGATACCGCCGGAGAAGCCTTTGATCTGGAGCGAATTCTCAATGGCAAGTTAACACCGATGTTTTTCGGCAGCGCCATGACTAATTTTGGAGTTCGGCCTTTTCTCGAGGAGTTTTTACAGTTAGCCCCGACTCCTTTGCCCCGCCAGTCTTCTATTGGCGAGTTATCACCGGAAAGCAAAGATTTTGCAGCCTTTGTGTTTAAAATTCAAGCGAATATGAACCCGGCTCACCGTGACCGGCTGGCCTTCATCCGGATTTGTTCCGGCGTTTTTACCAGGGGAATGACTGTTCATCATGTTCAAACCGGTAAGCCGATAAAACTTGCTCAACCCCAACAATTTATGGCCCAGGAAAGAGAAATTGTCGATGAGGCCTATCCCGGTGATATTATCGGTCTATTTGACCCGGGAATTTTTGCAATCGGGGATACCTTATGTTCGGAAAACAACAAACTAAAATTTGAAGATTTCCCGGTATTTCCTCCGGAATTGTTCGCCCGGATCCAACCGGCTGATACCATGAAACGCAAACAATTTATCAAGGGAATCACTCAACTGTCCCAAGAAGGCGCAGTCCAACTGTTCCGGCAACCGGACACCGGCTTTGAATCCTTTATCGTAGGAGTGGTTGGTAGCCTGCAATTTGATGTGCTACGCTACAGGCTGCAAAGCGAATACGGCGCCGAAATTCAATTACAGCATCTGAATTATGTAATGGCCCGCTGGTTAGTTGGCGAAGAGATTACGGCAAAGTCCAAAATTGATCTCCAGGGAGACCTGCTGCTGGAAGATGTTCAGGAACGGCCGGTAGCACTATTTCGAAGCGAATGGGCCTTCCGTTCGGCAGTAGAAAAAAATGCCAGAATCCAGTTTTTAACTGCCCCTCAGCGGGGAGTCGAATAATTTCTTTATAACAATTTCTTAACGGCTTCCCATAAAGCATCACAAAGTTCCTCCCCGGAAAACTCGATTCCGCCGACATAACAAACCGCTTCTTCCGGGGTGAAACTGATATAGGGCTCTCCTTGATGCTCCTTTAATATGTCGATCATTTGACCGATATTTAAAAGTGGCAAACAATTTTCTTTGTTGATATAGTGTTCCTCAGATCGTTCGTTTTTCTCATCCAGGCTCATTTCGTTTTCCATAAACCCGTTCTCCGGCTGTCCTGTAAAATCATCCCCGTTTTCTGTTGAGATATCCCAACCATTGGTATCGTCCTCCTCGGAGGAGGCTTCCAAGCCTCCATATTCCGGAATACCGTTAGGATAATAGACTTTTAAGATCACTTCACAATTTCTGGGTGTACTATGGACTTTGGCATCCAGAACTATCATAATGGCAACATCGTGGATGTCATTTTCAACGTCTCTCCAGACAATTTCAAACGCTAAATCATACTTGCAGGGAAGCCATAAATCCCGTAAAGCACTTTTCTGAGTTTCGCTCAATTCCTGGAAATCTTCCGGAGAAAGACACTTTTTCATTTTACGTTACCTCGACAGTCTAAGGAATCATTGATCAAATTCGTCTTTTAATGCACTGATAATAAACAATGTCAAGTCCGTCTTCAAATCCCTCCGGATAGGTGGCGAAAGTTTCTGACCATTCTGATCATAAAGCACCTCAATCATCGGCCTAGTTAAAAAATTCGGGTTAACCTTGAGCACTTTTGCCTTCTCTCCATTATTCAGTAATACAAAAGAGCCAATTAAGAAGGGGGTGATACATTGCAAAAAAGCCTTTTTAACCTCAGGATTGATATGGGTGCCGTAACAATCCCGGATATATTCAATGACTTCATGAGGCATTAATTTCTGGCCGTTTATTCCTTCATTCATTAAAGTTAAATATGTATCCGCCAGAGCTACAATCTCGGCCAAGTTTTGCTCTTTCACCAATTCGCCGGATTCACTCTGAGTCGGATCAAACTCACTCTTCCGGAGGAAAGTTAACTCCGATCCTTGCGGATTGGTTTTCAGTTTCCATAAGTGGTCAAAACTTAAATGGGCGGCTTGCACTATCCAGGGTTCGGAGGAATGACTGCCAAGCAAACTCTCAACTGCTTTATATTTCCTGGCAATTTGCATTTTACCCGAATCTACCCCTAGTTTTGCAATCTCTGATTCTTTCAGTCTTGAAGGAGTATAACCGATGAAAGCGGCAACCATGACAGATAATGAATTCACACTCAGGCAATGATAAAAAGCACTGCCATCCAATGCCTGAATCGCAACCAGCTCCTTCAGTAACGCTTCGCTGGCGAGCATTTCTCCAAGAGCTGTTCGGGTGGTTTCAATCACGTGGGGAGGAATTAATCCCGGATCCAGTTTTGCTAATTCCCGTTTAGCAACCATTAAAGCTTCGGATTGAGTCACGGAAAACTGCTCCGGTGTGACTAAAAAACTGCTGTCCCTGATATTACTCGAATTTTGAGATGAACTATCATGGCGATGGTTATTCGACGGATGCCCAATTTCTTGGTGTTTCAAAGAACTCATTTTTTCCGGGATGTGTTGAAGTCGGTCATCGCCTAAATGGGGATTTTTCAAAGTCACGGCTTCACTCACCAGTGATGGTTCAACAATTCGGTCAATCTCTTTCAATTCAACATTAAAATTTCCCAACACACCTAAAAGATGCCTGAATAATGAGGAATCATGGCGGCCTCCAGGAACAGCGGAAACCTCCACAAATTCCCGGTTATTCTTTACGGATGGAAAAACGATTTCTTTTGAAAATAACCTAGACCTTTCGAGTTCCACTTCTTGAATATTCATTGGGGTTAAATCTTCATTCTCTATAAATGAAGGAATTGACTGGGAAATCTTACTCCCTGTCGATTCCTGAGGAAAATTGTTATTATCATTATTTTCGTAGCGCTCCAAAACGATCCGGGCAGCTTCTTCATAGTTCTGGTGAAATTCATAAAGCCTTTCCAAACTTTCCGAATCCTGGTTATGCTTTGAGTTTTCCCGAAGCGGCCCAAGAGCGCATAAAAGTTTCTTGGCGAGATCCGTTTGACCATTACCGAAGGAAGCAACCCCTGCCGCCATTTGTGCCAACTGTTCCAAATCATAACCAGCAGAGTTGCCGATTAGTATTGAAAAAATGCATTCCATTCCCAAACGGCGAAAAGCATTGATGTTCATCGCTCTGATTTCAACCAAATTTCCAAGAACTTGGTTGTCAGAAAGCATTTTAACCATTACCTCGTTGATAATCCGTCTCATTGAAGACGGAAGGTGTTTTTCGCTTAATTCGTTAGTGAAATCCTCCATCAGATGCAACAAGTCATCTTTAGCTTGTAAATACAGTTCTTGATCAATTTCTACCGTATCGCCCTGTTTATCAATAACATATACTGAGTTTACGCCCCATTCGGACAAACGCTTAATGTAGCTGAATTTAAGGCAAGCATCTTTAACCAGTAACACGTTACCTTTTCGGGTATAAATATTTCTCGCTAAAACCATGCCGTCGGTGATTTTGTTTAATGTTATCAGTTTCATGGGTCTCTTGACGTAATTTTTTTTATTATTTTGGTGTGAAAATTTGTTGTTGATTTCGCGAAAATAATTCTTTTCTCCTGCAAAACAACATAAAATTTAACCCTCGCTTACAAAATAAGGAATATTCATGCTGAATTTACATATCAATAATCAGATTCAATCGCAATCAAATAGGAGGATTTTTTCATGGCCGAATTTTATCAAAAAGTAAAACAAGAGCTTGAAAAAGGAATATCCAACGTAAGTATTCGTTCCAAAGAAGTGCTGGAAGATATCAAAATAAAAAAACAAGTGGAAAATTTGGAGGAACAAATTAACACTTCCTTGAGAGAATTGGGGCAAGCAGTGTATGCCATGTTTCGCGCTAATCTTTATAATCAGGAAGAAATGATTCAAAAGTGCGAATTCATTGCCGGCTTGGAGCAACAATTACAGGAGAAAAAAGAGGAATTGAGTCTGATTCATTTGCACGCAGGAACTGCATTAGGAAAAGTATATTGCAATAACTGTAAGGCAAAACTTGCAGAAAGCGCTCAATACTGTGGGCAATGCGGCCAAAAGGCTCCGCTACCGGACACCTCTGAAGAATAATCGCCAATGATATAAAAAAAGAGATCCGGTGATAAAAGGATCTCTTTTTTATAGAATAACACTACCTAGATCTGATGAAATGAATGTAGAAGGATCGAATGGCTTGTTGTGAATCAATGCCCTAATCTTTAAGTTTTCGGGTCCAACTATCCTTTGTTTTTTCGATGGTCACGTTTTAAAACGTTTACCTATTCCAAAAGTAGTTTCCCGGACTCTAAAGAATTTATTTTAACTGGTTGCAGTTAATCCAATCATTTACAAGTTTGACTCGATTGCTTTTTCATGAATCCCTAAAACGTATCGAACTAAAAAATCCTTAAGGGATCCCGGTCGTTTTGCGATTGGATCATCTTTTGTGCGTTGAGACTGCTGGGCTACGGCTGCAAAATTTCCTTGGGTGATCTCTTTTTTGCGGTTTGGTAAATACAAATTATCACCATCTTGAATCTCATAATCATCGAAATCAGGGCCTAAAATATTTCGCAAAAGTTCCTTTGTGCCCCGACTCGGGAAATGTGATATATTATTTGCCTTTTCTGCTTTTTTTTCATTATGAGAATTGATCGGTGAAAAAACCATATTATCACCTCCCAAAACTGCCTTCGATCCCTCTACATTCATTTCATCCCCTTTTTTTAATTGTTACACCATTCATTATATTCATCGACATTCTGCCAATCTATCTTTAATTCCACAGCGAGGTTTTAAGATTGAATTTCTAGAGGTCTTTTTTTGTATGAGCCGCTCAAAGCCTATTTATAAAAAAAAGACCTTCCACAAGGTCTTCAATTCGTAAATCACTAAGGAAATGCCCGGTTTTCCCAATTAGAATTCTTCATCCTTCAAGGTTCCTACGATGAATAACGTTAAATCCGTTGCTAAATCTTTCGCAATGGGCGTTGCCAGCTTATTGCCCTCTTTATCAACTATCACTCGTATCAACGGTCTAGCCAGCAAATCTTTATTAATCCGGATTACGGTGGCTTTTTCGCCGGTATTGAGTAATACATTGGAACCCACCAACAAAGGAATCATATTTTGTAGAAATACCCGGCAAATTTCAGGATCAAAATGAGATCCGCTAAAATCCCGGATATATTCGATGACTTCATGGGGCAATAATTTTTGACCATTCATTCCTTCGTAGATTAATGAATCATAGACATCGGCGAGAGCGACTATCCTGGCCAGTTCATTGATTTGTTCGCCTTTTAACCCCACCGGATAACCGGACCCATCGTATCTTTCATGGTGCTGCAAGGCAATATATGGAACGCTGGTGTTGGGATTCATCTTCCATAGTTCTTCAAAACCGAATTGAGTGTGCTCCGGCATGATGGCCTCATACTCTGTTGTTCCAAACCAACGAGCATCCACATTATACCTTCGTGATATCTCGACCTTTCCCACATCAACAAGGAGCGAACCTGTTCCGAGTTCAATTAATTGATTCTGGTTATAACCTAAAGAAACCCCTGTCATTACGGACAAAAGTCCCACAGTAACACAATGTACGAAAACATTTTCATCCAAAGCTTGAATCCTTACCAAATTGCGGATTACGTCGTTGTTTTCGACGACCTGCTCTATAGTTTTTTGCGTGGTCTCAATAGCTGCTTTGGGAACTAAATCCATGCTGATTTTCGTTAATGCTCTGGTTATAATTTTTAGGACAGCCGCTTTGGTATGCTCACACCATTCAGGGTATACAACAAATTTATCCTTATCATCCATATTATTTTGAGGAATAGGGCTTACACCCGCCCCTTGTTGCTCTGTATCCATGGACAAATCCGGTTTGGTTTGTTTGGAATCCGGGATTTCATCCATATTGTCTTTCGTCCCAAAACGGCCAAACATTTTCGAAAACAAAGACCCATTTTCCTGTTTGCTTCCGGAATCATGTCGATATTCAGTTTCGGATGGCTTTTGGATTTCGATTTTATCAATTTCGGGCAGCGGCATCTGTCCGGCAGTCTCCGGAGAGGTTTCGCGCCCACGATCGGCTGGAAACGGATCTTCCTTACCTGTTATGCCACTGTCAACAAAAGGAGCAACTTCCCTGGAAAACAATTGGGCTAGTTCCGGATCACAAAATGTACCGCTATAATTACTAATGATTTGACTTGGGCTTATATTTTGAATATTATGTTGTTGTAAATGAAATATATCGGCTATGGAGGCAATACGGGCAAACTCATGAATCTGATCGCCCTTCAATCCCTGAGGGAAACCGGTTCCATCATACTTTTCATGATGCTGCAGAATAACTTGGGCGGCATTTTCATAATTTCCTTTTAGTTGTTTCAGCTTTTCAAACCCAAGCCGTGTATGCTCCTGGATTTCAATATTTTCCTGTGTTAAGGAAATTTTAGGATCGTCTAAAAACTCATGGGCAACGGTTATTTTACCTAAATCAATCAACATGGCTCCTGTCGCTAATTCAGCGAGTCGATTATCGGGATAACCGCGAAACGATCCAATAATCATGGATATTATACAAACATTGACACAATGGCGGAAAATATCCTCGCTAACCGCTCTCATTTCTACCAAATTCCACAGGATATTCCGATCCGTGATTAAGGTTTTTAAAATCTTTTCCAGCCTTTGCTGAATGGATTCAGGCAGTTGATTATGATTTACATCCGCTAAAAATTCATGGAAATAGGAAAAAACGGAGTTTTGGGCTTGTTGGCATAATTCCTCATCGATTTCAAGTTGGTCCCCTTGGTTATCTCGAATATAAACCGAGTTTACGCCCCATTCCAGTAGTTTTGTTGCATAATTCTGCTTTAAGGGGGCTTCCTTCGCAAGTAATACATTGCCTTCCCTGGCATAAACGTTTTTGGCGAGAACCATATTATCAGTAATTTTATTCAATGAAATTAATTTCATGGTACACCTATCCGAAACGTGTTGATGGATAAATATAAATCAATATAAGTTTTTCTTTAAAATTCCTATTTTTCCTGCATTTTTAGAGGATTTTTTCAAAATTTGCCAATAATTTTATACCTTTTCCCAATGACCGGACTGGGCTGATTTAAAAAGAGCGTCCAGAACCCTCATATTATCTATTGCATCGGCCGACATTATGGGTATTGCAGTGCGGTCACGAAGCGATATTGCGAATTCGTCAAATTCCAACATGTACTGATCCGCAGGACCGCACTCCAGTGTCCGAGTGCCAACTGCTGTTTTTAGAGTGATTTGCGCCGGCACATCAGAATACATATTAAAAGGAATTTCCAGGGTCATCGTTCCACCGGTTCCAAAAACCAACACTCTTTGAGAAGGAAAGGTCTGAGTGCAGACGGTAAAAAGAGTCCTGATTGTTCCAAAATCCAGGATGCAATTGGCTACAATATCTGTTTGAAATGCGGCATCGATATCAGACACCGCCAAAACACGTTTGGGTTCCGCTTGGAGTAAAAAGCGAGATAAAGAAACGGCATAACACCCGATATCAAGTAATGCTCCGCCGCCAGTTACTTTTATATTGCGAATATTTTGGGGATCTTTATTGTCATATCCGAAAAAAGTATGGATAGTGGTAATTTTACCGATTTCTTGAAATCGCACTGCTTCCAATGCGCGCTGCCACTGCGGATGAAACTTATACATAAAGGCTTCCATGATTTTAACGCCTTTTGACTCTGCATATTCAATAGCTTCCTTAGCCTCTTTAGCACTGAGCGCAATCGGTTTTTCACAAATGACATGTTTTCCATAGTCGGCCGATTTTTTGATCCATTCGGCGTGGATATGGTTGGGTAATGGTATATAAACCATTTCGATAGATTTGTCCATCAACAGTTCCTCATAAGAAGGATAAAATTTAGTGATCCCATATGCTAGAGATGCATCTCGCGCTTTATCGCCATCCCTGGAAGCTATCCCATAGACTTCCACCCGGTTTGATTTTAACAACGAGGGCAAGACTTTGGTTACAAACAAATGAGAAACACCTAATACCCCTAATTTTACCTTATTCATAGACATCCTCCTGTCGGAATTGTTCTATTTTCATTTTAAGCTTATTATTTCATTTATTCAAGTGAATATAAAACCGAGTTCCGTTGATAAAGATTTATTCCTTGCTTTGCTTTGAATATCGAAATAAAAAGAGACCGCCTTCAAAGTACTTTTAAATCGATTCGATATATCAATAGGCGATGCCGTTAAAAAATCAGGCAAAACCTAAGGTATTGTATATCTTTATCGGTTAATTTCCATTGAAGAGGGTCCCTGATAATGTCCCATGCAATAAACGTAACTGATCATCGATTTTCCCAGCCCAGTCTAACTCCCCCTATTTTATCTCATCTAATTTAGCCATTTGAAGGACTTGTTGATAGTCATCAATATAAACCTGAATATCTTCCGCTGGTATAACTTTCTGGGATGCATTTTTTAAAAACCGTTGGATGTCCCGGATGTAAATCTTATAGTCTCTCAGTAAAATTTCATCGGTAGCCAGAGCCTTTAAATTTCTTAATTCCTGTAAAATCTTTGACAATTCATAAATACCATCTTCTTGGGAGATATTGATATTCGTCATCTGTAACATCCTATCCACCGCCTTTTTGGATTTTTCGTCAATCGTGTAATAATTTTACATTTTTCCCATCAGACCCATTATAACTGATTTATTATTCGCTGTTAATAATCAAAATTATTACCAAATTTCCTCATACAATCGAAAATTGGGTAAAAAAAATACCTAATTTGATGAACAAAATCACAAATAAAATTCATAACCGAACAAAAAAATAAAAAACCAGCAGCTATTTTGTTCTGCTGATTTTTATCAATTAATTCGGAAAAAGTTTTTTCAAAGCATCCTGATAATTGTTGGTGCCTAATTTCTTTAGCACATTTTTAATATGCGAACGGACTGTATATACGGAGATATTTAACTGGGCCGAAATGTCGCTGGGTTTGAAACCCTGATTTAACAAACTAAAAACATTTTTTTCAGCGCTGGTCAGGTCGATAAGGCGGAACTCCTTCACCCGGTCTTGAATGGTTTTCATCATCAGATTGGGGACCGGATTTTCATAAAAATAGCGGATAGTTTGTGGCAAGACGTTTAAATAGGTTTTGGGGATATAAGAGTATCCCCCCTGTAAAAAAGCATCATACATCGTTTTGGGATTTTCATTGTTGGTTAAAAAGATCGCCTGAAAATCACGTTCCTTTTTAAGAGCGTCGTATACAACAAAGCCATCCTCGGCCGTTCGATCCAGTTGCAAATCAATAATTGCAAATTCATATTCCATAATTTTCCCTAATTGAATGGCCTGTTCAACCTTTTCCGCAATACCGACTACCAAAAACTCCGGATCTGAATTCAATTGATGAGTGATTAAGTTCTGCCATGATGGTTCATCTTCAATGATCAAAATTCGAATATTCCCGTCCATATTAGCCTCCCATCGTACATAATTGCATTTTACCTTTATCTCTCCAGCCCTTGCGGGAGATTATTTTTTGATATTTTAAAATTACACCGGATTCACTTTCTCGATATTTCTTTCGGCAAATCTTTCGGCAACTTTTTGATAAATCCGGTCGATTCCATATAGGCAAAAACTTTCTTAATATAAGCCTCATCGATGAGGGGCCACTCAAAATCCAACTGTTTTAAGGTTGTAATTGAAGCCCGGGAATCCACCCTGACGGAAGTATGATAATGTAAAGTACCCCTTTGCAAATCAGGCACCAGACCGACTAGAGTATCGGCATTATTTTCGTGAGACAACCGCTCCTGAAGATATTGATAAAAACTTTCATCCCGAACAATATCGACTTTATAACCCATTTCAAGCAGCATTCTTGTTAAATTTTTTATTTTAATCCCTTGTTGATTCATCAGGTGAAATGTCTTACCTATGCTCTCTTCCACCATCAGAAGTTTTACTATCGCCTTACTGCACAAATCCACCGGAGTGAACTCAACGTCTTTTTTAGCCACGGACTTGGGAATGGTTGAGAGCTCAATCAGAGATTTAAGAATTTGGTAAAATTTATTGTCCTGAATATTCATTTGAAAGAATCCATCCGCATACCTGCCGGTAAGATTACCTACCCTGAAGATCGTCGCCTTGAAACCATCCTGAATGTACTGTAAAATTATTTTTTCCGCTTCCAATTTACTTTCAACATAACAGTTTCCGCCAAGATTCTGGCCGATATCCAGACTGTTTTCATTAAAGTATAAATTTTGCTGTTCTTGCTTGGCATAATCTCCAGCCACACTGGTGGTGGAAATGTGGAATAAAGCTTTTCCCTTGCTAAACTGAAGGATATTTTGAACTCCAAGAATATTGGTTCGCCGGAATTCTTCAAAATCGCCATAATGTTTTACAAGCGCAGCCGCGTGAACCACTGTATCGATTTTCCGCCGGAGTTCCCGGTATTCCTCCTCCGGCAACCCAAATTTTTCAAAAGTAATATCTCCGCTGACCACCATAACCTTCTGGTTTAAAACCCACGGATGAATCTGCGGAAAATAAAACTTTAAGATTTCATATAGGCGGGATTCGGCGCTTCCCCTATTTTTACCGCGGACTAAAACATAAATCCGGATGTCGTTTTGTTGCAATAATTCGAAGAGAATATGAATTCCCAGAAAACCGGTGGCCCCCGTTAATAACAGATTGCGGACCGTCCTGGGAGTAGCCGTTTTGACAGGGACAACCAGCGGCCCGTGCAAAGATAAAGATTCCGTCTTTGGTTTAGCGATATCGGAACTTTCCCTGGTTTCCACCGTTGTTTTTTCATCCTGGCTGCGGGAGATGATCCTTGCGGCCAGGTCCTTAATGGTATTATACCGGTAAAAATCTTGGACGGTAAGATCCCATTGCTGGTTATAGCTCATGGTTAAAATTCTGATAACGGCCAGTGAATCGCCGCCGATTTCAAAAAAATTATCCATCGTCCCGATTTGAGTATTTCCTCCTAAAATCTCTTGCCAGTAGGCTGCTAATTTCTTTTCCACTTCATTTTCAGGCGGCACGTAACCGACTTTCGGCTCATCGTCCGGAGCTGGCAGGGCTTTCTTATCAATTTTCCCGTTAGGGGTCAGCGGTAACTTATCCAAAAATACAAAGTGGGACGGTATCATATAGCCTGGCAGGTTTTTGGATAAAAATCCTTTCAACTCGACGATAGTGGGTCTTTGATCCGAAACAACATAAGCGCACAAAAATTTATTCCCGTCCCCGTCTTCACGGGCCATAACCACTGTTTCCACGACAGCGGGATGATTGATTAACTGAAACTCAATCTCGCCGGGTTCAATACGAAAACCACGAATTTTAACTTGATTGTCAGCTCTTTCGATAAATTGCAAATTGCCTTCCGCAGTCCATTTTACCAAATCGCCGGTGCGGTACAAACGTTCTCCGATAGCCTTCACAAAAACAAACTTCTCAGCGGTCAGTTGGGAATTGGCTACATATCCCCGGGCCAGTCCCATTCCTCCCAGATATAGTTCCCCAGGAATCCCAACAGGCTGTAAATTGAGGTCTGGACTCAACACATAACACTGACAATTGGAAATCGGTTTGCCGATCAAGATTTCCCGGTCTTGCGGGGTAAATTGATACACCGTTGAGCAAACGCTATTCTCAGTCGGTCCGTATTCATTATACAACTTCACCGAAGGCAATTTTTGGAAATGCTTTTTCACCAAGTTCAAATGGAAATTTTCCCCCGCCACCGTGACGCTGGATAAACGGGTTAAGCCGGGGGCTATCTCATCCAGCATCGTATGATAGAATAGCGGGGTCACTAAAAAATGAGTCACCTGATGCCGGGTAATCAGTTCCCTTACATACATTAAATCCAGCCGTTTTTCTTGTTCGATCATCACAATCGGGGCCCCGACGCTTAAAAAGGAAAAAACATCTTCCACCGAACTGTCGAAATTATAAGGTGGAATCTGCAATAAAACATCCCCGGCAGTGAAATGATAATGATGCATCCGCCAATTGACCGTATTGACAATCGACCGATGCTCGACCATCACCCCTTTCGGCTGGCCGGTAGAACCGGAAGTGTAAATGACATACGCTAAATCACTGAGACCACTTAGATTCCCCGGGTTGGAACCGTCTACAATATCCCAGGCGGCGTTGAAATTTACGATTTCCCCTTGCCAGGTGGTATTACCGATTAAAAAATCATTGGTGAGCAAAATATCACAACGGCTATCCTCCAAAATATATTTCACCCTGCCCCGGGGGAATTCGGGATCAATCGGCAGATACGCCCCGCCGGCCTTTAAAACCCCTAAAATCCCGTAGAACATTTCCGGCGACCGTTTAACCAGCAGTCCTATGATGGAATTGGGCTTAATGCCTTTTCCCCGGAGCATCCGGGCAATCTGATTGGCTTTCCGGTTCAACTCACCATAGGTGATCCGCTCTTCGCCAAAGATTATAGCGATATAGTCCGGGTTTTGAAAGGCTTGCGCTTCAAAAAATTGATGCAACAACCGGTCGGGTGAAGTTAAGCTCATTTGGGGTTCATTAAACTCATGAAGCAGCCGCTGTTTTTCCGCCGGGGACATCAACTCCAACTCAGAAAGGGGCTTATCCGGATTACCCAAGGCGTCTTGGAGAAGATGCATCAAATGAAGGTGGAGGTCTTCAATTTCAGTGGCGGTGAAAAGTTCTAGTAGATAATCATATTCAATTGCAAAATGACTTGAATTCTCTCTGTCACTAATATGGACATTTAAGGCATTAATTTGATGGCCATATGGATGCCAATAGCTTTTCATTCCTTGGAATCCATCCGGGCACTGATGTATTGCATTTTGATATGTTAAAGTGACATCAAATAGCTCATCATTTAATCCATACTTTTTATGGTATTCCTCCATAATCAAATCATAAGGATAACGTGAATTGATTAGCGATATCTTCCAAATTGATGCCACCAGATTCATATACTGAAAAAAAGAGGAACTTTTTTTCAGTTGTATAAATATGGGGATTATATTTACAAACATGCCTACAGTTTTTTTTTCTGTATGATTAATCCGATTAAGAACTGTTGTGCCAATGGTAATTTCCTTTTTTGAAGTAATTTTATTAATATATATAGATAATATACTCATAAATAATACTAAAATCGAAATACCGTTTTCCTGACAAAATCCATTTACTCTGGTTGATATTCTTTCAGGGAGTATACAACAAATTCTCTTGGCAGCGGTACAATAAGGCTTCGGTCTTTTTTTAAAATAGACAAATTCGAGGTCACTTGTGCTTTGGGATTTCCAAAAAGCTTTATTATTTAAAAAACGTTTTGAACGTAAGTATTCTTTTTCAGTTTCTAAACTATCAAAAAAGGAAGGTTCAATTACGGTATTGCAGTCTGCATTATTTTGTAAAAGCATATAATAATTCAAAGTTTTATTTCCAGTCAAAATTATTGACCAAGCATCAGATATTAAATGATGCTGTTTAAAATAAAATGCCGTTTCAGTTGCAGTTATAAAAAATGCTGCATAAAATAGTGGGGAATCAATAATATCAAACGGTATTTGAGTAAGTTTTTTTTGAATCTCAAAAAATTTATGGTTATCTTTTTCTGCAGTTAAATCATAAAAATCGAGTGGATAGTATTGGTAATCAGCTTCATATTGAACGAGTTCTCCATTTTGAATCCGAAAACGAAGCCGAATACCATTGTTTTTTTTAACATTAAATTAAATCCTTCTTCCAATAGCCTAAAGTCTAGCTTTTCTTTAAACCGCAGGGTTCCAGCAATAACGTTAATACTGGTGTTTGGAGCAAATTTTTCAATACTCCAAATAGCGTTTTGCGCATAGGATAGGGGATAATATTTTGTCATTGTTTAGCCTCCAAATCATTATTTTTTTACTGCTTCCAGTTGAGCATGTTCCATGTAATCTAAAACATCCAGATATGCTAAACGAGAGTTTGGATTAGTGGTAATGCTGATTTTAAATACAATGTAATTCTTGATATTCTCATAATTTTTTTTATAGCCAGTCTGAGAATCAAATAAAATGACATTATTTAGATTTTCCGGCATCAATGAGGTTTTCTTCTGATGAACGCGCAAATCACTCACCCTTTCTTAAAAAAATTTAGGATAAAATAATTTTTTAACCGTAATATCCATTTTATACTTCACAATATTAATTGTAACATAACTTGAATTTAATTCCATTCCTAAGATATAAAAAAAACTCGGAAATTCTCCGAGTTAATATTAATTAGAAGTTAATTGTTTCAAATGCATATCTATTCAAAATTGCCACTGTTAAATCTTAAATAGGTATTGAAATATAAAAAGCTGTGCCCTGCCCTAGAACAGAATCAAACCAAAGATCGCCGCCAAATTTTCCTTTAATAATGGCATACGATATATATAGACCTAGTCCAGTACCCTTTTTTCCCTTAGTAGTAATCATCTCCTTAAACAATTTGGATCGGATCTCATCAGGGATTCCTTTACCCTTATCACGGATGCAAAGTTCAAGTATGGTATTCTTTTGAATCATCAGAAATTCAATCAGTCCACCTTTTCGTTCATAAGACTGAATCGCATTGGAGATTAGATTTTCCAATACTTGTACCAGATTACTGACCTCCCCCGGTATTTCCAGATCCGGATTGGCCTGTAAATCATACCTTATACTGCAGCTGGATTTGCTCATTTCATATTCGGTTAAAATTTCAAGCCGTTTCATTAACTCCTTCAAGGTAAAGCCAGATGCAATTGAATCTTTTCCCGGTATAATCTGACCTTTAATGGTGGTTAAGACATTCGACATATAACTACAACATGATGTCATTTCATTGAGCCAAACTTCCATATCCTCTGCGATTTCCCGGTGGTCATCAGGGGTCACCCGTTGATCCTCGATAGATGCCTTATATTCGGCAACCAAATCTTTGATAGATACGATGCCCATCGAAAGTGACATAATCGGAGTTTTTAAGTTATGCGTTATGCCGCTGATCATCTGCCCCAGAGAAGCCAAACGTTCCCGCTCTACAATTACATTTTGCTGGTTTTGAATGTCCTGAACATACTTTTTCTCACGTTCTTGAACTTTATTAAAAGCCACCGCCAGATCACCGATTTCGTCATTAGAAGTGACGGCGATTTTTTTATTTAAATCAGCTTCCGCTCCCTCCGCAATCTCCGCAAGGCCATGAGCGATTATAGCAATATCATCAGCAAGGGTTTTAGCAAAATATAATAATATTAATATAGATAAAAGTGATAATGCAATAAAAGTGATACCGTAAAAGGTAGTATTCCTTAATGAATTAACCGTATATTTAATTCCAAAAATCCATACTCCATTTATCCCTCGTAATTTAACTGCAGCGCCTTGGATATCTGAGCCGTAATAATCATATGTATGGCCTAGATATTTAAATGCCAACTCATGGGTATATTTGAGAAAAAAAGCGCTTAATTCAGAATTATCACTGGTGGTATATTTACCAGACGGATCAATATAAAAGGTAATATCGTTTATGTTATTCGTTTCTACTAACTTCAAAAAGGATTTGATCTGTTCTTCACTTTCAATATTGGAAATTCCCTCCATCTTCATTTCAAGCTCACGTTGATAACTTTTAAAAAGCACGTCGCCTTTTTCTTTAATTAAACAGGAATTTCCAATAAATAAAATAAACAAATTTGAAAATAAAAATAACGGTAATAATTGAAGAAGCAGCTTGAGCCGTAATCCTATTCGAAATGTCTTTGCTTCATATCCATCAAGAAATGTGTAATTCAAAACTGCTCGAAAGTAATTTTTAGAAAACAAATAAGAAATCTCACCCGTCAATATCAAGCTAACCATTAAAATCGTAAAAAACTTTACATCTGCGCTGTTTCGAAAGCCTAAAATAAAAAACAAAATTCCAACTGATATTACCGGAATCATTGTTTGCAGTATATATAAAATATGAGGTAATATGAAACTGCTTTTTCGAATTTTTATGATCTTATCAATATCATTTGATGAAAAACTTTGAATGATATAACTCCATTTTTCAACACCTTTGAAAACTGCCTTAAGTGAGATATAACCAATGGTCACAATAAGTAGATTAATAATAATATATTGCAAGTAATATGGAATATGGGAAAACTCAACATCAAATTTAGTATTGATCGAACCAGGCGGATAATTAAGTAACAGTGGAAACAACGGATAAAAAATCAAATCTGCAATCACTAATACCAAAATATAGATATAGAATATATTCAAATTGGGTTGCTTACTTTTTTCAAAACTCTTCAACTTCATGGCACTCCATTTGGCAATAATTACGTCGAAATCATTTATGATTCAACATATAATTATCCAAATATTTTATGAATTCCTGCTTCACGGCAAAAACTCACAAAAATTTTCCGCCTGTATTCTATTTTGCGAAACCCTCGATAAAAATAAAAGAGGCTGTTGCAAAAGTGATTAAAATCAACGAGAAATACAATATATACCATAAATAATGGGCAAAGTTTCACATATATTGTATTTCTCTATCGATAAATCTTATTTTGCAACAGACCCTTATTCCAAATCGCTAATTAATTATAGTTCCTTCTTCCATTCCACCAAAAACTGATACGTAAACCGAATGGTCTTTTGGGTTAGTTCCTCGCAACGATGGGGCGGATCGTCCTCCCGGAAACCGTCCGGACGCAAATCTCTGCAGAGGAGCGAGGCGAATCTTTTCTGAAAGCTTTCCGCGTACCGGTAACAGGCATCCGCGATTTCCTCCGCTCCTTTCCCCTCTGCGGAAAGATAAATTCCAATCATCATCAACCCACCCTCCACCAGTCCACATTGGGCCCGAAATCCCCCCGCCCCGTGCATACCGGTTCCCGCATTCAGTACCTGCTCATGAAGGGTGATTCCCAAAAGGTCTGCTAAAACCATCATGGTTGTGCAGGCGCAATTGATATCCTTTTCCCAATAGGACTCATGAACTGATTTTGCGATATATTCAGCGATATCCATCGACTTGGTGCCCCCTCCTTAAATTCTTGCTACCCTGTATGGGGGATTGAGAACTCAATTTTCGAAAAGAGTATTCAAACGGCCTGCCAGTTTTCTATTGAATTAAAATATGTTTTCTAGTAGAGCGTATCGTAAATAAATGGTAATCAGAAATGGGGAAGACACGCTCTACTTAAGTAAAACGTTCACAATCATTGAGTAGTTATTTAGAGAACGTTTTACTAGATTGCTTTCAAAGCGTTGACCATTTTAAGGACCACTTCTTCCATGGTTGAAGCGTAACAATCCACAATCAAGTCGGCATACTTTTCATACAAGACTATCCGTTCATCATATAAATCCCGTAAAGTGCGGCCTTGTTCAATGGCTATCCCCCGGGTGGACATATTATCAATCCTGCGCTCGATTTCATCATAAGGAAGATTCAAATAAACCAGCAGACCGGTCTCCTTTAAATGATCCACGGCTCTCTTGCTATAGACCGCGCTGCCCCCGGTGGCAATCACCGATTGGGTCGCCTGTAACTCACAAATTACATTTTCCTCGAACCTTAAAAATGCGGCCACCCCGTCTTGAACGATGATTTCTTGCAATAAACGGCCGGCCTTTTCCTGGATCAATAAATCCGTATCCACGAAAGCCATACCCAGGGTTTTGGCAAGCAAGACCCCGATGGTGCTTTTGCCCGCGCCCGGCATGCCGATTAACACGATATTCTGTTTTAACATTTTAGTCATTGTCCTTTGTGTAAGCTATTTGATATAGCCGATGAATAGATTGACCCGGTCATTGCCGAATTTCAATAAGCAATCCAGCAATTCCTTATCATGAGTATAACAAAAATCCGGAGGATTGGATTATAAAAATTCAATTAACAACAGGTAGGTGTGACGGAGAATTAGAATGGCATAAGGATTGAATAAACGAGGGGCAATGTCAATGGTATGATCATTTGGTTTGACTGGCAACCCTAAATATGGTATTTTTATAGGTAATTTAAGTAACTTCATGTTAATCTTGATGAAATATTGTGAGAAAACTTTACTCTCGATATTCTTGTCGAATAATGAATATTGATTTTAATTTGAAGAAAAATTGTTTCAAAACAAAGCAAATAGAGGAGGCAAGATGATGCGCAAGTTATTATTCTTTACATTGGCAGTACTCATGGCGGCAACGGTTGCCGTTAATCTGGTTTTCGCCACCCCGCCGAGAATTCTGGTCTATTCCAAGGCTGCCGATCCCCAGGGTCTTGATCCGGCCTATGTCAATGAGGCTGAATCCGGAAAGATCATCGTCAATATTTATGAGACCTTGGTTAAATACAAACAGGGCAGTACCGCGGTTGAACCCTGTCTGGCAACTTCCTGGACCCAATCGCCCGATGGGCTGGTTTGGACCTTTAAACTGCGGAAAGGCGTAAAATTTCACGACGGCACCCCCTTTAACGCCGAAGCGGTTAAAGCCAGCGTGGATCGTCAATTACCGCCACGGGCCACCAGCGATATGCCCTATGCTTCCTTCACCTTTGAACCGGTCAAACAAGTTGAAGCGGTCGATCCCTATACGGTGAAATTCATTTTGAGCAAACCCTACGCCCCATTTTTGTTGAATCTGGCCATGTGTTTTGCGGCTCCGATTGTCAGCCCCACCGCTTTGAAAAAGTATGGCCCGGAATTTAATCAGCATCCGGTTGGTACCGGCCCCTATATTTTTGAAAAGTGGGACCGCGACCAGCAAATCGTCTTGGTACGAAATGATGGCTACTGGGGTAAGAAAGCCATCATCGATAAAGTGGTTTATAAAACCACCAAGGAAAACTCGGTCCGGGCCAGTGAGTTAATGACCGGCGCGACGGACATTATCGACGGAGTGGATCCCAATGACGTTAAAAAATTGGAATCCAGCGGAATGAAAGTATTGAAAAACCCGGGCATGAATATTAATTATCTGGCGTTTTTCTGCAATAAAAAGCCCTTCAACGACCCCAAAGTCCGCCAGGCGATTTCCATGGCCATTAACCGGGAGGCGGTTGTAAAATATCTGTATCAAGGGTATGCCCAACTCGCCAACGGGCCGTTGCCCAGTTTTATCCCGGGATATGACCCTGCCTTACGAGCGCTGGAGTATAATCCGGAAAAATCTAAAAAGATGTTGGCCGAAGCGGGTTATCCCCATTTTGAATTTACTATGCTGACTTACTCCGTCGCCCGCTCCTATAATCCGGTCAACGGACAGAAACTGGCCGAAGCCATCCAGGCCGAGCTTTCGAAGATCGGGGTCAAGACGACGATCAAGGTCTATCCGTGGAAGGAATATTTTGACGTGGTCAATAAAGGCGAGGAAGGCGAGGCTTGTTTCAAGGGTTGGATCGGGGACAACGGCGACCCGGATAATTTTTTATCGCTGTTCGACAGTAGCCAGATCCCTTCCTACTTGAATACTGCCAAATATTCCAATCCCAAGGCCGACGAGTTATTAAGGGAAGGCACCCGGACCCTGGATCAAAAAGAGCGGATTAAGATTTATCAAAAACTCCAAAAAATCCTGGTAGCCGATGCTCCCTGGGTCTTCATCAATCATGCCACGGTTTTAACGGCCTATCAGCCAAAAGTTAAAGGTTTTTATCCGCATCCGACCGGTGTGTCGTGGTTGTCGCAGGTATCGAAGTAAAATTTAAAATGGTAAAGGGAAAAGGCCTGAAATTATAAGGCCTTTTCCCTTCACTTATACAATTTCGCTTACCCCGTTTCGACGGTCTGTGCCCTCACCCAATCTATACCGCTAAAGAGACGAGAGTGCGTACTATATTCCCTTTACTCCCAGTCCCATACGATTCTCCCGTTTCTGACGGCTGACGGCCTACGTCCTCGCCCTTACCCAATCTGTCCATTCAGAGAAGTGGCCCTCTCCCGTTTCACGGGCGAGGAATTTGTGTTGCCTATTTTTTCGTCGACATGAGCCTTCCCATGCTCCAAGCATACGGTAGCTGGGGAAGGGCGGCTTCTTGGAGTAAGCCGTGCATACCTTCATCAAAACTTAAAACCGGCTCCCAAAGTAAGACCTTTGGCTTTTACTTCCTGATCGAACCCGTTAATTTTGAATTGATAGTACCGGTAACCTAATGAAGCATATACATCCTTGGTGAGAAGATAATTCAGTTTAACTTTGAGGTTAAGGAGATCAGCGTTATGATGAGTTCCGTATTGTTCAAACTTACCTGTCAAGGAAATACCAATATCCCCTTCCACATTTACTTTCTTTGAAAGATTGCTGATTGCGTCCACTCCTATTAAAACACCGCTAAATGTCTGATCGGAATCGTCAAAATCCCGTTGATAGCCGGAAAGCGTAGCGTATAATTGGAGATCGGAGTTTTTAATGATTTGATAGCCAGCTTTGATGTCATAGCCGCTAAAATCGTCATCCGCATTTTTATTTTGATCCCAATTGCCCATAAGAAGTTCCAGGTTTAATTTGAGTTTATCCACCGGCAACTCAAACCCGATATAAGTATCATGAGCATCCCCATCTCCATACCAGCCCGTATCATCTACGATTCCTCCGACCATAGTATCCACATAAACACTGGCTGCCTGGGTACTGACAACCGAGGAAACAAGTAAAAGCCCCCCCATGATCAAGACTAAGAAAAACTTTTTCACTACCAATCCTCCTTTTTTTGAATTTTCCTTGTTATAATATCCCAAGTGCCACTATTTTATGCAAAGATGGATCATTCATGGAAAGTGATAGGGGTTAAAATTAGGTTAATTTCTTCACGACTGTCCGGGTGTGGAACCATTTTCCCCTTCACCCTTTTCACTTCTTCGAAACCCTTTTTCCTTAGCAGCAATAATTCTCTTCTCTCCCGTTATCCCATGATCCAACAGTTCAATGCCCATGAGCCTCCCGGCATCCCGGAGTTTGTGGGTGAGATCAATTTTTCGGGCCAACCCTCATTCTATCTTTCTCCCTCGAGGGGAGAAACGAACTGCATATCTGTAAGTTTTCATTGGGTCACCAAATCCTTACTCCATCCAGCCTTAGGTTAGCGTGAACACCATTTGAGATTAGCAGTTTTCCGGTATATTCCCCGAAAGAAGCTTTAAAGGAACATGCTTAAACCGCTTTCGTTCCTCCCTTCAGGTCGAATCCTCTGGATTCGCGGAAGCCAAGTTGGAGGGTTGGCCCAATTTTAATCAAACTATCGCCCCGCAATCCGTGTCCCTCAAAATATTATTCCTGATGATATTAAAAAATCCGGAAACAATTATTACAAAGAAATATACATATCTTTCTACAACACCCCCTCTGCCCCACATCACCCATATACCCAGTCACTGCTGGGCTTTAAGCCGTAGGGACACCCTTGGGCAAGGCGTTATAAAAAATTGCTCTTCGACCGTCCCGAAATCGAAAAACAACTCCGGCTATGAGAGAGAAATCTTCCCCCTCATAGGCCAACTCTTGAAACCAAGACGGCATCCGGGGTTGTGGGGCAGTGGGGCAAATGGGGGTTGTATAAAATATATACATGTTTCTTTCATGGAGAGGAACGAACCCGGAATTTTTCGAAGGCGTTACTAAAAGCTCCCTTCGAGCTAGAAAAAGCTAACTCTGAACTAGAAAAAGGTCCCTCTGAGCTACTAAAAGCTAGCTCTAAACTAGAAAAAGCTCCCTCTGAGCTACTAAAAGCTAGCTCTGAACTGGAAAAAGCTCCCTCTGAGCTACTAAAAGCTAGCTCTGAACTAGAAAAAGCTCCCTTCGAGCTAGAAAAAACATATCCTTGACCTATTATGCCATTCTCCTTTTAAAAGGCGGCCGTAGTCTGTACCAAAACAGGCCTATAATTGTTGCACTCACCCCTTTACGCTTTTTCATGCTTTTACGCCCAAACTCCTCACTCCGCCATTTGAGACACGGCGCCGAAAAACGCCGCCTCTTTTCATGGAAGAAAAACTCGGCTTGTTTTCAAGCCGCACGGTCCTGCCACCGAAAGCCTCTTATAATTGCCAGCCGAAAGGACATGGATATCGAAAACCATCTAGAAACCCTGGATGAATAAAGAGAGGCCCGGACGCCTATCCAAAATTTATTTTCAATGCTCCCTTAGCGTAATTCTCAAACCCGGAGACCCCAAAAAGGGCTGATTGGGTTTTCAGGAGCCTTTGCCGTTATGTGTTATGCTCCGTAGTCTGTCCAACAAGGCCTATTGGCCCTCAATTCCAGCTGCTTCCCTTGAAGGGATAGGGTAAATAGACCCTATTTCGGGAAAACAATCTGCCGGGTATACTACCTCGCGCGGAAGCTGAAAGACTCGCCCCAAATGAATGCTTTTCCCCTATTGATAATCAAAGGGTGTTTTGACAACACTAAGGAAACATTCTACTCGGTATAAAGGGGAAAGAAAGTTGAAAAAATTTTTCCGGTGGGGACTGCCTGTTTTACTCTTAATGATCGGCTTTGTCACGGGATTTTGGGTCGCCCGGTTTTCCGGCAAGACCCTTGGCGGTGAACCTTCACTTTTACCCAAGCCCAAAGTCAGCGATGGCCCCGAATACAGCCGCAGGCAACCGGTTTCTCCCGATTTGGTCAAGCTTTTCCCAAAAGCAATCACCCGCCGGGGCAATCCCAAGATTACCTCTTTGGCCTTGACCTTCGACGACGGGCCCGACCTTAAGTACACCCCCAAAATATTGGATATTCTTAAAGAGCACCATGTAAAGGCCACATTTTTCGTAGTGGGGACTCAAGTCGTCAAATATCCGGAGGTATTCCGGCGAATCATCCGGGAAGGCCATGAAATCGGCAATCATGGCTATCAGCATTTAAAAATTTGCGAATTGCCGGCCGACAAAATAAAATACCAGTTACGACAGGATGACCAAATTATCCGCAGGTTCGGCGGTAAACCGGCCATGATTTTCCGTCCTCCCTACGGCGCTTTAGATCCGGCATCCGTGGAAACAATCAGCAAACTCGGCTATCATATTATCTTATGGACCATCGATTCTCTGGACTGGAGAGGTCTAAAAGAGAGGGAAATTCTGACCAATGTGGTACCGAAGTTAAACCGCGGCAATATCATCTTGCAGCACTGTGCGGCCGATAGTAAGCAGGAAGATCTGCGGGGCAGCCATGAAGCATTGCCGGAAATCATCCATGACGGCAAACTCCACGGCTACCATTTTGTAACCATCTCCCAAATGCTGGCGGAGGGAAAACCGTAAATTAAAAACTTTTATCCGGATTCACGAAGTTCTTCATGAATCCAACTAATTTTTTTGTTTTCCGGCGGAATACAAAGTTCGCCATTAAAACTCCGAAAAAAACATCTGTTTCAATTTTACTATATTTCCACAATTAACAATATTGACACATTTCCCTAAAACTCCCCATAAACAAAGAGATTTATGTTAAATTTTTCTTAATTTTTTACAAATCTCCGCTAAAAAAATATACTACCCATCAAGCATATTTCCAAAGGTTTTCATATTATTCATTGATTTTTAAATAACTCATATGGTAATATTTTAGAAGGAAAGAAGTATCATTAAACCTCAAAATTTGTCTTTAATAAATACTTAAGCCACTTTTTTATAAATTTTCCATTTTTAAAAAAAGATAGGAGATATCCTTCATGCGTCTGAAAGCATTCCGCATTCAAATGTACAAATGCATTGTTGATTCCGGTTGGATCGACATTAATTCATTAACGGCGTTAATCGGTAAAAATGGCTCCGGCAAGACCTCGCTTCTTAAAGCGCTCTATAAATTTCATCCCTCCCAAAACAGTGATGATTATTCTTTGGAGATCGAATGGCCCCGCAACCGCAGAAAAGAACGGAACGACCAGCAGGTGGTATGCTCGGCCCGTTTTGAATTAACCGATGAGGAGCTTGTTGAGTTATCAAATCTAACCGGACAAGCCGTTCGCGAAAAGGAATATTTGGTTACCAAAGATTATTCCGGAAAATGGACGGTTGATTTTCCGGTCGGGCTTTTCCCGGATAAACATCAACCCAAAGAACTGGAAGAGATTTTCTCAAGTTTCCCAAGCTTTCAAGAGCCGGTGGGTGATTCCTTCCGTCAAAAAGCCTTGGAATATATTGAAGAGGCCAGGACGTTCGCCTACGAGGGCCGTTTTTCCGAAATCGTGCAAATGTTCAGCGCCAAAGTAACGGAGTTACGGGCTGTCGTCCATTCGGAACCCGCGGCGCCCGAAACCAAAAACGAAGAAGCCTTTATCTTCAGTTATGCCAATCAGGTGTCGATTATTTCGCGAAAACTGGCCGAAACAATGACCATTATTGAAAAATCCGAGGATTATATATTTAAACATATTCCCATTTTTATTTATATGTCCGATTATCAAGTTTTCTCCGGCAGCGCCAATCTATTGCAGCTGAAACAGCGCAGAGATCAGGACCAACTGACTGAGACGGACAAGACTTTTTTATCCATTTTGGGTCTGGCCGATTTAGATCTTGAAAACCTGATCAAAACCGACAATCCGATGGAGCGGGACCAACTCCAATATGATTTGGCCGACGCATCGACAAATTTTACAAAAATCATTTCTAATCACTGGCAACAGGACTATTATGAAGTTCAATTCCACTCCGACGGGAGATTCTTTTATACCTATGTGAAGGATTACAACGATTCGGCTTTAATTCGGCTTGAGGAACGTTCCCGGGGATTTCAATGGTTTTTTTCCTTTGACATTATGTTCATGAATGAAAGCCGGGGTACCTTTCAAAATTGTGTTGTTTTATTGGATGAACCCGGGTTGCATTTGCATCCCGGGGCCCAGGTGGACTTAATCCACAGGTTGGAAGAATATTCAAAGAACAATACCTTAATCTATACCACTCACCTGCCGATGTTGCTCAATTTAAACCAACCCGAAAACGTCCGGATTTTATCGGAAAAAGACGCCGGGACTATCGTTTGTCGCGACATTACCCAATGCAAACTTGAGGAAAAAATGGTATTGGAAGCGGCTTTAAAAATAAAGAGCGGTCTTTGCTATCTCCCGGAAGCGCTCAATGTTATCGTACCCCAGGATGCCTATTTTTTACTAAAAGAGCTGCTAAATTTGTGGGAACGTTCAGAATCGGCGGGATTTATTGAGAACTTGTTTCTCATCCCGACCGCCGCGAATCTGGACGGGATCCACCTGCATATTTTGATGCAAGGTAAAAACATCCCGGTCGCCACCCTCTTAAATTCGGACAAGAATGAGAGAAGCACCATCGGCAATTTTGAGCAAAACTGGATTCTCCACAACGGCGAGGAACCTTCTAAATTTGTTCTTTTTGGAGAATGTTTTCAAAAAGCTTATGACCAATGCTATTTGGAAGATTGTTTTCCGGATGAATATATTCTCGCCAAAATTACCCAAATTTATGAAAAACATCTTGCCATCCTGGGGGCTTCCATCCAAATCCTTCAGGAAAACGATTCGATCATCCCCAGAGTCCAGAACTCCCTGACCAAACTTGGTCTGCAACTCGATCGGGCAGCCCTTGCCAGGGAGATCGGCGGGGAAATCCGGAAAATGGCCTCCATTCAAGAATTGCCTGAAGTAACCCGTAACGGATTTGGGCTTTTAGTTCGAAGCCTGGAAGCGATCTACCACACCGGCTCAAAGGGGCCGAAAGTATAAATTTCTATCCTAGTGATGTTTCCTTTGAGTCATAAAGAAGGTTAATCGAGGAACCAAGATGCCAATTGAAAAGTTCACAAATTCCAACCAACCAGATGACCTTACCCCAGCGCGCATTTTCGATCGATCCCTGGGCCCGATTACGCTTTTTCAATATTTCCCATGTTTAATCCTTTGTTCCGAAGCCAAGCCGGGTACGGAACAATCAACAATCCTGGCAAAACTGGAAGCCGAATTAAGAAAGCGGGGATTTTCACCCACCTATTGGAAAAATCGCGGCAATCAAAATCCAGAAGCGCCCTGGGAACAATTTGACTTCCAGCACAGCCTTTTTTCCATCGTTTTATTGGACGGACTTACCCCGAACCTCCTTTATAAATACGGGCTATTAAAAGGTCTGGGCAAATCGGTTATTGTATTGCAATCCAAAAACGCCCAAACCGAGATTAAAGGGTTGTATAAAGCAGTTTCCGAATCCGGGCTCGACGCGAAAGTTTTTCATCATGATTTCGCGGACCCTCTGATCGACCTTTCTTCCCTATTGCCCTTATTCAATATCGATTTTCTGGGAATCATCGACCCCAAGGAACCGGAGCAACCTCCGCAACTGGCTCCCATTGTTCAAAAAGCTTTTCGGACAACGAGTAATGGCGTCCTGGAGGCTTTAAAAAACCGGCTGTTACCCCAGATCCCTCAGGAATATATCGAAGAATTTCTGAGCAACTTTGGAATTTTTGGGGATTATTATAATACTCTGTTTGAGGATTCCGAATATCAGCAAATCGCCAGTCTCCAGACGGTGTACCCTTCAATCAAAAGGGCCGCCGGATATTACCATTTTACGGTTCCCCTTGAATTTGCCAGACTCCTGGCTTCATTGGCCATTTTTCAGGCCCGCCATAAACTGCAGGATCTTCATCAAAAGCAAGTCCTGCTCCATTTGGCTTTGGAAATCAACCTGGATCAACTGGAATCCACCGGGGACCAGGTAAAAAGGGCTTTGATATCAAAGGAAATCGGCGCTATTTATACCGAACTTTTATTAAGTTCAGGTTCAAACGAACATGCAAAAGCAGCCGGAGAGCACCTCCATAACGCTCTCCAGCTATACTCCAGGGAAAATCATCCTCTCGAATTCGGGATGATCCAAAACAACCTGGGAATCGTTGAGTTCCAGCAAAGGTTAGCTTCGCCCACCCCGGAAAATTCGGGAAACGAAATCACTCTGTTTCAACAAGCGGTCGAAGCGTTCCAAGGGGTTGGGGCCGGTCAATACGGTCAAATTGCTAATTTAAATTTGGGGCTTCGCCTGTCAGCACCCCTTTCCGATACAGGAAGCGATAAAGTTACAACTTCGGCGACGGAAATTCGGACCGCCTTGAATGAGTTTGTCAATGCCGCCAATATGAGTGACGGCGAACCGGAAATTTTAGCCCGAATCAATCAAAACTGCGGTTTATTAAATCTTCGCTTAATCGATGCCGAACCGACCGAGGCCTCCTATGGAGCATGTGTCAAATTTTTAAATGATGCGCTCCAATACTGGAATGGCGGCGCATACCCGATCGAATCGGCGATGGCTCATGCCGCCATGGGGGAAGCCGCCCTGAAAACCGGCTACCGTTTTGAGGCCGCACCATACTTTCAACAAGCAATCCAGGAATTTTTCGAATTTTTTAAAGTCTATCCCCATCAAGATTCTCTAAAATGGGCCCAAATAGAGCGTAATCTGGGAGATGCCTATTTGAGTTTGGCGGAGTTTGAGAAAAAAGCAGCCCATTCCCACTCGGCCATTTCATTTTACTTGGAAGCGTTGGATTATTT
Organism: Bacillota bacterium; assembly: GCA_023392595.1. GTDB lineage: Bacteria > Bacillota > UBA4882 > UBA8346 > UBA8346 > UBA8346. The sequence goes on along the minus strand of JAEVYU010000021.1, from coordinate 25,113 downwards.
TAATATCCAACAATTCCCCGCTGATTTTTTTCGGCTGCATTCTCAATTGGCCGGTATATATCATTTCCTGGCTGAAGCTGAAAATTCCGCTTCCGATTACCAGCATGCCATTGCTTCCTGGAACGAAGTTTTAAAAGGAATCCCCGGGGAAGAAGGGGAAACGCATACCCAAATCAACTTAAAAATTGCCCAGACCTATCATAAACTGGCCACAATGGAAAATTTCCTTGAAAACACCCGTCAGGCCAATGAGGTTTATCACAAGGTCACCCAATTTCTTGAAATCCATCACGGTACCGAAAACCAAAAGCCGCTATATCAGGAGGCTTTATGGGGTCTGGGAAATACCGCCTTTGAACTTGCCCCACATGAAGAAACCCTTAAAAACTATCACCAAGCCCTTGAAGCATTCGAAGCTTCTCTCCATTCCGGCCCCACTCCAAATGAGCTCCAATTGCAATATCGAATCGGAGATATTGGCTGGAATTTGGCGCGGCTTGAGAAACACCCTTTACCTTTTTGCGAAAAGGGAACGGATGCTTATGAGATCTTCCTAACCCACAACCCATCCGTTAAAAATACCGAACTTTTTGCCTTCATTCAGACCCGGCTAGGAGATCTCTACGCGATAGCGGCGGATTATGAAGAGCCAAATCAAAATTATCAAGCGGGTATTGATGCCTATCAGAATGCCTTGCAATGGCTGCTGGCGGCCACCGCCGATCCCGGGCAGGAGCGGGTGATTTCTCCCGAAACCCAAAATAGCGAAGACGACGAACCCTTGGCCGACGGTACGGAAACCCTTTTGCCTATTGATAAAATCGCCGCTATCCACAAAAAACGGGGCGATTTGCTTCTAAGAATAGCTGCCCTGGAAAAATTAGCCATTCACTATAAAGCGGCAATTGCAGATTATGATGGGGCATTGCCATATTTTACCCAAACGGAATTTCCAAGAGAATATGCAGAAATCCATAGAAACCGCGGGACGATTTTCCAAAAATTAACAGAAATTGAGGGAAAAACGGATACCTTGCACCAAGCGATTCCGGCTTATGGAGAAGCGCTTAAAATTTATACCCTGGAAGAAACTCCGGCTATTTTTGGATCCATCCAAAAGGAATTGGGTACAGCCTATTCAAGTCTCTTCCAATTTGAACAGGAACTGGAGGATTGCCGTAAGGCAATCGAAGCCTTTCAACTTGCTTTAGAAGCATATCCCAAAGAAAAGGAACCCCTGGAATACGCTGCCATTCAAAACCTGCTTGGCAATGCCCTTTTTAATTTGGCGGAAAGCACCCCTGAAGATTCAGCCCTTTCAAGTTCTGCGGATATTTACAATCTAGCCGTGGCCGCCTTCGAAGAAGCCGCTGCGTTATATGGAGATGAATCGTTAGCGCAGGATTTTGGCGCCGCCCAGATGAATTTGGGCTTTGCTTACGCAAATTTGGCAAGAGTTCGCAAAGATCCGGATCTTTATCGAAAAGCAATTGCTGTTTATGAAAAAATTCTTGCCTCCGGAAAACTTGACAAGCTCTCCTTTGACGAGGCAATGATTCAGTTCAAAATGGGAGAAGCTTTTGAAAAATCAGCAGCACTTACACTAACACTCACCGGGACCACGGAAGATTTAAAAAAGGCAATCGCTGCTTATCAAGAAGCTTTAAAGGTCTTCAAAATCTCTAGTTATCCCATATATTACGCGGCTGCCTACAAAGGTATCGCCGGTGTTTACGGAATTTTATCCGCCCACCAAAAAGAAGCGGCGGTTTTTATTAAAATCTTTGCAGCCTATCAGGAAGTTCTAAGGGTTTATACCTCGACTACTCCTCTCTATGCCGCCATTCAACAGGAAATGGGGGATTTATATACCCAATGGGCTACAGTGGAAAACCCTTTGGAGAACTATCGCCATGGGGCTGAAAGTTACCAGGAATCCTTAACCATTTGGACCCAAAAGAATGATTTCATTCAATATAAAAAGATTCAAAGAAAATTGGCCGCCACCTTTGTTAAAATAGCAGAATGGAAGGATCCGGCCCATTATTACCGCAAAGCAGTTGATTCCTTGCAGGAAGCTCTTCCCGATAATGCCGACGGTGAAAATTCCATTCCCTACTCCTCCATTCAGGAGGAACTGGGAGATTTATTTTATCAATTGGCCCGGCTGGAACAAGATCATCATTTTCTGGCCCAAGGGATTCTGGCTTATGAAAATGCGTCAACCAGCGCGTCAGTACGCTACGATGTTTTACGATACACAGCTTTGCAAGAAAAGCAAGGGGATTGTTTTTCTCTAGCGGCGGAATTTGAGGAGCCCAATTCCAATTATCAAAAAGCGCTCCAATTTTATCAGAATGTACTGAAAAACCTGGATTCTTCCAAATTCGGGCCCGATTATGCCAAAGTTTTGATTAAAGCCGGACAGACTTCGGAAAACCTGGCAACCTTGGAAAACAAACCGGACCTCCATCACCAGGCAGCCGATTACCTGTTAAAATCATTGCCCTTCACAATGGAGGACTTCAAGCGCTCGGCCGATACCTATCAACAGATTGGCGATATTTATTTCAAACTGTCCCCTTCCCTTGGATTGAGTCATTGCCGCAAAGCGCTGCAAATGTACGAACAATCCGCTCTTTTGTATGGAGAAAATAACTATATTCAGGAATTGGGGCTACTGCAAATCAAGATCGGCGCAATTTATCAAAAATTGGCCGAATTCGAAGATAGCACCGCTAATTTTCAAAAAGCCATCGAGATGTTTTCAAACGCTGGGAAAATTCTCGATCAGGCTGCTTTTCCGGGGCAATTTACGGTTATTCAGTATCAATTAGGCAATATCCATTTTACGCTGGCAAAAACTACGGATGCCCTTGATTCTTATCACAATGCCATGCTTTGTTACGAAACGGCGCTACCCAATTTAAGAACCGATGCCCAGTCCAGCGAGGCTTATCTCACCTCCTTAAAAAACTTGGGAGCCATCAACAACCACATGCTTGAGTTAACCGATTTGGAGGAATTTCTGACCAAATCCATTACTGTTTTCCAAGAATTGTTGCATTTAATATCCAAAGAGCAATCTCCTTTGGAATACGCCGAATATCATATTATCATTGCCCAAAACCTTTCCAAACAGGCAGCCATTCATCATTCTGCCGCCCACTACCAATCGGCGATCTTATCTTTTCAGGCGGCTATGGAAATTTTCAGTGAGCGCCGGGATCCCTTAAAGCTTGCATTGATTCAAAGAAGTTTAGCCGATATTTACCATCAGCTTGCTTTTCTCAGCAATTCTCCGGAGCATTTCAAAGAGAGTATCCATTGGTATCAGACAACTCTCCCCTATTATCTCGACTCGGAGCCTGAAGCGGTTCCCCGTTTATATCAAAGACTCGGGATAAACTTTGGGAAACTTTTTGATATCACCCAGGAGAGCACTTTCCTTAAGGAAGGACTCACTGCCTTTGGGCAGGGGATCAAGCATTTTGAGGGGCTAATTTCCACAAATACCCCTGGGCTTCCGGAAGACCTTTTGCTGGCGATGCATCATCAAATGGGAGAACTTTACCGAAAATCAGCCGCCGAAGAATCCACAACCAAAGAATCCCATTTCCAAAAGGCCATCACCCATTACGAGTTGGTCATTGAAAAGATGCGCGAAACGGGAAATACCGTTTACCCCCTTGTCTTTCAGAGTTTGGGTGAAGTTTATCTGTTGCTCGCAGAAAGTTATCATGATCAGCATGATGGGGCTCTGGTTGTTGAAAATTGCCGAGCCGCTCTGAAAAACCTACAAGAAGCCTGGGAGATTAAGCCTGATCCGACCGTTAAATATTTTTGCGGAAGAGGCCTTTATTTACTGGCCCAATACGATGAACCCTTAATTAATTTTCCAAAAGCGCTGATTTCTTTTGGTGAAGCACTGCAATTTTGGACTTTTGAACAGCACGCGGTGCGCTGGGCTGAGATTCAACACCGTATGGGGGAAATTTACTTCAGTTTCGCCAAATTCGCCGACAAGGTCATCAATTACCGGCATGCGATGGATTCTTTTCAATCCGCTTTAAAAATAAGGACCTATGAATATCTTCCCCTGGAATACGGCAAAACCCAGATGGAACTGGCCGGGGTTTACAGGGAACTTGCCGGAATCGAAGGTTCCCTAACCCATTATAATTTGGCGCTTGAAGGCTATTTAGAAGCTTCGCGGGTCTTTGTTTCCGAAATTTATCCGGCCCAATACATCCGGTGCCAATGCAATCTTGGCGAGATTCATCACTTGCTGGCGGAACATCAATCTCCTGAGGCCCATGAATTAACAGCAATTGCCGCTTATCAAAATGCTTTAAAGATCCTTGGAAATAACCCAGCGAAACCAGGTTCGGGATTTTGCCATTTTAACTTGGGAAATTCCTACTTGAAACTCGCTACAATCGACAACTCATCGGAATATAGCCTAAAAGCGATATCATCCTATCAATCAGCGCAAGCCGCGGGAATAAGTCCGCAGGTTTTGGGGGATTTTCACCAAAATTTAGGAACTGCCCACCGTATCGCATGGGAGAGCGCCGACAATCCTCAAAACAAGGACCAAGCCTTATATAACTTACGTTTGGCCCTGGCGCAATACCGGAAATATGAGCTTTGGGTTCCATTTGCCCTCACGCAACATAAAATCGGCCAAGTTTTCCAAAAAGTTGCCCTTACCACGATGAAGGCTGAACATTGGAAAAATGCCATTGAATCCTTCCAGGATTCTCTCCGGGTATTGAGCAACCAGGACCAGCCCGAATATAACGCCGTCAATTTTGAAAAGCTGGGTGAATCTTACTATGGTTTGGCCCAGTGGGAAAATCCCGGAATTAATTATACCCGGGCCGTCGATGCCTATTGGGACGCTTTAAAAATATGGACCCGGAAGCGTTTCCCCGGCGATTTTTCCCGAGTTCAGCAGAAACTGGGACTAACTAACGAACGATTAGCCGAGCTAGAAGAAAAAGACGCTCATTTGAGTTCTGCGTTAACCGCTTACCGTGAGGCTATCCAGGCCCAATCGATTGAAGAGTCGCCTTCTTTTTATGCCGACCTACAAAAAAGGATGGGAATCATTCTAAATACTTTAGGAGAAGAGGCGGACGCTCTTTCAAATTGTCAAGCTGCCATCCTCTCTTTTGAGGAAGCTTTACGTGTTTTTTCCCGGGAAAATTTTCCCTTGGATTACGCCGTTGTTCGCCATCATTTAGGGAATTCCCATCGGATACTGGCAAAATATGAAAATGAAATCATCCATTGCCAAAAGGCAATTACCTATTATGAGGAAGCCATCACTCTCTTTGATAGTATGCAGGATGATTTAAATTCGTTGGATTTTGCAATACTCCAAAACAATCTGGGCAATGCTTATTTAATGCTTTCGGATTTAAAAAATACCGAGGAATACTCCATCAAAGCAGTCGCTTCATTTAAAAGCGCTTTAAAATACTATAACCCGAAAACCCATCCAAATGAATGCGCTTCCTTGCAAGGAAACATCGGGAAAACACTGCAACATTTGGCCGAAATCAATTCAGAACTTACTGTTTTCCGGGAAGCAGCCGCCGCTTACCAGGAAGCGCTTCAAGTTTATACCGTCCAATCGTTTCCCAATCAATTCGCCATTACCCAATGGAACTTGGGCCGGATTTATCTCCATATTGCCAAACTTGTAGCTCCCTCCGAAAATTATTCCAGGGCAGTCGCTTCATTGTTGGCAGCCCTAAATATTCTACGGATTAAAGATTTAGCAAACGCCACCCTCGTCCAATATCAATTGGGGATTGCCTATAATGCCCTGGCTGATTTTAGCGACAAAGACGCAAACTGTAAACTTGCCCTGCAATCTTTGGAAGAAGCCCTGAAAAAGAAAAATTTCGAACAAGCTCCCCTGCAAACCGTGGCTATTTTACTAGAACAAGGTTTGGCACTTCAAAAGTTGGCCGCCGTTGAGGAGGGGAAAGAAAATTATCCTCAATCCATTTCATGTTTTGAAAAAGCCTTATCGATCATTGCCGACGAAAAACAAGAAACCCTACCGGAAAGGTTCAAACTCCAAAAAGCGTTGGGCGATTCCTATTATGCTCTCGCCGCCCTGAAACCGGAAGTTGAAACTCTTCGTAAATCCAGTGAGAACTACCTAAACGCATTGGAATATTTTACATTCCAAAACTATCCGGCTGAATTTGGTCTGATCCAAAAAAACCTCGGCGCAATTTTCATCCGGCTGGCCCATTACGGTAACAAACTAAATAATTGTAAACAGGCCATCAAAGCTTTTCACGAAGGGCTTAAAATATATACTTTAGAGCAGCATTCCAAAGAACATATCGCCATTATGAACGATTTAGGTGATGCTCACCGCTTATTAAGCGAAACTGAAGATGAATTGGCCAATTATCAAAAGGCGGTTGAGTCTTGGAAAAACGTTCTGGAATCAAGTCCCGGAGAAATTGACAACAGCGCTACCCCAGCTGTAGTGCGGATGAAACTGGCTGAAGGCTACCATAAGTTTTACCAAGCCAAACATTTAATCGATGATAGCAAGCAGGCCTTATTCTACTTTGAGTCCGCTTTAAAAATCGCCACTCAAAAACGTTTGGACCAGGAACAACTTGACATTCTGTTCAAAATGGGACTTTTATATGTCGATCTGGCATCCGCACACTCGGCAAACCCATCGGCGATGCAACAAAATTATAAGAAAGCGGTTCAAACATTCCGGGAAATTATTAAAGCTTCTTCCCCGCAATATATGTCAAAAAACTATGGAGACTCGCAAAATGTATTAGGGGCCATCTATTTAAAAATGGCGGACAATGAAAAAAACACCGCGAATCTAAAATTAGCCATTCGTTGTTTTGAAGAAGCTCTCAAAGTAAGGAATCTTGACAATAATCCCCGTGATTATGCAGAAACCCAAGTAAACCTGGCGGATGCCTATTTCCTTTCTCAAAATCTGGATAACCATTATCCAATGGCAATTCAGGCCTATCAGGAAGCCGCTGATGTCTATAGCGAAATGAAGATGATCAGTGATTATTCGCCAACTCTTTATAAACTGGGTAAAGCTTATAGGGCTCATGCCGAAACAACACTCGAGCCCCAATTTTTTCAAAAAGCCATAACCTGTTTTGAAGAATTCCTCAGTATTGGATTGGTGGTGGAGCATTCTCAGGACTGCGCCGATACGAAAGTGGAAATTGGCAATCTTTATTTAAAAATAGGCCATTTTCAGGAACCCGAAACCAATTATCCAGCGGCAATCGGTTATTATACCAGCGCAGCGGCGCTCTTTTTGCAACTTAAAACAACGGACCGCGTTTGGCAAACCCAGTGCGATTTAGGAGAAGCCTATCATCAATTGGCCCGTATTCGCGAGAGCATTGAAGATTTTAAAAATGCCATTCACGCTTATGAAGATGCTTTAAAATTTCTTTCCAAACAGGAAAATCCGCAAGAATATGCGTTGGTTCAAAAAAACCTCGGCGAGATTTATGAATCGCTGTCATCCCTTGGTTATGAAACAGAACACTTGGAAAAGGCGGTTCATTATTACAAGGAAAGTTTAACTTGTCTGAATGATAAAGATTTCTATTTTCATATCATTCAGCAACATCTGGGGGAGGCCTATTTACGGCTGGCCGATTTTAACGACACCGTCAACAACTGTAATAAGGCTATTGACGCCTTGAAAAAATCCCTTCCCAGTCGTAATGGGAAGCACTCGATTCAACAAAGCTCCATTTGGAACAGTATGGCGCATTCCTATGCTTTGCTTGCAAGCGAATCAAGAGATGTCGGTTATTGGAATAAAGCCATCACCGCTTACAGGGAAGCACTGAAAAACGGAACCGGTGAAGAGGAAAATCCAAAACGTTCCACGATACAAATGAATTTGGGCAAAGCCTTATTTCATATGGCCGAATATGAGGATCGGGTAGACAATTGCAAATTAGCGATATATGTCTGCCAAGAGGCTCTACAAGGTCTCGCTTCGTCGGTTCAAGATTTGGAATGCAGTCAAATATTGAGCCAATTAGGAAATGCCTATTATATTTTAGCGGTGGCCGAATCTCTCAAAGGCGATGAACCGTTTTCCTGGGCAGCTTATCAAGAATTTGTCGCTGCTTCCGATTTGGGAAAAGCCCCTGAATGGTTTACGATTGCTTATTCGGTTCCGGAGAAGGAACCGCAATCTTTAGCCATTATTGAAGAAAAAAGAACCAATAGTCTCCAAGCAATTGAATCATTCCAAAAAGCCATGGAGATATACACTTATGATAAAAACTCCCCTGACTATGCTTTATTGATGCAAACTCTGGGAAATGCGTATCAAACATGTTTTGAAGTGGATGGAAATCATGATAATTTAAAAAATGCCATCTTCTCCTATCAAGAGGCCTTAAATTTTTGGACAGTCGAAAATAATCCTTTGATTTATGTAAATTCTTCAAAATGTTTAGGGAATGCCTATCAAAAATTAGCCCGCCGGGAGGATATCGAAACCAATGCTAAAAAAGCTATCGAGATCTACGAGGCGGCCCTTACCATTTGTCCTTTTGAACGATTTCCTTTAAACTATGGAATTTTTTATGATCATATCAAAGCCTGTTGTTATTTATTGGCCGAAAATGAAAATAACGTTGAAATCTACAAAAAAATCTTTGAAGCCTGTGAAGAAGCGTTAAAAGTCTTTACCAAGCATAAATTTCCTAAAAAGTACCGCTTATTACGTTATGAAATGGATAACTTAGTTAATTTATTAATTGATTAAAGTCAAGGATTGTGAAAACAATGTTCACACTGAACCAATCAAAAAAATTACTGAATGATAGTATCCGGATGGAGCTTGCGGACACCCTGAATGCGCAAGGCCCTATCATGTCCTATGAACTACAGGGACTTTTGATCTCCGGCAATCATTGCCCACTGGAACTCTTTCTGGCTCTGGAAAATTGGTTCCATGATCATGGTATTGTCCCGAAACGGCTTGGTGAAGAATTCACCCAATCTCCAGCCTGTTTCAGCGAACTAAAAGGCCAGGTCATGAATAGTATTTTAGGATTCGTCGTGCTCGATGGGCTATCCCCCTTTATTCCCTATGCGCTTGGTTTCATCAAAGGCAGCGGTCTACCTGTTATTACCATTCATTCCGCGAAAGCTCAAGTGAATGCCAAGGCCTTTTACGGGCAAGCGGAAGAATCCGGCCTGGAAAAAACCGTTTTTGACGAACAACTAATCAATCCATCCTTGAATCCGGGTATCCAATTACCCGAACTTGAGCGGAATAAGATTACCCGGATCAGTTTAAATAAGTCGGATGTAAACAGATTACAAACAGTATTAAACCCGTCGTTGGAAAATTACTCTCCAGCAATCGGGGCAAAAGTTGCTGCTAAAATCTACCCTGAACTTTTCAAAACACCATCCATCAACGGGAAATTTACGGAAACATTTCAAAAACTAATCCGGATTTATCTTTTCATTCCTGAAGATTCCCTTCAAAAGCTTCAGGAGATTTATCATGAATTCAAGGAATTTTCCGTTCAAAACAACGAACCCCTCTCGGGAACCTTAGTATCGCTTATCGCTACCGCTGCATTAAGGAGTATTACCTGTAAGCAACAACCGAATCAAGAAGATCATGCGATTTCTGCCGCAGCTGTTTTTGCCGGTGATATATGCCGGGATTATTTGCGTTCTACTGCCTTTCAGCAAAATCCCGATGCCAGAAGGCCCGTTCTCAAAACTGCCGGGTGGTGCCAGCTGATTCTGTCGGGATTATCCGAACCGATCGCCCATTACAGGGAAGCGGTAACTTTTTTTAAGGAAGCATTGCCAGATCATAGTCCGTCAGGGCATGATGCAACGATTTGTCAAATTAATTTGGGCATCGCCTATCTTAAAATGGCCTTTCAAACGGATGACTCATTCAATTGCCGCCAAGCCATTGAAGCTTTGAATGCGGCGCTTAAAGGAAGCTTCGATGAAGAATATCAAGGGATGTTAGTAAAGAAATATCTTGGATTTACCCATTTTTATCTGGGAATCTCCGAAAATAAGCAACATAATTTCAATTTGGCGGTTTCTCTATTAAAAGAAGCCCTCCAATATTACACCAAACCCCTTTACCTTAAAGACTATGCCCTTATCAATTTTATCTTAGGCAATATTTATTTTGAACTGTCTGAATTAAATAATAAAGCTTTTCATCTCAAGCAAGCCTTGCTTGCCTTTGAGGAAACCCTTGCTACCTATACTAAAAAGCATTCCCTGCCGGAACTTTTAATTTTGAGAACGCAACTAAGCATTGCTGAAATTTATAAACAACTGGCTGTAATGGAAAACGGCATTTTCAATTATCAGCAAGTGATCAATGCCTACCAAAGCGCCTGGGAATTTCTACATAAAAGATCCGAATACCATGTAGAGAAAGCTATCATTCTGACCGAACTCGGATGCGCATACGAAAAATTGGCAGAATCCGAAAACCGGCGTGATAATCTCAAGAAAGCGTTGGAATTCTATTCGGATGCCCTTCAAAATAAAAATTTACCCAAAGCGCTCCGTGCCGAAGAGCTTCAGCAAAAACTGGGCGATGTTTTTTACCAACTCGCTAATTTAGAGAAAAAAGCGGACAACAGCAATAAAGCGATTGAATTTTATCAGTTGGCCTTGAAAACTTTCTTGAAAGAAAGTAAACCCTTTGAATATGCAATTACCCAAAATAAAATCGGCTTAACCTATTGCAATTTAGCTGAAGTCGAAGCCAAAGTGGAAAATTACCATCAGGCCATTCAAGCGTTTCAAAATGGCTTAAATATGTATACTCACGAACAGCACCCAAAAGAATATGCCGATACCCTTAATCATTTAGGAAATGTTTATCAACAATTGGCGGCCTTAGAGGCAAACCCCGATAATTATCATCAGGCGATTTCGGTTTATCAAAAAATATTGCAAACATTCCCTAAGAATTCCAATCCGGAACGGTATGCAACCATCCAAACCTTGCTCGGGGATGTTTACCGGTCCCTTGCCCAAATTGAAGACAAACCGGCTCATTATAAATCAGCGATTACCTACTATCATGAAAGCCTGAAACAAAAAAGTCCGACTCAATCACCGATTGAATATGCCAACCTTCACCAAAACTTAGGCATTGTTTATTGTTTATTGGCAAAATCGGAAGATAAGGCTATCAACTGCAAAAAATCCATTGAAAGTTTGAGCCAGGCTCTCACGGTACAAACTTTTGAGTCCTTCCCCATGCAATTTGCCACATCCCAGCATTGGTTGGGTAAAACTTACACCTTGCTCGCCGAGGTTGAAAACAAAACAACCCACTGTAAAATGGCGCTTACTTGTTTTCAAAACGCTATCCGTGTGCGCACCATCGAATGTTTTCCGATGCTATACGGAGAGACCCGGCAAAATCAAAGTCTGGCATTCTTGTTACTATCAGAGACGGAAGATAAAGTCTCCAACTTAAAAAAATCCCTCCATGCTCTTGGTGAATCGTTAAAATTCTTCTCAACCAAGCAGGGACCGGAGTCGTTTGCTCTTAGCCAACTTTACACCGGTACTGTCCATTTGAAATTGGGGGAAATCGAGGCCAAAGCGTTGCACTTCAAACAAGCCATCAACGCTTTGGAGAAAGCCTTACAGGTATATACTAAAGATAATCATCCCCAGGATTATGCTACGACCCAAAATTTACTCGGTAATACCTGTAGTGACTTGGCAGAAATCGAAAAAGATTCCTCATACTATGAAAAAGCTGCCCTTGCTTATCAGGCCGCGCTTCAAGTTAAAACTTTCGAGTCATTCCCGAAGGATTTCGCGATGATCCAAAACAGTTTGGGGAACATCTATCAATTTTTGGCCCAAAATGAGACCAGGGCCAAAAATTTAAAAAATGCCTATGACGCTTATCTTTGTGCTTTAAAAGTTTACACTTTAGAACGTTTTCCCCAATTATATGCGATTCTACAATTAAACCTGCAAACCCTAGCCAGAGAGCTCGCGGAAGCCGAAGCTAAACCCGAATGGTATACCAGCGCTTTTCGGGCTTACGATGAGGCCTTAAAAGTTTATACACAAGAAAAATATCCTGATAAATACGCTGCCCTCAAAAAAGAAGCCAAAGAACTGGTACTTGATTTGCAGGCCCGGAAATTGTTATAAATAAAAGAATTTCTTGGAGCAAAAAAACTTATGATTCCCAAAACTTCGGAAATACTAAATGAACTCAACCACCACCGGCTGAAGCCGAGGGTTTGAAGCCCAGCAGTTGAGACAATCTGGTTGAACCTTGGAGGCAGTCTATTTTTAATACTATTCTTGCGCAAATTGAAGGGATTATCGACAATCCATGGGTGCTTTTCGGATTGCTTTTTATGGTTGCCGCCGTCAATCTTTTTTTCCCCCCTACTCCACTGGAAACGATTACCCTTTTTGCAGCCTATCTTTCGGCAGGAACGGTTTGGGCGCCTTTGATCATCGTCAGTGCCACAGCCGGTGGGATGTTTAGTTCAAGTTTGCTGCTTTACCATTTAACTCATCAATATGGCGCCACTTTATTGGAAAAATCCCCCCTCAATCGGATCATCACTTTCGCTCGTTACCAGAAAGCTCTTCATTGGTTTAAACGTTATGGTTTATACATGATTTACCTCGGTAAACTTGTGCCGGGAATGACTTTATATACCGTGCTTTGCTGTGGCTTCCTGAAACTCGGGAATGCAAAAGTCCTAGGTTCTATCCTGCTCAGCAATTTGATTTTTTTCTTTGCTTTAGTGGTCCTCGGCCGGCAACTGGGAGCCCATTGGGGGAATGCGCTTCCTTGGGTGAAACAAGCAGGCCTTATCTCTTTAGCCGGTATGCTATTTTTTACTTTAGCGGGTTTAATAAAATCGATGATTAAACCCAAAAAGCAATCGGACCCTAATTGATGTCGCTTTCACACTCTCATTTCATTTTTAAACCCTTCTCCCAAAACCTCATGGACATCTGTAATAATAATGAAAGCTCCGGGGTCAATCTGATGAACCAACTCTTTGAGCCTAAATTCCTCAGCCCGGGATATTACACAAAGAACAACCTCTTTTTGAGCCGTTGAATATAAGCCGCGTCCGAATAGGCCGGTTGCCCCCCGCTGTAAGTCATGTATAATTCTCCGTCCAATTTCTTCAGAGTGCTCGGAGATAATAAAAGCCGCTTTGGCATAATTAAAGCCTTCTAAAACTGCATCCAAAACCTTACTGGTAATGAACAGAGTCATAATGGCATACAATGCTAACTCGGTGCTGCGGAACACCAAACCCGCCAAAATAATGACCGCGCTATCACAAAATAGCAATCCCTGGCCTACCGGAATTCCGGCAAAACGGTTAAGCAACTGGGCGGCTAAATCCGTGCCGCCGGTGGTACCCCGGAAACGAAAGGCAATCCCCATACCAATACCGGCGATAACTCCCCCATATAAAGATGCCAATAAGGGATCTTTGGTCAAGGGAAATAAATTGACTACGGACTCCCAAAATTGCGTCATAATAGAGAGAAAAGCTGCTCCAAACAAGGTCTTTGCGCCAAAACGCGGTCCAAAAGCCCATAGGCAAGCCAAAAAGAGCGGAATATTCAACATCAGCATCATCCAAGAAACCGGCCATTTCCACAAGTAGTAAAAAACGATGGCCAATCCGCTAACCCCGCCGGCTGCGATTTTATTGGGAATTAACAGCCAAACCAATGAAAGAGCCGTAATGGTAACACCAACCAATATTCCGATATAATCCCTAATCTCCCTGCGAATATAAACCCAATTCCAGGAAATATTTTTCATTAACATTCGACACACCTCGCTATATTACCGCAAATAACGGTACCAAAACTGGACCAAACATGGAAGCTGTTTTAATCTTCGGGGCTCTTGAAGCATTCGATAACACCATTCCAATCCATGGTTGCGAAAAAATTTGGGAGCTTCGGATTTCAAACCGCTAAGAACCTCAAAAGTACCCCCGACGCCAATACCGACAGTTCCCCGTAAATATGGCAAAATCTTTGCCAAAAATAAAGCCTGCTGAGGCACACCCAGTCCCACCAGCAATAAATGAGGCTGTTTGGAGATGATTTCATCAAAAACAGCGCCATCAGGATCCAAATTGCCATAACCGTCCCGGACTCCGGATATATTTAATCCCGGCCACCGGATAGGCAACACGCGCCCGAGAGCTGTGACGATCTTTTGAGTGCCACCCAAAAAATAGACCGAGTAGGTTTTCTGACAAGCTTGTTTTAATAATTGCCTTGTTAAATCAACTCCGGTGAAACGCTGGACTTTCAATCCCCTTTTATGGAGGGCTTCCGCAATTCCATACCCGTCCACTGTCACTAAATCGGCTTGATGCATGATGTCACTCAGAGATGTAAGCCGTGATGCGGTCATTACCATCAATGCGTTCAAAGTTATAATATGTCTTGAACGTTCCCGCTTTGCCAACCAGTGGTCAATCAAAGCCAGAATCTCTTCATTTGTATAAAGACTTACCGGGAGATCAATGATATAGTCCATTTTCTTAACTTCCCCTGCCAGACTGGATCATAAACTTTTTTAATATGACTTGATTTTCGATTGCCCGCGCTCTCCAAAAATCAACCTGCTGCACCCATGGTTTTCGTTCCGGTAAAGGTTGGTTAAGAAAACTTAATATCCGGTTACTTACGGTTAGCCACTCCATTTTACTGGTGGGCCTCAAAAACGGTACTCCCGTCTGTAAACAAAACCCTTCAATCTTTGGATCAACCGCAACTCCCAGGCAAGGGACGTTTTGAACGACGGATGCCACCAGGCCATGCAGTCTGGTACTAACTACCAAATCCAGACCCCCAACAGCCTTCTGGAGATCCTCCCATTCTTTTTCCAATGGCAATAGCGCGATATTTTGAAAATGGCATAATTCCCTTAAAAAATTTAAATCGCCCGGGTCGATGGGTATCAAATAAACCTCAATATTTTGGTCCCAACGAATACATTCCAGCAATCGACACCAAATTTTCTTTTGCATGCAGCCATTCTTCTGAATGATTAACCCTAATCTCAGCCGTTTTTCACCGGGGCGCCCTTGCCAATACTGATGAACCATGGAAACTGGAAGTTCCTTTAGAACAAGCAATGGTTCAGCCGTAATATAAATTTCCGGTTTGCTGACACCCAGTTCAGAAAGGGCAATAATGGACAGTCTGTCACGAACGGTGAGCAAACCAACACTTGACAATGCAAAACCGCTGATAATCCTCCCTACAAATGAACGAATCGGACCAATTCCTTGACCATACATACAAACCGGTTTATGAAAAAATTTTGCCAGCAGAACCAAAAAACTATAATACAAGAGGCTCCGCAAACTGGTACGGTCCTGAAACAAACTTCCTCCTCCCCCGATTAAACCATCCGTATGCCAAATCGCAAAACAGATGTCGATAAAATGAAACTTTCCAACAGCGTTCACACCATAGCGTTGGGATGTCCGGCTGGGGTTAGCGGATATCACTGTTATCTCAGCCAAGGGATTGAATCCCCGGATGAAGGAGAGCAATTCTCGCAGATTGGTTTCATCCCCCAAATTACCCCGGCCGTAATAGCCAAAAATTGTAAAGCCATTCATCCCGTGATTCTCTCCTTGCTTAACGTGCGGGTGCTTGATACCCATAGACCATAAAAAAACCAAAAATAACCACTTATCAAATGATTTTGTGTCCATGACTCAGTCAGGCCGTAACCTAAGAAAATGGTTACAATCAAAGCAGATAAATCGGCCGCCGGGGATATTATGGTTGAGGGACCCAAGACTCGACTGCCCCTATGGACGAACAAATACCAACATCTTGCCACGGGCTTTCGGA
This sequence comes from Bacillota bacterium, assembly GCA_023392595.1. Taxonomy (GTDB): domain Bacteria; phylum Bacillota; class UBA4882; order UBA8346; family UBA8346; genus UBA8346. Next base: position 9,165 of record JAEVYU010000021.1, on the reverse strand, counting down.
ACAGCCATAAAAAAGCCATCAAACTCAAAATTCCGTTTTCTAACCAAATTTGCAAATAAAGTTGATGAGCATGGATACTCGCGGTATTTGACATCCGGTACCATGGATAAATCATCCCAAAACTACCGGGTCCTGTTCCCCACAGCCAATGATCGGCAATAGCCTTTAAAACACCTTGCCAGATAAGAATCCGGTATCCCATGGAACTATCGGTGAAGCTCAATAAAGGAGCCATTCTGATTCTAAAACCTTGTACCGTGCAAAGAAATAAAACAACCGTGCCGGCAATTAACCAACGCCTCTTTCCAAAACGAGGCCAAAACCGGACCAAGCAAATCAAACTCAGAAACCAGGCGAACCTGGAATAGGTATAATATAAAGCGGTTAAAGTGAAACACAGGATTAAAACGAATGAAATGAGATTCATCCAAAGGAGTACCCCTCCCTCTTCGTCACGGGTACATAGGCCCTTAACGTTTTGGGGGAGATAATACGCCGATGATCTTTTATTTTTAAAAAAGCCGGTTCTATATTTTAGGCTTTTTGCGAAAAAAACAATAAAATCACAGGAAATGCCCAGGATCAAGAGTAAGTATAAAGCGAAAATATTGGGATTACCAAAAACCGAATAGCTCCGGACTTTAATATAATTGATTTGTTCATTTCCAAGCCACCCTGTTGGGGTTGGAACTCCGCTCATTTGTTGCCAAAAACCAATTATTATCCAAATGAAACTTGAAAAACATAAGCTTCCAAGTAATTTTTGGACCAGTTCCGGCGAAACTGCCTTACTGACCAAATAAGCAAGTCCCAGCCAAAAGCTAAAAGTAGTTAAACTGGATATTCCGACGCGCAAATTACCTGAGAAAACCGCACTTGCGACTACAATCAATCCCATAATAAACAATTCACGGGCAACCGGGCGCCGGGAGCTGCGGTTTTCAAGCCATAACAACGCCAATAAAGGCAAAATTAATTCCCAGGACCGAATGACCGGCATGAAAATAATGGCTAGGACAAGCAGTGATTCCAGATAAGGTTTCCATTTTGACAGTCCATAGCGGGCGCAAAGGGCTTTTAATTCGGCGCTTTTATGAAGCCAAGATGCCGTTATTTTAGAAATTAGGCTATTTTCCCAGATCCGCCTTCCAAAGGTCGGTTTCTCAGCGACGGCCATTGCCGTTGACCTTCAAACTTTCAATGTCACCCCGAAACGATGTAAACATGGTATGAACTTTTAAGTGGTCTCCCACTCTCACCGCCAATTTCCCCAGATAGATTCCGGATTGAGCTGGGCCTTTCAATTCACGACCGCGATTTTGAAGGCGAATCCTGACATCGAGATTTCTGGGGGATTCCCCCAATATGATTCCGCCGTTTTTTACCAATAACAACTCGGCTGGAACCATTTGGATATTAACAACCTTTCCCAAGTACGCGCCGGTATTATCATGATACACATCCTGTCCCACCACAAGGTTTTCCGCTAAATATGGCGGTATATTGGAAATCAAAAGGCTTAAGGTAACTTGAAGATACCGGAAATCAGGGGCCACCGGCTTATAATCGGCCAACACTTTAAAACCCAACAATATCAACACGAGCAGAATCGCCAAATCAAGCAAATTGATCAAACCGAATAACTTGCCTTGTCCGTCAACAATTTTTCGCAAAAGCACCCCCCCTATGGTTATTGTAACCAAAAATAGCCGGGAAAGATTGCTTACTCCGCGAATTTTAATGCCTCGTGAATTGGTAAGATGCCGGCAGATGGGGCCATAAAGAAAGATATACAATATTTGGGCTTCCGAATGGAGTGGCCTTATTGTATATCTTATCACCGCTCTAACATCATCCAATCCCTTGCCCGAAATTAATGGGCTTTTTTAGCCAGTTCTTGTTTGAGAATGTCATTAACAATACCGGGATTTGCTCTTCCTTTGGTCTCTTTCATCATTTGACCGATTAAAAATTTTAACGCTTGCTCCTTGCCGGCCAGATAATCCGAAACGGATTGCTGATTGGCCTCAATAATCCGGCGGGCCATATTCTCCAGTTCCGAGGTATCACTGATTTGAACCAACCCTTTTTCCTCGACAATCGCCTTAGGATCTTTACCGGTGAAAAACATTTCCTCAAAAACGGTTTTGGCGATCTTCCCACTAATCGTACCTTTATCAATTAACTCCAACATTTTGGCCAAACTCGCCGGTTTAATTTTAACTTCTTCAAACTCAAGATGTTCTTGATTTAATAGCCGGGATAATTCTCCCATCAACCAGTTGCCGATGACTTTCGGTTGGTTGTATATTGCGACAGCCTCTTCAAAATAATCGGCCATCCGCCGTGAACTGCTTATCAGATTGGCATCATACTCCGGCAATTCCCAAAGCTCAATATATCTTTTCTTACGGGAATCAGGCATTTCCGGGAGCCTTTCCCGCAGTTTTGCCACACGTTCCCCGGGAACAGTCACCGGCAAGAGATCGGGTTCCGGAAAATAACGGTAGTCGCTGGCTTCTTCTTTCGAGCGCATAAAGGCGGTGGCGCCTTTATTTTCATCCCAGCCGCGGGTCTGTTTGATCATTTTTTCACCGGCATCGAGCAACCTAGCCTGGCGTTCAGCCTCATACTCCAGTGCCGCCTGTACCGAGCGGAATGAATTGATATTTTTAATCTCGGCTAATATCCCCAATTTGGTATCGCCCTTGCGCCGCAGTGAGATATTAGCATCGCATCGTAATGAACCCTCTTCCATTTTACAATCGGAGACATCGGTGTAGAGTAAAAGCGTTCGGAGTTTCTCCAGATATTCCCGGGCTTCTTTTGGAGAGCGCAAATCCGGTTCCCCGACGATTTCAATCAACGGAATCCCGCAACGGTTATAATCTGCCAGCGAAAAACTGGAATCCATGATTCCACTACCCGAATGAACCAGTTTTCCGGCTTCTTCTTCCAAATGGACCCTGGTGATCCCGACTTTTTTGGTTACACCCGGCTCTGCGTTATCGGCCTGAATTTCAATCCAACCCTTTTTGCAAAATGGAAGATCATACTGGGAAATTTGATAGGCTTTCGGAGAATCCGGATAGAAATATTGCTTGCGATCAAACTTGCTGGATTCGGCAATCTCGCAATTTAAAGCCAGGCCGGCAAGAATCGTGTATTCCAAGGCCTTTTCATTCAAAACCGGTAAAGCGCCGGGTAAGCCCATACATACCGGACATACTTGACTGTTGGGATCACCGCCGAACCTGGTGCTGCAACCGCAAAAGATTTTGGTATCGGTTTTCAGCTCTGCATGAACTTCCAGACCAATGATTATCTCGTAATCTTCTAAAGGCATAATCCTAATCCTCCCGATATGGCGCGCATGGGCAACTCAAATTAAGCATTAACCGCAGCGGGCCGTTCTTTATGAAATTGGGTGGCTTGTTCAAACCCGTATGCCGCCCGAAGCAAAACCTCTTCTTTAAATGCCGGGCCCAGCAACTGCATCCCTACCGGCATTCCCTTAACAAATCCGCCAGGTATCGAGATTCCGGGTATCCCAGCCATATTACAGGCCAGTGTACATATATCCTCCTGATACATTTCCAAAGGATCTTTGATCTTAGCGCCAATCTTGAAGGCCGGAGAAGGGGCGGTAGGCGTTAAAATCAAATCGCAGCTTTGAAAAGCCTTATTAAAATCATCCCGAATTAAAGTCCGGATTTTTTGGGCCTTTAAATAGTAGGCGTCATAATAGCCGGAACTCAGAGCATAGGTGCCGACCATAATTCGCCGCTTTACTTCAGGTCCGAACCCTTCCTTGCGGGTTTTCATAAATAAAGCAACAGAATCCGGCACCCGTTCCCCGGTGCGGTATCCGTATCGTACACCATCATAGCGGGCCAGATTGGAACTGGCTTCAGCCGGGGCAATAATATAATAAGTCGCCAAAGCATATTCGGTATAGGGTAACGAAACATCGACGACTTCCGCACCCAAGCTCCGGAATACTTTGACAGCTTCATAAATGACTTCCTTGACCGGATCAGAAATACCTTCTGCCATATATTCTTTGGCTAACCCGATTTTTAAACCTTTGACCCCTTTTTTCATCTCTTGGATATAATCCGGTACCGGGTAATTCACAGAAGTCGAATCCCGTTGATCATATTTGGCCAATACCTGCAGTAATAATGCACTATCGGTAACATCCTTGGTTAACGGCCCAATCTGATCGAGAGAAGATGCAAAGGCCACCAGTCCATAGCGGGATACCCGCCCGTAAGTTGGTTTTAATCCTACGATACCGCAATAAGCCGCCGGTTGGCGAATCGATCCTCCCGTATCGGACCCAATGCCCAGAATGGCTTCATCAGCGCGGACTGCGGCTGCCGAACCACCGCTGGAACCACCGGGGACCGCATCCAGATCCCAAGGATTATGGGTAATGAATAAGCCGGAATTTTCAGTCGAAGATCCCATTGCAAACTCATCCAAATTGGTTTTGCCAATGGTAATCAAATGATCCGCCTTAAACTGTTCAATGATGGCCGCATCATAAGGAGGGGTGTAATTTTCGAGTATTTTGGAAGCGCAAGTGGTACGAAGGCCTTTGGTAGAAATATTATCCTTGATTGCAACCGGAATCCCGGCTAACGGGGATAACTTTTCGCCCTTGGCCATGAGCTCATCCACTTCCCGGGCGCTTTGATAAGCTTGTTCTTCTGCTAAAGTAATATAAGCATGAACTTTCGGCTCGATTTGGTGAATTCTTTGAAATATGGACTGGGCGATTTCAACAGCTTTAACTTCTTTTTTCGCCAATAATTCATGTAACTCATGGGCAGTTTTTTGATAAAGAGCCAATATAGAAAACCTCCTCTAGAAAAAACACGGAATTTAAAGCTCCAGCCTGTTACTTTCAGCTGAGCTAAAGATTGCTACTCTGCTTCTTCCTCCAAAATCTTAGGAACCTTAAAATAATCATCGACCCTATCAGGCGCATTGGCTAACGCCAAATCAGGATCCAGTGAGATCCCTGACTCATCGGCCCGAAAAACATTCGTAACCGGAATGGCATGAGCTGTTGGTTCAATAGAGGCGGTATCAAGCTTACCCAGTTTCTCAACAAATCCTAAAATGTCATTCAGCTGCCCGGTAAACTCTTCTTTCTCACTTTCATTCAATTCCAAACGGGCCAGTCTGGCAACGTGTTCAACTTCAGCTTTTGTCAACGACATTCAATAACCTCCATGATGGGCGGGGGGTAAAGTAACCCTGACAGAAAGACAAGTTCATTTTACCCGTTCCAAATTTACCAATAAGTTATACATCATGCCACAAAATCCTGCTTTTTCAAAAAATTATTGATGTTAACAATCCAATTCAAACATTTGTGATGCCAGGTATGATGATTTTTATGCCAGCTTTTTGATAATTTTGAGAAATTCCTCTTCATGGATAATGGAAATCGAACTTCCTTCATGATTGTATTTTTCAATTTTTCTCATTTTCGCAGGCCCCGGTTCGCTACCTACGACCACATAGTTAGTTTTCGGAGTCACCCCACTATCCACATCCGCTCCCAAATCCCTGACGATTCTGGCGGCTTCTTCCCGCCCGATGGAAAACAATACTCCGGTAAAAACAATTTTTTTGCCGAAAAAAACGCTGTCTGAATTGGCAATACAGGGACTTGGCCGTAATAACTCGCCCTTAATTCTTTCATGGCCGCGAAAATTAAAGCCCGATTTGTCCCTCTTCGCTTTAGACCTGATTTTTAAATTATCAGGAAGCTGGCCGCCGGCAAGCCGCATATAAATATCCGCACAGGCTAGGGCATCACAAAGGGCATCGTGATGCCTCTCCAGTTTAATATCCAATCCCCAACAGGCCTCATCTAAACTGACACCGGTTTTTCGGTACGTACAGTCAACTCTAAAATCCGGGATCTCCAGGCGATAATAACGTAATGTTTGTTCTAAACATCCGGCGTCAAAACTGACATTATGGGCGACCACAAGTTGGTTCTCGATATAACCCTTCATTTCTTTCCATATGTCCGGAAAAAAGGGTGATTCCTTGGTAAGATAAGAGCTGATGCCATGAATGGCCGTATTCCATTTTACGTATCGATTATCGGGAGGTTGGATCAGACTTGAGTAAGTGTGTACGATTTTAGAATTTTCCACCCTGACCAGACCCACCTGGCAAATACTCCAACGGGCCTGGTGAGCCGTTTCAAAATCAATGGCTGTAAATTCAAGCATTCTTTATTCCTTCCCGCGCGGCTAAAAAATTTTTGAACAAAACCGGCGCAAGCCGGCTAAATCCGGCAAGTTAAACATTTCCGGTTTCCAGTAATTTTTCAAACTCTATTTCATTGAGAACCCGGATGCCAAGTTCATTAACTTTTTTTAATTTACTGCTACCGGGTTCTTTCCCAACAACAACAAAATCGGTATTCTTACTGACGCTTGCGACCGCCTTTCCGCCGTGCATGCGGATGACTTCCTCAATTTCATTACGGCCGTATTTTTCCAAAGTCCCCGTAACCACAATAGTTTTACCTGCCAATGTTGAAAGCCCTTCCGTAAGATTCACCGATTCCTTGGTATTGAGTCCCGCCTGGATCAACTTATCAATAAGTTGACGATTGTGAGGTTCTTTAAAGTATTCAACCATGCTGGCGGCGATTTTGGGGCCTATCGCAGCAATGGCTGTGAGCTCATCATAAGTTGCTGCCATTAGTTTTTCAAAATCCCCATACCGGCCGGCTAATTCCCGCGCCGCCCCGGCTCCCACGTGACGGATTCCCAACCCGAAAAGGAGCCGGCTCAATTCATTCCCTTTCGATTCAGCGATGGCCTTTAAAAGATTGGAGGCGGATTTGGCGCCGAAACGTTCCAACTTCATCAAATCATCGTACTTGAGTTGGTAGAAATCAGCCACATCATGGATCAATCCGGCATCAATCAGCTGAATTACAATGGCTTCACCCAGTCCTTGGATATCCATTGCATCGCGGGAAACAAAATGAATGATTCCTTCCCGCAATTGGGCCGGACAGGTTGCCCCGATACAGCGGGCAACGGCTTCCCCCGGCTCCCGAAAAACCTCAGCCCCGCATTCCGGACATTTTTCGGGCATCAAAAAAATACGCTCCTGGCCCGTCCTTTTCTCAGGCAACGGCCGAACCACTTCCGGTATCACATCCCCGGCTTTTTGGATGATGACTTGATCCCCGATCCGTATATCTTTTTGGCGGATATTATCTTCATTATGTAAAGTTGCCCGGCTAATGGTAGACCCGGCAACTTTGACGGGTTCCAAAACCGCAGTCGGGGTGACTGCCCCTGTCCGTCCCACATTGATCACAATATCCAACACCTTCGTCTCCACCTGTTGCGCCGGAAACTTATAGGCGATTTTTGAGCGTGGCGCCTTGGCGGTAAAGCCCAATTCCGACTGTTCCCGCAAAGAATTAACTTTGATTACCACCCCATCAATTTCGTAAGCCAGCTCTTCACGATGGATGGTCCAATACTCGCAGAACTCGATGACTTCCTCAATCCCTTCACAAAGTTTTGAATGAGGATTGACTTTTAACTTCAAATCTTTCAAGCATTCAAAACCATCCCATTGGGTAGCAACCTCCCGGCCCTCAATGTATAAAACATCGTAAAAGAAAGCATCCAAAGGCCGACCGGCACTGATCTTGGGGTCAAGCTGCCTAAGGGAGCCAGCCGCGATGTTTCTGGGATTGGCGAATAAAGCTTCTCCTAACCGCTCACGTTCCCGGTTTAACTTTTCAAAATCGTCTTTTTTGATATAAACTTCACCCCGGACGCCCAAATGGATCCCACTTCCATTTGCCAGTCTAAGCGGGATCGACTTGATCGTTTTGACATTAGCGGTCACATCTTCACCGATGCTCCCATCACCCCGGGTTGCAGCCTGAATTAATAAGCCGTTCTCGTAGGTAAGAGCTACGGTTAACCCATCAATTTTAAGTTCAGCTACATATTGGATTTCAGAATTTGTGTTTAAACTTTTTTTGACCCGTTGGTCAAACGCTCTCAATTCTTCGGCGCTAAAAGTATTATCCAGGCTTAATAAGGGAACTTGGTGTTTGACCGAATCAAACATCGTCAGCGGCTTCCCTCCCACCCGCTGGCTTGGGGAATCTATGGACTGTAAATGCGGATATTCCTTCTCAAGGTTAATAAGTTCCCGCATCAAAGCGTCATATTCATAATCGGTAATTTCGGGCTGGTCTTCTACATAATACAAATAATTATGATGTTCGATTTCTCTTTTCAGTTGTTTCAAACGCGTTTGAATTTCTTCGGGGACTTCCATTTTGACCTCCGGTTTACTTAAGATATCAGTGTAAAAAATGAGTAATTAGTGATTTGTTACCCACTTCATTCTTTCAAGATGATTCGATTTTAACAATTATTTATACATTCCAGTTTAAAAATCCTGCAATTTACGGCTTTGAAGAGAATACCACTGTAAAATGATTGTATATTCCAATTCCAAGGAGGTTTTATTGGATCAAAAAAAGGAGAGGGGATGGCTTCGTTTTTTAGTTTAAAATATATGCTATACCTTTGCCGGAGGGGAAAAATCTCTTCAGGTAATAAAAAAACTCCGGATAGCCGGAGTAGTCTTATGAATTTAATGCCTTGGTCCTTAAGATTGGGTTGAAAAAGCTATTGGCAGACTTTTGGTACAATTTAACCGGAATCTCATGACTTGATTGACCAAAGCATCCACTACCAAACTCTGTTCAAGGACTTCCGGTGATGAGAGTCCGTATTTTTCCGACAAGCTGTACATTTTCTTTTTTTGGCAATCAATTTGAACTTTTAAAATTTCTTCTTCCGAGTATCGCATGAATAATAGAATACTATTTTTGTATTATTTCGTCAATCTTTTCCATTTAATCAGATGATAAAAAAACGCCCTATCCATTGATTTTTATATAGAAATTTTTTTTACATTAATTTAAGATTCATATCTCTGAATAGACTCCAAAAAAAGGGGCTGTCTCAAAAGAGACAGTCTCTTTTTTTGCATGTGAGGGATCGAAAAAGGGCATGAAATATAGTAAAATAGAGGCATGAAAAGACGAAATAATAACAAAGTAACGTTTAAAGAATATACCAT
>JAEVYU010000012.1 GCA_023392595.1 Bacillota bacterium | reverse complement strand
GGTAATGCGAGTCCTGAAAATACCAGTTGAACTTTTTAACCACGAAGAGCACGAAGGACACGAAGAAAAGCAAAAGATATGAGTAAGATTAAAAGAATTACGGAAAGAGATTATTTGTAAAATTTTTGGGAGATGGATTAAAACGGTTTTATAAAACTTCGTGTTCTTCGTGGTAGAAAAAAGGAATTTAATTTTTTCAGGCGCTTAATAACTATCGGATGGTAATGCGAGTCCTGAAAATACCAGTTGAACTTTTTAACCACGAAGGACACGAAGAAAAGAAAAAGGAGAAAGGGAGCGGGAAAATGGGATTCGATGCCTTGTCCAATCAAATTATTGGTTGTGCAATTGAGGTTCATCGCCACTTGGGTCCAGGGTTGCTTGAATCAGCTTATGCGCAATGCTTGGCACATGAGCTTTCCATTAATAAAATTAAGTTTGTAATGGAGAAGTCACTTCCCATTGAATATAAGGGAATTAGGTTTGATTGCGGATATCGGGTTGATCTTTTGGTTGAAAATGAATTAATTATCGAACTCAAAGCAGTCCAAGAGGTATTAGGGATTCACGAAGCTCAACTCCTTACATATATGAAGTTGGCTCAAATTCAAATAGGTTTATTGATTAACTTTAATGTGGAACGTTTGAAAGATGGATTAAGACGGTTTGTTTTGTAATACTTCGTGCTCTTCGTTTCTTTCGTGGTTGAAAAAAGAATTTAATCTCACTGAATACACAAAGAGTACCAAGGTTGCAGATGGGAGGCAAGGCATGTTGCGAAAAATCCAGTTCGCATCCATCGTATGGCCGATCCGCTTGAGCTGACTCACAGGATGAACGATGAGATCGCAATCATCGGGATTCTTGATTATAAATGGAGTGGGAATAACAAATCAAGGAGGAATTTATCATGAAGGCGCGTTGGGTAGTATTTTTACTGGTTTTAGCTTTAGTAGTATCGGGAATTGTCTATGCCGCAGATTATAAGTGCATTGGGGACCGTATCGAAAAAAGCGGCAGCACTTGGGGGTATGCTAAAACCTCCGGTTCCGATTACCGGATCGAGAAAGGCAGCTCCACCATTGCATTCGTAAAAAACCGCAGCGGCAGGTGGGCGATTGAAGATGCCGGGAACAATACTTTGGGATGGCTTAACGGAAGTTCCGTCGAAACCACCAACGGAAGCACCTGGACCAGCCTTAGCGAAGCCAAGTCGTTTTGTGACGGACCGGATCCAATTGCGGCCGCCATTTGGATCCTGGGTAAAAACGGAAAACTCTAAGCTTGGAGGAGGCAGAGATATTTTATCGGTGTATCTTTGAGACTGACTGAAAAAAAATTACTTTTACCGTTACATTCAGGCCGCATTTATGAACGCTGATCGGGAACCGCAATAAGATGAGGAGTTCAAAATGAAACAAAACCAATACGACGATGGCGCCTTTTTTGACAAGTACAGCCGGATGGAGCGTTCCAAACGCGGACTTGAGGGCGCAGGTGAGTGGCACGAACTCCGGAAAATGCTGCCGGATTTTCAAAGCAAAAAGGTTTTGGATTTAGGCTGCGGTTTTGGGTGGCATTGCCGGTTTGCCGAGGAAAATGGCGCCCGGGAGGTTGTTGGGATCGACATTTCTCAAAAGATGCTGAATAAAGCCAAGGAGAAGACCCATTCCGAACATATCCGGTATGTCTGCATGGCCATTGAAGACATTGATTTTCCCGCTGATTCCTTTGATGTGGTTATCAGTTCGCTGGTTTTTCATTATATTTCATCATTTGAGGGAATCGTAAACAAAATAAGCCAATGCCTGATTCACGGAGGCGATTTGGTGTTTTCGGTGGAGCATCCCGTTTTTACCGCTCAAGGTAAACAGGATTGGTACTATGATCTCCAGGGCGATCCATTGCACTGGCCGGTCGACCATTATTTTAGCGAAGGCCAGCGCCGGTCGTTTTTTTTAGGTGAGGAAGTGGTCAAGTATCACCGGACCCTGACCACCTATGTAAACAGCTTAACGAAGGCCGGATTTGAAATCACCGGACTGGTTGAACCCAAGCCGACGGAAAATATGCTCCGTAGCGTTCCCGGAATGTTGGAAGAATTACGCAGGCCGATGATGTTGCTGGTATCGGCAAGAAAGAAGAAAGTTTAATAAAAAAACTTCATTTGATTTTTAACAGGCGCCGCTCGAAATCATGTACAAATTTATTAAAATATTGTACATGATTTATTTTCATATGGTACGATAATATTGTACAAAACCGTCTATTCCGGTATAATGATACTGGAGGTGACGACATGGACTTTCAGGAAGGCATTCTGATAACCGCAACCGAGCTTAAACAGAATTTAGGGAAATATATGGACTTGGTGGAACAGCAAAATGAAGTCGTGATCACCAAGAATGGCAACAAAGTCGCCAGGTTGACCCCTTATGTCACCGATATCGAACAATATTTTACCGTAAGGGAAAAGGCACTGGACTACCAATACGGCGGCAAAAAGGTTTCCTATGAAGAGTTTATGGAGATTTATGAAAAAAGTACGCTTAGAATGGAACTGATTAACGGTGAAATTCAGTTATTGGCTTCGCCGAGCATAGGGCATCAGGAGATAATTGGAAGACTGCACATGATCTTTCATGAACATTTTAAGGATAAAAAGTGCCGGGTCCTTTTAGCCCCTTTTGATGTCCATTTCCGAAAGAAGGATTTGAAGGAACCCGATGTGATGCAGCCGGATTTATTGGTGGCCTGTGATTTGGAGGGTAATGTCACCGAAAAAGGTAAGTATATGGGTACACCGGCTTTGGTGATTGAAATTCTCTCCGAAGGCTCCCGCAGCAAAGATATGATTGACAAGCTAAACACTTACCGGTTATCAGGAGTGAAGGAATACTGGATTGTCGATCAAAAACAGGAAAACATCATGATCTACGGCTTTGATGAGTATGAAATTGAGAAGTATAAAACGTATGAAATGGGTGAGTTGGCTGAGTCATGGGCATTCAACGGTTTATCGGCCGACATCACCAGTTTGTTCCATGAATTGTACTAAAGGAGGGGCGGCCCGGATATCCTAAGCGAAGTGGTATCAATTTCCCCCGGCTGAAATATTCAAATCGATAGGCAACATTCATGAAGGAATAAGCACTACTTTCACCGCAGGTATGGAAAAGACCTTTACGACAACCCGGGAACTGATTTTTGGTTTTGCGGGTTTTTTTATGTGCCGTAGGCTGTTCCGTTTTGATCAAATTTCTTACTGCAGGAACAAGAAAAACCATGTTGAAATTATTTGAGAATCATCCATTGGGGGATTCCATATGAAGTTGATGGCTGCAATGACCAAAAAATACCCGGTAGGCTTTGGGCCCAAAATCCATGCATTATTCCAGGGCAGTATCAAATACCGCCTACTGTTCTTTCTTATTTTATTCGCACTGGTTCCTCTGATTATCCTGGGAGCGGTTTCTTATTCCATTTCCAAAAGAACGATTGATCATAAAGTAAGGGATTATTCGGAGCGCTTAATTATCCAGACCGCGGAAAACGCGGATTTCCGGCTTTCGGCATACAAGGATACCATGATTCAGATCATCACCAATCCTGAAATCATCCGTATTTTAAAAGAGATTAACGCGACGGCCCCCATTGGGCAAAACCGGCAGGAAAGTATCACCCTGACTACCAAATTGGCTTATTATATTGCGACTTCGCCGGAATTTAAATCGGTCTCGTTTATTTCCAAAAAACACTATATTAAAGGTATCTTTTGGTGGAACGACAACATAGATGTTAAATCGCGTTTTTACCTTACCACGATGCAGGGGGAGAACAATTTTGGTTGGTTCCCGACCCGGGTAGGCCATTTTGCCGATAGTGTCGATGCCCATACTGAAAAGGTGTTTTCTTTAACGAAACAAATTTTCGATATTAACGATGGAAGCTCTTTAGGAACAGTGGCGGTACTTGATATCCGGGAGGATATATTGGCGGAGATTTGTGAGAAGTCCAGTGCCGGTCTGCCGATTCAAAGTTTTATTATTGATCAAAACGGGATGATCGTTGTTCATCCCCAGGAGAAATTGATATTTAAAAATATCAAAGACATTGTAGAACCGCAAACTTTATTGAAAGCCAAAGCCTTTCAGAAAAGACAAGCCAGCTTTTGGAGCCGCTACCTGGGGCAGAGGGTGTTGGTGAATACGGTAAAGTTAGAGACCAATGATTGGCGGATTGTCAATATTATTGACCGCTCTTATCTTTATCGGGAGTCGAACGGTGTTATCAAGGCTATTTTGGTGATTGCTTTTTTATGCGTTTTTTTTGCAATCTTGGCAGCCTACTTTATTGCCAGGGGCATTACCAGACCATTGCAACAGATGGTTTCGGCAATGAAACAAGTGGTTGCCGGTAATTTAGCGGTCCGTATTGAAAAAACCCCTTTTCAGTCCAACCCGGCCAATGAGTTTTACATTCTTCAAAATACCTTCGATTATATGGTCTCAAAGATTGAAGACCTCATCGCTGAGGTTTATGAGGAGCAAAACAGCAAGCGGATAGCTGAGATTAGGGCCTTGGAAATGCAATTTAACCCTCATTTCTTATATAATACTTTGGATACGATTAAGTGGGCCGCTCTTATCCAAAAGGCCAACAATGCCGCTGAGATGGCCAATTTATTATCCCGGTTGCTTCATATCAGTTTGGGTAAGGGCGAGGAAACCATCACCGTGGCCGAAGAGATAGAACATGTTCAGTGCTATCTTGGAATTCAAAAGCTCCGTTTCAACTTTATGATCGAAGTAAACATTGTGGTTGCCGAAAATACCGAGTCGCTTAAAACACCCAAATTGATATTGCAGCCCATTGTCGAAAATGCAATTCTCCATGGACTGGCTGACAAGAGCGAGGGTGCGGTTTTAACCATCCGGGCGGATAGGATCGACGGGAAATTAAAGTTTGAAGTGGAAGACAACGGACTTGGATTTGACCTTCAGGAATTAAGCGCCATCAAGGAATCCAAACGGAAATCCGGCGAGATATTCTCGGGTATCGGGATCTCCAATGTTAACCAACGGATTCAATTAATATGCGGACCGCAATACGGTATTCAAATTCATAGCCAGCCGCAAGTCGGCACCAAAGTTGAGATCTGGCTTCCAATATTAACCCAAGAGGTAGAAAAATGATTGGTGTATTGATTGTTGATGATGAAACCATCGTCCGATGTGGTGTTAAATCGATGATTGACTGGGGAAAGCTGGGTTTAAGCGTCGTGGCGGAAGCGGCCAACGGACAGGAGGCGCTCACTCTCTTCAAAGAATTGAATCCGGAGATCGTGATCACCGATGTGAAGATGCCGGTGATGGACGGAATTGAATTGATTAAAGCCATCCGCTCGGTAAGCCAAGAGACAAAGATTGTGATTTTAAGTTGCTATCAGGATTTCAGTTATGCCAGAGAAGCGATGCGTTTCGGGGCATCCGAGTATCTGATTAAATCGGATATCATGCCGGCTGATTTAGAAAGTTTATTGACGAGGATAAAGGATAGCATTCAGGTTGACCGCACCAAACAGGTGGCATTCAGTGAAATTCAGAAGAAAACCTTGAAAAATGAAGCGATTGTCAAAGAAAAATTTTTTGAAGATTTAGCCATGGGTGTTGTCGCACGGGCGGAAAATTTTCAGGAAGACCTCCGGCAATTGGGTATTGAATATTTGGATGGCGGCCTCATCGCGCTGAATATTCGGATTTGTTACTTTGATAAGGTTACTTGCGGTTTAACCGAGAAAGAAAAGAAAGAACTTCATGGGAAGGTAGCAAAATTAATCGATTTGACGCTGGATTCCAGTCCGTACTTCCGGGGCGAGGTCTATCCGGGAAACGGCGGGGAAATCAATATCGTTAGCAAACCGGTAAATTCTCCAGGCGTAGGCATGGATCGTGAAATTGTCGACGAATTCGGCAAGGCCCTTACCCGGCGCGTAAAAAGCGAATACGGATATATTATTGGTATCGGAGTAAGCGAGCGGTTTGATCATTTGCAAGAACTTAAGCAGGCTTATGAACAAGCTCAAAAGGCTTGTAAATTCCGGATATTTTCCCAGTGCGGCCAAGTCATTCATTACTGTGACATTCGGAATGGTGCCGATGAAAAGAATAAAATCGCCAAGGTTAATATCAAAGAATTACAGGATTGCGTTTATTTCTTAAAGCGGGATCAGGTGGGGGAATTTTTGAATAACCTGTTCGAAAGTTTACTTGCGGCCCGAGACGATGAAAGCGTTCATTTGATCTCCCTTGAGCTGGTATTGGTCTTGAATAATGTTTATGCCGAAATAGCCAGGGATAACGAAGATGTACTGTTAAAGAAAAAAGAATACTATGAGCAAATTAAGTTATTGGAGACGGTTGAAGATATCAGGGGCTGGTTTCAAAATACTTTTGAACAATTGATGGATTATATCCACGAGGTCTATAACAACGACCGCAATATTATCACCAAGGCTATGAACTTTATTCATGCCAACTATCAACAGGACCTTTCACTGGTTGTCGTCAGCGAACACGTTCACTTAAGCAAAAATTATTTTGCTAATCTCTTTAAACAAGAAGTCGGCGAAAGCTTTGTGGAATATCTCACCAAGTTTCGAATGGATAAAGCCAAATTGTTATTGGAAAATTCCGACTATAAAACTTACGAAATCGGTAATTTGGTTGGGATAAACGACTCCCACTACTTTTCGAAAGTTTTTAAGAAAATTACCGGCTTGACTCCCACCGAGTATAAGGAAGTTTATCATAAATAAGAGGCTTTCCAAAAGTACTTTGATATATCGGGAAATATCCATGGATGAAACCATAAGGTAACAAGCCTTATTGGGCGGACATCGACATTGATATCGATATACTGGCTTTTGGGAGGGCTTTTTTTATTTTACCGTAAGATTGAACAAGGTTCTGTAAAAATTACCCTTCGCTCTCAAGGGGTGTTTTTAAGATGATAACATTTTACACCGTTTTCTGTTAATATTAAGTTTCTAAATTTTGAAATTGCCCTTAAGATAAAGCTAAAGGGGCCCTGAAAATTAAAAGGGAGGTAACAGTGGTGCAAAAGAAGTTCAAGTTAATCTGGAGTGTACTGATAGTTTTCGTCGTGGTATTGGCTTTGGCGATTCCAAGTTTCAGCGCCAAATCCAAAACCGAAATCGTTTTTTGGAATCTGTTTGGCGGCGGAGAAGGCGATTTCGTCGATAAGATTGTCAATGACTTTAATAATTCCCAGTCTGATGTCGCCGTTAAGCCCTTACGTTTAGAGTGGAATGAATATTATACGAAATTCGGGGTTTCGCTCGCATCCGGAAAAGGTCCCGATGTAGCGGTCTGCCATATTGATCGGTTAGCCCCGTTTGTAAAAGCCAAACAATTGGCAGGGCTTGATGGGGTGACCAAAAAAGCGGGTTTTAGCTATGGCGATATTGCCGACAATCTGGCAAATGCGGTCAAATATGGCTCTGACCATTATGCTGTTCCGATTGATACCCATTTTCATATGCTTTATTATCATAAAGACATCCTGAAGAAAGCCGATTTATTAAATGCCGACGGGACTCCTAAACTTACGGCCACCCCGGAAGGTTTTAAAAAATTCCTGCAACAAATCAAGGATAAAGTTCCCGATGTTACTCCAATGCCGGTCAATACTCCTTATTTCCATGAACCTTTTTATAACTTGTATTATGAAACCGGCGGCGATATTTTAAACGCCAAACTGACCAAAGCGGCGATCAATAATCCAAAGGCACTGGCGGTTCTTAAATTTTACATGGATTTGTATGCCGGCGGTTTAAGCGATATCAATGATAAAAATCCCTGGCAAACCTTCTCCGATAAAAAAGGAGCCTTGTGGATCGGCGGCGTTTGGGAAGCCGGCAATCATTTTACCGCGGGTTCCGATACAGCTGCAATACCGTTGCCTCCTATCTTCGGAAGCCCGGTCCATTGGTGTTCGTCCCACACTTTAGTGGTTCCGGCCTATGTCAACAAAGACAAACAAATTGCGGCGATGAAATTTATGAAATATTACGTGGATAAAGGCGGTTATTTGTGGGGCCGGGCCGGACACGTTCCCGCAGGCAAAAAGGTTGCAGCCAGCAGTGAGTATAACAACCTTCCTTACCGCAAATTCTTTGTAGAAGCTCAGAAGACCGTTAAATTCGCTCCGAAGACCGATAAATATAACGCTGTTGACACAACGGTCAAAGAAAGTTTGCAAAATATCATCTTTAAAAAGGTCACTCCCGAAGCGGGTCTTCGGGAAATGGAAAAGGCCATTAACGATATCTTAGCCCAATAAAAATCAAGCAATAGCGGCAGAATTGAACTCATCCGGGTTCAATTCTGCGGTTTAAACCGATGATTGAATCTATGATGATCTTGATAATAATTTTTTGGAGTGTTACAAATGAATAATTTGGGTAGCACGGATTATGAAGTTGTCAAACCCCAATCGGAACGGGCAAGGCCGCAGCGGTTTGATTGGCTTAAAAACGAATTCACGGGAATCGGGTTTTTACTTCCCTTTTTAATAGTATTCGGCGTATTTTATATTTGGCCGTTACTGAGAGGGACATGGATTAGCTTCCATTCCTGGAGCATCATGGGGATGGTCAAATATGTGGGGCTCGATAACTACCTCCGGACGCTGCAAAATAAAGATTTTTACAGTTATTTATGGCATTCGGTCTATTTTGTAATCTTGTCGACGCCACTCCTGATTATCATCGGACTCTTGTTGGCGGTCCTTGTCAATTGCAAATTTCATGGCCGGACCATCGTCCGGGCGATCATTTTTTCACCCTATGTTTTATCGGTTTCGGTGGTTGCCTATATTTGGCTTGAAATGCTGGATGCCAAAAGGGGAATCATTAACGTCATTTTAAATACCTTGGGTTTTCCACGGGAGATTAACTGGTTGACCGATCCCAACCTGGCCTGGTGGGCGATAGTGCTTACTTCCATTTGGTGGTATGTCGGATTTGTGATGATCTTATACTTAGCGGGTTTGCAGGAAATATCGCCTGAATTGTACGAGGCGGCCAGTATTGACGGGGCCAATTCCATCGAGAAATTTATCCATATCACTTTACCCTCCCTCTCCAGTGTGACCCGGGTGCAAATCTTTTTTCAAGTCATCGCCGGGCTGAAACTGTTCGGTCAGGTTCAAATCATGACCAACGGTGGACCCGGAGATGCCACCCGGACCGTAGTTCAGCATATTTACATCACGGGATTCCGGAAAGACTTTTTTGGCGAAGCAGCGGCCCAGTCTATCATTTTCTGTCTCTTTATGTTGTTGGTCTCGGTTTTACAATACAAATTCGTGAATAAGCGACATTAAGGGAGGTATATGGAAAATGCGAAAATTGGGGTTGAATGGATTGGCTTGGTTGGTTGCTTTGCTGTTTTTGCTGCCGCTCACTTGGATGCTGGCTGTTTCACTCAAGCCGGAAGGAACATACGTATTAGAGCTCAAAGAATGGTTTAACTTTCACAATCTAACCTTGCAAAATTATCTCTATGTATTGAAATCTTCCCCCATTTTGTTATGGACCTATAACAGTTTTTTAATCTCCGCCATCAGTACCGTGATATTACTTCTGGTGAGTTCACTGGCGGCATTTGCATTATCTAAAATCAAATTCAAACTTAGAACCTTGATGTACATATTCATCCTGTCAGGGTTGTTGATTCCGACGGAAGCAATCTTGATACCCTTATATGAAACAGCCTTGCACCTAAAATTAATCGATTCGATTTGGGGCTTGATCTTACCCGGCTTAACCAATCCTTTGGGTATCTTTTTATTGAAGCAGTTTATGGATGGGGTGCCGGAGGAATATATTGAAGCCGCCACCCTGGATGGTTGCAATAAATTTCAACTATGGTGGAATATCTGCTTGCCTTTAACCAAGGCCGCGATGTATGCCATTACCATCTTTTTCTTTCTTTTATCATGGAACAATTACATTTGGCCGTATATCTGCATTACATCCCAGGAAAACATGGTGCTTCCCACCGGAATTCCAACGTTTGTATCCAGTTTTCCCATGACTTTGAATCCTGTTTTGGCGGCGACGACATTGGCCACGATTCCGGCGATGATCGTATTCATTCTTCTCCAGAGACATATTGTCCAGGGCGTATCCATGGCCGGTATTAAAGGGTAAAGAAAAGGAGACCATCAATGAACCCGACAAACGACACGATGACGATAGCGATAGAGGCAGCGGCAACAACAAAAACTCGCCGCGAACACCCCCGTCCTGACTTTAAGAGAAATGAATGGCTCAATTTAAACGGAATATGGTCCTTTGTGTTTGATGACAGGAATTGCGGCGAAAAAGAAAAGTGGTATGGCAATAAGGATTTTAGCCGCCAGATCAATGTGCCATTTCCCTATCAAAGTGAGTTAAGCACGATCGACTCCAAAGAAATCCATCATGTTCTTTGGTATCGGCGGCAATTTGAGTTCCCTGCGCAGTGGATGGGTAAAAGGATTTTGTTAAAATTCGGGGCGGTTGATTTTTACACCAAGCTGTGGGTTAACGGGTGTTATATAGGCAATCATAGCGGGGGATATTCATCCTTTACTTTTGATATTACCGAAAATCTGCAAAGTGTGAATACCATCGTCCTGAAAGTTGAGGATCAACATTTTGACAAAAATCAGCCCCGGGGTAAACAAATGTGGATGGCGGAACCGTTTGGGTGCTGGTATAAAGGGTTTAGCGGAATATGGCAGACCGTGTGGCTGGAGGCGGTTGAAGAGACGTATATCGAAAGTTTTAAAATAATACCTGATATCGACCAGCGTAAAGTCGCTTTGGAGGTCGACTTTAACCGTTTTAGCGAAAATCAGGAGCTCAGTATCGATATTGGCTTTCAAAGTGAGGCCATTTGCTCCTTAAAACAAACGATTGGCGGGAAAACGGTAAAGTTGGAAATCAATATGGAAAGCCCCCGCTTCGAATGGAACGGTATTCGCTTGTGGAGCCCGGAAACCCCCAATTTGTACGATATCGAATTGAAAGTATGGGAGCGGGAAAAATGTTTGGACCGGGTCCAAAGCTACTTCGGCATGCGGAAAGTGTCGCGCGAAGGCAACCGTTTTCTGTTGAATAATATACCCTATTATCAGAAACTAATCTTGGATCAGGGTTATTACGATAAGGGTTGGATTACGGCTGAAAATGAAGAGGCGCTCAAAAATGATATTGAAGTCGTGAAGCAAATGGGTTTTAATGGGGTCCGCAAACATCAAAAGATTGAAGAACCCTTGTTCTTGTACTGGTGTGATCGCCTGGGCCTTATTGTTTGGGAGGAGATGCCTTCCTTCTATCAATATGGCGATAGCTCTATCCGGCATTTTATCCAAGAATGGCCCGAAATCATCAAGCGGGACTTTAACCATCCTTCCGTTGTAACCTGGGTCCCCTTTAACGAATCATGGGGAGTTACGGAATTGCAGCACAGTTTAGAGCAACAGACCGCCGTGAAAAGCATTTACTATTTGACCCAAACATTGGACAAAACGCGGCCTGTCATTGATAATGACGGCTGGGAGCACACGGATACCGATATCTGCACGATTCACGATTATGAACAGGACGGGAAGAAACTCTCCGAGGTTTATTCCAACCAGGACCGGGTCTTGGCGGGAGCCCCTTCCACCATGTTTCCCAGGTATATCTTTGCAAGAGGCTATCAATACAATAACCAGCCGGTGCTGATCAGCGAATTCGGCGGAATTGCTTTTTCAGGCGTCGAAGGTTGGGGCTACGGCAGCGGCGTCAAGAATGAGGAAGAATTTATTCAGCGCTTGACAGATTTGTTCCAAGCCATTCAAAAAAATCAGTACTTTTGTGGATATTGTTACACCCAACTGACCGATGTGGAGCATGAGAAAAATGGTTTATTGACCTTTGAAAGAAAACCGAAAATTTCTCCGGAAATCATCAAGCGGTTGAATACATTTTGAGAAAGCCACCTTCCTATGAATGAATTCATTGGATGACAGAAAGAATGATTTTTGTGACGGAATGAATTCATTGAATGAGAGAAAGAATTGTTTCCGTGATAAAAGGAGAGGAATTCGTAAGTCCGTTAAATCCGCTGTCGAGGCGAGGAATCCTGGTCTTGAAAAATCCGGCCTTTTATGCCATAATCAATATATCAGTGCAGTAGGAAGATGGGGGTTTCATGCATTTTATTCGTTTAAGATAGGCTTACAGTGAAAAAGCTAGGGTTATGCCCTTTCACCCAAGCGGGCTTTTTTGTTGTGCTTGTTTTTGCGAATAAATCATGGAATAAAGACGTAAATCCAGAAACGGAACCCTTCTTTATTTAGTGTTCTTCTATTCGTAAATATGCGCAGACCAAAGCCTGTTTGGCGGATGATGGTCTGCTTTTTTATTGCCTGAACCCCAGTGGGCGGGCAAATTAAAAGGATTTTATAAGAAAATAAACACGGATCGGAGAACAGAGATATGGATCAAAATTGGAAAAAAAACACGATTCTCTTTATGGTGAGCCAGGCAATTTCCCTCTTTGGCTCGGCATTAGTCCAACATGCGATTACCTGGTATATCACGTTAAAAACTCAGTCCGGCATGATGATGACACTGGCCATTATTTGCGGCTTTCTGCCGACCTTTTTTTTGGCTCCCTTTGCAGGAGTGTGGGCGGACCGCTATCACCGTAGAACATTGATTGCTTTGTCGGACTCGCTGATCGCGGCGGCGACCCTTATTTTAGCCATCCTGTTCCTTACGGGATATAACGCGTTATGGTTGCTTTTTGTAGCGTCGATCATCCGTTCCTTCGGGGCGGCGGTTCAGATGCCGGCGGTGGGGGCCTTTCTGCCGCAGTTAGTACCCCAAGATAGGCTTACCAAAGTAAATGCCATCAACAGCAGTATTCAATCACTGATGATGCTGGTATCTCCGATGTTAAGCGCCGCTTTGTTGACGCTGGCCTCTATTGAAGCCATCTTTTTCATCGATGTGGTGACGGCAGCCATTGCGGTATCGGTTTTACTCTTGTTTTTACATGTCCCGGCCCACACCAAAGCCCTTACTGGACAAACGGCCGGTTATTTTGAGGATTTGCGCGAGGGACTCGTTTATATCAAAAAGCACGACTATGTGAGAACGTTTTTTCTGTTCAATGTTGTTTTCTTTATTCTCGCCGCACCGGTCGCTTTTTTAACGCCGTTGCAGGTTACCCGCAGCTTTGGCCCGGATGTCTGGCGACTTTCCGCCATTGAAATTATTTTTTCGGCAGGAATGATGGTTGGCGGAATTATCATGGCTTCCTGGGGCGGTTTTAAGAATAAGGTTCATACCATGGTCTTATCCAACATGGTGATCGGTTTTTCGACTTTTGCGTTAGGTTTGACTCCTAATTTTTGGCTGTATTTGGGATTCATGGCCTTGATTGGGCTGGTGATGCCGATTTTCAACACACCGGCTACGGTTTTACTCCAACAGAAAGTGGAAGAAGCTTTCTTGGGGCGGGTATTCGGGGTCATGAGCATGATCGCAAGCAGTATGATGCCTTTGGGAATGCTGGTGTTCGGCCCGGTAGCCGACTTCGTCAAAATCGAATGGCTGTTGATTGGAACAGGATTGCTCCTGCTGGTTCAGGGGCTTTTCATGGGGGCTAATAAAGTGCTGATCGAAGCGGGGAAGCCCAACATGGAATCAGGCCAAAAATGAGCCAAGAAGGTCTGTTGATAGGAAAAATTCGAGAGGGAGGGTAACGATGAATGTTCAATCGATAATCGATAAAAAGGAATTCCGGTAATCAAATCGAAGCATATAAAGTGGCTTAATGCTACGGCCTAGGGGGGTAAAAATATGAATATTATCCGGAAGGTATCCCGATTTATCTCCAATCGGCCCCTTAAGGTTAAGTTACTTTGCTTCTTTTTACCGCTTATCTTTTGTTCAGTATTGCTGACGGGGGTTTTTTCCTATCTTTTCACCGAGAAACAGCTACGGGACAATGCCTATTATTTATTGAAAGACACCACCTATCAAACCAACCTGTTGTTGAATGATCGATTTTCCACCATGTTTGAACAGTTGTATAATACTGAAAATCATCAGGCGGTTCAAGATATGGTACTCAATCTATACTCCAGTGAGCCCGATCGCAAATATGTCGACCTGATTCAGTTAAATGACCGGTTAAATGAAATTTACCGCAATTATCCCAAAATGATTGATTCCATCTATATTTATTTTAATAATGGTCATGAGTTTCAACTGCTGAATGATGCCATCCCGACAAAGGTGGGAATAAGGCTCGATGATTGGCTCCGCAAATACAGGGGTTCTGATAAAGGATATTATTGGGTCAATGACCATCCGGACCCGATTTTTAAGACTTATGAAAAACGCCGGGTTATCAGTTGTTTAAAAGTCATTGGCACGCCGGTTTCCAAGGTCAAAGGGCTGATTGTCTTCAATTTAAAAAGTGACCATTTTTTAGAAATTATGCGCAATGTCAGGGGCAGTACCCATGGATACATCGCGTTAATAAGCCCCAAAGGCATTTTGGTATCGAAGAAAATCAATCCCCGGTATCGCCTAAGTGATAAAGATTTGGCCCGGATCCGGAAAAGCTCTGCGGATAGTGGCGCCTTTGATTGGAGGAACTACCATGGCGAGAAGTTATTTATTGTTTATAATACCCTTTCCATCAATCAATGGAGACTGGCAGCCGTCGTCCCGGAACGGGATCTTTTGGCTCAGGCCGGCCGGATTAGAGGTACATCCCTGGGGATCATTATCATACTGAGTTGTATTTCCATCACTCTGGCAACCATTTTTGCCGGCAGTATCGCCACCTCGGTGCGCTATCTTTCCGAACAGGTCAAACGGGTTGAATCCGGAGATTTTGAGACCCAATTTGAAATTACCGAGCAGAATGAAATGGGAGTTTTGGCCAAGGGGTTAACGAGTTTGGTCAATAAGGTGAAACAGTTATTACAGGAAATCCGGGAAGAACAGGAGAAAAAACGTCAAATCGAGCTTTTGGCCTTGCAATCCCAAATTAACCCCCATTTTTTGTATAATACACTAGGTTCTATCAGGCATTTGATTGAGATGAATCAAAATAAACAGGCAGTTAAAATGGTAGGAGCATTGACCAAATTCTTTATGATCGGTATCAGCAGGGGTAAGGAAATCATTACGATCGCCGAAGAAATTGAGCATATCCGGAATTATTTGTTAATCCTTCAGATGCGGTATAGTCAGGATTTTGATTTTGAGTTTTTAATCCATGAAGAAATACTGAATTGCAAAATCATTAAATTAACGCTGCAACCCCTGGTTGAGAATTCAGTCTATCATGGTATTAAAAATAAACCCACCAAAGGATTGCTCCGGGTCTCCGGCTACCGTGTTGGAGAGGATGCTGTTATTGAGGTTTATGATGATGGGGCTGGCATCGAACGCTCCCGTTTGGAACAGCTCCGTCAATCCCTTGATGCTGAAAATATCACCGAAAATCCGCTGACTTTTGGACTGAGGAACGTAAATGAGCGGTTGCGGTTGCATTTTGGCAGGGGATATAGGCTGACGATCAGCAGCGAAGAAGGGGGTTTTACCCGCATTCTCGTGCGGTTGCCTTTTCAAGAATCCTTATCGCAAGGAGGAAAGATTGATGAATCAAGCCGGAACACTAATGATTGTTGATGATGATGAAATTATCCGGGAAGGACTGGTTCGCAATATTCCTTGGGAAGAAAACGGTTTGAAGGTTATTGCCACTGCCCGTAACGGGAAGGAAGGGTTACAACTGGCGCTTGAGTATAAACCCTGCCTGATTCTATCCGATATCCGGATGCCTTTTATGGACGGCCTGGAAATGGCGGAGGCGATTAAGGCGGTAGAGCCAACGGTGAAAGTAGTTTTTCTAACCGGATACGATGAGTTTGAATATGCGAAGAAAGCCTTGGCCCTTAAAGCAACGGACTATATCCTGAAATATGCTGAAAATGACGAAATCCTCCAGGCCGCATTAAAAGCGAACATTGAATGGCAAAAGGAGCATCAACTTCAAGGGATAGTGGATAGAAGCCAACAAATCCTGAAAGAGAAATTTCTGCGTGAGCTGCTGGTGGCGGAGGAAGCGAATCCGAATCCACCCGTGTTCATGGATAACGGGAATATCAAATTATTGGGGAAGCAGTTTATGGTGATCGTATTGGCGGTAGAGCCAAAAGAAGGCCAAAAGGCGATTTTGAGCGATTCTTCAGCCGACTTTTGTCAAAAACTACTTTTTGCCACGAAAGCTTCTTGGGAACTTGTCCGGATTGAAAAGAAAATCGTGGTCGTTTTCGGCGATTCGGAGGAAGGGATATCTCCTGCTGTTTACCTGGAGCCGCTTTCAAAGGATCTCTATCGACAGCTGTCGGAATATTATCCGGGACATCAAACCTGGGTAGGAGTGGGTGAAGGCTGTGAAGAGCTATCGAAAATGAGTCAACCTTATCAGGAAGCACTCGCTGCTTTTGAAATTCAAAATTCTTTAGGTGAAGCGGGAATAACCTATTTTCAGCGGATTGGCGAAACCGAAAACCAACAACGATTACGAAAAATTCTGGATTATGTCAAAATTCATTTCGGGGAGACGGATCTTACTCTCGCCAAATTAGCCAAAGAAATCAATATTTGTCCAGCCTATATCAGTACAATATTTAAGAAATACCACAAGGTGAATTTCAGCGATTATCTGGTTGGGCTGCGGATGGATAAGGCCCGGGACCTGTTGGCTAAAACCAACCTTCTGACGTATGAAGTGGCTGAAAAAACAGGCTATTCCAATCCGCAATATTTCAGTGTTTTATTTAAAAAATATACCGGATTGACCCCCACTGAGTTTAAAAACCACTGCCATCCGGAAAATGAATCTTAAAATCCACCACCCCTGTCACAACCGGGTTAAAATTCCTCGCTTCCCTCTTTTTTAAAATATCAAACACATCGTTAAAAAATTCTTATTACAAATTTCTCCTTTAAAAGTTAAATTAAGATGAACGATGAATCAAATCAAAAGTATCGTCGGCTTTCCCCCAATTAAAGATAGAATGTATTGAATTCCGTGGTAAGAAAGGACTGCAAGATGAATAGGTCAACGACCGCCGTTTCCTCTCAAAGGGGAAAACCTAAATTTTTTGGAAATGACCGGGTTTATCCATACCTGCTCATTGCCCCGTCATTATTATTGATCGCGCTTTTGATGTTTGTTCCTTTATTCAGCGTGTTCAAGTTAAGTTTACAAAATTATTCAATGACTTCATTGTATGGTCGCGGTTTTATCGGACTAAAGAATTTTTTGGACATTATCGGCGGTGACTCGGTGTTTTGGCACTCGATTCCGGTGACAATCCAATGGGTTGTCATAGAGGTAGTTTGCCAATTGGTATTCGGAATGATTGTCGCGTTGTTGTTAAACCGGACTTTTAAAGGCCGGGGACTGGCAAGGGCCACGATGTTTATTCCCTGGGCGGTTTCCGGAGTCCTGACCACAATGTTGTGGCTGCTGATTTTTAATCAACATATCGGCTTATTGAACGACCTGCTTCGCAGGTTGGGAATCATTCATAGTAACGTAGCTTGGTTAGCTAATCCGAATACGGTTTTTGGGTCAGTCATTTTAGCTGAGCTTTGGCGGGGGATTCCTTTTTTCGCTATTACTTTGCTGGCAGCCCTTCAAACCATCCCGGTGGAAATCTACGAGTCGGCCAAAGTGGACGGTTGTGGTCCGGTACGCCAGTTCTTTTGGATTACTTTACCATTCCTGAAAGAAGCCCTCGTTTTTTCAACGCTGATGAGGGCAATCTGGGAGTTCAATAATATCGATATGATTTTTACCATGACCGGTGGAGGTCCGGTTTATCTAACGACAACACTGCCTATTTATATGATGCAAACTGCCATTATTGAGGGGAATTATGGATATGGATCTGCACTGGCCGTGTTTATCTTTGTAATCCTGATGCTTTTCACAATTTCCTATTTGGCGATGAACAAGTTTGGGAGGAGTATTGATGAATAGGATACGAAAAATCACGACCGAGACCGGACTGTTTTATTTACCGCTGATTTTAATGTTGGCATTTATATTGATTCCTTTTCTATGGACACTATCAACTTCGTTAAAGTATGAGAAGGATGTTTTGAACCCTGTTCTTCAATATATTCCGCATCCGGCTACCTTTATCAATTATGTCCAGGTTTGGAAAGTAAGTCATTTTTCGGTTTATTTTATCAATAGTTTATTTGTTTCTTCAATTTCGGTCGTAACTATCATTCTGCTTTCGGTTTTGAACGGTTATGCCTTAACCCGCTTTGATTTTAAAGGAAAACGGTTTTTTATGATTATTTTGCTTTGTACCCAGCTGTTACCGGCAGTGATTTTCTTGATTCCGTTATTTTTAACCTTCAAAGTGGTCGGTTTAATCAATACTCCGTTTTCATTGATTATTTTTTATGTAGCCATGCAGGTGCCATTTAATACATTGTTGATGAAAGGATTTATCGGCAATATTCCTAAACAGATCGATGAAGCGGCGATGGTTGATGGGGCAACCCGGACGGAAATTATTTTTAAAATTATTTTGCCGTTGGTATTGCCAGGTTTGGTTGCCACGGCCGCCTTTGCATTCATCGGTTGCTGGAATGAATTCATTGCAGCCTTTACTTTTATAACATCCAGTAAATTCTTTACGATTCCGGTGGGCCTTAAATTTATGATTGGCGAGTATGATGTCCAATATGCATCCCTAGCCGCAGGAAGCGTAATCGGACTGGTTCCGGCAGTGCTTTTATTCGCCTATGTTCAGAAATACCTGATTCAAGGCTTGGGGAGTGGTTCGGTCAAAGGATAAACGAAATAAGCCGCTCAGGCGGTTTATGATAAACGAATCAAGGAGGGTGATTGTACGATGAAAAAAAGGTTTTTGATGATCATGGCGGGTTTGGTGTTCATTTTAACGTTGGCCTTGAGTGTGTATGGGGCACCTAAACGATCCACCATCACATTTTGGGCTGCGGCAGTGACCCCGGAAAGAGATCAATTTTTCAATGAAGTCGTGAAGAAGTTTGAAGCGAAATACCCGGATATTCATGTTGAGTATCTCGGGATTCCCGGTGATCTGGTTGGTTACCGCCAAAAATGGGATGTTGCTTTTGCTTCCGGAACCGATCCCGACATCACCAATGATTTTAATTCCAAACAAGTTCAGATTGGGGCATTGGAGCCGCTGGATAAATACTTTAACAAATGGGCGGAACGTAAATTGATAAATCCCGCATTGGTAACGGGTAATCGTTCATTTGATCCGAAACACCATAAATTGTATGCTTTACCTTACAGTGCACAACCTTGGGTAATGTGGATCCGTCCCGATTGGTTTAAAGTGGCTGGTTTGAAGATCCCGGAGACTTGGGATGAATTTTTCGCTGCGATTCCAAAATTGACCGACAAAGAAAAAGGTGTGTACGGTCTTAGCATTCGAGGCGGCGGCGGTAGTGCCAATACTTTGGAGATGTTGATGTACTCCTATTCCGGAATTCAAAATTATTTTGATTCAAAAGGTCATAGCACTATCAACAATCCTAAAAATGTGGAGTTTGTTGAGAAATACCTCGGGATGTATAATAAATACACTCCGGAGGACGATTTAACGAAGGGCTGGACCCAACTGGCGGCTACGTTCCAATCGGGCAAAGCGGCTGTTGTAGTTCATAACCTGGGTTCCGCCAGTTCTCATGAAAAAGCATTTGGCGGCGATCGCAGCAAGTTTATGGCGATTTCGTTTCCTAAGAGCGTTAAGGGCTACCGTCAACATCCGGGCCTGATGCCGCTGGGCTTGACAATGTCGAAGCATTCAAAGGATAAAGAGGCGGTTTGGAAATTCCTCACATTTTACTTATCCAAAGAAACCAACAGCGCTTATGGCAAACTCTATGGCGAGATACCGGCCAACAGCGAAGCCGCCGATGATGCTTGGGTCCATCAGCTGCCTTATATGGAAACCGGTTCGCAGTTTATCAATTCGAAGACTACCCAATTCGGCAGCAATCCATTTTATCTGCCGAACTATACCACTATCCAAGCGAAGATTGAACCTTCCATCCAAATGGTGATGTTGAAACAGAAAACTGCCAAACAGATGTTGGATGAATGGGCAAAAATGCTGGAGAAAGAAAAAACCGATTTTGATGCTTCTTTGAAATAAATATCCATACCCAATAGAGGCTGTCGCAAAAGGATTTTAAAATCCCTTCGATATACAATATGTTGCGTTGAATGAACAAACAGGGATATATTGTATATCTTTATCGATAAAATTTCTTTTGCAGCAGCCCCTTTTTTATTTATGGAGATG
This sequence comes from Bacillota bacterium, assembly GCA_023392595.1. Taxonomy (GTDB): domain Bacteria; phylum Bacillota; class UBA4882; order UBA8346; family UBA8346; genus UBA8346. The sequence continues at coordinate 262,270 of JAEVYU010000012.1, read as the reverse complement.
GCTGATGGACGACGATGCCATTTACCTATAGAAAAGCGAGCTAAAAGTGAATTTAGGAAGGAGTGAATCATTTGCATTCCATAATAAACCCTATTTTGCCGGGTTTTAATCCCGATCCTTCAATTCTGAGGGTGGGCGATGACTACTATATTGCTACCTCAACCTTTGAGTGGTTTCCCGGTGTGTTAATTCACCATTCCAAGGATTTAATTCATTGGCGTCCCGTTACTCATGCCTTGGCTCGTCCTTCCCAATTGGATCTTAGAGGAGATCCTTCCTCAGGAGGAGTTTGGGCGCCTTGTTTAAGTTATGATGGAAAGCTTTTTTATTTGATTTTTACCGATGTTAAAGCGCGAGGAATGGTTAAGGACACTCATAATTATCTGGTAACTACCGATGATATCCTGGGGAAATGGTCGGAGCCGGTGTATTTAAACAGCACCGGGTTTGATCCTTCGCTTTTTCATGATGATGACGGCAAAAAATGGCTAGTGAATATGGTTTGGGACCATCGTAAAAACCATAATCCTTTTTCAGGCATCGTTGTACAGGAATATTCTCCTGCCGAGAGACGGCTAATCGGGCCGGAGTTCAAAATTTTTGATGGTACGGAGCTTGGACGGACGGAAGGACCTCATTTATATAAAGTTCATGGGTATTACTATTTGTTGATGGCCGAGGGCGGTACCGGATTAAAACATGCAGTGACGCTAACCCGTTCAAAATCGTTTTTGGGTCCATACGAAGTCCATCCGAACAACCCTATTTTGACATCATGGACTGATCCAAATTTACCGCTGCAAAAAGCCGGTCATGGAGACTTGGTGGAAACCCAAAATGGCCAGTGGTATATGGTTCATCTTTGCGGAAGACCGATCCCTACAAGGGGCTATTGCACTTTAGGACGGGAAACGGCTATTCAAAAAGTAGTCTGGTCGGATGATCATTGGCTATATCTGGCTTCCGGCGGGAATCAACCGGCTCTCGAAGTAGAAGGCCCCGATTTGGCTGAACACGTGTGGAAAAAAGATCCGGTAAGGGATGATTTTAATTCTTTTAATGTAAGTCCGCATTATCAAACGTTGCGAATTCCCTTCCGAGAAGAGAATTTCTCACTCACAGAACGGCCGGGCTTTTTGCGGATCAAAGGACGGGAATCGCTTAGTTCCAAGCACAATCAGAGCTTGATAGCCCGGCGTCAGCAAGCGTTTTGTTACACCGCCGGCACTTGTGTGGAGTTTGAACCCGATACATTCAAACAAATGGCCGGTTTGATTTGTTTCTATGATACTCAGAATTGGTATTATCTCCGAATCTCCCATGATGAATCCCTTGGGAAATGTTTAGGGATTATTAGCTGTGATAACGATAATTTTGACGAACCAATGAATACGGAGGCGAGTATTGAGGGGTGGCCCCGTTGTTATTTGCAAGTCCGGACTGACTATGATAAATTACAATTTTATTATTCTAAGGAAGGGAAAGATTGGACGGCTTTGGGGCCGGTGCTTGATGCGGGTAAGCTTTCCGATGAACATTGTCAGGAGGGAACTTTTACCGGTTCAATGGTAGGGCTTTGTTGTCAGGATTTAACGGGACGGGGCCAAGCGGCTGATTTTGACTATTTTGAATACCAGGAACGATAAAACTTAGGTTTAACTGGGAGTTAAGGATGTAACCCATTGACCCATTTTCTAAAAGGATTAATTTTAACCTAAATGTAATGGTATCCAATAAAGGATATCTTTTTTTTTGATACAAAAAATAAAAAAATTAGTTACAATATAGGGAAGGGTAAATTTTTATGGACAATCCAAAAAAGTTCTAAATTGAACGGAAGAAAGTAGTGAGAAGCATGAAAAAACCTCTTTTTTTGCTAATTATCATTCTTCTTTTTTTTATCCTCATCAATCAGGGCTGGTCCGAGGAGCGGCTGGAAACTTATGCTGGTGTTTTGCTGGGGTTTCGCAATGACAGCGAAGATACCAGCTCATACCGGACCCTTTGGATTACCAATGAATCGGGTAAAATTAAAGTCAATCAAAGATCGGGTATCTTATTTCCCGATGGTGAGGATTTCTGGGTGATCCGAGAAAAGTGGTATGAGAAAGAAACATACAGTACACTTGGGAATACCAAGATCCGAATTCAATATTTATTAGCCCATCCATTCGCGGAACCCCTCTCGTTGAATGAGAAATTTCGTAATTACCTTAACTCGGTGGAAGAAGATTGGGCTCAGGTCAATGAATCATCGAAACTGATGTTTATTGGATCCCGTTATGCTTGTATCAAACAGGAAAATAGCTATGATTCCGGCGCGCTTCGCCGAGAGGAATCTGCCGTTTTTGTCCGGGAAATACCGGATCTTAATCGTTCTTTCGTTTATAATGATCATAATGATAGCTTTGATGATAAAAGAAACGTCTCCATCGAAAAGCTTTTCGGCTCTTCGGCCACTGTTTATATAAAAGACTACCGGACGATGAAGATTTCGGAAACAGAGGAGGAATTGTTTGGCAAATCTTCTACGGTCGCTAACCTAACCGATGAATATGGCTGGGGAGTGACGCGCAAGTCCAATCGTTGGCAGCCTCAAATTGCCAAGAAATGGTTTTTTGAAAATGGGGCTACCCAATTTTATACTTATCAACTTTATGATTTGCCAGTGGACGTTCCTAAAAATTTAGTCCGCTTTCCTGAAGCCGGTAACAGCCTTCGGGAACTCAAAAAGATCGTCCCAAACGCAATGGATGCTGTCGTTTCACCCAATCAAGATTTATGGATCGCGTTTACATCCGGCAAGGCGTTGATCTTCCCGGGGAAAGATTTAAAAGATCCCGTCCAAGTGAGAGTTAGTAGTAAAGAATCGCTGATTATGTGCGAATGGGCATTGGGAAAGGATGTTTCCCGGTGGGATGAGAAGTTATCGGAATTCTTAAAATAATAAGTTTCATCTTCGGATGAGAAATAATTTGGCTTTGGGTACCGTGGTACTTTCCGACTGATTGCTTAAACTAATCCGACCTAATTCTGATTGGTTCGTTGGGCGATAATTATCCGCCTTATGCATTTCAGTACAAAGCGATTGACAATCGGTGGAGGGGGACATCTTATAATAACCGAAAAGTACTGGTTATATTTGAAATTGAGTATTGGTGGCATCCTGTATGGTTATCGTCCTTTTAATCTGGAGCGTTATACTGTTAAAATAAAGCACGGTGAAAGCATTGCGAAAGGGTATCGTCAAAGTATGGCGAATTACTCAAGTCGTGCTGGATGGATTTTGATTCTTCATTAAAAATCATAGAACAATGAGAGGTTGTTGTTTCAATGGATTTATTGCAAAGTCTGCAAAAAGAACTGGAAGTTTCAATCGATAAAATTAATGAGATTGCCCAAAATTTTAAAAAAGCAATCGGAAGTGGGCTGAAAGGTGAAAACAGTCCCTTATTAATGATTCCTTCCTATATCGGCAAGCCTTCGGGAGAAGAGTCGGGAACCTTTCTTGCAGTCGACATGGGTGGTTCCAATGTCAGAGTGGCCAAATTCTCTATCAAAGACCGCAATATCACAAAAATCGCCGAGGTTTCATCCGGGTTGCGAAGTGCTGATGGAACATGGGATTATACCACCAGTGAAACAACAGCGGAAGAATTATTTGACTTTTTTGCTGAAAAAATTGCTCAAATTGTTGGTCCGGGAGAGCGGTATTATTTAGGGCATACCTTTTCATTTCCAACCAAGCAAACAGACATCAATCATGCGACTTTGATCATGTGGATGAAGGAAATCAGCGTTACCGGCGTAGTCGGTAAAAATCCAAATCAACTTTTATTGGAAGCCTTACAACGCAAAAAACTTGAGGTGTATCCCTGCGCTATTCTAAACGATACGGTCGGGACTTTGCTGGTTGCGGCCTGTCAATATGCGGACGCAGATATTGGCACGATACTGGGGACGGGACATAATACATGTTATGTCGAGCCTCATCATCCATTAACCGGAAAACCGATGATTGTGAATATGGAAGCGGCTAATTTTGATTGGAAACTTCCCTTTACAGAGTATGATAACCTTTTGGATGCTGCGAGTAACAAACCGGGCGGCGCTCGACTGGAAAAGATGATGAGCGGAGTATACTTAGGGGAACTTGTGAGAATCATTCTTTGTAAGTCGGCAGACCAGGGAAGTCTTTTGAAAAATAATCAAAAACTAAAGTCTTCCTTCAGTGAAAAAAATGGTCTACCCTCAAAAGAAGTATCGGAATTCATTTTAAATCGAAAGTATATTCAATCGGTTTTTGATTGTTCCGCTCCGGATGCTGAAATGATTCAAGAAATCTCGAGGCTTGTCGTAGAAAGAGCCGCCCGGTTGGTTGCAGGGACCTATATCGGTACGGTGCTTCACATTGATCCCGACCTTGAACAGCAGCATATGGTGGCTGTAGACGGATCGATCTACGAAAAGATGGCTGGGTTTAAAGAAGAGTTGCGCAAAGGGCTGGATGAAGCTCTTGGAAATAAGGCCGATAAAATAAGGGTCCAGCTTGTAAAGGACGGTTCGGGTGCCGGTGCTGCAGTGGCTGCCGCCATGGTGAGAGGGGATTGAATCGTCCTTAGGTTTTTTGGAAAAATTGAATGCTTTCCGGATTGAGCCAGGCTGTCCAAAAGGATTTATCGTGGTAAATGACGATAGTTACCTTTGGGAGAGCCTTTTTTATTGCAATTATAAAAATATTTGCAAGAAGTTATATAAAGAAAACCCAAGGATGATAAGGCCAGCTAAACGGTTGACCCAATGCAGCCATACCGGATTAAATTGATGACGTAAGAAGCCTATCCCGCCGCTGAGTAAAAGCCACCAAAGCATGGAGCCAGTAAAAATGCCAACTACAACGGAAAGGGTTGAACGGTAATCTTTTTGGGCGGCCCCCACACCCAGTCCGGCGAAAACAGCGGTAAAAGAAAGAATTGTCATCGGATTGGTGATAGTGAGTAGAAAGGTCGAGGCATATGCGTGGAGGATGTTTCCCCCTGTAGTGGCTTCCGAGTTTGCAGAAGGAATGGCCCTGAAAGTTTTCCAACCTAAATAAAGTAAAAACAAACTACCTAGCGTATGAATATAGAGTCGAAGGTTGATGAGAAAATCAGATACCGCGGTTAGGCTGAAAGCGGCGATTGAACCATAGACGGCATCGGCCGTGGCGGCGCCTAAACCTGATATAAGCCCGATGATCATTCCTTGGGTTAAAGTCCGGCGAATGCATAGAATTCCAATAGGGCCAACCGGAGCTGCAATCGAAAATCCCAAAATGAGTCCTTTCATAAAAAAAGTAAGATTCATTTTAGTCCCCCTGTGGCAAATTCACGGGTAAAACAGGGGTTTCTTTGTTGGTTGACAAGATAATGGTAGTCCGGGTTTTTAAGATTCCCGGGAGGGACTTAATCTCTTCGCTGATCAAATATTCGAGCCGTTTGGTGTCAGGGCAACGAACTTTCAGAATATAATCTTCTTCGCCGGCAATGTGGTGACATTCCAAAATTTCAGCCATCTTTTGGATTTGGTCCAGGAAGTGTTTTCGACGTTCGGGCCGATCCAAGGTTATCGATATGAATGCCGCTATGCCCAAACCGACGCTTTCGGGATCAACTAAAGCTGAGTATCCCTTAATGACGCCGTTTTCCTCTAATTTATGGACCCTATCGGCCGCCGCCGGAGCGGATAACCCTAAAATACCGCCTAACTCAGCCCAGGTTGATCGTCCTTGTTTCATTAGATAAGCGATTAATTTGTAATCAAAGGAATCAGACATAAAAAACGTTCCTTTCGAAAGTATATTATAAATAATATCTTATAATAAAAAGAAAAGCAATTATAATTTTTAGAAACTCTCATTGGGAAAACGTCCGGGGGACTGATTGAATTTTATCAAAAGGAATGATTTGGGTTAAAAGGCTTATTGTTACATTTTGTCGATATGTGATATAATTATCCTAATTTAAAGAAATGTTTGAATTAAAAATAACTGTCAATGAACATTGAAGGTACAAGATGAAACGGACCCTGGGGATGGTCTTGCGGGTCTTGGTATTATTATTGATATTCCCTGCAAATTCTTGGGCTGAAAGCACACTGGCTAGGGTATCTGCTGACGAGGTAAATTATAATTACGAAACGAAGCAAATTGAGGCCTTCGGCAATGTAAAAATTGTCTATAAAAATATTCAGATAGAGGCGGATTACGCTTTGCTGGATCAAGAGCAGGACAGTTTGCTCGCTGTCGGCTCTCTGACAGTGACCAATAACGGCAATGTTTATCATGGGAATAAGTTTTTATACTTATTAAGAACGGAACAAGGATGGATTTATCCTTTACAGACGGAGATTAAGGATCCTAATATTGAAGGAACCGCTTTTATGAACGCTGCGGAAGCACTTATTTTCGGAGAAGATGTTCGGGCAAAGCACTCTACTTTCACCACTTGTAATCTTGAAAATCCCCATTATCACCTTTCTGCCAAGAGTATTGAATATTACCCCCATGATGTTCTAAGTATGCGCCATGTATGGTTTTATGAACATTCGGCGCCTGTTTTTTATTTGCCGGTGCTTTATATTTCATTAGATGAAACGAAAGATAATTTCGCATTCCAATGGGGTAGGAGTAATACGGAAGGATTTTTTGTCAATACCCAATACTATTATTATCATTTACCTTTTCAAAACCAATCGGGGAATTTGGAAATACGGCTGACTGAATATGGCGGGAATTTATATGCCATAAGCCAGTCCTTTCCAACCTCTAAAACGGGTACCATTTCTCTTAAGACCGGACTCCTGGAAAAAAGCAATATGGACAATCCTGATGTCGGCGGTTATTCAAGGGATGATGGTGCTACTTATGAATCCCAATACGATGATTATATGCTGGGTTTTTCATCCAAAGGAAATTTAAATTCGCACGTATCGGTAACTCAAGATTTTACCCATTGGTTTCATTATACGGAAAATGGGCAATTATACCCCAATAATACCTATAATCTTACAATTACGGGCCAATCACCCTATCCCAGTGTATCCTTGACCTGGAAAGATCAATATGAAGATACCTACCGAACCGCTAATTTGGCGACCTATTGGAATACAAACCCTGATAAAACTTCCAGTGTCAATCTAAATGGCCAATGGTATTATTATGGCTATTTAGATTCAGACGGCCTGTATTTGAACCGTTATTATACCTTGTCGGCCAGAAAAGATTGGAATTGGTCCAATTTGGCCCTTACGGTATCTGAAAACCGCAATTATTCAAATAGCACCAGTGGGACCAGCCTGTTACCGAACCTGATTTACACAATCCCCAAAATGACCTTGCCGCTTGTAAGCGACATTAAAATTGCAGCACAGTACACCAATATGGAAAAATACTCTTCATCTGGAGGGGCTTCGGATGGCCAACGTTACGCTTTGGGTTTCAGCAAATCGTCCGGTATAATTTGGGAAAGCGGTCCCTATTCTTTAAATAATGAAACCTTTTTAAAATACCGCAATTTTGTCGTAAACGGGACAAAAAACGATTTGAACTCCCTTTCAACCCAGATAGTTTTGAGGGATCAATTCACCAAAGAATTTTATACCAGATTCGGTGTAGGTTATGGAGTAACTTCCGGGACAACTTGTTCCTACTTTGGTTATGATGGGGATGATGACCTTTCCGGTTTTTATGTACAAAACAGTTGGAGTTATACGGGTGAGAAATTGAAAGTTTCGGCCGGTACAAAGTATAACTTTGAAACCAGATATGCATACCCGCTGAATCTTTCATTGGATTGGGAAACGATTTCCACTGTGAATTTGATTTTCAGCACTATTTATTATTGGGGAGAAGGGCCAGGACAAACCGATTTAACGGTTAAATACAATCCCAATTCAAATGATGTTATTTCACTTGGTTTGGGTTATAACTTTTTAGATTCGGATTCTCCTTGGACTTCCAAAAGCCTCCTGGCGGATATTTCAGGAAAAATCAGTACTCACTGGAGTTATTCCGTAGCAGCCAACTATAGTTATTTGGAGCAAGAGTTCTCAAAAGCCGAATATAATCTGATTTACGATTGGCATTGCCGACAGATTGTTTTGCATTATGACGGGGTTGAAAAGGAATACTGGGTACAAATGATGATTAAAGCATTCCCAAATGATTCTATAAAACTAACTGGAAAGAATACTGTGGATAATTTGCTGAATTAAATCGAAAGCGAATCGATAACCAACAATATTCGATGAATTCATACGCATTTAGTTAAATTTAGGCAAAAATTTTTCCTGCTAAAGGAATTTAATTAATAGAATCGAATTGATAAATAAAACGTAATGGTATATTATATAGGCGGGTATTTCGGCTCAAAATTCTTTTTGGTTTTATCACGGAGGACATCTTAAAGTTTTAACGACAATATCGGGAAATAATATCAAAACTGTTTTTCCCTGAGATTTAAGGATTAAAGCGTAAGGGATAAAACGCAATTTCCATTTTAAAATCAATATCAGGATTTACGACATTTATCAAGGAGGCCCAGATGCATAAAAAAGTAAATGGCAGGTTATATTTCAAAGGGTTGTTACTTGTTTGTACGATGATGATGTTATTAGGGATTAACGTTGCTGCTGTATCCGCCGCACCGTTTTTGGAAGAACCCGGTAAAATGAACTTGTTCTTTTCTTGGGATCATATGGGAAGTGGTGATTTTGGAGATAATAGTATCGGTTCTTTCAGGGGTTCATCTTGCGGAATTGCTATTCCTGTCGGCTTTGCAACGGTTGGCGTAAAAACAACTTTTGATACATCCAAAGGGTATTATGAAATTTTTTCGGATTTCAACAGCAATGAAAGTTTGCTGACGAGTCTGTCGTACCTGCACACCAAAGATAAATCCGGTGATGGTATCGGTATATTTCGGGTAGCTGCCTTCAGGCCGTTAATCATGGATTCGGGAGGAATTGATCTCCTTTTAGGACCTGGCCTCTCGGTCGTTACATCGGATAACGCTACAAATTTATCAATGTTTTTACAGGCCAAATCGAAATTTTATTTTATGGAAGGCAGTTTTTTTTATGCCAACGGTTTGGTTGATTTTATGTATAAATCGACTGGTCTCGAGCTTGGAGTGGGATTTAGCTATTAGTCATTGTATGGATTCAAGAGAATAATTTACATAGGCATAAACAGAGGCTGTTCAAAAAGTACTTTAGAATCAATGAGATATACGATATGGTGATGAACACAGGAAATTATTATGTATTGTATATTTTAATCAGCAAAGTTACTTTTGGAGCAGCCCCTTTATACTTTTTTTGGAAATGAGCCAAAGGGTGATTGATTAACGGGGAAAAATTAATTTGACCGCTAAATTAAAATCCTCAAAAATTTGAATGGTTATTTAGAGATTCAAAGAAAATTCAAATTTAATGGAACGATAATTATTGATAGAACAATGCACCTCTGTCTGCATAGTAAGAATCTCTCTAATAAGTGCACTGGTTTCATTGATTACAGGAGGTAAAATGAAAAAGATAGCATTACAAGTTAAAACTGCAGCCTTAGGAATACTTGTTTTATCCTTTTGGGTTTTAAGCGGGTTCGCGGGGGATGCAAGTACGATTAAGTCGCTTATCTCACCGGGCGAGATCGATATTTTGGGGAAGGGATTCAATTCCCTGAACCGCAATTTTATTTCAGATAATAAATGTTTAAAATATAGCACCAATATTGATAGTAGTTTACCAGGAATCATGAATAGCACGGCTTATTATTTCGTTGATTCCAAAAAGGAATTGGAAGACAAGCTTTTAAACAATTTTTCCTCCAATTCGGGGGCCCCGGATTCAACATTAAAATCGCGAATTACTGATTCGATTATCAGCAATACCTCTTTTTCGGCGGATAAAATTACCCTCATCGGATATTGGAAACAAGAAGATAAAAAGTTTTTTTCCAGCGAAATGCCAATCATGACGGATGAGGGTCTTTCTATTTTTAAAAGTAATCCCAAAATTTTTTTTAAAACATTTGGTGATAAGTATGTAAGCGCAGTAACTTTTGGGAAAATGTTTTTTGTGATTTACCAAGCGGATATTTCAGATTTTTCCTCGTATTCAACCCGGGCGAAGAACGCGATTAAACGGGCAATGGAGCTTAATCTGAAAAAAATATTCGGGGTCCGGTTATCAGCGCAAGAATCGGCTTTTGCCGGAGAAAGATTAGGGGATGTAAATATCAGAAGCAGTGTGTTCGGAACCAATCTCAGTAATAATTCGGGTCCATATACCAATGATGATTTTAGAGACTTATTAAAGAGGGCTAATGCAGGTCCTCCTGAAATTATTACTTGGGAATTAAAGGATTATACGAATATAGACAATCGCCCGGAAGATCGTTTTTATAATATTACTGATTATTTGAATATGGCTGATGAATGGGACAAACACCTGGCCTTTATGAATTATATGATTGCCAATTCCAAGCTGAGTTTTGATTTATTGTCGGAGTGCCGCTTAAACGTAGATAAAATTAATGAGCAACTGGAAATAGTTCGCAAGCTCGATTCAGATGCCCGAGTACCCAGTACCAGAGAAAACGCTAAATTTGAGGAATTATATAAGAAATACATTCGGGAAATGAAAATTAGTCCCAAGACATATATGTTGCCTCCCTCCAGCAAGTCATTGGAAGTGGATTTAAGCGGGATCAATGACGTGGAATCCATCAAAATAGATTGTGATATCAAAGGAAGAAGGGTTCTTTTCGGATCAAACAGTAAACCAACTTATATTGTTCTTTATATTGTTGATGAAGATGGCAATTTGTCAGAAGTGGGAACCACTCCGGTCTATCCATCCGTGACAGCCACTTTATATGATGGAATTAAACTTTGTGATAAGTTCAAAATCGGTATGTTGGATCCAAGCAAACCCGGGGATAAGCCCAATCCGTGGGCAACTCCAACCCCAATACCCCCTGTGGGACCTGGAACCGGTGGAACACCTGGAAGAGGGGTTTATTTTGGAGGCTTCGGGGCTCCTGAATTGAAGATAACCTGTTCATATACAGAGAAAGTTAATGATATTATCTGGGCTTATTTGCATAATAAAAGTAAAGCAGGAAAATAAATACTACGTCATCGGAGAGCATCTATATAATAAAGGGTTCATCAATGAAAAGATATACAATATGTATGTCTTTTCTTTTTTGACTCTTTAGGCTGTTTTTATTAATTTCCGGCGGATTAATATTTCAGATGCAAAATGTCCTCGAGTACATATTTGATGAACAGCATTGGACTCGGTATCTGGACACCTAAGACATATAACAGGCTTAAAATGAATGCTATGGTATGAAAAAAGGAAAAGGCAATAAGTTCCCGCCAATATTTTTTCTTTAAAAGAATTGGTATTTGGAAAGAAGCAACCAAAATAAAAATAATAATTACTAGAAAGGTCATTGGCTTTCTTAAATTTTCACCCTTTCTTCGGCAGATTACGTATTTTGGCGATGAATAACGATAAAGGTGGAAAAATAAATATGAGAGGGAAAAAGTACATAATCTCAACATTTTGAGCACTTTGAAGATGAGCGGTTGATGACGGATATAAGATAATCCCTAGAATAATCGTGATGCATCCCAAAGGAAAGAGCATTGGTAAATATGTTCGCAGCTCAAGTATTTGGGATAAGAATAATGCAGTAATATAAAATAAGACGCTGCATTTCAAAAATATCCCGAAGGTATGCCCGGCCGCAAATAAGATATCTAGCCTGGATAAAAACCCGAAATTAATCAGCCGGGCAACCTGAAATGATGGTGAAACCAATAGGGCTTCGGTGTTGCCGAGCACGGCCGTATTCCGGATAGTAACAATCATAAAAAAGGCCGCTGCCAATAATAAACCGGATAAGAAAGTTTTTGCCTTAGGCTTATTATCATTTAAAGCGAATGTGAGGGGTAGAAAAACAATCAATTCTCCAAGGGGAATTTCAGCAATGATCTGGGTACTGTGAATAAAATTTTTAAATGACAGTTCTCCGAGGGGGAGAAAATTAGAGAAATCCATCTTGGGAAGCAACATAAAAGTCGTGCCGGTAACTATGAGGGAAACATAAGTTACAATAAAGGGGGTGATTCGGGCCAACACCTCGATGCCGTTCCAGGCTGCGTAAGCACAGACACAAGTGAAAATAATTGAAAAAACCTCTATGGGGGTGTCCCGCATAAAAAAATTAATATAAAAGTCACCTACATCTTTGATGTTTAAAGACAAGATCAGCAAAAAATAACCTAAATAAAAAAAGGAAATCGTTGTACCCAAATAACGGCCATAAACAATCCTATGAATCTGAGCAAGATTGAAACCGGGAAATTTTTCGGCAAGTAAGGCGTAGATATAGCCCAAGGGAACGATGATTGCCAGGCCGGATAATATCGTCAGCCAGGTGTCATGTTTTGCAAGGTTGGATACAAAATAGACCAAAAAAGTTGATCCTTCAATGAAACCGACTATCAGAAATATTAATTGTGAACTCGATATTTTGCCCTTTTCAATGTTCAATTCCTGGTCTGTCCTTTCCCTTTTTCTTTATTCCGGCGGAGGCACCAGCGGCGGGGTTGTCAATCCCACCGAGTGAATAACGCAGTTAACGTCTAGGTCTACCTGAAGCCGGGGAAAGATTTGGTCCCATTTCTCTTTCATAGTTCGCCACTCTTTGGGATTCGATTTGTGGATTACTTCGCTGAATCCGAAAATATCGGCGTTAAACTTCTTGGCTTTAGCTAGCGCTGCGTTGATCTCATTCTTGATGAGGTCTGCCTCGCGCCGGGCCAAAGATTTTAACTTGTCCGGTTTGGTCAATTCTTCCGGACTCATTTGGCAGTCGAGGTTTCCTTCTTCATGAATACTGACTTTGATTTTGAACTTGTCTTTGAGGCGTACCGCTTTGACTTTGGTGCGGGAACGGGTGATCTCAAGTCCGGCTTTTCCGCCCGGAACATTGATAATAATGGCTCCATGGTTGATTTTACCCTGCACCCATAATAATCCTCGGGTTTGCCGGCTATCCAATGTGCCAACCAGGCGGTCGCCTTTAAAAACAGCCGTACCGCTTAGGCTCAGTCTTTTCTTACCGCCGACCTCATTGATTCGAATGAGTGTGGCGATTGGCGCGACGGTTTTACTTAATAAGCGGGTCGCAAAATCCTGTAAATTGATCATCACATTCTTGGAGGAGAATGATTGGACTTGTATCAACTGGCTGATTTCCATAGCGGAGACTTTTTCCAGCTCACCAGGAGCATTTAAAATAGCGCCGGCCCCGTCTTCGGCAACCAAAATCCACATTGTTGGCCGTGGTTCATTGTTCCGGATAAAGTAATCGAGTACCAGGCGGACCCCATGACTAGCTTGCTCATTGCCTAGAATGATCACTTGATTATGAGGCCAGTATAGCTTGCGGTCGGTTTCCGCGAGAAAATTCTGTGCCGCATCAAAAACTGTTTTTCCAGTCCTGGATTTAACTATAAAGGGTTGTTGCTGGCTTCCGCCACCACCGCTAGTTCCGCCGCTTCCACCTCCGGATTGGGATGCGTTGGGTTTAAAGATCTGTAATGTTAATTGAACAGTTCCCGGCTTTTTGCCGCGATCAATTGCCGTCCCGGCGACTACAGCCAGTTGGTTGAGTTCGTGGTAGCTCCAACAGCCGTTGGTGAATAAAACAATAATGATGAGCGAAAACCGGCAAAACCAATAAATAATTGATTTTTTCATTTTAGTGGCTTATCCTGTTCCTTTTTCGGAGGATGGGGCATCAAGCGGAACTTCTGCCGTTCCTTGGCATCCGCGGTAGCAAGCATTTGCGGCCTTTTCCACATCATCCACCAAGGAGCCCGGATCAAGACATCCTGGCCAAGTCCGCGCAACTCTACCGGACTTAACGGAGCCAGATAGGGTACACCGAATGAGCGAATCGCCGTCAAATGGATGAGTATAACGAGCAAACCGGTTATAAGGCCAAATGCTCCTAAAAATCCGGTAAAGACCACTAATAAAATGCGTAAGATTGTTGTTTCATCCACTAAGGTAGGGAAGAGAAAAGTTGTCACCGCGGTAATTGCGATGACGATTACTGTGGGTGCGGCTACCAGTCCTGCTTGAACGACCGCTTGTCCGATAACCAAAGCGCCCACAATACTGATCGCCTGGCCGATAGGGCGTGGCAATCTGATACCGCCCTCACGGATGATCTCAAAGATTAGTCCCATACCGATTACTTCAACTACTCTGGGGAAAGGAGTCGTTTCGGTGGTGGCCACCATGGTAATTAATAATGGCGTCGGCAATAATTCCTGATGAAAAGAGGTTAACGCCACATAGGCAGCAGGAGACAAAAAACTAATGGCAAAAGCAGTATAACGAACCCAGCGAATCAAGGTCGAATAAATAAAATGCACGTTATAATCATCAGGATATTGGAAATTTTCCACGAATAAAAAGGGCATCGTTAAGACGACCGGAGTGCCATCTGTAAAGACGGCGGCCCGGCCTTCCGATAATTTGGCTCCTAAGACGTCGGGTCTTTCGGTATAGCCAAGGGTGGAAAAGGGAGATAATGGATTATCCTCAATGAATTGCTCAATTCCTCCACTACCAACGATAATATCGGTTTGAATCCTTCTTAATCTTCGTTCGATTTCCGTAATGAGGGCATCTGGAGCGATTCCTTTTAAGTAAGCGATGCAGACATTGGTTTTGGTTTTTTGACCAATTGTCATCGAAATCAAGGTTAAGTCTGGATGGCTGATCTTTCGGCGCAGCAGGGCTGTATTCGTCCGAAGTGTTTCGACAAAGCCATCCCGTGGGCCCCGGATATTGACTTCTGAATCCGGCTCTTTAATCCCGCGTTTTTCCCAACCAGGAGTACTCATAATAATAGCAGATGAAACCCCATCGACAAACAGAGCCGTATCACCCTTCAAAATACTCTCAATAACTTCGGATAAAGCATCCATTTCTTTGGCATCCCCGGTTGTAATGAGTTGGGTTTTAATGTGCTTTAATAAATCCTGCTGCACTGATAATGTTAATTCTTCCAGCGATTGAGCCATTAAGGGCTGCAAAATACTCCATTCGATTTGTTTTTTATCAGTTAGTCCATCAATAAAAACTAAGGCTGCCTTAGGACTATTTTTAATATTGATGGTAAACTGGCGGATCATTAAATCCGCGCTAGAATGAAGAGCGTTGTTGATCTTCTGTAAATTGCTTTGAAGATTGCTTGAGATATTTTCCGATGGAGCAATATCCCCTGCAAATTCCATTTTGATGTGCTCAATTTCTTGAAGCATTTTTTTGAATATACGACGTTTTAGGCGACGGTACATGGTATTCCTTTAATTTCCATTCGTTGATTCGGATTTATTATGGATTAAAAATTAAAACGCTATGCAAGTTGTGAAGGGATCAGAGAAGATGATGATCACAGTACATACACCTAGCGTTCACTCGATCGACATAAAGCGTGTTTACAATAAGATTATGAATTACAAAAATAGAGGAGGTATTTTGATGGTAGCAAAAAAATTCTGGGCAATGCTTGTGGTCGGGCTTTTGATGTTTGGAATTATCGGAATGGTTTTTGGGGCAGATAACACGGCCCCGAAGGTATTGGAGGGATTCCAGGGGGAGCCTGGAGCGCCGCCGGCGGGATCTGTTGAAACGGTTGGGGAATTTGGGAAGGCCCTTGATGAACTGGTTGCGGTAAAAGCAATCACCCCTGAGCAAAAAGGAAAAATCATTGAGTATTTTGAAAAGGCGAGGAAAGATGCAAAGCCGGTGGATTCAAAGGCTATGGCTGAGCCTCCAAAAGAAGGCAATAATCCAATTCATTTACTGGTAAAGGACGTTGTGATCAACCAAGCCCAGGCAGCGGTTATTGAGAGAGTTGCTCCTAGCGATTTTCCCGGATTACGAGAAATGCCATATCGGCCGGATCTGGAAAAAATGAAAGCCGATCTGCAAAAGAAACTCGATGGACTTGTTCATTCTAAAGCAATTACCGTTAAGCAAAAAGATATTATTTTAAAGTTTTATATTGACAAAATTTCAAATGGACCCAGTAAAAAACATATCGAAAAATTTGAGAAAGATAAAGGCATCAAAGATAAATCGAATGACTTTTTTGCCCTATTGGTCCAATCTGGAGTCATTACCCAAAAGCAAGCGGATGTGATGGCCGCAATATCCGAAGTTATGCCTGAACCGATGAAGGCGGGGAGAGGCTTTGGCGCGTCCGCGCCTCATCCTCAGAGCCCACCGGATCCCGAAAAAGCAGCGGCGGAACTGCATTAGAAATTGGATGATGTTAAGAGCAAAAGACGATGAACTATCATCGTCTTTTGCTTTAAAGATTTATATGTTTGGGAGGGAGTCAATGGCGAACTTCAAAAATTACGACTGAGAATATAACAAGTGCCGGATTAAAACGAATAGTGTCCAAGCTTATATATCTTATGTACATTCACTCTCACTATGCGGCCTTGGTTTCGAGAAAATCAATAAACCGGTGTCATTATTTTGCAGTTGCCGGTATTTTTTTCAAGTCAATTGGCGGCAACATTTGCAGTCTTCACGGTAGAGTCCAATGGATTGACTGGTTTGGGCGGCGTATAAACTGTCGTTTTGAACGCTACTTTTGGGGTGCGATCCGATAATTTAAGCGTGTCTCCGTCGGGGCTGGAAATTTTATTTTTATCCGGGGAGGCAACATCTTTGGATTTAAATGGTAAAACACGAGATAAAATCGATGGATTATTATTGACTGATGAGATGGCCAAGTTTTTAGTTCCTCCTTAGTTTTTCCTTTGACTCCCATCCTGTATATCGAAATCGAAAATTTGAAATTCCTTTGAAAATGGATAATTTTGTTACTTCCCAGATTTGTGTTGGATTAATTTCGAAGATGAACATGAATCATTGGTATTTTCCTTTTTGAAAGAAGTAATATATTGTAGTCCCCATTCACACATGGTATTAAGGATTGGCAAAATGCTTTTCCCTGCCTGGGTCAGTGAGTATTCGACCCGGGGTGGGACTTGGGTATATACATGGCGATGAACCAAACCGTCTTCCTCTAACTCTCGCAATTGTTGGGTTAACATCTTTTGGGTGACTTGAGGCAAGCTCTTTTTTAACTCGCTGAAACGAAGGGTGTTATCCCCTAACCGCCAGAGAATCAACGATTTCCATTTGCCGCCAATTAGTGCCAGGGTTAATTCCATGGAACATTGGTAATGGGTATTGCGAAATTGGATCATGATGAAAGCCTCTCTTTATGACAATGTATGGGAATGGTTTCTTTTTGGGTACTATGACACTGAAAAGTTGGTACTTGATTTTTATTTGTGTAATATCTATGATTATATCAAACATGGTGGGAATTGGAAAGCTCACTTCTTTGCTTTTCAAGGAACCATTCAGGATGATCGGAAAGTTCATTTTATCAAGATAATACTGGAGGGGGATGTCGAAGATGAAAGTAGTGGCATTTAACGGTAGTCCCAGAGTAAATGGAAATACGGCCCAAAGTATTGAAATGGTCTTTAAGGAGTTGGCTAAGGAAGGCATTGAAACTGAGCTTATCCAATTAGGGGGACGGAAAGTATTCGGTTGTATGGCTTGCGGTAAATGTTATGAAAAAAAAGACTGCCGTTGTGTCCGACAAGATGACGAGATGAACACTTTTATTCAAAAAATGAAGGAAGCGGATGGGATCATGATTGGTTCCCCCACTTATTTCAGTAATGTATCAACAGAAGTTAAGGCCCTTATTGACCGCTCAGGGTTTGTTAACAAGGCTAATGGCGGAGGGATTCTAAGGGGCAAGGTTGGGGCGGCGGTGGTTTCAGTCCGGCGTGCCGGTTCAACTTTTACTTATTCAGCCATAAACTTTTTCTTTGGAATTGCTGAGATGATCATTCCAAGTTCCAGCTATTGGAATATGACGCTATCTCTTGAACCGGGGGATGTCCAAAAAGATGAAGAGGGAATTCACACTTTTGAAATTTTGGGACAAAACATGGCCGACGTTTTGAAAAAGCTCCATCAATGATTATAGAATCCATGAGATTATTGCTATACTGTTAATTTGGATATAAGCTTTTCGTTTTGAAAAGGAGGAATCATAATGGATTTTTTTAATGTGCTTGAACAGCGTTATAGCGTTCGCTCTTATCGCCCTGACCCGGTTGAAGCTGAGAAACTGGAACAGATTATGGAAGCAGCCAGGTTGGCTCCCACGGCATGTAACCGCCAGGCATTTAAGATTATAGTGATTTCAACAAAAGGAAGACAGAATGAATTAAAGAAAATATATCCCAAAGATTGGTTTTGTGAGGCCCCAAATGTCCTTTGCGTTTGTTCAACTCCGGGAGAAAATTGGGTCCGGAAGGATGGTAAAAATTATTCCGATGTGGACGCGGCCATTGTGATGGATCACATGATCTTGGCAGCCACGGCTTTGGGTTTGGGTACTTGTTGGATTGGCGCTTTTGATCCGGAGGCAGCCCGGAATGTGTTGGGTTTGGACAATTCAATGGAGCCGGTGGCATTTACACCTTTAGGATATGCTAAAGGATTTGCCCCTAATAAATCCAGAAAACCGGTTGAGGACTTGGTAATCAATTTCGAAGATTAAGTAGGAAAAGTTTTATGTATGGCAAGGAGTAAGCGGGGGAAACGGATGAAGAAATATATCGTTTATCAAATCGACTCGTTTACCAAAGAAGTTTTTCAAGGCAATCCTGCCGGAGTGGTTCTTGATGCGGATGGTTTAACAGAGATGCAAATGCAAAGGATCGCTCGGGAGTTGAATAACTCGGAGACTTCGTTTTTATTTCCGCCGGATGGAAAAGAGTGTGACGGCGTGATACGATATTTTACTCCTAAAACTGAGGTCCCAACTTGCGGGCATGCTACGATTGCCGCAATGTATGCCAAAGCAGTTGAGGAAAATTTGGGAAGTTCCTTGTATCGAATGCGAACCCAGATTGGTATATTACCATTTGAAATTATAAAAACCAATACCGATTATAGAGTGGTTATGACTCAGGGGAAAATTGAATTTGGAACGGTTTTTGAAAGCGAATCCAAGGCTAGGATTACCCGAGCCTTGGATTTAAAAGAAGAGGATTTATATGAGAACTGTCCGATCCAAATCGTTTCGACGGGACATCCAAAAGTAATGATTGGCATCAAAAATAGGGCTCGCTTGAATCAATTAGCGCCCCACTTTGATAAACTGGCCGACTTAAGCCGGTTCATTGGTTGTAGCGGTTACTTTGTCTTCACTTTGGATTCCGATTCTACGGATATTTTAACTCATGGACGGATGTTTGCGCCAGCCATTGGAATTAATGAAGATCCGGTTACCGGCAATGCGAATGGACCACTCGGAGCTTACCTGGTCCATCATAGATTGGTTGATGATTCAAGAAGTGAATTTAATTTTAAAGGCAAACAAGGAGAAGCCGTTCATCGACCGGGAATAGTTGAAGTTAAAGTTCAAATCGCAAACCATCAACCGGTTGAAGTGAAAATAGCGGGAGAAGCGGTAATTGTGTTTAAAACCGAAATTGAAATCTAAAAGATGAAACTTAACATCCATCCATGGTGAAGTTTATTTGATTCGATAAAGAATTACCGGAGGGTCAATGATGGAAGTGAAAAAGGTTCTAAGCCGGGATTTATGTTCATGAAATCGTCTCAGCAGTTGATTTTTATGAAAAGTTATTCAACACCAAATGTACATGGAAACTGGATTACCGGGAAGTTAATTTGGTATTGGCCCAAGTTGGGGAGCTGTTGATTTTATCGGGCACCGATGAAGCATTGAAGCCATTTAAAGATACCAAAGCTACTTTTTTGGTTGATTCCATTACGGAGTTTCGGGAATTCTTGTTAATCAATGGCGCTACGATAATTAGGGATTTAAAAGCAGTCCCAACAGGGATGAATATGACCGTCAAACATTTGGACGGTACGACCGTGGAATACGTCGAACATCGCAAACAATCACAAGATTCATCGGTTAGGGTTGATTAATTTTTGGTTTGGGGGTGCAAGATGTCTCTTGATTTAAATGAGATTCAAACTCTGGCGCGGGAATATACTGAAACTAGCCCGAAGAATCGAGTAGCCGAACTTGATAATTTACAATTATTTGATAGTCCGTTATTGGCGGTGGCTGATGCCGGTGACCCTCTTTTTATGGCGTTAAAAGAATCCTCGATAGTCGGACCCTCTCATATGTCGCCTAGCGAATGGCTGACTGAAGCAACCAGTGTAGTATCCTATTTTCTTCCCTTTAGCGATAAAGTTCGAAAAGCAAACCGGATCCCCGGACTTCCAGCCAAGGAATGGTTGTATGGGAGGATCGAAGGTGAGCAGTTTA
The DNA here is from genome assembly GCA_023392595.1 of Bacillota bacterium. GTDB lineage: Bacteria > Bacillota > UBA4882 > UBA8346 > UBA8346 > UBA8346. Next base: position 241,770 of record JAEVYU010000012.1, on the reverse strand, counting down.
ACCGTTCTCTTAGTCAGTATTTGATTCAGAATCTAATAGATAAAGGATATCGAGCCTTAGCGCCTAGCCTTGATCCGCGGTTTAAAGTTATCAATAGAATCAGCAATTGGTCGGAGCGGCATGTCTCATTTATCGCCGGATTAGGTACCTTCAGCTTGAGCCGTTCTTTAATTACCCGGTGTGGTTCAGCCGGGAGAATCGGTAGTGTAATATGCAACCTGCATCTGGAGCTGACGCCCCGCCAATATCAATCATTCGATGAATACTGCACAAAATGCGGTGCCTGTATTTTACGGTGCCCACCCTTGGCTGTTACTGAAGCGGGGAAGGATAATCAGGTATGCGGAGAATACCTGGATCGGGTTTTAAACCGCTTTAAACCGCGATATGGATGCGGAAAGTGCCAGAGCGGTGTTCCCTGTGAAGCAAAAATACCGGGGTTCTAATAGGTTCATGAATTCAAATTAAATTAAAAGTCGGTGAATGAAATACGATAAATATGAAACATCGGGGTTTGATGTTGAAAAGAAGGCCAGATTGCGTAAGGAAGTATTTCCTATAGCCTGTCAAAACGTTTTTGAAATGGGCTTGAGATTTATCAGGGGGGAAAAGTAATGTCTTATATGTTGGAACCGCTTCAAGTGGGGCGGCACACTTTGAAAAACCGGCTGGTCATGCCGCCGATGGCGACGGCGAAAGCTAATTTTGATGGTAAAGTAAGTCAGGGTCTGTTGGATTACTATGGGGAGAAATCCGCGGGAGGAAACTTTTCGCTGGTTATCATTGAACACAGTTTTATTGCGCCGGAAGGAAAGGCCAGTGAAAATCAACTTTCAATTGCAGAGGATTCAGTAATTGACGGCTTACGCCAATTGGCTCAGGTCATTCATAAAAATGGTTCGAAATGTATCATCCAAATGAATCACGCCGGAAGCGCCGCCAAGGAAGTAATTACCGGTTTTACCCCGGTAGGGCCTTCTGCAGTGCCCAACCCCCGTTTAGGGTCAACCCCCCGGGAACTAAAAGCCGATGAAATTGAACATTTGGTAACTGAATTCGCAACTGCCGCTCGCCGGGCCATCACAGCCGGTTTTGACGGCGTAGAGATTCATTCAGCCCATGGATATTTGTTAAATCAATTTTTTTCGCCTTTGACCAATAAACGAAAGGATCTTTACGGAGGAAACATCAGAAACCGGATTCGCATTCACCAAAAAGTAATTGGGGCTGTTCGGGCGGCAGTAGGTGATGAGTCTCTGATTTTGCTTAGATTAGGGGCTTCCGATTTTATACCTGGAGGAAGTACTATCGAAGATAGTCAACTGGCAGCCGAAGAATTTGAAAAAGCCGGTATGGATATCCTCGATATCTCCGGAGGGTTCTCAGGATATAACGTACCGGGCATTCCCTATAGCCCGGAGAATCAAGGATATTTTGCTCCCCTCAGCGAAGCGGTGAAGAAGGTCGTCTCTTTGCCCGTCATACTCACGGGCGGAATCATGGAAGCCCAGGCTGGTGAAAAACTAATGGCGGAAGGCAAAGCCGATTTGATTGGAGTCGGCCGGGCGGTGTTCAATGACTCCGATTGGGCGCGGCGGACTATAGAAAGTTTAAGGCTAAAATAATAAATCAAACTACCGCAGAAGCTCTTCATAAAGAAGTAAAATAACATCGAAGGAGGAAAAACTGAAGCTTACGGTTTTGGTTGGAATCCAAATGAGGATCGATAATCAAGTCGAGATGTTGGAAGTTGAAATGAATATGATGTCCGGAACAAGTGTAATCTACCCAACGATTATCCGGGATGATCAGGAATTGATTTTGGTAGATACCGGTTTTCCGGGGCAATTGTCCAAGTTGAGCGAGGCAATGGATAAAGCCGTTGCATCTGTGAAAGCTATCACCCGCATTATTCTTACCCACCAAGATATTGATCATATCGGAAGTTTGCCGGGTATTTTAGAAAGCTCCGGCAATAAAATCGAAGTGATTTGTCATCAAGAGGAGAAACCTTATATTCAAGGTGAGAAACGTGCTATTAAACTGACTCCGGAGCGTTTTGCCCAAATCGATGCCATGCCGGAACCTCAAAGGAAAATTATGCAATGGATGGATAAGAATTTCCCCAAAGCACCGGTTGATAAAGCAGTGCTGGATGGAGAAGAATTGCCGTACGCTGGGGGAATCGTTGTAATCCATACGCCAGGCCATACTCCAGGGCACATCTGTTTGTTTTTAAAGAAGAGCCGGACATTGATTGCCGGCGATGCTCTCAATGTTGTTGAAGGGAACCTTGTAGGGCCTAATCCGCAACATACTTTTGACATGAAACTGGCTATACAATCTTTATTAAAATTGACCCAGTATGACATTGAGGCAATTATCAGTTATCATGGCGGTTTATATCGAGGCGATATCCGGGGACGTATTGCGGAACTTGCTGGGGCCGGTATTTGAATGCATCAGTATCCGTGAGAAGGGTAATGGATTCAGTTTAGTTCGATTTCTCCCTTATTTTTAAGCTGATATTCATGAGCCGCCAAATCTTTGCCTAGCTTAAAAAGAGCTAGGTCTTTTTGTTTGGCCTCAATCATCAGATCGAAATCTTGTCCGCCGGAGCGGGCAATGTTCAAAAAATCCATAGCCCTCTCTACCTCGATAAAGTCGGCATGGGCGCGCGGATCATCCGGCCCTTTGGGACTGGAGATATGAATTTTAGGAAGGGCTCCTTTCCAGGTAAGAAAAATTTCCGGCATTAGCTCCGAAATCTCTTCTCCCTGATTGAGGATTTGGTGATGGTGGATATCCAGAACCATCGGGATCGAGAGTTCCTGGGCCAAATGGAGTACTTCTGCAGCATTGTAACACCGGTCATCATTTTCAATGACAATCCGGTTTCGAATTCCAGCCGGGAGTTCCTTGAATTGGGTTTTGAACCTGGTTAAGGCCAATTTCTTGTCCTCATATTTCCCGCCTGCATGCATGACTAACTTGACCTCTTCTCCCAACTTCATGGCCTCGATCATTCTCGAGTGGTATTCCAAGTCAATCCGGGAAGCTTTTTGAACCTCAGGGTGAGGACTGTTTAACAAAGTAAAATGATCCGGGTGAAGACTGACCCGCATTTGATGCTTTTTGACAAAGGAGCCGATTTCCTCAAAGGCATCTTTTAAGTCAGCGGCGTAATCCCACCCGTGAAACTGAGGGTGGGTACATAGCGGAACGAGTCTCGATGTAAAACGGTAAACCTGAATATCATCGTAAGCATTGGCTTTAAGAATCCGTAAAGTACTTTCTAAATTTTCATGGGCGATCCGGATCAGCCGGTTAATTTGATTGGAATATCCTTCAATCCGGTTGATGTTTTTCAAAGTGACGGTTTTCGAAGGTGAACAATTTTCTAAGCGCAATGCGATAGCGACATAACCCAGGCGGATTCTCATTATTATACCTTCTTTAACTTTTCTGGTCATCATCATCTATTTTTTTAATAAAATATATACGGCTATGATAATTTTTTTAAAAACGAGCAGGCACACCGATAGGGGGCAAGGATATGAACCAGTCATTATCAAAGGGAGAAATTCCGCTGGAGGATTTTTTCAGAAATCCCGATAAAAGTAGTTATCAAATATCTCCCGATGGAACCCAACTCTCTTTTTTGAGTCCTTATCAAAACCGGATGAATGTTTTTGTACAAAAACTTTATACCGGGGTGACCGAGCGGGTCACTTCCGAAACCAAGCGGGATATTGCAGGTTATTTTTGGAAAGGGAACCACCGGATCATTTATCGCAAAGATTTTAATGGGGACGAGAATTTTCATATCGTTGCCGTTGATTGGAATGGGAAGAACCTGAGAGATTTGACGCCATTTCCCGGAGTCCGGGCTGAAATCTATGACGATTTGGAAGAACAGGAAAATGCAATAATTATCGGCCTCAATCAGCGGAATCGTCAAATATTTGACGTCTACCGCCTCAATGTCTTCAGCGGGGAATTAAAAATGGTGGCCGAAAATCCCGGCAACATTGAGGGATGGTTAACGGACCATCAGGGCAGAGTTCGCATCGCAGTGGCTTACGACGGTACAAATAATATCCTGTTATACCGGGAAAATGAGGACCAGTCCTTTCAGCCGGTATTGACCACCAGTTTTCAGGTGACTGTTAATCCTTTGTTTTTTGCATGGAATGACAGGACAGTTTATGCGGCATCCAATATGAACCGGGATAAAACGGCGATTGTGGAATTGGATCCTGCCACGGGCCGGGAGATATCTTTGATTTTCGAAGAGCCTGAGGCTGATGTATCCAATTTACATTACTCCCGGAAACGTAAAGTATTGACCTACGTCACCTATACCACTTGGAAACCTAAACTCAAATTCTTAGATTTCTATACGGAACAAATTTTTAATAAAATCCGCCTTCATTTGCCCCAGGATGAGATAGCAATGGTGGATCATAGTAAAAATGAAGATTTATATATCTTGCGGCAATATAGTGATCGTTCCAGGGGTAATTATTATTTATACGATGCTGTCCGTGATCAAATGATCCATTTGGGAGCCATCAGTCCCTGGCTCCCGGAAAAGCTAATGGGTGAGATGAAACCGATTGTTTATATGTCCCGGGACGGCCTCTTGATTCATGGGTATATTACCTTGCCCCGCGGCATGGGAGCAAAAAATTTGCCGGTCGTGGTCAATCCCCATGGCGGACCTTGGTCCAGGGATAATTGGGGTTTTAATGCCGAAGCTCAATTTTTGGCAAACCGGGGTTTCGCGGTACTCCAAATCAATTTCCGGGGTTCCACCGGATATGGGCGGAAGTTTTGGGAAGCTTCGTTCAAACAGTGGGGGCGGAAAATGCAAGATGATATCAGTGACGGTGTGAGCTGGGTGATTAAACAAGGAATTGCCAATCGGGAGAAGATTGCCATTTACGGCGGAAGTTACGGGGGATATGCTACTCTGGCCGGTTTAACCTTCACACCGGACTTATATGTCTGCGGGGTCGACTATTGCGGTGTATCCAATCTTTTTACCTTTATGAACACAATCCCCCCTTATTGGAAACCTACCCTTGAACGGTTTTATATGATGGTGGGAAACCCGGAAAAGGATCAGGAGCTCCTTCGTGATGCTTCACCGGTTTTCCATGCCGATAAAATTCAAGTCCCGCTTTTGGTAGTCCAGGGCGCCCAAGATCCCAGGGTGAATATCAATGAAGCCAACCAGATCGTGGAAGCTCTCCGCAAGCGGGGAGTGAAAGTGGAATATCTGATCAAGGAAAATGAAGGCCATGGTTTTCATAATCAGGAGAATCGCTTTGATTTCTATCGAGCCATGGAGGTTTTTTTAAAGCGGAATATGGGAGAAAAGTGAGAGTGTGCTCTTTTTTGGGTGAATTGATTTAGCCCAAGAGCCATAAAGGTAACGGGAGTTTTCATGAGTTGGCCGGGAAGAGTTCAATTTTAGGCTAAATTCCCGGCAGCGCTGGTGATAATGATTCCGCTTACCAGCAAAACAATTCCCGCCAGGCGTGTATACAATGTCATTTTGTCCAAATGATTCCATTCACCGGTAATAATGCCCAGGACATTGGCGGCCAGGATCTGAACGCTTTGAAATATGGGCCAGCCGATGGATGGTCCGAATTTACCGAAATAAAGAACGGATATTCCGTAAAGAGTTGTCCCGCCGAACCAGATGAGTCCCATCAGAGCGGTGAAAGAGCAATTGACCACCGATTTTTTAGCCCTGAAAAATTGAAGGGTTTGGTTTTTTATCAGTAGAATGGAGCAATAAATTGCGGATACTGTAAATCCTCCCAAAAGGGTAATACACCAGGTAACATTGGAGGCATTTTGCAACTTGGCTCCGTGTAAAATTGCCAAATTCGCTAAGGGTTTTCCCACAATTAAAGCGAAATTGAAAAATATACCAAGAATACCGGCACAGACGCAGATCAAGATTACTTTATGATGAGCAATTCTTCCTACCAGTGATTTGGTTTTCTTTTCTGGAGAGATCCTGGATTCCATAGAACTTAAGATAATACCAAGAACCGATAGGATTGCCCCGCAAATAATGCATATTCCCACCGGCTTCCATAGACTTTCACGATGATAAATGACAAGCGGAGAGATGGTACCCAAGACATTCCCGATACCGATGACAATAACGGAAGTAAGAGCAATCCCAATTTCGCGGAGGCCAATCCCGAAACCAATATTCGCTAACCCCCAACCGGCTCCCAGCATGAAAATCAGTCCAAGAATCCTCAAGGGTACTAAACCGAGAATATTCCAAAAATCAGGTACTGTGGCCAATGCTAAAACAAAAGGGAAGACCAGCAGGGCCCAAAAAGAATAAGTCAACCAAGTATTTTCCCAATTCCAGCCCTTAATTTTTTTCATACCCACACCGTAAGAACCGGAAAGTACACCGGAACAAATCCCGAAAATTAAGCCTAAAGCGATATGAGAAGTGATCATCAAGTTGCTCCATAAAATATAGAATATAAAATCAAGCCCATTTTTATTATAACATATTATGTATCAAGCAAAAGTAACCGGCTTCATAGATTTTCATTTTTCCAAACGGATATTTGATGGGCTGGTTTTTACCACCATGGGTTATTAGATATTATAATAGAAAAAAGAAAACCATACCGCATGGTGTTGCTCGTCTGATGCTGCGCGACGAAACCGTTCGGCAATAAATGGATCATCGGCTTTATCGGCTATCTCCATATAAAAATCCACGGTCTCCTGCTCGTCTTTAAAGGCTGCCCGCAGGCCTTCACGGTAATCAGCAGGGCATTCCTCAGTAATCCTGGGCCGATAACTTCTCCCGGTCATGGCGAAATAAATTTGGCTAAATTCCCGGAAATGTTTGATCTCATCTTCGCGGATTTCTCCGATAACTTTTTTTTCTTCATCGGAAGAAGCCGCCTTGACTAATTTCTGATAACAAGCAATTGCGCTATATTCCCCATTGATGGCCTTTTCAATATCAGTCTCGAGGGCGTCGCGGTATTCCGGAGCCATACTCTCATAGGTATAAAAATTCATTGCCTTTGCCTCCTTAAGATATAGTACTGTCACCCCTTCCCGATTCCGGAAGGAGTGACGGAGTGAAAATCTTGGTCAAGGAGAGTTGAATTCCTTGACATCACGTTACTTTTTCCGATGAGAGGAGAGCCCGCTTTAAAAGATTTTTGGTAGCTCGATAGGATATTATATGAGTCTTAATTGGGGTATTTCGCCTAGGTCCGAGTCATAATTATCCAAGGAGGTCGCCTTCAACATTAAATTCCAGGTTTTGGTACCGGCGGAGGAATTTGCGCAGGAATTCCGGAATGGATATGGGATAGGCGAAGGGGAGTCGCATTGATCTTAGTAAACATCCGGATGGCAAGGACTCACAGCCGATATTTCATAGACATATATTACTTATAAACAATCACCCATAATTTGGTTGGACGGTTCGGTATTAATTGAGCTTCGGTGATTGTTGCCAGAAAGGAGTGAGCGACTTGTATCCGGTATATCCTTATTTTGGTCATGAGCGGAGTTGTAAAGACACACCGGTTGCTTTTCCACCTCAACATCAGGACCAGCAACCAGGATTGGAATATCTAATGAATCCCCGGCCGATTTTCGATTATGAAGGTTATCGGGGCAGCGGGAAGCTGGAGGGCAGGGTGGCCATTGTTAGCGGTGGAGATAGTGGAATCGGGCGGGCTGTTTCCGTTGCATTTGCAAAAGAAGGTGCGGCAGTTGCCATCGTTTATTTATATGAACGGGAAGATGCAGCCGAAACCAAGAAATATATTGAACAAATCGGCGGACACTGTCTGGCGATAGAGGGAGATCTGCGGGAACCGCACTTTAACCGGGAAGTCGTGGCCAAAGTGATCCGCAGCTTTTGCCGGCTTGATATTTTGGTAAACAATGCCGGGGTCCAATTTCCTCAAGCCAGTATTATGGATATTTCCGAGGAACAACTTGAGAATACCTTCAAGACCAACATTTTTTCTTATTTCTATATGGCCAAGGCGGCTTTACCCCATTTGAAACTGGGATCGGCAATCATTAATACTGCTTCGATTACGGCATACCAGGGTCAGTCTGATTTGATCGACTACTCTTCTACTAAAGGAGCAGTGGTTTCTTTTACACGCTCATTATCATTATCATTGGAAAGCAAAGGAATCCGTGTCAATGCTGTTGCCCCGGGTCCTATCTGGACTCCCTTGATTGTTTCAAGTTATTCCATTGAAAAAGTCGGTAAATTCGGACTTGATACTCCGATGAAGCGGGCGGGCCAGCCTTTTGAACTGGCACCGGCTTATGTTTACCTGGCATCCAGCGATTCCAGGTATGTGTCGGGCCAAACCATTCATGTTAATGGTGGAGTCATTGTCGAGTCGTAAGGAATGAATCATGTATTGGTTTGGACAGTAAATAATGACGGATAAATTAGTAAAAACGCCTACATAAGGTTGTAAAGGCGTTTTCTAATATTCCAAAATTACGGAAAGGCGGATAATGGCGATTTTATTCCAGAGAATAACGGTCTACTTATTGACAGAATGTCAAAAAGTAAATATAATAAAAATGTGTTAAAGTAAGGATATATGCATTTTTTGTTGGGGCAAGTTTTAAATTAAAACAATTTTAGGAAAAGGTGGGAGAAAAATTATGAAACCCTTTTACAAGTTGCTGGTGGTTCTGGGAATTATCATGATGGTCTTTTTAGCCGGGTGTTCCAACAATGAAAAAGCGATAGCTACTGCGGTCGCTAATGGAGACACGGCCAAAGTACAAAGCTTACTCGACAAGGGCGTAAGTCCGAACTTAAAAACCGAAGACGGGAAATCGCTGCTGATGTTGGCTTCCTACTTGGGACATGCTGATATCGTTAAGTTACTGATAGATAAAGGCGCGGAAGTTAATGCCAAAGATCAAGACGGTAAAACAGCGTTAATATACGCCGCAGAAAGAGGTCATCTTGAAGTTGCCCAAATCCTTCTGAAAAACGGAGCCGACCCAAATATCGCCGATAATAATGGAAGAACTGCATTGATGTATGCGGCAGAAAAGGGCTATCTTGAAATCGCCAAGCTCCTCCTGGAAAACGGCGCGGATTTAAATGCTGCTGACCGCAACGGCAAAACGGCCTTGCAAATTGCCCGGGATAACAAGCAGGCTGCAATGGTCGACTTATTGAGCACTTGGGGGAAGGCGGCTGCGACAGAGACTCCCGCAGCTACTGCGGCTCCGGAAACAACGGCGACTCCAACCCCGGAAGCTCCGGTGGCAGCGCCCCAGGATAAAGGTTCATTCAATAAACAGTTATCGTCAATCTTTTTTGATTTCGACAAATCGGTAATCCGGGACGAGCAAGCAAAGGCTTTAACGGATAACCTGGCAATTTTAAAAGGCAATCCCGATCTTTACGTTATTTTAGGCGCTCATGCTGATGAACGTGGAAGCCGGGACTATAATATCGATCTATCGGCGCAGCGTGCAGCCGCAGTGAAAAAATACTTGACCGGGAAAGGCATTGCCGGGGATCATTTCGTTGTCTATGCTTATGGCAAGGATCACCCGTTAAAAACCGGCCATGACGAAGCTTCCCATAGTTATAACCGGCGGGTGGACATTTTGATGTGGGATACCAAGCTTTCCGGGGACCAAGTGTTGACAGAGACGATAAAATAACTTAAACTGCTTAGTAGACCCCGGTTCTCCTTAAAAACGCGGACCGGGGCAATATTTTTTCCGGAAATAAAACTTTGTTAAAATTAGAAATTGAAGACGTTCATGTCTATACGGCTTTTCTGTCGGTTTCGTTCCAGTCGCGTTAACCTATTTGAGGTGAAGAGTGTAGAATGAATTTTACGGAACAAAAAAATTATTTAATAGCTGGAATTGTTTCGTTAACAGTTCATTTTTTTTTATTGATGATTTATTTGCCGGGGCTTTTGGCTTCGGAAACGTCCCAGTTAGAAACATTTCCTGTCGATTTGATAGAAGTATCCTCTGGAACTCCCACGAAGGGAATTCTTTCGTACCCCCAAGATAAGATCGATCAACCCCTAACGCTCAAAAACCCGGAAAGCAGACAGCCCAATCAAGGAAAAACTGAAGTAAAACCCAATATCCATTCGCATCAATCTCCGGAAAACGCCGGTGTAGTGTCTAAACAAGAACCAATTGCGGTTTCCGGCCATTTAAAGGGAAAGTCGGAAAATCAAACCCCTGGTGACGGAAAACGAAAAATCGAGACCCAAACCCAAAAATTTTCAAAAGAAACCGCTATCCCGCCTAAAAAACAAGCACCAGCTTCCTATCCCTTGGAAAATCATGGCGTCCCAAGCGCCCTCGGCGAGAATGTCGAAGAGGCGCCCGATTCAGAAAATCCAAATCGTCATAAACCGCAAAGTTTTGGAACGGGCAAAGCCATGGTGACGGTTCAGGGGCCCATGCCAATCTATCCTCCGGATGCTCTGAAAGAAGGGAAAGAAGGAGATGTGGCTCTACGGGTTTTTGTCAATGGTGACGGCGGTTTGGACGTACCAATTATAACGCGATCATCCGGAGATATACGGTTGGACTATGCAGCCACTTCTTCGGTCGAACTGAACTGGAAGTTTTCGGTGATATTTGAAGGCTATTATATTGATTTGCTTTTTTCTTTCCGTATTCAAAAAGGAGTTTCCGTCAAGTTCCTGAAATCGAAAACCAGATCATAAAACAACCGAAGATCATGGCAACGATCATTGCGCCGTGAGATCTTAAGCCTCCGTGATCAATGCGGATAATTTCCCAGGGATTGGCTATAAAAAAAGGATATTTTGAAATGACATAAGCCAAGCGTGCTCCCACAATAATCGCAATGAACAATGTAACCAGCAGCTTGTCCAGTACTTCCTGCTTTATCCCATAAAGCTTCCCGTTATGGATAGTCAACCAATAACCGGTTAGAAAAGCTAGCGCAACGAGAATTCCATACCAGTGTATTTGAAGGAAGCCAAATTGCAGCGCTATATTATTCATCATACTTATATTAAGCTTTAAAGTGGATATTTGGCAAGATAAGTTTAACAATTTCCAGGGACTGAATGAAAAATTGGAGAGGCCCAAAATAAGAGCCTTCAATTTCAACCGTGGACATTTATGATATAATCCTAAAAAGGGGATACTCGAAGTGAAAGGAACTGATTTCCATGAAGTTCTTTTATGATACCTACCAAGCTCCTTTCGGTATAATCCATATTATTCTGGATGAAACCGGAGTATATAGGATTGAATTAACATCCGGAGGGTGGCAAAAATCCGTTGCGGAGTTTGCGCCGATAGAAGATCAGAACCGTTGCCGGGAGGCTGTCCGGCAGATTGGGGAATATTTGGGCGGACAGAGAAAACAATTTGCTCTGCCCCTTTCAATTCAAGGTTCGGAATTTTCCCGTAAGGTCTGGCAAGAATTACAGAATATTCCCTACGGGGAAACCCGCAGTTATGCCGAAATTGCCAGGGCCATCGGAAATTCGGACAGCTGCCGGGCCGTGGGACAAGCCAATCGTAGGAATCCCTTGCCTATGATTATTCCCTGCCACCGGGTGATTGGAAAAAACGGCGCAATGACCGGATATATCGGAAAAGGTTATATTGGAATGAAAGAAAAGTTACTGGAAATGGAAAGAAAACACCAGTAATGAGGTTTACCGAATGCATTATTAAAATTTTGGGGGATTTTCATGAATTTCATGCGGCGAAAAAGGGCGACTTTACTGGCGGTTGCTATTGGCACTTTCATGTCGGCCTTTGACGGAAGTGTTGTTAATTTGGTTTTACCCAATATCAGTGCCTATTTTGATACTTCTCTTTCGATGGTGGAATGGACCGTGATGTCATACTTACTCATCATCAGCAGCCTGCTTTTAGCTTATGGCAGGTTGGGAGACATGTACGGCCATAAGCGGATTTACACCACGGGCCTTGTTGTTTTTACCGCCGGTTCGGTATTGTGTGGTCTGGCTGGTTCGATCCAGATGTTAATCGGTTTTCGGGCTATCCAGGCGATTGGCGCCGGGATGTTGATGGCGATGGGGCCTGCCATCGTCACGGATACCGTTGCACCGCAGGATAGAGGTAAAGCTTTGAGTGTCACGGCCGTGGCGGTTGCTGTCGCCTTGACCTTGGGCCCGGCGATCGGAGGATTTTTGACATCCTTTTTCGGCTGGCAAAGCATATTTTTTGTTAATATTCCTATCGGAATCGGAGCTTTTTGGTTTGGCCGGCAAGTCATTCATCAAAAGGATGAGCGGATGGACCAACCCTTTGACTGGATGGGGGCGAGTCTTATATTTGCAGCATTAATTTGTATTTTGTTATCCCTTAGTTTAGTGGAGCAGTTAGGCTGGACGCACGCCGGGATTATCGCAACCATGATAGTGGGGCTGGGACTTGTGGCAGGCTTCATATACTGGGAAAAGGCTGCTCGATTCCCATTATTTGATATTGCCTTATTTAAAAACCGTCTTTTTGCCATGAGTAATCTTTCGGCGCTTTTAAACTATATGGCTCAAAATACCATTATTTTGCTGATCCCTTTTTATCTTCAAAAGTTAAAGGGCCTGCCGCCGGACCAAGCCGGAGTATTATACTTGGCGATGCCGCTGGCCACCATGGTGGTGGCGCCGATTAGCGGCACCCTATCGGATCGGATGGATACCCGCTATATTAGTTCGGCGGGAATGGGGATTATGGCAATAGGAATGGGTATTTTAAGTTACTTAAAGGCGGACTCGCCCCATGTTTTAATGATCGCCGGACTGGTTGTGGTTGGCTTCGGAATTGGGTTGTTTCAAACCCCTAACAATAGTGCGATAATGGGAGCCGTATCCCGAGATAAAAGCGGTGTGGCTTCGGGTATGCTTGCGACAATGAGAAATATCGGTATGGTCCTGGGTGTAGCCATATCGGGAGCTGTTTTTTCCTCCAGCCAAATTGGATTAACGGCCAGTTTGAAAAGCCGGGGGCTCAGTGGACATTTTCTGTTTCAATCGGCATTTGAAGGAGCCCTTCATATAACGTATCTTATGGGAGCGGCTATTGCCTGCCTGGCGGTGGTAACTTCGCTGGTAAGAGGGTCGACAAGAAAAGGGTAAGTTATTGGTTCAGAGTCCAATAGTTTTTGAGTGATTCGACTAATTTATGATCGTCCTCCACTAGCCGGCCTTTTGTTGTAAGGTATCCTCCGGTTATCAATCCATTAGCGCCGGCCATAAAACCCAGTCCCTGAAAATCTTTAAACGAAGTCTCCCGGCCTGCTGCTATTTTAATTACCGGGTATTTTAAAATGATCCGGAAAATCGCAATCGCCCTGACAATTTCAAAAGGAGAGATGGAAAGGGAAGATGCTAAAGGAGTGCCCGGAATAGGCATCAGGATATTTAAAGGAACGGAAGTCACTTCTAAATCTTTTAAGGTTAAAACCATTTCGATTCGCTCCTGCCAGCTCTCTCCAAGTCCCAAGATTCCGTCGCAGCAAACTTCCAGGCCTGCCTGTCTGGCATAATGTATCGTTTTGATTCTGTCTGTAAAGGGGTGCGTGGTGCATATTTGCGGATAAAAAGAGGGAGAAGTTTCGATATTATGATGAAAGCGGGAAAGCCCGGCCTGGCGTAGCCGGGTTAATTCTTCTTTCGAAAGGATGCCCAGTGAAGCGCAAACTTCTAAATGGGTTTCCGATTTGATTTTGGAAATCACACGGCAGATTTGGTGAATTTCATGGGTGTCAGCCGAGTGTCCGCTGGTGACAATGCCAAATCTTTTAGCTCCTATTTCTTTGGCTTTCAAAGCCGCATCTAAAATTTCCTGTTCGGAAAGTAGCGGATAATAGGATGTTTTGGTGTGATAGTGGCTTGACTGGGCGCAAAACTTACAATTTTCAATACAGGCACCTGATTTGGCATTGATGATACTACAGATATCCAATTTTGGGCCGCAGAATTCTTGCCGGGTCTTGTCGGCCAGTGCGAGCAATTCCATGAGCGGCATTGAAATGTATTCCCTAATTTCCTGAAGCTGATTTTTAATTTCATTCATCTGACGGTCACGACTCCTTCAATTTAAATTGCTTGGCAAGATTTTATAAGAATGAAAAATCAAAACTTCAAAGGAATTCGCCATAATATTATCCCACAGAGGAGAGCTGAAAAAATCAATACTATCCAATCGCTAGATTTTGCCTCAAAAGACGCAGGCGTCCTTTCTGTGGAGTAACACCGAGATTCCATGGCATCCACCATTTCATCGGCCCTCCGAAAGGTTTGCAACATCAGGGGAAATACTAAAAAGATGATCCGGGTCACCGGATTTTTTCGTCCTGCAATACATCTTGCTTTTTGGGCATCCAGTATTTCCGAAGCCTGATCAAAAATAAGCGGTACCAGTGTGAAGGTGAGACCGATCATGGTAGCCACTTTGGCTTCGGGAACTAAAGGGACTGGGCGCAGTAACCATTGGGTTGCAGCCTTTAGCCTCGAAAGGGTCGTGGTTGCTGTTACGATCACGCTGATGGCGACCAATAAAAGAATGCGCCATCCGAAAAGCGATCCGGATATCAATCCTTCCCGGGTTGGATTCATGAATGGCCAATGGGTTAAGGGAGTACCCGGAATACTGAAGGAATGGACAAAAAACACCATGGATATCAAAAAAATAAAATAGCGAAGCTCTAGGAAAAGTCTTGAAACCGGTAATTTGGAACTGAAAAGTACCAACATGAAGAACATGGACAATGCGATTAAATCTGTAATATGACTGGTGATACTGGTGGCGATGCTGAGCAAAACCATACAAATCAGTTTGAACCGTCCGTCCATATGGTGGACGAAGGAATCTTTGGGCAAATAATGATAAATATTCAACTCAGCCATGTTATCGTCTTTATGCTGCGGTCTTTGCCGAATGGCCGATGGATTCCGTAAGTTTCCAATTTCGCCATAAGAGTTTCGGGATGACCGTCTTGCACAATTTGTCCTTTCTCCATAACCATCAAGCGGGTGGCATGGGCAAGCACTTTTTCGAGTTCGTGAGTTACTAAAATAATGGTATGGCCTTTTTGATGCAGGGCCACGATTTGGGTCAGCACTTGAATTACCCCCGGATAATCGAGGCCGGTG
Organism: Bacillota bacterium; assembly: GCA_023392595.1. Taxonomy (GTDB): domain Bacteria; phylum Bacillota; class UBA4882; order UBA8346; family UBA8346; genus UBA8346. The sequence continues at coordinate 226,564 of JAEVYU010000012.1, read as the reverse complement.
AAGGGTTCATCAAAAACGATGATTTCCGGATTCATGGCCAGGATTCCGGCAATGGCCAATTTGCGTTTTTGGCCACCGGATAAATTATGGGGAGGATGATCGGCGATTTCTTTGAGTCCCACTGCTTCGAGAGCTTGCAGGACCCGCTTTTCAATTTCCCGCCGGGGCAGGCCCAGGTTTTCAGGCCCGAAAGCCACATCCTCCTTGATGGTTTGGCCTACAATTTGATTATCGGAGTTTTGGAAGATCAGGCCCACCTTTTTACGGGATGCGGTCAGGTCGTCTTGAATAGGCCTCCCCTGGAGGAGCACAGTGCCATGGGTGGGCGTAAGCAACCCGTTGAAATGTCGCATCAAAACGGTTTTACCGGAACCGTTGGCTCCGGCGATAATCACAAATTCTCCGGGGCGGATTGCCAGATTGATATCATGGATGGCGGTAAAACCGTTTGCGAAAGTATGGGTTAAACTTTTTGTTTCCAAGATGTTTTCAAAATTTGGATTCGGCTTGTTTTCCATTGGAAGAACCTGCTTATATGTATTGTAAAGCTTCACTGCATGTTTTGGTTTATCACTATAACGAAGAGGTTCAGTTTTACCGTTTATCGCGGTTCATTCTTTAATAATGGCCGCAGAGCTTGAGCTAATGCAATGGCAGCGATGATTTTGATGACCATACCGATCATAAAGGGATAGACGCTAAGCACCAAAGCCTTATCCCAATTGATTTTCAGGACGGTTTTCAGCCAAAAGGCCCCGGGCGCATACAGAAGGATGTTGCCCCCGATTAAAGCGGCCAAATCTTTGAAACGGGATGGTTTTCCTTGCGAGCTAATCAGTCCGGCAATCCAGGCACAAAGTAAGTATCCCCATAAGAATCCTCCTTTGGGTCCGATAAATACGGCCAGACCGGCTTCCCCGCCTGCAAAGACCGGTAATCCAATTGCGCCAAGGAATAAGAATAATCCAACACTGGCTGCAGCAGCAGAAGCTCCCAGCGTTAATCCGGCCAACATGATAAAGAAATCTGCCAAAACGATGGGTAGAGGACTCAAAGGGATAGGGAAACTGAGATATCCTCCAATAATAATCAATGCCGTGAAGAGAGAGATGAAAATGATCTTGCGAAGGTTCAGTGATTGAGATTGTCCCATCAGTGCACTTCCTTTTATTTGTTAGTTTATTTTTCCAAGTTGAGGATATTGTAATGGAAAATGTTCCGATTGTCAACCGCTAAAAGAGTAATGGTTTACAATCGGAATAGCTCTTTTCGTAGCTAGCCCTATTATCAGTTCAATGATATAGTAAAATTATTATGGCCTATTTTGATTACTTGATTTTGGGAAAGAGGAATTATCCATGTACACTATCGGTGAACTTGGCAAAAAGGTGGGCTTATCACGCAGCACCTTGTTATATTATGATGATATCGGCCTTTTAAAGCCTTCGGCCAGAACAGAAGCAAATTACCGTTGTTATACAGAGGATGATTTCGACAGACTCAAACAAATTTGCCTCTATCGGGATACCGGAATGTCGCTGGAGGAAATTGGGCGGATACTGGATTCGACCCTAACCGATAAAATCCCTATTTTAGAAAAACAGTTGCAGAATTTAGGTCAAGAAATGCGAAAACTTACTTTGCAACGGCAAATCATTACCCGGATTATGATTCAAAAAAAGCACCCTGACCTTAAAATGGCTGAATCTCAAATCCGCTCCACCAAAGATGCCTTTTTAAAGGTGCTGACCTGCGTTGGATTCAATGATCGCGAATTTATGAAACTGCATCAAGAATTCGAAAAATCTTTTCCCGATGAACACCAGGCCTTTTTAGAAGTTCTGGGCATACCCCCGGGACAGATTGACCAAATTCGAAAGTGCGCCAGAGAGCCGGAAATCGAGTCTTGCGTTAGGAATAACCGGTAAAATATTTGTTCTCATGCCTGCTTGACCTGATCATAACTTTATAGTTTAGAATTTGACTATATTGGCATGTACACACATTGAGGAGGGCAGGTATCTTGATCATGGAAAATGTTTTGATAAACCGAAACTTTATTTTGTTATGGATTGGCAGGCTGGTGTCCCAAGTCGGGGACAAATTCTATGGGATCGCTCTGGCCTGGTGGGTTTTGCAAAAAACCCAATCACCGGTAATTATGGGAATGTTAATGGTTACATCCGCATTGCCGGGATTATTGATTGCTCCATGGGCAGGCGTCTATATCGACCGCTGGTACCGTAAACCGGTCATTATCGTTGCCGATGTCACCCGGGGATTATTTGTTTTAGCCGTTGCAATACTTTCAATGCTGTACAGGTTGGAAGTATGGCATGTTTTCGTCACAGCCGCAATCATTTCCCTGGGTTCGATTTTCTATGATTCAACTATCCAGGCCATTTTACCCCAAATTGTCTCCAAAGAACAATTGCCCAAGGCCAACAGTTATAGTCAAATCATCGGCGGTGTCAGTACAGTGCTGGGACCTGTTTTGGGGGCAGTGTCGGTAAGTTTATTCAGTTATGCTGTTGCCTTTTCATTCAATGGTTTATCCTATCTTGTTTCAGCTGTCTGCGCCGGATTCATGGTGATTCCGGGTATTTGCAGCACAGAAGCAACATCCCGGATAAAGGGGAAAACCTGGGATGATCTGCAAGAGGGAATTGGATATTTATTGGGTCAAAGAAGCATCTTTATTATCATCATCCTGATCGGACTCACGCATTTCTTTTTCGGAGGTTTATTGGTTTCCTTGCCTTTTTTAGCTGGGGCACTTGAGGGAAAAGGAGTGCAAAATCTGGGGTACTTGGAAACCATGATGGGGTTGGGGCTGATTTTGGGCTCTCTTTATAGAGGTTTAAAAACCGAAGTCACCTTAAAAGATAGTTATTTGTTTCTATTTATTTTGATTTTGGGTACCGGTAACTTTTGGATTGGGGTATTGAAGGGACTGAATATTCTTACACTCGCCCCCTATTTGTTGGTAATGATAATGGTTGGCGCGGCAGTCGCCAACGCTTCGATTTATTGGCAGTCGATTCTCCAAATGAAGACACCCGGTGGAATGGCGGGCCGGATCTTCAGTATTTCCACCATGGTGGGCAATTTGTCCTTGCCACTGGCATACGGATTATTTGGGTTTTGGTTACAATCGATTTCCCTGATGATTTTGATGAGTATTTCCGGAGTGTGCCTTATGATATTGAGTGTAATTTTGTTTACCGGTTACTCTAAAGAACGTGCTTAAAGCGGAGTTTCCATCTGGTAAAGCAGGCGGTATAGAAAAGGGGAGTCTGCTAAATTATCAGTTTTATCCGGGAATAAACAATTATATTGATTTACTCGCTTGACCGGGACCTAACCGGATCATATAATGAAACAAAAAGAAGTTAATTTTTTAACAGGTGAAAGGAGTGTTATTGATGGCTGAAATCCAAATTGAGGTGGCTGTTTCTTAACTAAATATCGGCAGAAAGCTTGGCGCCGCGAAGTTAGATGGATCATTATTCATTGAAGGTATCTTTGGAATGATATACCTTTCATTTGTTATGCGGGCACTAGTAAAACGTTCTCTAAATAACTACTCAATGATTGTGAACGTTTTACTTAAGTAGAGTGTATCTTGCCCATTTCTGATTGTCGTTTATTTACGATACGCTCTAATAGGACTCTGCCGGGAAGCGCGCGTGCGCGTTTGAATAACCCTTTTAGCCTGAATATAGTAAAACATCAGCATGGTGAAGGTTATCCATGCTTTTTTATTTTTCGGAAAAGGCCGCGGGAGTTATTGCCGCGGCTTTTTTATGCCTATTTTGATTCTTGGTATCAAAATAAAACTTCAACGATGGAGGGTGGCAACAAACCTATGGAATACAAAAACGCTAAAAATTTACTTCCGGAGTGGTTGCTTTCAAAAGTTCAGGAGTATGTGCAGGGGGAACTGGTCTATATACCCAAGCCCCAAAAAGGCAGAAGCAAGTGGGGGGCAGCGAACGGGACCCGTGAAAAATACCGGGAACGGAATCAGGAAATCATGAGTTTCTATAGAAACGGTCTAAGCATTCACCAGCTTTCCCAAAGATACAACCTTTCCGATGACAGTATCCGCAAGATTATAAGTGGACTGAGGGAGAGAGCTCATTTATTTGAAAAGCAGGAAGAGCGACTTGAACAGGCAGGAATTCAGGAATTTGCAGAAAGGATCTTTGGGACACAAAAATGACGAAAATTCAGCAATATGGTTGGAATGATAGATGGAATGAAAGTTTTAGAGAATATGCGAGCCTCGGGTTAAAACCGGCCAGAGTATTGGCAGAACATAAAAACAAGTATCGTTTGGTCACGAAGAATGGAGAGTGTTGGGGAGAAATAGCCGGGAGATTTCGTTATCAGGCCAGCGGCCGGAAGGATTATCCTGCAGTTGGCGACTGGGTTGCGGTTGCCCATGGGGAACCCGGAAGTTTAAATTTGGATATAGCAGTTATTCATGCCGTTGCAGAACGAAAAAGTTTGTTCAGTAGGAAGGAAGCCGGTAACACCACGAATGAACAAATTGTAGCCGCTAACTTTGATACTGTTTTAGTAATGATGTCACTCAATAAGGATTTTAATCTACGTAAGCTGGAACGGTATATCGTTGCGGCATGGGATAGCGGTGCCGTTCCGGCGATATTGCTCAGTAAAGCCGATCTCTGCGACGATGTAGCGGATAAAGTTTCTAAAGTTGAGGAAATAGCCCCGGGAGTTTCGGTTTACGTCGTTAGTTCCTTAAAAGGGTTGGGATTGACCAAGTCCGGCAAGTTTTTCAACCTGGCCGGACAGTGGTGATCTTGGGTTCTTCAGGAGTCGGTAAATCAACATTCGTGAATACCATCGCCGGGGCGGAAACCCTAAAGACTCAGGCCATCCGGGAGGATGATGATCGGGGCCGGCATACCACGACTCAGCGGCAATTAATTTTTCTGCCGGATGGTTCAATGGTTATTGATACACCGGGAATGCGCGAGCTTGGGATGATCGAAGTTTATGACGGAGTGAACATTACCTTCTCGGATATTGAAGAGTTGGCCTGTGGGTGCCGTTTCAGAAATTGCAGTCATACGAATGAGCCGGGTTGCGCGGTATTACGGGCCATTGAAAAAGGTTTCTTGAACAAAGACCGCTTAGAAGGTTACCGAAAACTGCAAAAAGAAGCGATTTATATGGAAGCGAAGCAAAATCAACGATTGATGATGGAACAGAAAAAACGTATGAAGCAGTTATCGAACTTCCAAAAGAGTCTTTACAAGGGTGGAAGAAGGTAAAAGCAGTTACTGGCTATAAGCGCAACTTTCCCATATCAAATTTTTGGCATCAATTTGATGGCCACCACTTTGGCTGCGTTGCTGTTTCGAAAGTATTTTATACTGCATTTGGATATCACAGTCTGGCTTAGCGGAATTTTCATCAATCTATTGGGACTTAACTTTTTAGTCTTGTTGAAATTTTTTTCGCCATCTTGAAGTTTCAAGTTTATCGAGATTGGTTTTTTCATATGATTAAAAATACGATGGTGGAGTTTCTTGCCGCCCGCTATGATACCCTTACCTTATTGCCTGCGTGGCTCCAAAGCGGATTGCAATTTTTGCCGTTTTATTATATTCATTATCTGCCGACGATGCTGCTTTTGGGGCTGAAACCGAAAAAATCCCGTGGGCATTATCGGTTCTGTTGATTTGGAATGGACTGATGCTGTATATCCTGTCGCTGCTTTATGGGGGAACTTGCGCAAAGAGTATGAAGGTGTGGGGGCCTGATGATAAGCATACTGGTATTTGATATCATGCTGCCTATACGTGCACTGGCTTTCTGGTATACCCATGTTGATCGCCTAACGGACTTTGAAAGTGAGATGATGAACTTTAGTTTCCGTGTTCCCGGAAATGTTTTTAAGAGGTTTGTCAAAGTATTATTTTATTTTTTTATACCCTATGGACTAATCGCGACGATTCCAACTCAATTTTTTACTGGGATAATAGAGGGCCAATACTGGGTCTTAACGCTTTTGGTTTGTTTCATTTTATCTTTGATGTGCCGCTTTATCTGGAAACTAGGTTTGAAGCACTATGGAAGCGCTAGTAGTTAAAAAACGGATTGCCGGGAAATTGCTCGGGAATTGGGGACTTTTAAAAAGTATCGTCATTTATGTTATAATATGGATGAAAATGGAAGGGGGAATACAATGAAATTACGTATCTTTAAAATGTTAATGATTTTTGCAGTTATATCTTTAATTTGTTGTTTAGCCCTCTGCGATAAACCTCTCGTTTACGCTGATAATCATATTGAAAGTTCCGTTCAAGATTTACTGCGCCAAATGAATTTGGATGAAAAAATCGGTCAAATGATCCAGCCTGAGCAGAATTCGATTTACTCAATTTCCGAAATTGCGAAGTACGGTATTGGTTCCGTATTGAGTAGCGGGGATGGAATTATTCCCGGAACCACGGCGGAACAAGTCGCTGAGATGGTTGATTCCTGCCAGGGCGCAGCGCTGCAAACAAGGCTCAAAATTCCGCTTCTTTATGGAATCGATGCGGTTCATGGCTTTGCAAGTATTGCGGGGACGACCGTCTTTCCCCATAACATCGGGATGGGGGCTGCGGGGTCTTCCGATTTGATAACAGAAGAAGCTCGGGTGACTGCCGAAGAAATGGCCGGCGTCGGAATTCGCTGGACCTTTGCGCCTTGTGTTGCTGTGGCCAGAGACATCCGTTGGGGCCGCACTTATGAAAGTTTTGGCGAAACTCCGGAAATTAATTCGCTACTTGGCGCGGCTGCAGTAACCGGTTTGCAGGGCGATAATTTTCAAAGCCCCGTGGGCGTGCTGGCGTGTGTGAAGCATTATCTGGGAGACGGAGGGACATTATTCGGCAGTGGCCTCATGGGCGGCAATGACCAGGGAGATACCATGGCCTCTGAAGAAGAGATTCGTAGATTATACCTACCGCCTTATGCCGCTGCGGTGAAGGCGGGGGCCAGAACGGTAATGGTCTCTTACAGCAGTTGGAACGGAGAGAAATTGCACGGCTGTCGCTATCTGATTACTCAGGTTCTTAAAGAAGAACTGGGATTTAAGGGCTTTGTGGTTTCTGATTTTCGTGGTTTTGAAAAGCTGCCCGGAAGTTATCAGGAGCGAATCCTTGCTGCTGTTAATGGTGGAATTGATATGTTTATGGGGCCATCCGATTATCGGCTCCTCCTATCAACACTCAAGAAATTGGTGGAGAATGGCCAAGTTTCCGTGAGCCGGATCAATGATGCGGTGACTCGGATTTTACGGGTGAAATATGAGATGGGGTTATTTGAGCGGCCTTATGCGAACCGGAATATGTTAAAATTCATTGGTTCGCCTGAACACCGGGAAGTGGCCCGGCGTTGCGTCCAAGCGTCGTTGGTTTTATTGAAAAACAAGGGATTACGGAATCGCGGGCTCTTGCCTTTGTCCAAGGATTTAAAAAGAATACTGGTAGCCGGGAGGGCTGCCGATGATATCGGCATCCAGTGTGGGGGATGGACGGTAGTATGGCAGGGTCAAAGTGGAGAAATCACAGAAGGCACCACCATATTGGAAGCGGTTCGGCGGACCGTTTCCCGGCATACGGTGGTAACTTATACGCAAGATGGCCGGGCATCCAAAAATAACGAAGTTGCAATTGTCGTGGTGGGTGAAAGGCCCTATGCCGAATTTCAGGGAGATATCCTTAGCCTGTCAGGCCTTGAACTTTCTGCCGTTGACAGGCAGACGGTTGAAAATATCAAAAAACTGAAGATTCCGATGGTGGTTATTTTAATTTCAGGCCGTCCGCTGCTCATTACGGATACATTGAAGCAGAGTGATGCTTTCATTGAGGCTTGGCTGCCCGGAACGGAGGGACAGGGAGTGGCCGATGTTCTTTTTGGGGATTACCATCCGACAGGGAGGCTTCCTCTGAGTTGGCCCAAAGATGGAAATCAGGTCCCGGTTCATATCGGCGATGAGCCGTATGATCCCTTATTTTCATATGGGGATGGGTTGAGTTATTGAGGGGTTTTGATGATGGGACGGGTCCGCCGCTTTCGGGCTGCGTGACAGGCTTGGGGGAATTCTCTTGAGATTAGTCGGGATTTCTTAGAAATAATGCCTTTTGTCTATGGCGGACTTTGTCATTTTCTCATATGATACATCAGGAAATAGGCGAGGTGAGAAGATGATGAATTCTTCAAAGACATTTGCATATATCGTTCAATCCGAGGACACGTTTGAAAATTTGGCCAAGCGATATGGGACCACTGTAGAAACCATTATGGCAATCAATCCCCTGATGGACTCCGATTATCTAGTGATGGGGCAAGTTATTGCGATGCCGGGAGATCCTCCTTCGGCGCGAGGACCCCGGTTTGGAGAAAGACGCCGGGCTGAACTGGAACGGAGGCGAAGAAGAGAACTTGAGCGAAGACGCCGCCGGATGGAGTATGGCCGGAGGCGGCGGAGGATGTCCTAAGGGGTTATGGTATTTCTATCGATATCAAAAAATGGGACCGGGTTTTACAAATCTTTAACTAAAAACCATAGTCAATTTTGGATTGGCGGGTGTATGCTTATAGAAGAGAAATATTAGAAATAGAGTGCTTTTTTTCATAAAATGTCAAGAAAGATGTTAATCGTAGGATGAAAGCCTTTATAAAGTTGTTGCAAGCAAAGGGTTTGTTGTATGGATATCTTGTCACGTTGCTGGTGTTGCTTTTTGCCGGCGTGATATTCATCGATACTCCAACGGCCGCTCTGCCGGATTCTGAAGAATCCGATACGGATTTTTCGACTTTAAAGCCATATATTCTGGCCGAAATGAAAAAAAATAAGCTGCCGGGGCTTTCCGTAGCTATTTTTAATGATCAGGGAATCGAATACACAGAAGGATTTGGGGTTAAAAACGCCAGTACCGGAGAAGCGGTTGATGAAACAACCATTTTTGAGGCAGCCTCCTTTAGTAAAACCTTAACCGCTTATGCCGCCCTTATTTTAATGGAACAAGGGAAATTGTCTTTGGATGAGCCGCTAAACAAATACTTGAAAGAAGAGTATCTTCCGGATCCCAAATATGCCGATAAAATTACGCTGCGAATGATTCTTACCCATACTTCGGGACTTTCAAATGCTTCCGACGGAGGTGACCGGAAGGTATACTTTCCGCCGGGAAGTTACTTTTCATATTCAGGCGCCGGGTTCCGTTACCTTCAACAAGTGTTGGAAGACGTAACCGGTTTGCCTTTTGACCAATTTATGGATCAAACCATTATCAAGCCTTTAGCGATGAATTCAAGTTCCTTTGCGTTGGGGAAAGAGATGGAAGCTTTGCTTGCCAACGGTCATGAGGGGGGCAAAAGCACCCCCATTACGAAAATGAACGTCAATGCGGCTTACAGTTTGTTGTCTACACCGACCGATATGGCTAAATTTAATATGGAGATTTGTCACCCCACCCTGCTGAAGCAGGAGACCGTGGAGCAAATGCTTAGTCCGATGGTGAAATGGCGGAGTAATATTTATTGGGGCCTGGGGATGGGCCTTTTGCAGCGCCCGGGAGAGGATTTTTATTGGCATTGGGGAAACAATTATTATTATTGCAGCATGATGATTACGGGGAAAACGTCCAAGCAAGGCGTAGTCATTATGACAAACGGCAATACGGGAATGAAGGTCGCTCAAAGATTGGCCGTTAAAGTCATCAATGAGTATGTTTTGGCTGAAGATAATAAAATCGAGTCCGGGACGTTTGATTTTCTATTGTAAATCAAAAGCCAAGAAAAAGGGACAGCTCAGAGAATGAGTTGTCCCTTTTTAATTGGGCGAAAGAGGAAGCATAACTTGAAAAAAATTAAATATTAACAGTCCTCCGCAGAAAAAGCGAAAAATCCGGCGTTGTGAAGAAACAATGAATAGGGTATTATAGAACAAGGAATGTCTTATTCGTAAAATAATCCATCTTAATAATATCATAACAAGCGGTTTTTGTCAATCCCTTTGCGATTGCGGATTTCGTCATTTTGAGCGTGAGCTTCATTAAAAATAGGAAAGGCAGCGGTTTCATGGACAAACTGGAACAGCAAAATGAGCTTCATCGATTGGAAATGGTACTGCATCAAATACAGGTCCGGCTTAAAAAAAGCCAAAGCACTCTCCAATTTTCACGAGGCCAATTGCAAGATGCCCTGGAAGAATTTTGGGATAATCCCAAGGTCGATTTTATCGACCAGTCCCAGTTGGTTGAGGATGTCGAAAGGCAACGGAGCTTGGCAAATTTTTCGGAAAGCAGGCAATTAGGATATTTAAAATTAGCCTCATCCCCTTATTTCGGACGCATTGATTTTCTGGAGGAAGGGCAATCGGGACCGGCCATGCCGGAGATGATTTATATCGGCGTGGCTACCTTGACGGACCCGGGGACGGGAAACTGTTTGATTTATGATTGGCGCTCGCCTATTGCCGGGATGTTTTATGATTATGAACTGGGAGATTGCGAATACCGGTGTCCGGGAGGGCTTATCCGCGGCAAAATAACGTTGAAAAGGCAATATAAAATTAAAAATGGCCGGATGGAATATATGTTTGACGCCGACGTTAAGATTGACGACGAGATGCTTCAGGAGTTGCTGGGGAAAAGTGTCGACGATAAAATGCGCACCATCGTAAATACCATTCAACGTGAACAAAACCGGGTCATTCGCGATGAAACCCACCCTGTTTTGCTGGTCATGGGTCCTGCCGGCAGCGGAAAAACCTCGGTAGCCCTACACCGGGCCGCCTATTTGCTTTACCGGGACAGAGACCGGATTACCTCAAAAAATATTTTAATTTTGTCGCCGAACCGGATTTTTGGCGAATACATATCCGATGTTTTACCGGAATTGGGGGAGGAAAACGTCCGCCAGTCAACTTTTCATGATTATATTAGCCCGAGAGGAACGGGCATTCCCGTTGACTTTGAGGATTTTACGGCCCAAATGGAGTATCTGCTGACAGGACCTAAAGACGACGTTTTTGGAGTTCGGGTTGCCGGAATCGGGTATAAATCTTCCCCCCGGTTTATGAAAGTGATTGACAATTACTTAATTTATTTACGGGAGGGCTTGATTCGCGATTATCCGGCCTTGGAATTCCGGGGACAGATCTTCTTTTCCAAGGAAGATTGGCAAATCCTTTTCTTTAAGAATTTAGCCTATTTGACACTAACGGAGCGCTTGAGGAAGATCCACCGCAGGATTCAAATGCAGATGCGACCGCTCGTTCATCAATTGCGTCAGGAAAAAGAGAAATTGATTGCCGACACCGGAGAAGAGGTCAATGAAAGAGATATTAAAGCCCTAGCCAGGCTCGCGGCCCGGGAAGAACTCGTTCCATTGACGGATAAAATTGAGAAAATGACAACGGCAGAACCGCTTTTGCTATACAGGCGTTTGCTAGAGGATGTAGATCTGTTCCGCCGTTTGGGTAATGGAAGTGAAACGCCATTTCTATGGCCTGAAATTTGCGAACAATCGTTGACATCATTGGATAAAGGAAAAATTTTGTACGAGGATGCCATTCCTTTTACTTATTTTGAAGGATGCTTGACCGGATTTTTGGCAAAAACCGATATCCGTCACGTCATTGTCGACGAAGGGCAGGATTATAATTGTTTTCAATATGCAATCCTAAAACATCTTTTTCCCAAAAGCTCCTGGACGGTATTGGGGGATCCCGACCAAAAAGTGAATCCTTATCAACCGGTACTTGAATTTTCTAATATCGCCAACATTTTGGAGGGATTTCCATCCCACACTCCTTCGAATGCGGGAATAATCCGTCTCCAAAAAAGCTATCGGTCAACCTGGGAGATCCAGAGTTTTGCCCAGGGATTGCTGGGTAAATCCGAGCCGGTGAATCATATCCATCGCTCCGGACCTCGTCCTAGGGTTGAAAAAGCCTCCTATCCGGCAGAAGTCCCTGAGGTGATCGTTCGGGCGATTCAGGAAGTTCAAAGGGAAGGGTGGCGCTCCATTGCGGTTATTACGAAAACAGCCGCAGAAAGCAGGGCTTTGTACGAAATCATCCGGGGAAAGGTCCCGATCCAGCTGCTTACTTATGAAATGGAAAATTTTTATTCAGGGCTGGTGCTGTTGCCTGTCTATTTGGCCAAGGGTTTGGAATTTGATGCGGTCTTGATTGAGGATGTCGGTAAAGGGGCGTATTCCGGCGAAGAAGAACGGGGGGGCCTTTATGTTGCCTGTACACGAGCTTTACACCGCTTGTTTTTATTTTATTACGGAGAACTTACACCACTGGTGAAAGGGATTCAAAAGGATTTATATGATTTTTGTGCGCTCTCCCCTCAGGGGTCTTTCAAAGTCATATAGGTATAGTTGTGTTCCCTGGTTTTGAGGCCGGGGAACACTAAAATGAAAATCAGGATTCTTTACTTTCCATCTGCTGGATCCAATTCAGCATAACATCTATCGAAAGTCCAATGTTACCAATATGGCAATGATTATGAGCTTGCTCTTTTTTTGTGAACATACGGGTTGTCAAAGAACGAACGTTTACAAGAGTTTGGCTTTGTTCAAAGAACTGGTTCAGAGGGATATAATGGTCATTTTGCGCAGCCATGAGCAGAACATCCTGAGAAAGCAGGGGTGAAATTTCGGTTGTGTTGTAGGACATGAGCTTTCTCATGAACTCGTAAGGCGTCTGGCTTCCGGTGACATGCATTCCCTGGTTGATACCCCATTCCAGCATGAGGCTTTTGCCCATGAATTCTTCAAATATGGAGTTTACTTCTCCGGACCTTTCGCTTACCATAAGATTATGAAATTTGTCTCTAAAATTATCGGGAATTTGCCGTAGCAGAACTTTGTAAAAATCTGCGCAAATATCGTCGGCAATGACGCGTTGAATACGACTCTCAAATGCGGCCGCACGTACGACGAGATATCCACCCAATGATATTCCAATTAAAGTGACATTGTCGAGATTAAAGAAATCCAATACGGATTTGACAGGTTTTTCCCATTCGTGGGTCATGGGGATGCTGTTGTCTTCCAGAGTGGCTCCCTGACCGGGGCCGTCAAAGCATATAACCTCATATCCCGCGTCTTTCATAATAATCGCCATTAAGAATAATTCTTCAACATAGCTATCAAATCCGCCAAAGAGAACAATCCTCCCTCTTGGATGGTCCGGAACAAGGCGATAAGCGGAAAGAAAACCGGATTCGTAAGGAATCTTATGTTGTTGATCTTGCTTGATATCAAAGTATTCCTGCATAAGTGAGATAAACTGTTTGCGGGAGGTATGTTTTTTAGGGTCGCTTGTCGGCATATAGAATTCTGCACCGCGCAGATAATATGCGGCTTTTAACTGATGTCCATCGCTTAAAGCTTTTTTGGAAAGGCCTAAAAAAGTATCGATATATTCTGCATAGCTATGAATGGATGGGCTGACCTTCCGCATTTCATTGAGCATATCGTGATCGTTGCTCCAGTTATAAAAACGGTTCATTTGAAAATTAATGCTGAAATCAGGATGCAAATCATCATAAAATCCAATAGGAAAATCTTTGATAGTCATTTTCCTGTTTATCATTATGTCACCTTCCTTTGTTTAATAATTGAAGTATAATGGTAATAGACGGGTATAACAATGATTAGCTTTAGGCGCTCTGTTGGTTAAACATCAAAGGAGCCCATTTTATCGAGTATCTAAAAAATAATAGACAGAAGGGTAATATATGTCTAAAGAAACAGATTTGCGGGTGTTGAAAACGCATAAGCTTATACGCAGTTCTTTCTTAAATCTGATTGACGAAAAAGGATTTGAGTGCATTACCATAAATGATATTGCCAAGAAAGCCCAAATCAATCGTTCGACATTTTATCTTCATTACTGTGATAAATATGATTTATTGGATAGGACCGTTGATGAGACACTGGGGAAATTATTAGGGCTTGTGGCCTCGGAAGCGCACATTCGGGGCAGAAATTTGGATATTGACAGTTTTACACAGAATATTCAAGCAATCTTGAAACTTATCGCAGAGGACGCACTATTTTATAAAACAATATTCGGAGAGAACGGAATGTCCGGTATCCGTAAAAAGATGATGGATATCCTGAAGCAGAAGCTGGCACAAAGTTTTCGCGAAGAAACGCTGATTCCCAAAGAATTATTTCTTGAGCTAATCACGTCATTATATATGGGAGCTATTGACTGGTGGCTTTCCCAGGAAATGGCCTATTCACCATCCTATATGGCTCAGCAGCTGGTTAAAACGCTTACGATGGGGCCGGCAAAAGTCAGCGGATTGATTGATGCGGTAAATGGATACTTTTTTGGCCTGATTTAAGAATCGCGATCAATTGGGCATTTGATTATCGACGCCTGTTGGAAATCCCTCCACAAAATAATCATGCATAGCAATCTTCCTCCCATGGGAATATTACTAGAAAAGGAATTTCTTTGAGAGGAAGGTATCCATGCGTAATAAATTCGTTATCCCTATTTTGGCATTATCGCTCATTGTAGCCTGCGGGTGGGGCTATTCGCAATATCAGACCAAAAAGCAATATGAAATCAACGCTGAAAATCAATATCAAAGGGCATTTGAGGATTTAACCAATCATGTGGGAAACATGGAAACGGCAATGTCCAAAGCTTTGGTCGCGGGATCTTTTCCCCAGTCGATCCGGTTATTAACCACAGCCTGGCGCGAGGCTAATTCATGCCAAACCGATCTAGGGCAGCTGCCATTAACTTCGCTCGATCTCTCCCGTTGTAAAATTCTTTTTGCGAAAAGCAGCGCCTTTTGTTTTAATTCTGCTCAAAATAAGCTTTTGAAAGGTACAACGGTCAACGAAAAGGAATGGAATACTCTGCGAAGCCTGCGGGATCAGGCCCAAATGGTCACACGCCAACTGGGCAATCTGCGGAATGATTTCTATAACAGCCGGGCCCGCTGGTTGCAGGTGGATAAACTTGGTACTCTGGGAGCCAGTGGGATGGCAGCCAATATGAATACAAACACAGTAACCAAATCATTTCTGATGTTGGAGGACGGATTAAAGCGGGTTCCGGATGTACAATTCGAAGGAAACAATCTCGATTTTGTGCCGAAACCTACCGGTTTAACCGGCCGGGATATCAGTTCCAGAGATGCTGTCAATATTGCCAAAAAATTTGTGGCTTCGGAAATTAAAGATGCCCGCGTGACCTATGAAGGTCTTATTAAAGGAAGCACTCCCAGCTATATGTGTTCTTGGTCTGATCCCCGCAGAACGGATAGCGTTCGTCATTTGAGCATCAGCGTAAAAGGGGGACATGTTCTTTGGATGCTTGGGAATCGCCGGGTCTCTAAGAGAGCTTTGAACCCGGATCAAGTTAAAACAAAGGCTGTCGCATTCTTGCGGAGTAACGGATGGGATGAAATGGAGCAGGTTGCTCAAGAACAGTTTGGCAATGTTTCATCAATTACTTGTATACCCAAACGGAATGGCGTTCTCCGTTATCCGGAAATGATTAAGGTGCAAGTAGCGCAGGATAACGGCGAAATACTGGGCATAGATGCAGTTCCTTATTATACGTTCTACAATCCCAATGAACCGGCTAGTGTTACGCCCCGCTATAGTGAAAACCGGATTCGTCAATTTTTAAATCCTCATATTAAGGCTGAAAAGATTCGTTTGTCGCAAGTGCTGGATGAGATGTACAATAAGGTCTCATGCTATGAGGTGGCTTGCAGTGAGGGAAATGAACGATACTTGATTTATTATAATGCCAATACCGGGAAGGAAGAAAAAATCCGTAGGGTCGACCGATATGGAAATGAAATTCAGTAATTCCAAAAATTATAAATTTTCCCATGGAGCCAATGAAGCCGTTTATTTAACCTCTGCCGTTGATTTGCTTTTGGATTCTTCCGAGTAAAAAACTTGACACCGCCTCGCGATGAATATATAATACACAATAAATAATCTATATGCGAGTCGGCTATGAAAAGGAATAGTATTCTATTGTAATCTTCAGAGAGCTGGTGCTTTGGTGCGAACCAGTGTTCACGATAGGAGAATCCCCCTTAGAGCTGCGGGGAAGAAAAATATTCACCTTCGGTGTGCTAAGTTTTTTAAACTTGAGTTTGCTGCCAAGTGAAGATTGAAGTAAATCCCGCCGGATTGAACCCGTTATCGTTTGGAAAGATTTCGAAAAGGATTTTTTTCGAAAAATAGGGTGGTACCACGGCCTTTCGTCCCTAAACAGGATGAAAGGCCGTTTTTTATTGTTATCAATCGATTTTTTAAAATAAATGAAAGAGGTGCGGAAAAAATGAAAGTTTTAATTAGTGACCCTATAACTGCGGCGGGTATCGAACTATTTAAACAGGCCGGATTGGAAGTGGAGGTTAAGACCGATCATACCCAAGAGGAACTCATCGCCAAGATTAAGGATTATGATGCTTTAATCGTACGGAGCCAGACGAAGGTTGGGGCTGAGATTATCCAGGCCGCCGATAATTTGAAAGTCATCGGCAGGGCCGGGGTGGGAGTTGACAATGTTGATGTGGAGGCGGCAACCAAAAAGGGAATCATCGTTTTAAACGCTCCGGACGGTAATACCGTGTCCACCACTGAATTAACCATTGCAATGCTTCTGGCCTTAGCCCGTAATATTCCCCAAGCTCACGGTTCTTTAAAAGGCGGCGCTTGGGATCGAAAAAGTTTCACGGGAATTGAGATCAATGGTAAAACCCTGGGTATTGTCGGCATGGGCCGGATTGGCACGGAAGTGGCCAAACGCATGATTGGAATGGGCATGAACATTTTGGCCTTTGACCCCTTCATGACGGAGGAGCGGGCCCAAGCCATGGGGGTGAAACTGGTCAACTTGGATCAGATCATCGCCGAGTCCGACTTTATTACGGTACATACGCCACTGACGGCTGAAACAAAGGGATTGTTCGGCGCCAAAGAATTTGCCCGCATGAAAAAGGGGGTTCGCTTAATCAATTGCGCCCGTGGCGGGATTTACGATGAAAAAGCCCTTGCGGAAGCGATTTCCTCCGGGAAGGTTGCCGGTGCGGCGATTGACGTATACCCAACGGAGCCTCCGACCGAACGTTGTTTAATTGATTTGCCCCAAACCGTTGTGACCCCCCATTTGGGAGCTTCCACCAAAGAAGCTCAGGAAAATGTGGCCGTGGATGTGGCTATCGAGGTTATTAAAGTTTTAAAAGGAGAGTCGTTCAAAAACGCCGTAAATTTACCTCCTTTGCGTCCGGAAGTCCGTTCGGCGATTCAGCCCTTCATGGGGCTGATGGAAACCCTGGGGAAATTTGCCGCCCAATGGGGAACGCCCCCCATTAATAAATTGGATATCAGCTATTTGGGAGAGGTATCCAAGTTGGAAACCAGTTATCTGTCCACCTTGCTTATTAAAGGATTGCTTCAGCCAAGTTTGGGAGATGAAGTCAATCAGGTCAATGCGATGTTTTTGGCCAAGGAGCGGGGGTTAAAGATAGCTGAGTCCAAGGTGGTGGATGCCGGCGGTTATCCAAATCTCATTAAACTGACGGTTACCACGGGCAAGGGGAGCTACACCCTATCCGGTACGGTCGGCGAAAATAGTGAAATCCGGATTATTGAAATCGACGGTTATCACTTTGACATTGACGCCCAGGGAAATATGATTGTAATCAATCACACCGATGAGCCGGGAGTCATCGGTGAAGTCGGCACCATATTGGGTCAATTGAAAATCAATATCGCCTCAATGCAGGTTGGCCGGAAACAACAAGGCGGTAATGCGGTCATGGTCATCAATGTCGACTCGGTCGAGCCTGAAATAGCGGCAAAGCTGGAAAAAGCCAAAACTGTGTCGAAAGCGCGAGTCATCTATCTCTAAATAGAAATCTTTGCTTTGATGTTGCATATAATGGTTAAAAGTAATTTTCAATGGGCAATCGGGTAAAGGAGGGAAATGTCATGCCGGATTCACAAACTCCTAAAACCCTCCGCATGGTAGTCAAGAAGCAATGGCTGGTCGATTCCATCACCAGTTTGGGTAGCGGTTATTCAACCCATTTAACGTATCAAAATGAACTTATTGATCCTGTTGTTTTAGCGGATATAAAAATGAATCAAGGGATGTTGAAGGTTTTAGGAGAAGTTATTTTCCGGGACCAAAACTCAAGCCAACGGGTAGCGGAAGTCGAAATAATCGAGGCCAATGATTTTCTGACCTTCATCCGTTTTGACTTCCGGCTCTTGGAGGTAGTTCCTTTCATTCGGAGAAAGAGTAGACTTTCGGACTCGGAGTATTTGTGTTACTACCTGCCAAAAACTGCCTAACCGGGAGGCAAAAATTGCTACCGGAGATTTTAAAAAAGTGCCGTCTCTACTCAAAAAGGAGACGGCTTTTTTATTTATTTTCATCCATTCGCGTGCCCCGGCAGACTGGTCGACCAAGGGTTTGATTTTAGGCTTTCAAGGAACTCTAAATTTAGCGTTACAATCGATTTTAACAATGTAGAATTAAATTAATTAGAGGTTAAGCCGATGTTATCACGAATTTCTATAATGAGCCTGAATAGATGTTGTTTTTAAAAAAATATGGTAAAGAAAGATTGGAGAAATTTATTTCCCGGGGGGGTATTCGAAATGCCGAATCCATCAAAAAAAACGGACAAGAAAGCAATTATAGCTGGGATTATCGTATGTATCATCGCGGCAATTGCTGTGATAACGTTAAGTATAAATCAATTTTGGATGAAAAGAAACCTGGTATTGAAAAAACCGATGGTGTTATTGCTGATCGGAATGGATCACAATATTCTTACTCCGGAGTCTCAAGATGATCCCACCAAACTTCCCAGGACCGACACTTTGATTTTGACATTTATCAGTCCGGTCCGTCATAAAATCACGATGGTGTCCATACCGCGGGACAGTTTGGTCAATATTCCCGGACATGGGTTGGATAGAATCAACAATGCCAGTGTCCTGGGCGGATTGGCGTTGACCAAAAAAGCAATTACCGAGTTAACCGGTATCAGGGTGGACCGTTATGCGGTGGTTAATTTTGAAGGTTTCATTCAGCTCATCGACCTGTTGGGCGGGGTCGAAATCAATGTCGACAAAAAAATGAGTTATGGTACGGACGAAACCTATGCGATCCATTTGGAACCGGGAACGCAAGTACTGGATGGGAAAAAGGCTTTGCAGTTTGCGCGGTTTCGCAACGAACCTCTTGGAGATATCAGCCGGGTTGAGCGCCAGCGCCTATTGTTGCAGGCTGTCTATAGAAAAGTAATGAAGCCGGAAAGTTTGGTTAAAATACCTCAGATCATGAAATTAGGGGAAAGATACCTCAAAACCGACTTATCGGCGACAGAAATGATTCAACTGGCTGAGTTTGGGAAAAAAATCAACCAGGAAACGGGGTTCCGAAGTTATACCTTACCGGGTAAATTCTATGAAGCATACTGGCAGCCGGATCCTGCTGAAGTTTACCGGCTGATGAGTAAAATTAAAAAAACAACCTTCGCTTCGCCGCGTTCCGGCAATTCTCCGAAGTAATCATCTGCCCTAAGGCCCCAAGGTTCTTTCGTATCCTGGACCTACGAAATGCCATGGCTGTCTGGGGGTCGGTTAAGATGAGATTTCGTGAGAATTTGAAGAATAAAGATCGACTGGTTTGATTACAAAATGTTAGGGGAGATATTGGAGTGCAAGTCGAGGTTTTAGTGGTGCCTTCCAATCAGGCAATGAATTTGGCGGATAAAAAAGTGGTGGTGATTGATGTATTACGAGCCACCAGCACGATTGTTACGGCCTTTGGAAACAAGGCCCTGGAGATAGTTCCCGTGGTTGAGCCGGCGGAAGTGGCTGAGCTGATTAAAAGGCTCGGCCCCGGTGAATTTCTTAGCGGTGGAGAGCGAAAGGGACTTAAAATTGAAGGCTTTGATTTGGGGAATTCCCCGTTTGAATATACCGAAGAACGGGTCGGGGGAAGAAAAATCGTTTTATCCACGACCAACGGGACCAAGGCGATTAAAATCGCCCAAAATGCCTGCGAACTTTATATTGGCTCTTTTCTCAATATCCAGGCGGTTACCGAGGCCCTTCGGGGCAGCAGCCAGGATGTGGTCCTGATTTGTTCCGGAAGGGATCACAGTCTATGCCTGGAAGACCTGGCTTGCGCCGGGTTGATCGTGGAATCTCTGGGGAACGATATTGGAAACATTATGACGGATTCGGCAAAACTGGCCCATTTTGTTTGGGAAAAAGCCCAGGCTGATGTGGAAGGCTTTATTAAGCAGACCCAACATGGCCGATATTTGGCGGAGATCGGGATGGAGGAAGATATTGGGCGGTGCCTCGCATTCAACAAGTATTCGATTGTTCCGCAATACCGGGATGGAAAGATTACTTGTAAATAAGCCGGATTCCCATATTCCGGGCAAAGATCCGCACACCTGCCTCTGCCCGGAATAAATTCATGAACCCGTCTTTAGACTTTTTTCCACTTTAAAACTTCATGAGCTTTTTCCTCAATGCTTGCCACAAATTCTTTTTATAAAGATAATTCGAAAATTCAAGATTTCATTTCATAAATCCTTAATCTTTCGTTCCCTAATAAGTAAAACTCAAATCATTTTTGGGGCGGCAGGTTTCATTGACTATCACGACTGAGTATAAGACAATGCAATAATTTGAATATTAATTTTGAATGAAATTTATGGTAGAATAAATAAAAATGGTAAAATAAAAAACTTTTTTGTTTATTGTTTTGGAGTCAAAAAGGATGATTGTCTTTATTTTAGCTTGGGTAGTCGCTATTATCGTCTTTGCTTTGGATCCTCAAAGCCCGGTGAAACGATGGTTTAGCGCCGCTGCTTTTTTGGAGGGGCTTTACGGGTTTCACTTTTCGTTTTTGGCCCAAGCGGGGCATTGGTTAACTATTCATCCGCCGCTTCGATTTTTAGAAACTTTATTAACCTATGGGACCTCTATTTTCATATTTCCCTATGTTTTTTTAATGGCCACCATTTATTATTATACCGACTACACGGAAAAATGGAAAAAGTGGCGTAAACCGTTAGCCATGACTTTGTTGTTGCCGGTTGTCATAATGTATGGAATATTTTTCTGGCTAGGCGATTTTAATCAGCCGAAACTTTATCTATTTAGGAATTTATGGGTGATACCCTACTATGTGGTTGCCAATTCGCTTTTAGTCTGCGCTTGCTTTCGGGTTTCTTCCCGGCGGCAGAGAAAAGATAGTTTGTTAACTTGTATGATTATTGTTCCGGTTTCCCTTTCCGACTTGATAATTGCTTATATCTTGCCTGAGTTCGGCATTGTTATCAAAAATGCCGGTATTTTTATAGTAATCCTTTTATTTATGTCCTTTGTGGCCGTCGTAACCCACGATGGCTTTTTGGGAAGAAAATTGCAAACCGAGAAATTACATTTGAACAATTCGATTAAAACCATGACCTCAGGAGCAGCGATTCTCAACCACTCCATTAAAAATGAGATAGCCAAAATTTCAATGTGCGCAACCAATCTGAATACGGTTGGGCAGAACAACCTTTCTCAAATGCTTGAGAGCGCCCGAATCATCCTCAACTCTACCGGATATATCGAGAAAATGATGGAGCGGATTAACCAATGTACCCAGGATTTAGTTTTGAAAAAAAGTTCAATTCATCTAAAAAGTTTTCTTGAAGAGATACTGGAGGAATTTAACTGCCAATTTCGGGAACGGAAAATTCAGGTAGTCGCCGACTTGGGGCGGGATGATTGGATAAACGTTGACATTGTTCATTTCCATGAAGTTATGAATAATGTAATCGAAAATGCTATCGAAGCGATGGAATCCGGAGGCCGTCTTGAAGTGAAAGTCACCCGATCGCGAAGTACGGTTACGGTGGTCATTCAAGACACGGGCATCGGTATTTCTGACGGATTGCTTCCGCATGTATTTGATCCGTTTCTGACAACCAAGAATCCCAAGCGGAATTTTGGATTAGGATTATTGTATTGTTATCAGGTCCTCAAAAAACACGGAGGGACCATTGAAATCGAAAGTGAATTGAATAAAGGGACAATCATATATCTTAACCTTCCAAGGCCCTTTTGGGATGAAATTCCTTTCGTAAAAGGAGCTTCCAATGTCTCAAATAAAAGTATTTTTGGTTGATGATGATCCTGAATGGCTTACAACAATGAAGATCTTTTTAGAAAGTTTCTCGGACATGAAAGTTATTGGTATCGCCGCAACCAGGAACGAAGCGGTAAGTATGGCTCTAGCTTTCGATGTGGATGTTATTTTGATGGATATTAATTTGGCCGAGACCCGGTATGACGGGATTTATGCGGCTGCGGAAATTTGCCGGAGTAAAAAGGTAAAAATGTTGATGCTTTCTTCTTTAGATGAAGAAGATGTAATTCTCAAATCTTTTATTGCCGGCGCTGTTAATTTCATCCCCAAGTCGCGCTATCTGGAGATTCCCGAAGCCATCCGGGCTACTTACCATAACTGTTCCCCGGTGGAGATAGTCTTAAGGGATTATTCCCGTTTAAAGGAAGCCGAACAGATTCAAAGTTTGACCCGGAGTGAGCGGGAAGTTTTGGCACTGGCGGAACAAGGTTACCATCAAGCTCAAATCAGCCAAAAACTTCAAAAGTCTGAACAAACAGTTAAGAACCAAATTGGCACGATTTTAAAAAAATTGGGCGTAGAACGTATTCGGGATGCTATTACCAAAGTAAAGACCAAAGGAATTATTAAACCGGAGTGACTTGAAGGATCGTTAGAATGGAAATCATTTTGCTTTATTTGCCATTAGTGGCGGCGTTTTTGATGTTAATCGATTTCAAAGATCCAGCCAACCGTTGGGGAAGTCTGGCATTAATATTGGCTAGTATTGGCGGGCTTTATTCATTGACTGCCGATTTTTGGATAGGTTTGCATAAAGGGATCGCCAATCCCAACCTAGCTTGTATACTAAGTGGTTTGCCGGTCATATTTTTTAAAACGCCATTGGTTTTATTTCCGGTTACTTTATTAATGTTTACATTTCGGTACTCCCATTCGGATTACCGCCGGAACCTGCACCCAAAACCAATCGTAATATCAATTTTCATGATTCCGGTTGTTATGATGTATATGATTCCATTAAATCACCTTGATTTGGCATCCGTGAGACGATTCCTGTTCATTACAGACTTATGGGCTTTACCATACATGATGGGGGCTTATCATTTTCTATACCGCTCTATAGTCACCGCGAATTATCAGATAAAGACCGAAAGACTACAGAATGCCTTAATCATTGGGATAATGTCTTTTCTTTATATCATTGCCGTTTATATTCTTCCTTTTTTTGGCTATGGAATATATCAATTTAATCCGTATTTAATCATCGGGTTTTTGGCCATGCTTGCCTTTTTAACGGTTAAATATGGTTTTCTCGGTGTTAAGCTCTCCATCCGGAGTGCTTATCTTGATAACGCAATCAAAACCATCGGTTCAGAGACAGTGGTCATTCATCATCATATTCAAGAAGAACTTGAAAAAATCTCAGCCTGTGCCTACAACATTATTACCGCCGCAGGTTTTGATCAGGATAGGGTTGCCCAAAGCACTCAAACGATTTTAACTTCCTCCGGCTATATTTCCAATGTGGTGGAACGGCTTCAGCAATATCTTCGCCAAGTTAATATCAATCCAACGGAGCAAAGCTTGGCTGCGATTGTCGATGAGGCCATTGCCTGTTTGGAACCGGCTATTCAAGAGAAGGCTGTGACGGTGCATAATCATCTTCAACGGGAGTTATTGATAAAGGTTGACCGGTTTTATCTGGGGGAAACTTTGAAAGAAATTTTTCAAAATTCACTGGAAGCAATGAAAAACGGCGGTTTTATTCAGATCGACTTCGAATATTCTCCAGAAAATGTAATTTTAATAATTACCGACAGCGGATGCGGGATCGCTCCCAAGGACTTGCCGCATGTATTGGAACCATTTTATACCACCAAAGACTCCCGCCGCCATTTCGGTTTGGGATTGTCTTATAGCTATCATATTATGCAACAACATGGTGGAGGGTTGGAAATCGACAGTGCCGTAAATAGCGGCACCAGGGTCATTTTAAAATTTTCTGGGGAAAAATAGTTCGTTTTAAATATATTCCAGATGGGGGTTGTCCCAAAAGGAAATTTAATGATCAAGAAATACAATATATCGAAATTAGCACATTCGGCGAAGCGATATATTGTATTTCTTATTGAATTTAAGTTGCTTTTTAGACATCCTCCGGAGCTGCAAAGCTCTTTTTTTATGTAAAAGTACTAAAAAATTGAGTACTTAGCAAAGTGCTTTTTTTTATTTACAATTTATCGGGAATACTATATTGAACCAATAAATATTTACATTATTTTCCATTATGCAACATAATGATATTGAAATAAAATGCTGTTGGTTATAAATTAAAACTTAATTGAATTATTTGGTAGGGAAGAATTGTTTTAACATTTTAAGAGATATTACTAAAATAAAATTCATAATACAAAAAGTAATCCGATTTGCAGTGATGTTCGATACTTTGAATATCATTTTACAATACTTAATGTTCACAGTGTCAAAAGGGAGGGGATTTTGGCAGTCATTAATAGGTATTATTCATATTTTAAGGGAGTTTGTAAAAATCACAGCATTACAAGGAGGGGATATTTTGATTCAAATGAAAGAAAAAATAAAACGAATGAATAGATGGATTATATTTGGACTGCTGATGATCTTTGTATTGACGGCATTTGCATTTGCCAGTGCGGAAGATCCAGAGGGTTCATTGGCGCCAATGAATCCTCAGTTTAATGATTACCTGAAGACCAGTGATGCGCAACTTTTTAATGCAGGTAATTATGTAACGGCTGAGAGCTCTGGTGATGGACATCCATTGGGATTGGTGCCGCTCCCCGTTGATTTATCGCATTTGAAAAAATTGCCGGTTCAAAGGAATTTAGTAGGCGCAACATCTCTTCCGGATTCATTCGACTTGCGCGCGGACAATAAAGTCACCCCGGTCAAAGATCAGGGTCAATCCGGTTCATGTTGGGCATTTGCAACTTATGGCTCAATGGAATCAGACCTGCTTATGGCAGGAGAAACCTCAGCTTCAGATTTTTCCGAGAATAATTTGAAAAATACCCACGGTTTCGTTTATGCGCATGATGCGGGTGGGAACTCGCTCATGTCTTTGGCATATCTCACCCGTTGGAGTGGTCCTGTCAATGAATCCGATGATCCATATAACGAGGCGAGCGGTATATCACCTTCAGGGTTGACCGTTCAACGACATGTTCAACAGGCGTTCATTTTACCGGATAGTGATCCCGATACAGTAAAAAACGCCTTGATGAAATATGGGGCTGTCTATACTTCGATGTATATGGATGATAAAGCTAGTTCTGGTTACTACAATGCATCAACTCATGCTTATTTTTTTAATGTGAGTGACTGGAAGGGCGGCAGTAATCATGCGGTAACCATTGTTGGTTGGAATGATAATTACAGTAAAAGTAATTTTTCTCATACTCCTTCCCGCGACGGCGCCTGGATCGTGAAAAATAGTTGGGGCACCGCTTGGGGCGATAATGGTTATTTTTATGTTTCTTACGATGATGTAAGATTTTTGTGTGAAAATGTAGTTTTTTGTAATGCCGAGGCGGCTACAAATTATGACCGGATTTATCAATATGACCCATATGGTTTGGTTGGTAATTATGGATCACAATCCGAAACCGCTTGGATGAGTAATATTTTTACAGCTACGGCTAATGATGTATTGCTCTCCGTCGGTTTTTACGCTTCAGCTAATTATACTTCCTATGAAATTTATGTTTATAAAGATGTAACTTCTTCGCCTATCGGTAAAACCCTGGTTAGCGAAGCAACAACAACCGGAACTTTTGATTATGCAGGGTTTTATACGGTGAAACTTAACAATCCTGTTTTGTTAAATATGAAACAAAAACTTTCTATCGTCGTAAAATTAACAACTCCAGGTTATCTATTCCCGGTACCGCTTGAAGTCAAAAATGCGAAATACAGTAATAAAGCTTCAAATGCTGCAGGACAAAGTTATGTGAGTAGTAATGGTACCAGTTGGAAAGATATGACTAAACTTACGAGTTTAGATGGTGGTGGAACTTATGTATCAAAAGGCAATGTTTGCTTAAAAGCTTATACAATTCAAAGAGTCACTATCACTACTCCACCGACCAGTCAAACCGTTACTTTGGGTGATCCGGTTACCTTAAGTGTGAGTGCAATCGGAAATCCGGCGCCGACTTATCAATGGAAGCTTAACGATATAGATATCCCGGGCGCTACAAGTTCGACGCTGGAAAGCGGCTCCATAACCTTAGCAGATGCAGGAGAGTACAAAGTTGTCGTTACCAATAAGTATGATAGTGTTACAGCCACTGCAAAACTAACAGTTTTGGAACCATTGCCAATTCCTACGGTTACACCGGATGGGGGTATTTTTGCTAATGCATGGAAAGCGAAAATCGATTGTCCGGAATCGGGAACAACGATTCGTTATACCGTTGATGGTAGTGATCCCCAAACCAAATCTCCGCTGATTCCTGCCGGAGGAATCATTACTATCACCAAAGACACCACTGTGAAAGTCCGGGCCTGGAAAACCGGGTGGGCGCCAAGTCCGATCAAGACTACCCAGTTTACCGTCACCGGCACGGTAGCTACACCGACTTTTGGTTTGAAACCCGGATTATATAAAGCAGCGCAGGATGTAACGATCAGTTGCACAAATCCGGTGGACGCCGCCGATATTTATTATACAACCGACGGAACCGAACCGACTGTGAATTCACTTCCATATACGAAGGGTTCTCCGGTACATCTGGATACAGGCAAAGTTGTTACCATCAAGGCCAAAGCCTGGAAAAAGGACTGGGATGTCAGCGCCACGGCTACCGCTACTTATACGATAACCGGGACTGTGGCTACACCGGAGCTTAGCCTTGGCACAGGAACCTATAATGGAGGAACGAAAGTAACAGCCACTTGTACTACAACAGATGCGATCATCCGTTATGCCACCGGTGCATTGGGTAAAAAAACCGTTCTTCCCACGGCCAAAAGTCCCATCATTCCAATAGACGGAGTGGTGATCGGGAACAATATGTCCCTTACGGTAATGGCCTTTAAAACCAACTGGGTGAATAGTCAGCCGGTTACGGCCAATTACACGATTGACAAGGTGGCAGCCCCTACCTTTAGCTTGCCGGTAAAAAATTATTATGCTACGCCGCAGACTGTAACTCTCAGCTGCGCCACCACCGGAGCGAAAATTTATTACCTGGTCGGCGAAGACGACTTAGAGTTGACAAAATATAGTCTATATAAAACAAAAATAAGCATACCCAAAGGAAGCACTACAATTCGTGCCTATGCCAAAACGACAGATGGTAAACTCGCCCAAAGTGATGTCAGCAGCGTTACTTATCTGGTAACCGGTACTGTGCCAACCCCTACGTTGACACCCACAAGAACATTCGTTGGTTCACAAACCGTTGAGATGGCTTGTAGTCCATGCGATGGCAAGGCCCCTAAGATTCGCTTTACCGTAGACGGCACCGAACCGACAGAAAGTTCAGATTTGTATCAAGGGAAAATAACCATAAAGGATTCGGATATATACGGTCCCATGACTTTTAAAGCCAAGGCTTTTCTAGAAAAATGGGCGCCCAGCGCAGTGGCGAGCGCTACATATACTCCAACCGTACCGAAGCCGGAGTTTGATGTGGCGTCAGGGGAGTATGAATCCAAGCAGATTGTTAAGATCACTTGCCCGTTAAAAACTGGTGGTGTAACCATCCGTTATACTACCGGCGATGGTAAGACGCCGCCTACCGCCTCCAGCCCCATCGTCCCTGAAGACGGGATCGTCGTCGATCGGGATATGACGATTTTAGCCGCCGGCTTCCGTACCGGCTGGTTTACGGCTAACACCGTCAAAAATGGGGATAGTGTCGCCAAGGCTTCTTATACCATTACGAAAGTAGCGGATCCGGTTCTTAGCCTGGCGCCGGGAACCTACACCACACCGCAGACAGTTACTATCAGTTGCTCTACACCCGGATCGGCCATCTACTATCAGACGGAAAATGTTTTAACCGGAACCAGTACAGCACTTAAGGAATATAAAGCCGGAACTAAGATACCCTTAAGTAAAGAGACAACAACCAAGATTACGGCACGGGCAGGGATGAAGAATGATAGCAAAACCGCTAGTAATTTTGTCACTGCAACCTATAAGGTTACCGGAACCCTAGCCGCTCCTACCTTTAACCCGGGTTCAACGACGTTGGCAGTAGGGGCGAGCAAGGACGTTACACTTCGTTGCAGCACCATGGGAGTTAACTTCTTCTATACTATTGACGGCAGTACGCCTACGATCCACAGTCTGCCTTACACCAGCGAAGGCATCCATGTGGAGGGTTCAACCACTATCAAAGCTATCACGGTAAAAGAAGGTTATGTTCCGAGTCCCGTGGCAACTGCTGTATATACCGGAACTTTGACTGCTCCGGTGTTCGATCCCGAACCACCCACGACACCGTATACAGTTGAACATCGAATCAAAATAGCAAACGAGCAGGGGGCCATAATCCGTTATACCACCGATGGTAAGAAGAATCCTACCGCCAGCAGCCCTGTGGTACCGGATAATGGAATTTTGGTCAACGGCAGCATGACGATCAAGGCCCAAGCATATAAAACCGGCTGGGCGTCCAGCGCCGTGGTCACTAAGTACTACCCGTTCTCAGGCGTGGCAACCCCAACTTTTAGCATACAGGACGGGGCGGTTATTAAAACTAAAGCAACGAGTGTTGCTATTAATTGCGCTACACCAAAGGCAGAGATTTATTTTATCGCTAATGGCGATACCAGCGAAGAAATAACTAAAACCAATGGGATGAAGTATAGCAAGGCAATTACCCTAAATGGCTCCGGTAATACAGTGATTAGGGCTAGAGCCTGGGTAAACGATGTGGCTAGCGATACCGGCTCCGTACAGTTCAAATTTACCGGTACGGTTGCGACGCCTATTTTGAAAGTTAGCGCCGGTTCCTATTCTGTGCCGCAGTCTGTAATTGTGACTTGTGATACACTCGGTGCGTATATTTACTATACCACCAATGGCACCGAACCGTCAGCGACCAATGGTACCAAAGTATCCGCGGCTATACCGATTAACACAACCACCACGCTTAAGGTGAAAGCTTTTAAGGATGAATGGACATCCAGCGCCACGGTAACTGCAGTCTACACATTATACAAGGTTGATGCACCGAACATCAGTCCGAGCAATAACACTTTCAACCCGGGCCAACCGATCACGCTGAATTGCGGCACAGCCGGGGCAACGATTCGTTATACCACCAACGGCAACGATCCGAGCCTGAGCGATCCGGCGGTGGTTCCCGGCGCCAAGATTAATATCGGCGTGGGTAAAGTAACCGTTAAAGCCCGGGCCTGGAAGACCGGATTAAACCCCAGTGATATTGTTGAAACTACTTATCAGGTAAAATCGCTTGCTTCGGAAGAGCTCAACAGCAGGGTGAAGAGTATCGGTAAGTTTAATCTGATTAGCCAATATTTGCATGCCAAATTGTATAATTATCTCTTCTTCGGCCAGTTTGTTTTGGGTGATTCATATCAAGAGGATTCCGGTGGTGAGCCTGAAAGCGTGACATGGGACCCCACTCCGGATGCTGACGGTTGGTATACTGGTATTAACGAAGAGTCTATGTCATGCAAAATGAAGTCCCCCAACCCTGGTGAAATCTATCTTAAGACGGACTTCTGGACGTTGTCGGCAAAACAGGGCACCGATGGTCTATGGAATGGTACCATCAATCTTGAAACTGATGCGGAAGATACTTATGAGACATCTTCCCGGAGTAACACTGTCAGATACCATATGAAGCTGGCAGTGACTTTTACGGATGCTGATTTAAAACAGGGCGATGGGAAGTATCAAGTGAGCGGAACGGTTACGGTAGGCAAAACTGCTTACCCAATCACCGCAAGTTACATCTTAAACTATGATGCGGGCCTCTCCGAGTTCCACATCACCGGGTCCCAGACCTTTAACAAGGTATCCAAAACTGTGGATGAGATGTATCTGACCGGTCCTGTTCAATCAGGCGAAATTAATAAGCGTATCAATTCCATCCAGTATTTCAACCTGGTGCAAAACTATATCCGGGACAAGTTTACCAACTTCCTGGAGAATCCGGAACATAAGTTTGAGCCCAGCGGGAACACCATTGGGGACCCAGCGGATACCAACGATTTCGACCAAGCATGGTCAGGCCCGGATTCCGATGGCTGGTATACGTATATTAAAGCCGATAAAGCAGAAGATGGGGCAGTTACATCAAATACCGTCTTTAAGTTCAAGTCGGCGAGCGCCAACGATATTCAACTTAAAGTAACGTCCACCCGTTATATGGAGGATGGTTTGCAATTGACCGGGACTGGTGATCTGACGGCTACTCAAGGTGCGGATCAATGGGACGGGGTTTATAATGCCAGTTACGATACAGTCCTTAGTAACAAACAAATTTACCATACCAATCTGGTAGAGCGATTTACAAATGCTGCTTTGGATACCGGAGCAGGAACCTACGATGTATCAGCGGCCTTTCAAATACCGGGCGAGATCGCCTCTTATTACAGCTTAACTGCAAACTATACGGTTGGTAATTCCCGGGCATTTACTGCTAATTCTGAAGAATTAAAGACTTGTGAAAACAATCAGTTAAGTTCGGATGAAATCAACCGCCGTTTGGATGGGGTTAAAAGTTTCGATCTGATTTTGAGCTGTATGTGGGACAAAATTGATCATTTCATGAATAGCAATGATCTGAGTGATAATAGTAACTTCAAACCCAGTGGCGAAGCGCTCTCTCTCCAGGGGACTCCATCTTTTGTGTGGGTTCCCGATTCCGATGGTTGGTACAAAGCCACTAAAGAGACGACTACGGAGGATGAAGCGACCGTGGATATTGTTTTAATGTTTAAATCGTCATCTGCCAAGGAGATCAATTTAAAAGTCACCCGTACGGAAATGGAAAATGATGGTGATGGCTTAAAACGGCCGGGCTATTACGTTCTTTCGGTCACCAAAGGTGAAAAAGGCTGGAATGGAAGCTTCACTGCGAATGGAGTCGATTATACGGAGATTGATGATAAAGATCGCAAAATTACTTGGACTTTCTCCGAACCCATTACGGATGCGGATTTGGCTACGGGTGACGGGACTTACAATGGCATTAAGGCAAATGTCGCTGTCGCATACTCGGGCATCCCGCCGATTGTTTTAAGCGCTAATTACACATGTGCTTATGATCCGGAGACCCAGAAAGTCCACATGACTGGAAATCAAACCTTTAAATTTATGAAGCAAACTACCAGTAACGTCGATGAATACTATACACTCGTTGACTCGGGCAGCTCTGATCAAATTAATTCATTGTTAAAATCCATTCAAAAGGTCGGTCTGCTGGAGAACTATCTCAGTAATAAGTTTGCCTGCTTCCTTGGGGAGAACACGTTTGCCTATAGGGGTACCATGAACTCGCCTGTAATGTCGTATCTACCTTTATCAGCGGGTGCCTGGGTTCCGGATGCATCCAACAGTGGTCATTATATTGGTACCTCTACCATAACCAGCAATATCGGCGGTATCGAAAATGATTATACTTTAAAAATGACATACTGGCAGGATCCGGATCAATATCATAATTTAACAGTCGTCGTAACCAAAAAAGGGGCATCAAGCCAGTTGGGGAGTTTGACAGTTAAAGCCATCTCTCAATCGGATGAAGATGATTTCTTGAAGGGTAGTTTTACTTTGAGCGAATCGGGTATTGCTGGTTATAATGCTCAAGAAACCTTTAATATCTCCCTTTCGGCGAACTTTACCAATGCCAACCTCGCTGAGGGTACAGGAAGCTATACCGGCGTAACGGCGACCTTCGTAACGCAGTCACAAAACTATAATTTGGTGTCCAATTATGATGTGACTGGCAGCCATAATCAAGGTTATTTCGTTAGCGGAAATGATACGTTTAACGGTGCTACGCAAACCGTCAGTGATGGAAATTTTTATTATTAACTAAGCAATCTCCAATCAATGGTTTGATCGGTTCTAGTTTTAGCCGGTAAAATCCTTACCGGATCGATAGACACAATCGATCCGGTTTTTTTATGGGCTTCGTATTTATTTTGAAACTAACTTGGTACTATAATGGTAATGACCCAATATTTGAGGCTCAATTTTAAATCAAAGCGGGATTCGGGTTTGAAAGGAAGGATTCTGATGAATCAACGTTCCAAATTAATCATGGCGGGTCTGTTGTTTGTCCTTTTAGCCGGATTCAATCTGGGGGGAACTATGGCGATGGGAACAACGAAGCAAGGCGAGCCGTATATTTTAAAAGAAAGGCCCCGGATGAACCGCTTCAATACCAACGAGCGCTTTGCGGTCCAGCTTAAGGAAAACATATCGACCGGGTATTCCTGGCACTATACGATATCCCCTCCCGAAGTCGTGAAATGTATTGAAATCATCCATATCAATCAAAATCAACCCCCCTTTCACCGGGTGGGGGCCTCCAGCGAATGCCTGTGGCAGTTTCAAGGGACGGCAACGGGGAAAAGTGAAATTGAATTTAAATACTACCGGAGCTGGGAAGGGGAAAAGTCGGCTGTTGAACGCCATATTTATGATGTAACGATTATGGGGAAATGAAAAACGCTGAGACAGTTTTGCGCCCTTAAGTCGGGTGCAATCGGGCTGCCGTGAAATAAAATCTATCGATAGAGATATACATTATATGCACAATGGTCTATTCATTGGAGCAATATAGGGTATATCTCTATTTATTTTTAAAATAGTTTTGCAACAGCCCCTTCGGAGTTCTTCTTGCTTATGATTTTTTCAAAATCATCGCATTTTATGAACGAATGAAAAGGTCACGATGCTTAAGTTCACCTAACTCTTGCTCTTCCCCCCGGATGTGGTTTATGATTGCGGTTTCATGGGGAAGAGTAACCCGAGTCACTGATCCCCAAAAGATTTTTGACTGCAGAGGTATCCCGTAACGGGAAGAGAGTCCGGGGCGTGCTAAAAGGAAATTTTACGATCAAGAAATACAATAGATTGAAATCGACATATTCGATGAAGTCGCGCGCGTGCGCGCGATATATATTGTATTTCTTATTGATTTCGAATTACTTTTTAGACAGCCTCGCGAGTTAGGTCTTCGCCCAAGGTTGATGCTGGTTTGCTTTTTTAAGTATTTTTCCAGATGGATAACATTCGGGATTTTTTAACAAAAAAGGTAAAAATGGTTTTGTAACGAACAATATGTTATGAATACAGTCCGGACGGCCTGCGGCAGGTTAAGCGGGGCGGCGGCGCCATTCATTATGTGTTTGAAGGCACGGAACCGATCTTTGAAAAGAGAATATCGGATGGCAGGGTAAGGTCCTACGTTTATGCCTTGGGTAAGCATTTGGCCAGAGTCGATGGGGCCATAGGTGATACAAGCGCCAAGGTGTATTATTATCATACGGATCAGGTGGGCAGTGTCAAAGCCGTGACGGATTCGGCGGGGAAAACGGTTTATAATGCGGATTACCTCGCCTTTGGTACACAGTTTGCTAAGGATGGCGACTTTGATGAGACCCATGGATTTACCGGGAAAGAGTATGATAGTGATACGGGGTTGTATTACTTTGCCGGGAGATGGTATGATCCGGATCTAGGGCGGTTTATATCGGAAGATCCGGTGGATGACCCCAATAGTCCCAATTTGTATTCATATTGTGCCAATAACCCTCTGAGTAATATTGATCCAACAGGCTATGATTTGGCAAGCACGATTAGCTCTGTTTGTAGTGCTATCAGTAGTGCGTTCAGCTCGATTGGTAGTGCTATCAGCAGTGCGGCCAGTTCGTTTGGCCGTGCGATAAGCAGCGCCGTCAGTTCAGTAAGCCGAGCCATAAGTAATGTTGTAAGTTCGGTTGCAAATGCGATAAATAGTGCGGTTAGTTCAGCTTGCAACGCCCTGTCCAATGCCTGGAATAAAATGACCGGTAATGATGGCCCCGGTAATGATACGAGTGAGGCCATCAATAGGTTTTTTAAAAACCAGCCTAAATATCCCAGCCAGGACCCGGAAAAAAAGATAAAGGAAATGATGGAAAACGATCCGTTCCATAAGGGCGGCAGTAGCGATGATCACGGCGGCAGCGGGTATAGTTCCGAGATAGCGAAAAGGTTTGGGCCGCAGTTGCCGGATTTTTCTAGAACGGATAGCTTTTTTGTCATGGTGATTCCATTAATTTATATAGCAGTGGATGGAATAACCGCCTTAGCTATAGGAAGCGGAATCTTGACTGGAATAATTGGAGGGGAATTATATCTTGCACAACATGGGAAAAATCGTGTAAGAGATAGCGGATTAGAAGGTTATACCGAAGAAGAACTTGATAAATTGTATAAAGATCCGAACACGCCTTCAAGTCTAAAACTAAGAATAAAAGCGCAACAAAAAGCAAATAAGACGAGACAAAGTAGGCAGACCAAAGAAAAGAAAAAATAAGGAAGTAAAACTAATGAAAAATGATAAAATAGAATTAAAAGATATGGACATTCAGGAAAAAATCAATCTCATTGATAGGATTGGGCAAAACGTAAATGAATTAAATAATTCATTAGATTTATTAAAAATTTTATCAGAAGATAAGGACGATGAAGTAAGATGGACTGTTGCCGAAATTCTTTTTAAATATGATGACATAGATGCTGAAAAAATCTTAATGAAACTTCTTGCCGATCCAAATGAAGTAGTTAGAGTCTGTGCATGTGAGTCTTTAAGTAATGGACAAACAAGAGAATCATTCATTCTCTTGAGAGAAAGGTTTATTAAAGATAAAAGTAGTTTAGTAAGAGGATATGCTGCTGGTTCGATGGTAGAAATCGCCAAAAGAGATTCTTCCATACCGGACAGGAAATTAATCCCCTTCTTGGAAAAGCGGTTGAAAAGCGAGAAAAATCAAGGAGTAAAAATTCGGATTTGTGAAGCGTTGTTTAATTTTGGGGAAGAACAATATTTGAATTTACTCTTAAATGAAATAAATAATAGAAACTATGAGAACCGCTGTGTCATAGTAAATCTTATCAAAGATGTAATTTCTGACATAAACAAAAATGAGTTATTAGCTATTCTCAAGAAACGATTATTGATTGAAAAAACAATAGCCGTAAGAAGCCTAATTGAAGGTATTCTTAATAATTACAACAGTTAACAATAAAAAAATTTATTTCGCGAAACTTTAAGAGATAATGATGATTCTATTAATTCATGTTGTTAATTCAATAATTCCGTCCGAACAAAAAGTGAAGCTTAACTAAAAAGTTGGACTTCATTTTTTGTTGGTCAAATGATGTAGGCTGCAAAAAATCCATCGGTGGAAAAAATGAAGTAATAAATTGGTCTAAACTAAAGATCAATATGAATTTTTAGGATAAGCCCAAAAAAATTCAAATTATTTCCAAGAGAAATTTACCATTTTTAGTAAGAATTTTTGTAAAAAGGCATGGCAAATCAAGCATCCAAGTGCACGATGCATGCTTTTGAAAGAAGATTGAGTTTTGCTCAAGAAACTTTGCGATAATTATGATACAGCCCGCCCAGAATCGGTTCGGAAATTAAAGTTGTTTCGGCAATGGATGTTTCCGACGGTTTTGATGAAGGAAGCGGCGTCTGCCGTCCAAAACCCGGATGAATCCTGCTTGGGTTGTAATAATCATGAATATAACTTCGAAGCAGATACTCAAGGTGCTTTTGATTCATAGGGATAATATGCTCAAGCAATTCCCGGCGTAGTAGTATATTCAACTTTCATTCATATTTTTTCCGGATGAGTGTGAGGATTTATGTTTATCCGGCTTTTTATATTTGTGTGTTAAATATTCGGTAAATGCTTTTAATTCTATGATAGCTTCTTCCGGAAGGTCTGCTATTGAGGTATTTTGATGGCAAACAGTGGTCATTTCTGCCGGATATCGGATGTTTGTACGGCCAAGAATATAATCAGTCGTTGTATTAAAGAAATTTGCCAATTTGATAAGTGTTTCACAGTCAGGCTCCACGATATCTTTTTCGTAGTTGCTAATTTTTTGCTGGGTTGAGTTTACACCGTCAGCAATCTGTTGTTGTGTTAATTCCGTTTCTTCTCTGAGCAATCTCAAACGTTCACCTATCATATGTCTTAATACCCCCACTCTTATAGTACTATTTTTTTTGGTAATCATTAAAAAATACCTAAAAATTATGTAATAATTTATTGATAAACCTAAAAAATAGGTTTATATTATATATAGATACAAAAATATTAGGTTTTTTTAAGAGAAAGGAGGAATTTCAATGCTCAGAAGTTACGCCCAAATATTACGGGACGCTATAGCCGAGCGGGCCATCGAAGTTGAGACGGAGCTACTTGCCAAGGACTCGCGCTACCGGGAATTGATTGCCAGACTCTGTGAACTGTTGGATAAAATCGAGCGGAACTTGCCGCCTGAAATGCAACGGCTTGTGTTTGAGCTGGATGATGTCCTGATGGAGCAGGGCGCTTTAGAAATACGGACGATGTACCTGCAGGGGTTGTGTGACCGGTTAAGTTTGGAAAGGTTTTGGATGAAGGTCTGCGGGATGCGGGGTAGAAAGTCCGGAAAGAAAGGGAGAAGATGGCTCGCGAGGATGTTTAAAGGTCTTGCTCTGTTTCTCCGTTGTTGATAAAGGGATAATTGGCTGCGAGGGCTAGAATTTCTATTTCAAGGGCGGCACGGGTTTTAAATGAATCCTTGAGAAGATGAGTAAAAACAAAGTACCATTCACGCAAAAAGTTATTTTACCCGTTTTATTTGGACTACTTCTGTGTCCAGTCTTTTAACTTCGTTATCCAAATCTTGGACCGCTTGAATTATTTGCTTATGTTCCAGACGATTCTCGGCTTTAAAATGAATGAGTTCTTGTTCGATGGTTTCAAGTCTATTATTGGTTTCTTTCCTAAAATCCTTTATCTCGTCTCTAAGACCATCCAATCCCTCACCAAAGGTGCGAAATTGAGACATTAAGTCTTCCATTAAAACGGCCACTTTATTATCGTCCATGCAATTGCTCACCTCTTAATAAAGTATTGTATCATAAATTTCAGTGGATTGGTAGACAATGGAACAAGCTTTCTGCAAACTACGATAACAACAATAACATCACGGCCATCACCGAAGGAAGCGCCATCAAGAGCTTCGAGTATGACGCCAACAACCAACTGACCCGTTCCGTCACTCCCGGGAAGTTTCTGGAGAACGATACGACTTGACCTAACCCCTTTGATCCCCGCGCGCTTTTTTGAGGCGCGACCTCATTCTGAACATAATAATCTAGGAAAGGGAAGGGGTTTTCTTTGAATGAAAAATTGCTAATATAAAAATATCACTGGGGTGAAAGGTGGATAGATACATGCCATCGATCATCAGAAGTCAACGATATTAAAAAAGTGTTATCCGAAATGGTAACAGCCTGAGGTCTAAGCAAGAATCAAACAGATTGAGGTACCCCTTCCTTGTCCCAGATAAGAAGCTTTCAGAAGGAGGGAAGGGGTTGGGGTTAGGTGAAATAGGCATTTTAGAACCACGGTATCCAATTTCAACCCCGCCCTCCAGAAATCAGGAGAGGCGGGGTTACATTTTAAGCGGAATTGGAGCGCCTCGCGGGCCGCTGCTGTTGAGTTTAGTTCGTCGTTGCCTGGTTGTTGCTTTCGGTTTCTCCGGATTCACCGGCCCGGAAGCCAAATGCGAGCCATTTTTCTTCCGGAAGGTTGACCCGGATCGATTTTCGCGCCAGAGAGCTTTGATGATTCTGTTTTTAATATTGAATTGATTTTATATAGCGTGTCGATTCGGTCCCGGGAACTCTGCGTTCTCTGTAGCCTAAAATACCGGTTCGGCATTTTGGGCATAAAAAAAGCCCTGTATAAACTACAGCGGCATTTTGGGAATGATTAACCACTATCATTATATCACCTTTTTTTGGAAAAAGTGTGTCGATTTTGTCCCGATAAGTCTAGATGTTGATAGGACAGTCGTTTGCGAGTTTTAATATAAGAAAATACCATCTTTAGCTGGTAAATTAAATTTAACACCAGGTAATAATTTTAGAAAACTCTTTCGCTGCAGGGGTTTGATGAACCGCAGAACTCTTGGAGATTATAAAACCGGCTTTTTATTTTTACACCCTCATGCCCCTCCTACCCCTTATGACTAAAAAGTGTCTACCCGATGTTTCATCAGCTCAAAATGATTTTGAAAATTTGTGGAGCTATATATAAAAATTGGCCTAAAAAAGTTAACGGAGATAGGATTTACGGGATTTGCAGGATTCCCAGGATTAAAACCTGGTAAATTGGGCTGCAAAAAACAGATAATTCATAGGGTTTTAAAAAAATCCCGTAAATCCATAAAATCCTGTGAATCCCGTTTAAGTTCTTTTAGTTAGGCCCGCGGTATAGTTTAACCATGCGTGGTCAGGCTCAAAATACCTATTATTTCATCCGATATAGAAGTTTTTTGCCTTTTTTACGAGGGAAAAGAGGGGCATGAGGTCCAAGAGGTCCAAAAAATAAATAAAAATGAAAAGGATTGGTTTTTACAGATAACGATAAGGTTTGATGAAATGAAATCATCCAAGGGAGAAATGAAAAAATGTTTGGAGAAATGAAATCACCCAAGGGAGAAACGGAAAAAAGGATTGGAGAAATGAAATCATCCAAGGGAGAAATGAAAAAAATGTTTGGCGAAATGAAATCACCCAAGGGAGAAATGGAAAAAATGTTTGATGAAATGAAATCAGAAATCGCTGGAGCTGCGGAAACGGCTTTCCGGCTACCGGAAGGAAACCGGAAAGCCGCTGATTTTATAGTTGCATTCCAAGAATATAGCGCCGTTTCAGCGGTGGGCATTATCCCGTGAAAAGCACGAATTCCAGGAAAAAGGCGTTCCTTGTTTTTCGTGCTTTTCATAGTCCGGCGCATTTATGGATAGCGATATATCATCATCCTTGTTATTCTAAAATAACGACTTGTTTAGGGGCTAATGCTATTTTACCCGTCACCGGACGATTCGTGATCCGATCGCTGTAAGTGCCGGCCGGTAAAGTAACAGTTACTTCGTGGTCATTGTGATTCAGGATAAAGTAGTAGTCCCGGTCTTTCTGGGAACGCTTGCGAACTTCCACTCCGGATGGGGCGACCATTGGCGCGGTAATTTTCAGTTCCTGGCATAGATAATCCAAAAATTTCGTCAAGAAGTAAGGCTCCGGCTGTGTCGCCAGATAGTAAGCTTTGCCATGACCCAAAATATTCTCCGTCAAACAGGGGTCGCCTGCATGGTAATCATCGAGAAAGCTTGCCAGCACTTTGGCATTTTGGGGATGAACAACCTCACACCATAAATTGCAATCATATTCCCCCTTTAAGTCCCCCAAAGTTCGACTTAAACGGATGCGGTTTGTCATATGAGGCTCCAAAGGATCAAATTCTTCCACCGCCAGACCCAAGAGCTCTTGAAGAGGTCCGGGATATCCGCCCGGGAAAACGCCATCGGTTTCATCCACAATGCCGCTGAAGAAAGTGGCAATGAAAGTACCGCCGTGGGCCACATAATTCTCCAGGCTTTCTTTCAGCCCCGGTTTCACCATATACAGCAAGGGAGCGACCACTAATTTGTAGGGAGTCAGGTCGGCATCAACCGGAACAAAGTCAACCGAGATGTTCATTTCATAGAAGGGTTTATAAAAATTGCGGATTTGTTCCAGGTAATTTACATCGGCGCTGGGTCTTTGGACGTATTCCACGGCCCACCAGTTCTCATAGTCAAAAAGAATAGCCACTTTGGATTCGATCTTTGAACCAACGAGGGGCGCCAGAACTTTCAATTCGCTCCCGAGTGCGGCGACTTCTTTAAAGACACGGGACTGGTCGTTTCCGGTATGGGTCACGACTGCGCTGTGGAATTTTTCCGCCCCTTTGCGGGATTGGCGCCATTGAAAAAACATGATGGCGTCCGCGCCGTGGGCCATGGCCTGATAACTCCAAAGCTTCATTACGCCGGGCCTTTTATTGGTGTTGACCGGACGCCAGTTTACGTTATTCGGAGCCTGTTCCATCAAGATGAAGGGTTGGCCGTTTTTCAAGCCCCGCATCAGATCGTGGTTAAAAGCCGCCCAGTCCGGTGAGGTGTTGGGTTCGGGATCGGGGTAGCTGTCCCAGGAAACTATATCGAGCTCCTTGGCCCATTCAAAATAATCCAACGGT
Source organism: Bacillota bacterium (assembly GCA_023392595.1). Lineage (GTDB taxonomy): Bacteria > Bacillota > UBA4882 > UBA8346 > UBA8346 > UBA8346. Next base: position 186,024 of record JAEVYU010000012.1, on the reverse strand, counting down.
TTGAAATCTCCCATAAAGTTGGTTGTGATAGGGACGTGGGGAGTGATGGATTGAATGATTTGCTTCTCCCCCAGATAACACTGGAAAATGCTGTCCGACATGAAGCGTTTATAGTCCAACACCTGGCTGGGATTGGGGAAGGTGGAAGTCGTCCTGGGAGGAATGATTTCCGACCATTGATAATAGTGCTGACTCCAAAAATTGGTACCCCAGGCCTCATTCACTTTTTCAATGGTTCCGTATTTCTGGGTGAGCCAGTTCCGGAAAGCCTCGGCACAGTTGTCGCAGTAACAAATGGGTGTATGGCAGGCGTATTCGTTGTTGATATGCCAAAGGGCAAGGGCGGGATGGTTTTTATATCTTTCCGCCATTTTGGCAACCAACGCTTGTCCAAGGCGGCGATAGCTAGGGCTATTGGGACAATAGGACTGACGGGAGCCATAACTGATCCGGTTGCCGTCGGCGCTCACCGGCAGGATATCGGGATATTTCCGGGACAGCCAAGCCGGTTGAGCGGCCGTTGCAGTGGCCAGAACCACGGAAATACCGTTTTGAGCCAAAAGATCCAACAAGCGGTCGAACCATTCAAAGTTGTAAGTATCTTCAGTTGGTTGCAATAGGGCCCAACTGAAGATACCGACACTGACCAGGTTAACCCCGGCCTTTTTCATGAGCGCCATATCTTCTTGCCAGACCGACTCGGGCCACTGCTCCGGATTGTAGTCGCCTCCATAAAAGATTTTCGGTGATGGGTTGGGGTTGGGAATCATTGGAATCCTCCTTGTATTTTTAATCAAAAGGTTTAACCCTTTAAAATGATTGATCTACTTAGAAAATACTTCGAAGTCTAAAAGATCGAATCTCCCGCCAAGGCGCGGAGACGCAGAGAAAAGCGAAAAACATTGTTGAAAAAAACCTCTTGCGCCTGCGTCACCAGTGGTGACGACGCCTCTGCGGGAGAATAAATAACTTATTTTCATCCTTTCACGTGCCCCGGCAGGGCTGGGGTGGACGACTATCTGGAAATACTCTTGCCTAAATGCTTCTAGCCTGCCCCTAAAAGCGCTTAGCGTTTTTTAAGGAATGGTTCCACACTTCCACTTAAAGGGAATCGGTTGGAATTGCTGGCCTAAAGGCTGTAGCATGCTAACGAAGGCCAATAATAGACCCGAAAGTTGGGCTAATACCCTTTAAGGGCCAGGGTCGGGTTTAGGCTCATTTTCATCCTTTCATTTGCCCCGGCATGCCGGGGCGGGGGGACTATCTAGAAAAAATTGATATTTCTACCACGAAGAGCACGAAGGTCACGAAGAAAAAAGGGGGAAATCTTTAGTCTTCTGACGAAAAACATGTGCGCTATCTTGCAATCAGATTGTTGATGATTAAAAACACCCCGCTGACAGCCATTAAGGCTTGAATTCCCTTACGGATATGATCGTCGCGAAGATGCAAATCCATTCTGCTGCTTAACCCCATTCCGAGAAGGGCCGCGGGAAGAAGCACCAGGGATAGCTTTATGATTTGCCAATTCAAAATAGATTGCCACCAGTAACTCAGGCAACGGAAAGTATTGTCGAAGATAAAAACGAAACATAAATTACCCCGGTACTCGCTGCGGTTTCCGGCAAATCGATCGATGGCTGCCGCCAACAAAGCCCCGATTCCAAAAAGCCCCATTAAAACTCCGGAGATGATTCCGATAAGCCAGAATAACTCCGGACGCCATTTTTGATTGCTTGTTTTTGATTTGTGAAAATGCATTTCCAGGGCCAATAGGATGAGCACGACACCCAGGATAACTTTTAAAAGATGATCCGATCCCTTACCAAGCAGGAGAGTGCCCGGGATATTGCCTAAAATCACAGCAATGGAAAGTGGAATGACGATTTTAAAGTTGATATGGCGGCGGTTCTTCCAAGCCAAATAAGCATTGGTGGGAAGGCTCAACAATAAGTCGACCGGAGTAACAAGGCGGTTTTCTTTAAAAATCGAAAGGAAGGAGTTCATCACCAAAGTATTGCCAAAACCGGTGAGAGCTTTGATAAAATAAGCCAGCATTGTAATGGTGAAAAAGAGAAAGACTGGATTTGTCATTTTCATGATTTCCATTTTTGTGCTATAGTATAACTATATTCATATTATAAGACGATGAAATTGCTCCATCAATCAAACGATATGAAGATGAGTATTAAAATTTGAAGGGAATTTGAAATCAAGTGCTGAATCACATTTTTCCGGTTGTCAGTGAATCCGAAAGGGGGCTCCCCTTATATTTGGCGGGAGTGGGATGTCATCATCATCAGGAACATATCACAAGGCCGGATGGATATCCGACGTTTCAGTGGATTCAGTGCCATAAAGGACAAGGAGAGTTAATTGTGGGAGGCCAGTCTCACCGGGTTGGCCCGGAGCAAGGCGTGCTTTTGTATCCCAACGAGGCTCATGAATATTATGAGACCAACGGACCTTGGGAGGTTGACTGGATAGGTTTCAGCGGTTCTTTGGTTGAGGGGTTTGTCAATCAGTTAGGCTTTGGGAGCTCCAATGTTTTTTATATCATTCACGGAGAGAAGACCCTTGCCAAAATGCGGCTGGCGCTTAAAATTGCCCAATCCGGCAACTCTTTTAGAGGTTTGCAATGTTCCGGCATTATTTATGAGTTATTGTTGGATTTGTATAAGTACACCTCCTCCAGTAATGATGCTTCGATACTGCAACAACATTCCCGGATCAAACCGGTGCTGGATTACATGGAAAAAAACTACTCCAGAGTCATTACTTTGGAAGAATTGGCCCATACCATCCATATTTCCCCGCAACATTTATGTTTGTTATTTAAAAATATTCTGAAAATCCGGCCCTTTGAACATCTTAACCGTGTTAGAATCAATAAAAGCAAAGATTTGATGTTTGCAGGACGGGACCTGGAAATCAAGACCATCGCCGGAATGGTGGGGTTTGATAATGTCAGTTATTTTTGCGCGGTGTTTAAAGAACTTGAAGGACTCAGCCCGGGGCAGTTTCGAAAATTGCATGGAATATAACTGTAGGAACACCGGATGAGCAAGTGGAGATTGACTTGAATGACAAACGTTATCGGGGAATAAACTCCGGCCGGGAAAAGCAGGGACATTTAGCCTTGGCTGAGAAGAATATGGCGATTCTGCGGCGGATTTAGGGGTTTTCACTTTTAATAGGACCCGGCGATTTCCTGAAAACTTGGGGAAATTGTCCGGATGACCCGGGAGATTTTCTGAAGGCTTGAGGAAATTGTCTGAATGATTCGGGAGGTTTTCTGAAGGCTTGAGGAAATTTTCTGAATGACTCAGGAGATTTTCTGAAGGCTTGAGGAAATTGTCTGAATGATTCGGGAGATTTTCCGAACGGTCCGGAGGAATTGTCCGAACATGGGGGATTTTCGTCGTTTTGGAATTTTGGGAGAGGGAATGAATGACGGTTTTGAGGGTCCACGGATTTCACCGGCTGAGGTCCTTTTGGAGCGGCCCAAAAGGACCCAAAAAGCCGCCGGGACCCCATGGTTCCCGGTCTCTCCTTTATATCCCCGGCTATCCGTAGCCGGGGTTGTAAAAAGCGTTTTTCAGTTAGGGCTTTGTTGCCTATGCAGGGACTCAAACATCGTGTTCTCGCCCTACCAGGTTTTTGCTTTCTTGTCGACGGCAGTTTTTCTTCCGAGAAAAGATGCCGCGTGGTCAGCCTCGTGCTGACCATATCGGAGTGGAAAAATAGGGCCATTATGTGTGCTAAAAAAATTACTATTTTCATCAGATTGCTGAGATACAATCTTGGAATAAAACTATATCGAGATTAGATTAGCTGCTAAATAGCTTAGATGAAGGGGCGATTGTTAGCTTCCTCAATTTAGATGTGGAGTGAGAATGATTAATCGGTAAAAACCAAAGACCGTCGAAAAAAGTCTTACATCATAAGCCACAAATCTTTGTATGCTCGGGATCCCACCACGTTTTACATAAACGTGGGGCATGTGGATATTCAGGATTTTGTGGTTCACAACGTTGAGTTGCTAGAAATGAAACCAATTCTCTATAGTGATCGATTGTTTTCATTTTAGCTTGTTCAAACTCCTCAAGTTTCTCAGCTAATTGCGTATGCCTAAATTGTTGAATAAAACGCATATTGTCGCTGACCATAGGCCAATTTGGATTACCATTCATATTTATAAAATTCCATCCGGTTAACCAGTAAGGGAAAGTCTCATTTCTTGCAGTTTGAATGCAAATTATTAGCTCTGCAATGGCTTGGACCAATTTATCGACTTCAAACCTTAATAATATTAAATCTTGATAAATTGAGTGATCTTTTTCTTTAGGATGGGTAAGTTCATTACGAGTTGTTTTATATTTTTTGAATAAGATAATACTTACTTCTTCTGGAATTATAATAGGTTCGTCAGCAAGGTATTTGGATTTCAATTTTACCGGGATTGAGTTCTTACGATCAGAGAGATATTCATAAATTTTCTTTTCAGGTTCTCCTTGTTGCGTCATTGAAACTCTTATTTTTTGGTTTACAAATGATTCAATTGTTAATATCCCGAAGTATAGGACTGATTAAGATGGTGGTTGCACTTAAATTCATTATCAGCAGCTTTAGCAAGTTCTGCCTCTTGAAATAAGGAAGAAAAGTTTTCCCAAGTATGTTCTACATTCCATCTCCAATGACCTGTATTTTCTACCAATTGCTGCATCTCCTAATAAAAGCGTTTATGTTTTAATTTTAAAAAAATGTTTTTATCCTCTATCTCCATTTATTCTTGTAAAATCCAGGCTAATACCATAATTAAACTATACCTGCTGAACATTAACGCTCTCCAAATTCCGATTACATTTATCGTGTATTGCATAATTAGTGCTTCGTGTATCATAATATAAAGACCATCTCAAGAAAGCCGGTCTTGGAATTAATTCAAAATGAGTCATTACTTTTAACCGAAAAAACCTCATTTTCCTGGTTTACTATATTTATGTTCTATATATTTTCTGAACTCTTCAATCTCTTTAACTGCTTCTAGAGGTAAATTTGGATACTCCGATTTAAGCGGATTTCGTATATCCGAATGCCCTAATAAGTAATCGGTTGATACCTCAAAGAAAACTGCCAATTTAATAATGGCATCTGGAGAGGGAGTTCTTTGATCAACTTCATATTTACCAATTGTTGATTGCGATACATCCAGAAGATCGGCAATTTCTTTCTGAACCATCTTTTTTTCTTCTCGTAATAGCCGTAGTCTTTGCCCAAAAGTACTACTCATCCTAACACCTCAACCATATTTTCATCTTTCAATGACTTTTTGTCTATAGGCAATAACGATTTATACCAATATGTCATAATTCTTATTGACTTATACCGATATGTCTGATAAAGTTAATGATAACGACATATTGTCTTGCGACAAATTTAATACCTATATAAGCCTTCAAGGAGGAAGGCGCTTCCGCACCGCCTCTGGTCAGGATGAATACGGCGGTTGCCGTCGGAAGTCTAAGCCAAGTAGCCAGTCCGAAGGCCAAGGAGGGCGAAGGCCCACTAAAAACCCTGGATGAATAAAGGGAAGACCGAAATCCGTAGGTTTCGGCGGCCTTTTGGGTCCTTTTGGGCCGCTCCAAAAGGACCTCAGCCGGTTAAATCCGTGGACAATATAATCGGCATTCATTTATCAAGATTTTAAGGCGAAAAAGTTTTAATTCCAAATTTCACACTTCGAATTCAGACCTTCATTCTTCCAACTTACCATAAGGAGGTATTACCCCATGCTCACCGACAAAGATCTCGGCATCAAAAAATTCATCCTCGACCGGATCATGCAAATCAACGACGAGATCGTCGAATCCGATCAGGAATATAAGAAGCTTGAAGAGCGCCCCAACGAATTGTTGAGACTGATGGAAGCCAAACTGACCCCGGAAGATAAGGAACGACTGATGAAAGAATACGATAATACTTACTATGGCCCGATTTGCCGCAGGGAAGAGATAATATATAGTGAGGCGCTGATGGAGGGTATGATGTGCGCGCATATGCGCGACGGTTATTGGGTGGCGCTGGTAGTACGGGGAGTTGAGAAAATAAAAGTTTGAAGTGACCGACTCACCCATAAGGAACTTGCCCGAACTGTTGCCTTCACGACAAAACTTTTCCAGGGCTTTCCTTTAATTTGGATAAAAATAGGAAGGAGCCCCGCCATGAACTCTCACGACCACACCGTTTATTCCATCCTGAGCAACGGCAAAAAAGTCCCCATGATCCGCTTGTCCGGCCAATAAAAAATTGAAAATAGAAAAGAATATCTACCGGCACAGATTTTAAATCCGTTTCATCGGTTAAATCCGTTGAATCCTGGTTCAGACGGTGTTTTAGACAATAACCAAAAGCCCCTCAAATAGACCCGACTTTCAGGTGATGCCGGGAGAGGGTGGGAATGCTACAACAGGGAATTCCTGAATATTCCTGGATGATTTTATTGACGAAACAGGTAACGGATGATATGATAATAATATATTATTACGATAATAAATTTTTACCAACATAATACTTTACCTGTTTTGGAGGGGCGTACTACGAATCCTTTATTGCAAAAGTATATACCCATGGTTGATTTTTTAGCGGAAGTACTGGGGAATGATGCGGAGGTTGTCCTTCACGACGTATCCGACATGGATAATTCGGTGGTAGCCATCCGGAACAATCATATCAGCGGCAGGAAAGTCGGAGCTCCAGTAACCAATTTGGCTTTAAAAGTCATGAAAGATCAAAAATATAGCAATACCCCTTATATCGTCAATTATAAAGGTGTCTCCGAAAAGGGCAGCATCCTTAAATCTTCTACTTATTTTATCCGGGATCAGCAAGGCGCTCTCATCGGCATGCTTTGTATCAATATTGATTACAGTAAATTTGAACAATTCCGCAATTATCTGGATGGATTCATCCGTCTTCCGGAAAACAACCAACAAGCAAGTCCGGTCGAAGAACGGTTCAGTTCTTCCGTGGAAGCCGTTACCCTGGATGGCATTGAGACCATTATCCGCAATATTGGGGTATCGCCGGAACGGATGTCCCAGGATGAAAAGATTGAAGTCATCAAAGAATTGAACAACAGCGGCGTTTTTTTGCTTAAAGGGTCCGTCGCCGAAGTGGCCTCCCAGTTAAAAGTTTCCGAGGCAACCATTTATCGATATCTGACTAAAATTAAAAAGGAGTAGTATGATGGCCGAAATTATCAACACCAAGAACGCGCCGGCGGCTATTGGCCCCTATTCTCAAGCTGTGAAAGCCGGAAATATTCTCTTTATTTCCGGGCAGTTACCCATCGATGCCGCCACCGGGGTCATGGCTGATAAGGATATAGCCTTGCAAACGCGGCAATCCTTGACGAACATTAAGGAAATTCTGGCCGCTGCGGATATGAACCTGAGCGATGTTGCGAAAGTGAATGTTTTTTTAGCGGATATGAATGATTTTGCGGGGATGAATGAGGTTTACGCTACTTTCTTTACAGCCGACTATCCGGCCCGCGCTGCTGTCCAGGTTGCCCGTTTGCCGAAGGATGCCCTGATCGAAATTGAAGCGATTGCGGTAAAAGAGTGACCTAATTTCATCGAAGATTACTGTCAACTAGAGCGGGACCTTATTTTAGCCGAAGAATCCGCCCTAGTATTCTTTTACCCTGCGAATGTCATGTTTGCGTTATTAATTTTATTAATACACATCATATATAACACGAAAAAAGTGATGTCTTAAAGAATGATGACATTAATATAACATTTTTTTGGCTGGATTGAAGAGATTTAATGCCCGGAAAGGGCCTTCAGTTTGAAAGGTTATTAATTTGGAAGAAATTCATTCCAAAAAATTTAAAGGAGGTGAAAGCGCAGGCTGTCCGTGTTGATTGTCCAATGCCAAAGTCCGGTTTTAAAAATGAAAAAGGAGTATGCTACATGAAAAGAATTTTATTAATTGCCCTTTTGCTTGTCGCCCTTACCAGTCTTCCCGTTTTGGCCCAAACCAAAACCCTTAATTTTTTAGAAGTCATGACCAGTCCGGAGCGGACTGTACTCCTCAAAGGCATGATTGCCGAATATGAGGCCAGTCATCCCGGAGTTAAAATCAATCTAATTTCTCCCCCCTATGAGCAAGCCGATCAAAAAGCCACTTTGATGTTAAACTCCAATCAGCCCCTGGATATCATTGAAGTCCGCGATAATACCATCAAACAATTCGTCAATAATAAAAAATTAGCCAATTTGAATAAGTATTTTAGCGGCTGGAAAGAAGCGAAAACGCTCACCCCGGTGGCGATGATGGCCGCCAGAACCGTCGATAACACGCTTTATATCGCTCCACAATGCATCTTCGTCAAGGCCTTATTTGTCCGTAAGGATGTTTTAGAGAAGAACGGCATTACCACAGTACCTGAAACCATTGACGATTTGATTAAAACCTGTATCAAAATCACCGATCCTGCCAAAAATCAATACGGTTTTGCCTGGCGCGGCAAATCCAGTGAAATGAAGTTTTCGGATTTCTTCGCTTCAGCCGGCATCAATGACATCAAAAAAGACACCTTGCTATACTCCGAGACCAAAAATTACTTTACCGATCCCCGTTATGCCCAAGGGATGAAAGCCTATATCGAATTATTCCAGAAAGGCGCGCCCAAAGACGGAATAAACTGGGGATTTAATGAACAAATCAATGGCTTTGTTTCCGGGACCACTCCATTTTTAATGCAGGATCCGGACGCCATTCCGTTAATTGATAAAATGCTGGATCCTGATAAATATATCGTTATTCCCGTTCCGGTCGGTCCCACCGGGATCGCTTACCTTGATTATGGTTTCACCGGGCTCGGCATTCCCAGTTATTCAAAAAATCCCAAACAGGCCTGGGATTTTATTGCCTGGATGAATTCAGCCGAGAAAAACGGTTATTTCTGCGAGCACTATGGAGCCCTCCCCGTTCAAAGCACGGCCTTTAATACCAACAAGTATTTCCAGGGTAAACATTACACGGCTTTCTTAAAAGAAATGACCACCACCACAAAATATATTTTCAGACCCTTCCCGCAGTCTTCCCCGAAATGGCCGGGCTGGGGTTCGGTTCACGAAGCCGATATGCAAAGTCTTTTGCTGGGACAAGCCAAACTGGAAACGGTTTTGGCAAAATGGAAAGAATATTGGAGTAAATAAACCCTTTGCCGGTGTAACAGACGGAGGCCTCATCTTTGTCAGTGCCTCCGTCTTTATCAAGCATCATCTTAAAAAATTACGAAAGTAACCCGCAAATTGTTCGACCATAGTTTGGAGGTGCCACGATGCGGAAAAATCATACCGGTTTTCTAACGACGCTTATGTTTCCAGCCTTTCTACTATTGGCTCTGGTCATTTTTTTCCCGTTGATTGAAGGCATAGTGATTGCTTTTCAAAATTATAACCTTAATAATTCCCTTTCCTTAGTCCGTTTTAACGGTCTGGATAATTTTAAGGCTATTTTGACTGATACCAATTTTAACTTTTGGCAAATCATTATCAATACGCTGATTTGGATCTATGTATCGTTATTTTTCCAATTTACCTTAGGGCTTATTTTGGCGTTATTATTAAGAGAGCCATTCCGGGGTAGAGGGATTTATTCGGGTCTGGTATTTTATCCCTGGGCGCTTTCGGGCTTTGCCATCGGACTGATTTGGTCCTGGATGTTTAACGGCCAGTTTGGAATGATCAACGATTTACTGCAAAAAGTCCATCTGATTCATCTCAACATTGGTTTTCTGTCCGATCCGAACTTTGCCATGATGTCGGTGATTATTGTAAACATTTGGTACGGGGTTCCCTTTTTTGCAATTATGTTACTGGCGGGATTGCAATCCATACCCAAAGAACTTTTTGAAGCCGCCGCGATTGACGGGGCGGGTTCGGTAAAACGCCTTTTCTTTGTGACGCTTCCGTATATTAAATCGACCATTGTCAGCACGGTTCTGCTTCGGACCATCTGGATTATGAATTTCCCGGAGATTATTTATGCGATGACCAGCGGCGGTCCGAATAACGCTACCAATATTCTTTCCACCCAAATGATTAATAAGCTGGTTAAATTTTATGATTATGGACAAGGATCGGCTGTCGGAGTCATCATCATGGGTATTTTGTTCCTATTCGCCTTTGTTTATTTGAAAGTTTCCGGAGCGAAAGAGGAGGGCGCGGCATGAGTGCGAATCTTGATATCAAAAGGATGAAATCACTTGAGCCTGGTAAAGTTGGAGCCGGCCCAAAAAAGATATATTATAGAGTAGCCCGGTTCCTAGTATTAGCCCTTTATCTTATCGGCGCTTTATTACCTTTATATTGGATTATTGTAACATCGTTAAAAGGCGGGCGGGAGGTTTATACTTTTCCCATCCGTTATTGGCCGCAGTTTTTAACCTTCGAGAATTATGCCTATCTGTTTAAAATCAGCAATTTCCAAGTGTATTTTCGCAACAGCGTTGTTGTTTCACTACTTGCCTCGATGGGGGCCTTGTTCATCTCGATGTTGAGCGGATATGCCCTTTCGCGTTTCAGGGCAAAAAAAACCCGGATGATTTTACTCCTGGCGATGTATTTTACGCAAATCATTCCCACCTATATGATTATGACACCTATGTATACCTTCTTGGCCCGTTTGGGGTTAAGCGACAATCTGTTATCGTTAACAGTGATTTATATCGGCATGATGATCGCTTTTTCGACGATTATGGGAAGCGGATTCTTTGCGATGATTCCCGTCTCTATGGAAGAAGCTGCTCAAATTGATGGATGTAACCGGATTCAGGCGCTTTTTCAAATCATTATTCCCTTGATATTGCCGGGGTTAGCCGCTATTTTCAGTTTCGCCTTCGTGAATATCTGGAACGAACTATTCTTAGCGGTCATGCTGATGAATTCGGATCAAAATATGACGGTCCCGGTGGCGTTGAATTCTTTTATTTCCAAGGCCGGCGTAAGCTGGGGCGTTCTAAGCGCGGGCATCGTGGTTTCCTTGTTACCAACCTTGATCGTATTTGCGATCGCCCAAAAATATATTGTCATTGGCCTAACCGAAGGGGCTATCAAAGAATAAGCATGCTCGTTTTGAGAGGGTTATAAAACCTGAAGGGTCTGTTGCAAAATAAGATTTATTGATTTTAGTCACTTTTGCAACAGCCTCACGGGTTATTAAGATATGGCAAAGGAGCATTCAAGATGAGTGAAAGAAAAAATGTGACAGACATCCTCCATCATTTGGGGGAAGACGATTTTCCCTTCGGAGCGGTAAGCCCACCGATATATCAAACCTCCATTTTTTCATTTCCGACATTTGAGGATTTTCAGCGGGCTATGGGCGATGAAGTCCACAATTATCTTTATAGCCGGGGCAATAACCCTACGGTAAACCTGTTCGAAACCAAAATCGCCGCGTTGGAACATGGAGAACGGGCTAAATTGGTTAGTTCGGGGGTGTCGGCCATTTCCGCCAGCATTTTAGCGTTTTTAAAGTCCGGCGATCATATCGTGGCGGTGAAAGATGCTTATAGTTGGGCCAAAACCTTGTTGGAAAAATATCTCACCCGTTTTGGGGTGGAGTACACTTATGTAAGCGGCACCGATCTACAAGAGTTTGTTGCGGCCATCCGCCCGAACACCAAGATCATTTATTTGGAGAGCCCGACCACCTTCCGGTTTGAACTTCAAGATTTAAAGGCGGTCGCTGCTTTGGCCAAAGAACGGAACATCAAGACCATTATTGACAATACTTGGGCGACTCCTATTTATCAAAATCCATTGGATTACGGTATCGATATTGTGGTTCATTCAGCGACCAAGTATTTCGGAGGACACAGCGACCTGGTGGCCGGGGTGATCGTGGGGAAAGAGAAAGATATTGAACATATCTTCCAAACGGAGTTTCAAAATATCGGCACGGTTCCCGATCCTTTTATGGCCTGGTTGCTGTTGAGGGGTATCCGGACCTTGCAAATCCGGATGAAGGCTCATTATGAGAATACCCTGGAAATTGTGAAATATCTCTCGGGGCACCCTAAAATTACTGAAATCCTTTATCCCTTCCATCCGGGGAACCCCCAGTATGAACTGGCCAAATCCCAGATGCGGGGCGGTTCCGGGTTGTTTTCATTTCAATTAAAGACCAAAGATGCCGGACGGGTGGCCCGGTTTACCAATGAGCTGCAATATTTCAGACGGGCAGTCAGTTGGGGAGGATATGAAAGCCTGATATTTCCTTATGCTGCATCCCACCCCAATGCTCCGGAGAATTTGGTCTCGTTAATCCGGGTCCATATCGGCCTGGAAGAACCGCAACTATTAATCGAGAGTCTTGAGAATGCCTTAAAGTGCGTGTAAAAAATAAGCAAGGGGGTGTCCAATCAAGATAGGTTAGCCCCCCTTGTCCCGTTACACCAAGCCCGATCTTAATCAAAGTTCATCCGGATTGCTTTTACAGATCGTCACACAGTACTCCGGGATGATCTCCATGGTCCGGATCTTGGCAATCTGTTCGCCGTGGAATTGTTGTTGGACCGCCATGGCGGAGTCGTAAGAAACCATTTTGCCCCGGCGTAAAGGGCTAATGTAGAAATAGATTTCCTTTTCAGCCAGTTCCCTAAAAAACCGTTTCAATCCGATTTCCCACTTTTGGCCGTTGCCGAAATGATCGTGGACCAACCGGCCGTCAATGAAAGCGTGACCTACGTCCCCTTCGTAATCGATTTCCAGCAACAGCTCGTGAACATCCTGAAAAGAAAGGGGATCTACCTTTAGAACCGCCTTTTGATCGTTGATGGGAGAGATCTTGTATGTAAGCTCTTTAGGCGGCCGCGCGATAACATATTTTGTATACATTCCGCAGGAAACTCCGGTAACTTGACCGTATGAAGTCGTTAAACGGTTTCCCGGAGCGGGATAGATGAATAAATCGATCTGCGGGGCCCTATGGAATAATTGCAGAGTGTTCTGTTTAACAACCAGGCTGGCGTCGCAGAAGATAACTCTTTCCGCCCCCCAAAGTGAAACTTTCCAAAAGTTAAGAATTTCTCCATGGGATAAAGTACAAATCCTGATTCGTTCACCTTGGCCGGAGAGTAAATCAATCCTACATTCTTTTCCTGGCGCAACCGTAACGAAAGTTAAACCGGATTGCCTTTGTAATTCTCCCTGATTAGTCTGAATATCCTGGAAACTGTCATTTTCAAAACAATATTCACCGCAAAATCCTTCCGGCACAAAAAAGAAATAGCAACGGATATTCTCCGCCATGATACTCGTAACCGGTTGAGGGGTGGCATATTTTAGTTGGACGCCCCCCAGGTCCATATTCAAAGGGAGAATGGCGCTAACTCCTCTTTTTAAGGTCAATCCTTTTTCCCTGGGCAAAGTGATGGTTTCATCCGTAAGTTCCAGGTTGAGGGAGATATCATCATGGTCGGCCAGCGGGACATGATCTTGATAATTATGAAGAAATATAAAGCCGGAATTACCGTTCACCCGAAGAGCATACCGTAAGGTTGCCGTGTCCTGCGGGGTGATTGTAGCGGCCTCGGGCGGTAAGACGGTCGCCATCGGGCAAAGTTGATCCTGAAATTCATGGAAAAAGTAGAATAGGGGTTTTAACTGCCGGTAGGATTGCCGCATCTGTCCAAACTCGCCCAAAGGCGCCTGGTAGTCATAAGTAATTTTGGGATTGGTATTTTCGTTTAAAAAACCGTGTTGGCCGAGGGGCTGAGACCCGCCATGGAACATATAGTAGCCTATAAAATTGCAGCCCCCTGCCACCTTGGTCAAGGTCATGGCGGTCACGCTCTCCGGTGGGACCACAAAACGGGCCTTGTACCAGGTTTGCATTCCTCCGCCCATTTCACAACAGGCATAAGGATATTCTTCAGGAGGGTAGGGCGGGTTAAACCCCCGGCATGGAGAATGATCATCGTGAAAACTCTGAAAAAGGTACTCGAAGGTCGGTTCCTGCTCCGGTTTGGCTTCATGGATATTCCAGGGACAGAAAGCATAGCCCCCGTATAAGGGGAGAATTTCTCCCTCCAGAACAGGAGCGCCGCCCCAGCCGGTTGAGGTATAAATGGGGGCTTTTAAACCGGATTCTACGGCAATTTCTTTCAACTGCTTCATATGGGCTACCCCGTCCCGGCCGCCGGGAAGGAATTCATCTTCGTGTTGGCCCGTTAATTCCCAGGGGGCCGCAGCATGCATATATTCGTTTTCCAATTGTACGGCGATAATCGGCCCCCCGTCTTGAAAGAAAAGGCCATGTACCTGGCGGGCAATCTCGGAATATAACCGTTTAACGTAAGTTAAATACCCCTGATCATTTGAACGGAGTTCAAATGGCCGGCCGTACAACCAGTCGGGAAATCCTCCGTTGCGGCACTCGCCGTGACAAAATGGTCCGACCCGGAGGAAAACATACAGATTTTGTTTGGCGCAAAGCTCAATAAAGTAGCGGAGATTGCGCTCGCCATCCCAGCGGAATAAGCCCTCATCCTCTTCATGATGATTCCAAAAGACATAGGTTGCCAGGCAATTTATACCGGCCATTTTCATTTTGGCAAGCTCTGTTTCCCATTCCAGGCAGGGATAACGGGAATAGTGAAACTCTCCGGAGATGCCGAAAAACGGTTTCCCGTTGCACTCCATATAGTAATTGGTAAAACCGATCGCTTCTCCCCGGGGATTGACGCCTCCCAGGCGAAGGCTTCCCTGAGTAATTTTCTTGGTCATCTTTTTCAGGCTGATATGATATTGGGCCATGGCGATGCTCCTATTTTTAAATGGGGCGCTGTTTTCAATAAGGATTGATCCTTCTTCACGTCTCCGCGCCCCTGCGGGAGATATTGTTTTTGACGTTTCATCCTAACCTTTCACAGCACCGGCAGCGAGTCCCTTGATAAAGCTTTTGGATCCGAAACAGAACAAGATAAGGATGGGAACCACCGCAAAAGCCAATCCAGCTCCTCTGGCTCCAAAGTCCACCACATAGGCATTTTGTAGTGACTGAATCCCCAGGGGAATCGTATATAATTCTTTGTTATAAATCGTGATTAGCGGCAACAGGAAATTGTTCCATGACCATAAGAAAATCAAGGTTGCCATGGTGGCCAGGGCCGGTTTGGTGAACGGCAGGACAATCCGGGTGAAAATCGAAAATTCGCCGCAGCCATCGAGGCGGGCGCTTTCGATGACTTCATTGGGGACATTTTCCTTGATAAACTGGGTCATAAAAAATACCCCAAAGGCGTTGGAACACCAGACCAAAATTAAGGGCGTCAAAGAATTCATTAGGGACATGGCCTTCATTTCCATTACATAACCAATCATGCCGATTTGTCCGGGGACCATCATCGTGGCCAGGATAAAGAAAAAGCAGAATTTCTTAAGTTTGAAATTGTATTTGGATAGGGCAAATCCGGTCAAGGCGCTTATCAAAACGCTAATCACAGTGGATACTACCGAGACAATGGCGCTATTGAGATAGCAATAATGAAATTGATTGATGAAGATGGTCTTCATATTTTCCAAAAAATGATTTCCCGGCATCAGAACCAGTCCGGAAAAAATTTCAGCCGTAGAATGAGTGGCCATCATGATAATCACATAAAAGGGAAGGATCGAAAGTACGGTAAAGAAAAGTAAAGGGATGACGGATATGATTTTTTTCATTTATTTTTCCTCCTTCCCGCTAAAAAACTTTAGGCTCAATAAGGAGAAGACCAAGATAACCATAAATAGGCCGTACGATATGGCGGAACTCAGGCCAAGTTTGGTGGTGCTCCGGAAGGCGGTATCAAAAAAATACCACACCGTGGTCAAACAAGCCCTATCGGGTCCGCCGACGATTTGTAAACCGTTGCTGGCCATCCCGCCGCTAAATAACAGATAGGGTTCATCGAATAATTGAAATCCACCGATGATACTGGTCACCACTAAAAACAGGGTAATCGGCTTCAAGAAAGGAAGCGTGATCGAAAAGAAAATCTGCCGCTTTGAAGCGCCGTCCACAAGGGCCGCCTCGTTGATTTCAGCAGGGATGCCTGTTAAACCGGCCAGGTATATCATGAGATAATAGCCTAAATTGCGCCAGAAAATCATCAAAATGACCACGACACGGCTCAAGTCGCCAATACCCAGCCAGTTGACGCCGTCCGGTACCGCGTGAACCGCAAGTAAGAACCGGTTTAACAGCCCGCTGGACCAATCGAAAATAAAGGAAAAAATAATGCCGATGGCCACCGGGGTTGTAATATAGGGTAATAGGTTCAAGGTCTGAAAAATCCGTTTGAATTTGGGAAGATTGAATAAAGTGACCGCCAACAGCAGGCCTAAAATAATAATCAGGGGGATATAGCCGATCATAAATAAGACGGTATTGCCCAGAGATTTCCAAAAGAAAGGGTTGCTGGTGAATAAATGGATGTAATTGGCGAGTCCGACGAATTTGCGTTCGGCCAGGTATAGACTGTCCCAATTGGTCAGGCTGATGACAAAGGAAAAAATGACCGGATAAAGATTAAACGTAAAATAGATAAGGAAAAAAGGCAGAACAAATAGATACGGCCAACAATGTCTTCTAAAGCGTGTTTTCAAATCCACGGGCCCTGTTGTCCTGGTCTGTATCGAGTTCATGGACGGTACCAGCTTTCTTATAGATTGATTGAAAAAAGGGTAAAAGAATGGCAACCATAAGGTAGCGCACTAAAGTCCAGGCTAGAGCCCTTATCGTTGCCATGAGATGACTTTTTGATTTTACTTTACATTCAGCTCCGGAGCCCTGTTTTTAATCTCGGTCACCAGTTTTTTCATGGCTTCGGTGGCGGTCATTTTGGTATCGTTGTTTAACGTGGTGACAATTAAATCGAGAGAATCTTTGATGACATTATCATATTTGGACATCGGACGGATTTTAATATTGGGCGCCACATCCGAAATCCAATAATTACCGATATCTTGTTTGCCGAACCATTCGTTTTTAATCGAAGCGAAATGAGGATCTTTGTAAGCCGGCAGATAGGAAGTCAAATATCCGACTTCATGGGCGGCCGTAGCGCCTTCAATGCTTAAAGTGGCAAATTTGACGAATTCCCAGGCAGCCAACTTATGTTTGCATTGTTTGGAAATGCCCCAAGTGGTTCCGCCCCAGCTGAAATTGCCTCCCGGGGTTTTCATCAGGCCCCAGTTCCCTTTGCCGTTGGGGTCGTTGGGCTCGATGACATATTGAGGAGACCAAGCGGCACAACCTGCGAAAATATGTTTCTCCTGTCCGAAAGAAGCATACCAAGCGGGAGTCCAGGCGGCCAATTTATCCAGGATCCGGGCATCCCGGAACTGAATGACTTCGGCAATGAGAGGCTTGAAAATCTTGGTTGCCTGGACGGTATTGTCGCCGTTTACCCAGGGAGTCGGGTTTTGGTCGCGGATAATTTGGTAGATATCGCCGATACCTTGCATCATGAATACTTTGCTATTACTCTTGGCGACGACTTCTTTTCCTTTGACGATAAAAGCATCCCAAGTCGGTAACATTTTAGCCAATTTGGCCGGATCATCGGTTCCGAAATATTCTCTGGCCAAATCCCGTTTATAAGCAAGGGCGGCAGGGTTGATGCCTTGTTCAATCCCGCAGATGTCCCCTTTGGAATTTTTCATGATCGGGAGTAGGTAGGGGAAAACATCCTTGGGGTTCATATGATAGGGAGGTTTGTTTAAGGCTTCCCAAACATCGAGTTCAAAGGCCCTCCCCCGCGAGTCGATAATGGCCAGGGGTAAGTCCGGTATCGGGGTTCCAGCAGCCAGGCTGGTCTGTAATTTTTGGAGATAATCCCCGTTGGCGACCGGAGTAATATCGAATTTGATGTTGGGATAGGTTTTATTGAAGGCCGTAATAATGTGTTTATAGTAGTTTTCGTCCCAGCCCCAGATGGTCAGGGTACAACGATAATCCTTGGGAATTCCGGTAGCGCCTTGGACAGTAAACATAGAGCCAAGCAAAATGGTGAGCAAGAAAACACTAAGCAATACCTTCATGCGACTTTTCAATTTCTCTCCTCCTTAGATTTTTTGGGCGTTCGCCTCTCTGTAACCATATTGTAACTTGAATGAAATAAAAAAGGAGTATGACGATTCAATGATTTTGTATAAAATCCTAGGATCAAGAACTCAGGAGTCGGAAGTTTTTTGAAACGGGATCTTGATTGTAATGGTCGTTCCTTGGCTTGGAACACTTTGAATGGAAATACCGTAACGTTCGCCGTAAATAAAACGGATTCGGTCACGGATATTGGCAAGGCCGATGGGACGCAATTTGGTTTCCGGCTCGTCGATTTTTTCACCCTGAAGAAGTTTATCAATCATTTCCTGCTCCATCCCGACTCCGTCGTCGGCGATTTCCAGGAGGATCTCTTCCCCGGTCCGGGCGATGGTCACCCGGATCGTTCCTTTTTCTTCTTTAGGGCAGATGCCATGGAACAAGGCGTTTTCTACCAGCGGCTGAATGATGGTTTTGGGCAGTAAACATTGGAGAGACTGTTCATCCACATTCCAACGGATATCGAAGCGCTCGGGGTAACGGTATTGCTGAATCCCAAGGTAATGCTTGACGACCGCGATTTCTTCCTGTATGGTGGTTAACAATCCCTGGTCGCCGACTTTGATTCCATCCTGCAAAATCCGGATGAAGGAATCGGTGAGAGTGGCGATATCGTAATTTTTATCCCTGCGGGCGAGATAGATGATGGTGTTTAAAACATTATAAATGAAATGGGGATTTACCTGGGAGAGTAAGATTTCAAATTCCATGGCCCGTTTGGTTTTTTCATTTTCAACGGACTGGGCCAAATAGTTTCGCAGATCCCGGGTCATCCGGTTAAAGCTTTTCGCCAAATCCTCAAGCTCATCCCCGCTGGAAATATGGAGCGATATCTCCAAATTTCCGGCGGCAACTTCATTGGTGGCCTTGGTAAGCTGGGTGAGGGGCCGGGTAATCCGGAGAATAATCGGCAAGACAATGAAGATAATCAGGCCCAGGCTCACCAAAATGAAGAAAAGAAAAAAGTAGAGAATAAAGCCGATGCGGTGAAAGAGTTTTTGGTTGGATGTAAAGGAAACCAATTCCCAGCCATTGCTTAGTGGAGGATTGATGATTCCGTAGCCCTTGAATTCCTCCACATATGTGATCCCGGGCTTTTTATGCCCGGGAATAAGGCTTTTTAACCGGACCTTGGGGATGGAACCCCGGTGATACATGGAGGTGCCTTCGCGGTTCACCCAAAGAAAGCCGTCATAATCCGAGCTGTTGAGCTTGAGATTTTTTTCAAAATAATTTTGATAAATATTCAGTACCAATAAGCCGGCTATCTTTTCGGGTTCTTCAATATTCCGGAACTGAACGATGCAGCTGATCGCTGTCGCTGTGGGAGTGCCCCGGGTGACGTTGGAAATTGGATAAGGGTCGGAAAAATAGTACTGTCTGCCATCCCGGCGGTATCTGCGAAACCATGTTTCGTTAAGCTTGCTTCGAAAGTAATCATCCAAATTAGGGTTGGTAATGGAGTACCACATGAGTCCATTGTCATTGACAATCGCCGCGCTATGAACATATTCCCGCAGGAAGATTTGTTTTTGAATGAAATCCAATTTCAGATTGGCCTGGGACAAGCGTTCATAGTAGTTCCGATAGTTTTTGTATTTTACAAACGATTGCACTTCCGGATTGACAATGATGCTTAGTCCCAGCTTTCGAAGATCATCGATTTGATATTCCAGCTGCTGGCTGATTTGATTCATCCGGGCGATATCATCTTTAACGGCTTTTTCCTTAAAGATTTTCAAAAAATAATAGTAAGCGAAACTTCCGCTCAAAAGTAAGGAAATGCACACCACCAGAATGGTTGAGGCCAGAATTTTGGTTTTAATCCCGAATCTTTTCATGGCTTGCTTCCCCGCTCCCGGTAGTCAATGGGATAAACACCGGTTACTTTCCGGAAAACCTGGCTAAAGTACTGGCTGGTTTTATAACCCACGATTTCCGCCACTTCATACACTTTGTAATCCCCATTTTGCAATAAATTTTTGGCGGTTTCGATCCGGTAGTCGGTGAGATATTCTAAAAAAGTCCGGCCGGTTTCCTTTTTGAAAATCTGGCTCAGATAAACGCCGCTGAATCCCAGCTCTTCGGCGACTCTGTCGACGGTTAAATCTTCGGCGTAGTGTTGATGAATGTATTGAAGGGCCAATTTGGTTTTCTTGGAGAATACCTTTGAATTCTGCATATTGACTTGTTCCACAGCGGCGTTAAATTCCTTAAGAAAGCCAGTGCATAATTCGTCGCAGCTATATCCGGATAAAGGATTGGGAGGGCCGCCCGGGTATTTTTCGGAAACAGTGGGAAGATGATTTTGTTTTTGAAAAAGTTCCAGGAGATATAGCAAATGATTCACCGACTTCCTTAGCTCCTCCGGATTTAAAACCGGCTCGGCCGCTTGGTGAAATAAATCCCCAATAAGCCGGCAAATACGGTCTAAATCAAGGTGAGCAAGACTATCCGAAAGTTCGGTAAAAATATCGTCAGCCGGGTTCAGGGAAATTTTCTGCACAATAACCGGGAAATCTTCACTGTAAATGACTTTCCCCCGGTGGAAAAATACCAGATACGGCAGGATAGTAAGGGCTTTTTGATAGAGAGAAGCCAGTCCGGCTGGGTCCGGACAGGTTTTGGTCAGAATGATGGAGCAGGTTTCCCGGGATTGATTTTGGATAGGGGATTGGATGAACGCGGCGAGGGCCAACATCCGCTCCCGGGTTTCCGATAGGCTGGTGGTCCTTTTGACCGTAAAAATAAGGGCGAAGTGTCCGTTGATACTCAAAATATCGTACTCCGCCATCAATTCGGGAAAATTCATATTATCAAAATTGGCTGGTTCAATAGGGGAGGGATTGGAAACCCGGAATTGCTCCAAAAAAGGGTGATTGGGGACAATGAGGGACAAAGTGTATTCCTTTTCCCCGTAGGGAAGGGCTTTCTTTTGTACCCATCCGGCGGTATCCGTTTCCTTCCCTTCCAGGAGATTGCAGAAATAACGCTGGCGGAGAATGCGGTCTCTTTCCGCTTCTTCGGTCAATTCCCGCCGGAGCTTATCCAATTCTTTGATAATAGTGGTTTCATTGATATCGTGTTTAAGGAGATAATTCGAAACGCCGATTTCCAAGGCTTTTTTGGCATAATCGAAATCCCGGTAGGCGGTTAACAAAACGATTTTTACGGGGTGGCCCAGGGAGAATATCTGCTGGCTTAATTGTAAGCCATCCATGATCGGCATCCGGATGTCGATAAAAATAATATGCGGGTAATGAAGCTGATAGAGTTCCAAGGCTTTGGCGCTGTTGGTAACGGTGGCCGCAATCAAAAAGCCCCGTTCTTCCCAGGGAATCAACCCCACCAGGTCTTTGACGGCCAAAATCTCATCATCGACGATCATTACTTTGAGCGGTTTCATAAAGTCCCCCCTTGGAGGTATTTTTTAGACGGATTGGTTATATCTTTCAATTCGTCAACCTAGAAGGGGTTCCTCTATTGGGAGGGGGGAGAAAAAATTCAGGTTAAAAAATCACGTTTTTGCGGAAAAAACATACTTTTATGTTTTTAGAAGCCAACTTTTTTGATGATGCTGGGACTTATATAAAAAAAAAATCTATCACCCAAGGCAATATGTTTTTGACTAAAAACAACTTCGAGAATACTTTTATGAAAGCGGTTAATAAATTAGTTATAGCGATTAATAGAAGATGAAAAATATTAGCCATCCTACAGGATATGCTTGAAATGTGGATATTATATTATAAAAAATTGTGGTGAAATAGACGAAGCTCAGACCATTATGCTGGATGATATCCTTTTGGTTTATGGAGTATTCGCTTAGACGTGATATACGTGAGAGATCGGCTGCCATGAGTGGACAGAAGGGCTGAGGGCGTAGAGTGTCAGAATGGGTTGAGTTTTTAAACTACAAGTAAGGCCTCCATCTCTGCGGCTTTCTCAGAGAAGCTAGTCTTCCTCCGCTACCGTATGCTTGGAGCATGGGAAGGATTAGGACTGCCCAAAATAGGCAATCATAATCCCCTCGCCCATAGCGTTCTTTGCGTGATGGGAGAGGGCCGCTACTATGAATGGTCAGATGGGGTGAGGGCGTAGGCCGTCAGAAACAGGAAACTCAGTATGAACCGAATTAAGCTCTAATCTTCTCGTTTGCAGACTGCGGAAATCCTGAAGTCTTTGAAGTTGTTTTCTATGTCCTTCAGATCCTGAGACGCCCTGATCATCCATTTTCCATAATCAGTTGAGTCGACCATAAATAACACTTCCTTCCTTAACGATTTGTGAGGTAAAAGAGTGGGGTTCGGCTAAAGCTTTAGCCAGTTCCGAGGATGTGCAGTCAAAAGATCAAGAGGTTTTTCAAAATCACCGATTAAGCGCCGTAAAATCAAGCGGTGTTCACGGTTTGACAAGGTGTCTTCTTCATTCCAAACTACCAGGAGATCAATGTCCGAATCTTCATGATCCCCCTGCCGGCACATTGAACCAAATAAAATGATGCTTTCCGGATGGATGCCCGCAGTAAGTTTAGATGTTAATTCTTTGATGAGTTCTTCTTACTAAGCAACGATCACCTCCAAAAATTTGTCCCAAAACTAGGATTCAAACCCCGGCGGTAGTTGAGCCGGAATAATGTTCGATATTGATAGAGCCTGTTTTTATAATATCATCCGTTACTTCCTGGTGTCCATCATAATAAAGTGTCGCCATCTTAAAATTCATCCCCGACCGGTTTGGCCCATCGACGATGAGATAATGAAAGCCGCCCCCAAACATAAAAACGGAGGGAGCGGCTTAAAAAATGAGAACGCAAGAAGGGCTATCTCTAATTCGTCATCGCTCTCTGGGGAGCGGGAATGTGCCCGCCGCGCTGGATGAACTTGGCGGGGCTGAATTTGCTGACCGCCATGATCGGCGCGGTGCCGAAAAGTCCACCAAATTCCACCATTTCGCCAACCTTTTTGCCGGGAGCTGGAATAATTCTCACAGCCGTGGTTTTATTATTGATCACTCCGATAGCGAGTTCATCGGCGATAATTCCGGCGATGGTTTCGGCTGATGTATCGCCGGGAACCGCAATCATATCCAGTCCGACGGAACAAACACAGGTCATGGCCTCCAATTTCTCAATGGAAAGAGCGCCTGCATTCACCGCTTCGATCATTCCGGCATCTTCGCTCACCGGGATGAAGGAACCACTCAGGCCGCCGATGGCGGAAGAAGCCATTGCCCCGCCCTTTTTGACGGCGTCGTTTAAAATGGCAAGAGCCGCGGTAGTTCCGGGACAACCACACTTTTCCAGTCCCATAGCTTCCAGGATATTGGCGACGCTGTCGCCGATTGCCGGAGTGGGAGCCAATGAAAGGTCGACGATACCGAAGGGCACTTCCAGCTTTTCCGAAACCTTGCGGCCGATGAGTTCGCCAACCCGGGTGATTTTAAAAGCGACCCGTTTAATTTCTTCGGTGAGGGTGCGGAAATCGCAATCCGGCAATCGTTCCACCGCGGCCTTCACCACGCCGGGTCCGCTAATTCCGATATTAATGGCGCAATCGCCCTCGCCGACTCCATGAAATGCCCCGGCCATGAAAGGGTTGTCCTCGGGCGCATTGGCGAAGACCACAAGTTTGGAACAAGCAATGCCGCCCCTTTCTTTGGTCAATTCCGCCGCTTCCTTAATAACCTTGGCCATTTGGTATACGGCATCCATATTGATCCCGGCCTTGGTCGTCGCCAGATTGACGGAGGCGCAAACGCGATTGGTTATGGTTAAAGCTTTCGGAATGGAAGCAATCAGTTTCGATTCTCCGAGGGTGGTTCCTTTTTGTACCAAGGCTGAATACCCACCCACAATATCAATACCCAATTGTGCGGCCACTTCATCGAGCATGACGGCCAGTTCGAAATATTCATCACTGGAGGAAGACTGGGCCACCAATGAAATTGGAGTCACAGCCAACCGTTTGTTGATAATCGGCACGCCATAAGTACGTTCCATCAGTTGGACAGTGGGCACCAATTGATCGGCCAGGCGCAGAATTTTTTCAGAAGCTTTCCGGGCTGTCGCTTTCAAATCGGGGCCGGCGCAATCGAGAATATTGATTCCCATGGTGACGGTACGGATATCGAAATGGTAATTTTCAATCATTTCGATGGTTTCCAAAATTTCTTGGGAGGTAAAAGGCAAATCAAATCACTCCTTCAAAAAGGCAATGCGTAAATTAAACAACATGAATCAGAAGTTAGGAGCCAGGAGTCAGAATTTTTAAGCGTAAAAATGGTGCTTAAATTGATTTTGGCTGTCTCTCCAATTCCCAATTCTGAACGTCCGAATCCTGAATTCTGGATTCAGAATTCGATTAAGAATCATATCCTGTGCATATAGCGGAAAATGTCCTGGTGCTGAAGAACAATTTTAACTCCCAACTGTTCCCCGGCGGTTTTTAATTCACTTTCGATTGCCAGCAGATCTTTGTCGGAGCCGGAAATATCGATGAGCAAAATCATGGCGAAAATATCCTGTAAAATCGTTTGGCTGATATCGACGATATTGGCATTGCAATTGGCTAAAACTTTGGTAATGCCGGCAACAATGCCGACTCGATCGCTTCCCATAACGGTAACGACCACATGGGCTTTTTCTTTCACCTTTATCACCTCTATCCTCAATGGCTGCACTATTCGTGATGAGGCCGGGCGACTCCTGCAAAAAAAACCTCCCGGAATCATCTTTTAGAAATTTGTAATACGGGTATTTTATTAAGAAAAAATATTTCCACCGGAAATTATCCTTCATTGACTTCGTTATATAGTATAATTTAGGTAGACAGGTTTAAAGCGGGGGTCATCCAATGAAATATGAATTAATTCAAGAATTAACTCCACAATCGATTAGGGTCCGGGCGGAGCAGGGAGAGGAGTTGGTCTTAGATTCCCTGGAATTTCCGGTGCAACCCAAGGAAAATTTCCGGGTGGAGTTGCAAAAAGGGCTCAAGGAAGCCGTTGCTCAATCCCAGGCTATCCAAAGCCCGAACTTAGTAAAATATCAAGGCCTAGAAAAATTCGAACAGCAATTATATCTGGTCCGTAAGGATTTTGAAAAAGAAGGATTCCTACCTTTTGAAGCCCGAGATTTAGAACCTTTGGTTCTTCAACCTTCGGTTCTTGAACGGAGGGTGGGCGCGTTGCTGAAAATCCTGGAGATTATGGAGGAGTTTCATAAAAATGCGCTCATTTTAGGCGGACTCAGTTTGGGACAGCTGAAAATGGACGGTCAGGGAAATTTTTATCTTCAGGACCCGTACGCCATGAATTATTTAAGCAAGTCTTTGACGGATGAGTATAGCATTGATCCGCCTCCGGAAGTCATCTCCGGTAAAACCTGGGGCCGGGAATCCGACATCTTTTCCTGGGGTGTTTTAGCTTACCGTTTATTGACCGGTGAGGATCCGTTTAAGGCTCCTACTCCCGCCGAACGGCTGGATAAGATTTTAAAATTCGGGGCGCTCTCTCCCAAAGATATTAAACCGGAATTAAGTAACCGCCTGAGTCAATTGATTACCCGCTGTATGAACGGCAACCCCCAAAAAAGGCCTGATTTGGGGGAACTCCAAACGGAACTGTCCGGCTTATTGGAAAGCGGTCAAATCCGGGCCGCCGAAGATGAGGTCCAGGAGTATCAGGAGAAAGCGAAGGCCAATCGCCGGATCTATCAGGCCAAAGAACGGTTCTGGCTCTGGTTTCGCAAGTTCGGGATCGCCTCAATCATCACGGTTGCGGCTGTTGTTGTGATCATTGTAAGTTGGACGGGATCCCAAAGCAAGCCGGTCATTACGGAGAAGGATAAACCCGGCAAAGTGGTATCCTATTATTTCCAGGCAATCAAAGATTTAAATGTATCTTTAGTGGATGAAACGGTTCATAAGGCCAAAAATAGTTTTTCGGATATGGTCACCAACTTGTATGTAATCAACAAGACCCAACAGGGAATGACCTATTCGATGAAGGACAACATTAAACTGGAGTTTTTGGATTTGCGGATTCAACCTTTGGGGGGCCCGAAGGATCTTCAAAGATTTCAGGCGGATTATACATTGAAAATCAGTTTGGCCAAAGAAACCCAATACTTTGACAGAAAAGAAGTATTGTTCTTACAGCCTGTCAAAAAGGTTTGGCGGATTACCCGGATTCAGGTAATTCATGAGAAAAGACGGGTGGAGCAAAATGCTCCCCGGGAAACTGCGGATCCTTTGAAGGGGACGACGGCCCCGGAGGCTTCAAAGCCCTAAAGGGGTTGAGCGGTTTTTCCGCCAACCAACGGGTGATAATTTCTCCGTTGTTTTAATTTCTTTTTTTGGCCACCGGAGCCGGCAAGTTTTCAACCGGGGCAAAGTCATCGGTGAGAATCAGTCCATTACACCGGGCGGCAAGGCTAAAACCATCATGAGCCGCAACCGTTGAATGAGCTTTAGGGTTTGGCTTCAAGTCCTTCTCTTAAAGGGGGTGAATGACAATGGCTGAAATTACTTTCACAATTAAAAAACATCTTTTGGTATTATCAACGGGAATCAAGGGCTGGACCAAAGAAGTGAATATCGTAAGCTGGAATAACCGCAAACCGAAACTGGATATCCGGGAATGGGATGAAAACCATGAAAAGATGGGAAAAGGGATTACTCTCAACCAGGAGGAAGTGATGGAACTCAAAAAACTCTTCAATGAATTGGACTTTGAAGAGTTGGGTATGGAGTAAACACGGTTGCCGTTGTTGCTATTGGGGCTTAGCTCCTGTTTCCGGTTTTTTTGTTTTTTCTAAGGCGTTCGGCTTGGATGGGAATGCCAATAGCCAATCGGTAAAGCTGATCCGGTGAACCATAAAAATTCCTTAAAAAAAATTTAATCCTTATGAATATAAAATCCCAACATGGGTCATTATATTATCAGGGATTTGTAGTAGCCGAGGCGCAGATTGATAATGGCTCCGTCATTTACGGCCTAAAGGGTCATTATCAGTCGAGCAACTGATCAGTATGGGTTCATGTTCTACTCGCGCGCAGGCGCAAGGATCCATATTGGTCTGAGCCAGATTGTACGGGTTGGGCCAACTTATTACGGCAGTCCAAAAGATTGTCGTGGTAGGGAAACTTAGGCCGTGCAGTCGAGCCTAGATTGTCATTGGAGCGAAAGGGTTTGTTTGCAGCCGAAAGGTTGCAGGTAGATC
Source organism: Bacillota bacterium (assembly GCA_023392595.1). Classification (GTDB taxonomy): domain Bacteria; phylum Bacillota; class UBA4882; order UBA8346; family UBA8346; genus UBA8346. Next base: position 158,633 of record JAEVYU010000012.1, on the reverse strand, counting down.
ACTAAGTTTCCATGGCAGTCGGTCAAAGGTTATCGTAGTATGTGTAATGGGTGTTTGTAGCCGAAAGGTTGCAGATATCCACGTAACGTGGTGCGGTAGCCGGAGATAAGGTTACTATAAGTTCCTTTTATTATTCGTTATCCCAATCTCCCCTCCGTAAACTTCTGATTTTTCACCGCGGTTACCTTGTTTACCTTTGAAAAAAACCCTATAGAAAATTTAGAAAAAACCGATGGTATTCTTAGGTTTATAAAATGAATGGGGAGCCTGATTCAAATTGAATACCAAAAAAGCTAAGAGAAACTCTAATTTACGAACGAAATTCTTAATTCTTGTGTTCTTAGGAATTATCATCCCAACCTGCTTTATTTTTGGTGGCTCTTTGTTAGTGATGGCCCAATTCAATGAAGATGCAAAAGTCGAAGCCCAAAGACAGGCCATGAAAGAGGCCGGAGAAAGATTAAAGCAGGTAGTCCAGTCCGTAGTGACTTCGGCGGAAGCTTTTTATAATGATAAAGCGGTAACCATTCCTGAAGATGAAATATTAGCGAGTATTCAAAATCAAATTCGGTCTTCCCAATATGGAAAATCCGGTGATTTCTTTATATATCAGTATGATGGAACCTGTCTGGTCAATTCCAAGGAATCTTCAGCGGAAGGACAAAATTTTTGGGATTTGAGAGATCAAAATGGTCAAAAATTAATTCAAAAATATATCAGAGCGGCTAAAAAGGGTGGAGATATCATTTCTTTTGTATGGTCTAACCCCCAAACCCATCAATTGGAAGATAAGCTTTCCTATGTAATGCCGATTCAACTTGGAAATATGGAATTTGCCGTTGGAACAACAACCTCTTTCCTGCCGTTAAAAACCGCCATCCCTAAAATCAATCCGAAAATTCAAGTCATGATATTGACGATGGTGATGTGTTGCATTGTTTTATTAGTGGTTATTCTCGTTTTAATCCGTCACCAATTTTCGAAATCTATTTCCAATCCTCTGAATCATCTGGTGAAGCTCGCTAAAAATATGTCGGATGGTGATTTTAGCGGAGTGATACCGGAACATATGGGAAATGAACTGGGTGAAATGGGTAAGGAACTTGAAGTTCTAGGGCGTAATTTATCCAATTTATTGACCCAGTTATCCGATATGGCCGGCCGGGTCAGCGGCGCTTCTAAAGAAATTGCCTCCGATAACCAAGATTTATCCAAACGGACCCAGGAGCAAGCAGCCACACTAGAACAAATCGCGGCTACAATCGAAGAAGTTAATTCTTCCGTCATGCAGGCCTCGATAAACTCAGGACAAGCCCAGGAACTTTCGAAATCAACTCTGGATACCGTTAAGGCCGGCGAAAAGACGATCCAGGAAACCCATGCTGCAATGCAACAAATTTCCGCTAGTAGCCGGCAAATCGTTGAAATCATCAAAGTCGTCAATGATATTGCTTTCCAGACCAATTTGCTTGCGTTAAATGCCGCGGTAGAGGCAGCCCGGGCAGGAGAACAAGGGCGGGGTTTTGCTGTAGTAGCCGCGGAAGTGAGAAATCTGGCCCGGCGGGTCGCTGAGTCTTCCAAGGAAATAGAACAATTAATTAAGGAAGATGTTAACCGGGTTGAGCGCGGGAGTTCTCTGGCTGAACAGTCAGCAGAAATGTTACAACAGATTGTAATGAATACGAAACGAACTTCGGATGTAATTGCGGAAGTGGCTGCCACAATGAAGGAACAAACAGCAGCGGCCCAACAAATACAAACCTCTGTGGAACAATTAAATCATGTGACTCAGCAAAACGCCGAAATGGTGGAAGAAATGGCTACGGCTAATCTTCAGTTGAATGGTGAAGCAACAACCCTCAATGAGCTGGTAAGTAATTTTAAAATCAATAAAAAGGCCGGCCCGAACGGTTCGAAGCCGTTTAGTAAGCCGGCATCGGCGGAGAGAAATGAAAAAAAGCCAATCCCAGCGAAACAAGATGATTTTTTGGGAGATGAGTGGGAGAAATTTTAAAGGGTGGGAAAAGGAATTTTTGGATTTATCGGTTTCCCATAATTAAATGGCAGGATTTAGAAACCCGTTGTCAAATATTATCATAAAAAGGGCCTGAAATTCATACTGTTTTATACAGGGAAGGAGGACTCATTCATGAATTTTCTTGCAAAAAATAGTTGGCTGAATTTTATTATGGGGTTAACCGGATTTTATTTTGTATTTTCGATCATGCAAATGATCATGGGTAAGTTTGGGGTGAAGATGGTGATTGCAACACAGGGAACAGCCAATCTGAGCAGCGGTTTTTATTGGGTGATTTCGTATGCAGTCGCCTTAGTGGTGGTTCTTTTTGCGATCATCGTATTTTGCAAACCGAGAGCGCCGCTTTTTGTTTTCCTGGGTATTTTGTTGGGTGGGGCCATCGCTTTATATCATCCGCTTTTATATACCATCTTGAATCTTGATAAGGATGTCCGGAAGGCCGGGTTAGTGGCTTTGTACGGATTATTGCCCCATCTGGTGGTGCTGGTTGGATCCTTGATTGGAATGTACGTGGCTTGGCTTAGCAATAAAATGTCGGATGCTACCGAGTAAAATATTTCTAAATGCAGGGGTTGTCTCTAAAGCAAAAGAGACAGCCCTTTTTCTTTTCTGAAAAGAACCCTATACCGGAAGGATGGCATGTGCTATCGTAATGCGGCTTCAACTGGATTGAGGTGGAGGGCCTATTTCCGATTGGCTGGGAACGAAGATTGAGGCTGCGGTATATGAGGCCAAAAGATCAAAGAAAATGGAACGGTAACCATTGAGAAACCCGGGATTGGTTAAAGCCAGGTAAGACTGGCCTTTTTTTGTATACAACAGCGATGCCGAAAACCGATAATTTCCAGGGTATACTGCCTCTTTTAGGTGAACCTTTTTTATTGCACAGGCAGGATTAATGCGTCAAGATATCGAACAAATATTCGGTTGAACCGATTCAATAAAACGTTATAATGATGATGAGGTGGATTCGTTGATTCATAAAAAATTTGTGGTCCATTCCGAATATCAACCCAGCGGGGATCAGCCCCAGGCTATAGCCGGGCTTGTTCAGGGAGTCCGTGAAGGTTGCCGGGATCAGATTTTACTGGGGGTTACCGGTTCCGGGAAGACTTTTACTATGGCCAAGGTGGTCGAAGAGTTGCAAATGCCGACTTTGGTTCTGGCCCATAATAAGACATTGGCAGCCCAGTTATATAGCGAGTTCAAGGAATTTTTTCCGGAAAATGCAGTGGAATACTTCGTAAGTTATTATGACTATTATCAGCCGGAGGCTTATGTGCCCCAGTCGGATTTATATATTGAAAAAGACTCCAGCCGGAATGATGAAATCGATCGTTTGCGGCATGCGGCGACTTCTTCGTTGCTGCAGCGGAAGGATGTCATTATCGTTGCCAGCGTTTCCTGTATTTACGGCTTAGGCGATCCGGAAGATTATGAAGCGATGACGCTTTCGCTGAAATCTGGGGAATTTAAGGATAGGAATCAAATCCTCCGCCGTTTGGTGGGGATTCAATACAGCCGGAACGATACCGGTTTCAGCCGTGGTACTTTCCGGGTCCGGGGCGATGTTATTGAAATCATTCCGGTTTATGGGGAAAACATCATCCGGATCGAACTGTTTGGCGATGAGGTCGAGAAGATCATTGAAATTGACCCGATTACCGGCGAAGTGTTACAGAATTTGACGGAATTGATGATCTATCCGGCCACCCATTATATTACTTCCGAGGAGAAAATGAAGCGGGCCGTAAAGACGATTGAGGAAGAATTGGAGGAGCGGATTCGCTATTTCCGGGATAAGGACATGCTGATCGAAGCCCAGCGGATCGAACAACGGACCCGTTTTGATCTGGAAATGATGGGGGAAGTGAATTTTTGCCAGGGCATTGAAAATTATTCCCGTCATTTGACCGGCAGGGCACCGGGAGAAGCCCCGGCCACTCTGATAGATTATTTTCCAAAGAATTTCTTGCTATTCATTGATGAGTCCCATGTCAGTGTCCCTCAAGTGGGGGCCATGTACGCCGGGGACCGGTCCCGAAAAGAGACTCTGGTTCAATATGGATTTCGATTGCCTTCGGCCCTGGATAACCGGCCGCTGAAGTTTAATGAGTTTGAGGAACGCATCAGTCAGGTGGTTTATGTTTCGGCGACGCCGGGACCGTATGAAACCAAACGCGCCAACCGGATTGTAGAGCAGATTATCCGGCCTACCGGCCTAGTGGACCCGGAGATTACTATCCGGCCGGTGAAAGGGCAAATTGATGATTTATTGGAGGAAATCCGGCTTCGGGCGGACCGCAATGAACGGGTGCTGGTCACGACGCTTACCAAGAAGATGGCTGAGGATTTAACGGAATATCTCGAAGGGCTGGCCATTCGAGTCCGTTATCTCCACTCGGAAGTGAATACTTTGGACCGGGTGGCCATCTTACGCGACCTAAGGCTGGGCAAATTCGATGTCCTGGTGGGAATCAATTTGCTCAGGGAAGGCTTGGATTTACCGGAAGTTACCCTGGTAGCCATTTTGGATGCGGATAAAGAAGGATTTCTCCGTTCCACGACCTCTCTGGTTCAAACCATCGGCCGGGCGGCCCGGAATGTGGAAGGCCGGGTGATAATGTACGCCGACCGGATTACCGATTCGATGCGGGAAGCCATCGGTGAAACCAACCGGCGTCGTGAGAAACAATTGGCATACAACCGGGAAAACAACATTACCCCGGAGACCATTAAAAAAGCTGTCCGGGATTTGATTATGGCGGAGCAGGCGGCTGAAGATAAAGTGGAGTATGAGATGCAGAAGAGGCCGAACCTCTCTCAGGCTGAAATTAAGGTAAAAATTGAGGAATTGGAAAAAGAAATGCTGAAAGCTGCTGCCGACCTGGCCTTCGAGCGAGCGGCGGAACTCCGGGATGAGATGCGCGGGTGGGAGAAATTGCTTAAAAACTGATCTTGATGGGATATGGATTCTACGGAAAGGTTCAATGATAGCCATTTTTTTAGGAATTGGCTATCAGGCGCGCGGGCGGAAAGAGTTGGCAGAGGATCGCTAAGGTCCTTATTGACAACCGTTTTAAACGGTGTTATATTAAGTCTATAATTAGGAAGGTGGAGCTTGATGTCGGCTTTGTCTGTTAGGGTAGTTTTCAACTAAATATCGTTTTGAAGGGTGCCCAACGAAAACGGGATGATTCCTGTTTATTGTGTTTCCCTCAAAAAACATACCTAACAGATTGCTGATGATAGATTTTGAACCGATGCGTGGCAAGGTATGCTTGCCACTTTTTTGTTGTCTAGTAGAGCGTATTTTAAATAGATGGCAAAGAGGATACGTTTTACTAATTTCCGCCCGCGGAGCATTCTGCACTTTTACAGGTGTGGTATGTTTGGCGGGCTTTTTTTATTATTTTCAAAGGAGATGCCCAAAATGAACAGTCATCGATCACTGGAGTTTGATAAAATACTGGAGCAACTTGCGGATAACGCGTTGTCTGATAATGTAAAGGCCCGCTGCCTCGCGCTGGTTCCGTCATTAAAGGAGGAGGAAGTAAGGGGGCGGATGGATGAAACAACACAAGCAAAAAGAATTCTTGAACAGATCGGGACACCGCCGCTTCCGTCAATGGTTGAGCTACAGAAGGTCATTGGCCTGATTGCCGTGGATGCGATGCTGGCGCCCGACCAGATTGCCCACGTCTTGTCTTTTCTTGTATCGTGCAGAAGGATGAAGGCTTACCTCAAGAAAGCAGAGGCAACTCAGGCCAACATCGCCGGGTACGGAGGGTCCATCGACCCATTACCGGAACTTGAGAATGAAATCGACCGTTGTATCCGTAGCGGGGGGGTGGATGATAAAGCATCAGCCCGGCTTGCCGATATCCGGCGGCAAATCTGTATTACCACGGATCAGATGAAAGCCAAACTTGATACGCTATTGAGAAAAAATAAAGAGTGGTTTTCGGAGAGTTTTGTTTCAATCCGGAACGGCCACTATGCTTTGCCGGTCAAGCGCGAGCATAAAAAAGACGTTATCGGTTCAGTGATTGACCAGTCTCAAACCGGCGCAACGTACTTTATTGAACCTGCTTCCGTCGGCAGACTGCAGGAGGGACTTTCCGCGTTACAAGTGGAGGAAGACGGCGAAGTCAGGCGGATCCTTCATTCCTTGACGGCTTTAATCGGCGATAATCTTTCGGCTATCAAGCTTAACATCGAGGCTATGGAAGCCCTGGACTTTGTTTTTGCAAAGGGCAAGCTTAGTTTGGACATGAAAGCTTCGCCCGTCACTGTCAATGCCGGACGGGAAATCCGTATCCTAGGCGCCAGGCACCCTTTAATTAATCCCGGTATCGCCGTGCCTTTAAACTTTAAAGCCGGTTGCAAAATCAATGGGGTCATCATAACCGGCCCCAATACCGGTGGTAAAACCGTTGCTTTAAAATGTGTGGGGCTTTTGTCCCTTATGGTACAAAGCGGATTGCATATTCCGGCGGACGAAAACAGCATTTTTTGTATGAGAAATCTGGTGCTGTCGGATATCGGAGACGGGCAAAGCATCACTGAAAATTTGTCTACATTTTCATCTCACCTAAAGAATATTATTGAAATTTTAAGGCAGGCCAATGATGAATCCCTGGTGCTTCTCGACGAACTGGGCTCCGGAACCGACCCGCTCGAAGGAATGGGACTGGCAATCGCGATTTTGGATGAACTCTCCGCAAAACGGTGCTTGTTCGTTGTGACTACCCATTATCCGGAAATCAAAGAATATGCGGCAAACCGGCCGGGTCTCATCAATGCCCGTATGGCTTTTGATAAAGAGAGCCTTTTGCCCCTTTACCGACTTGAAATTGGGGAGGCTGGCGAGAGCTGCGCTTTTTACATCGCTGAAAGGCTCGGTATGCCCCAACATCTGCTGAGACGGGCTCACCAAGCCGCCTATGGAAATTCAATGGAACTGCATCAGGGTGTAAAACAGCCGGACAATGCTGTCTCCGATAAGGACCGTCCGAACGCCGCTCTTATACCGCAAATTGTCAAAGAAAAGGACGGGCAGCAGCAAACACCTTCTCGTAGTGAGAAGTTCAATATCGGCGACAGCGTATTGGTTTATCCTCAAAGGGAAATCGGTATCGTCTATGCCCGTGCCAATGAAAAAGGGGAAATTGGCGTTCAAGTCAAGGGAGAGAAAAAGCGGATTAACCACAAACGTTTAAAATTAAAAGTGCCCGCCAGTCAATTATATCCGGAGAATTATGATTTTTCCATCATTTTTGACAGCGTGGCCAACAGGAAAGCCCGCCATCTGATGGAGAAACGGCATGTCGAGGGTAATGTGATTATCATGAAGGAAGAGGATGGAAAATGAATATCATCATTCGTCTGGAAAATGAAAACGATTACCGGGAAGTAGAAAATTTGGCCCGGGAAGCTTTTTGGGATCTCTATCATCCCGGATGTAGTGAGCACTTGATTGTCCATAAAATACGGGAGTGTTCCTCTTTTCTCCCTGAACTGGATTTTGTGGCGGTCCAAGAGCATCCCCGCTCAAGTGCGCGAATTGCCGGGAATATCATCTACTCCAAATCCAAAGTGGTGGACAAAGAAGGAGGGGGACATGAAGTGATAACTTTCGGCCCAATAAGCGTTTTACCATCTTTTCAAAGGCAAGGAATCGGATCCAAGTTGATTGCCCATACAAAAGAGATGGCCCGGAAAATGGGGTACAAAGCCATCGTCATCTTTGGAAATCCTGCCTACTATCGCCGGTTTGGTTTTGAAAATGCGGCAAACTTTGGAATCAGCACCGCTGAAGGAGGAAATTTTGAAGAATTCATGGTGCTGGAACTCTATCCGGGCAGTTTGCAAGGGATACATGGAAAGTTTTGTGCCGACCCAATCTTTGAAGTCAATCAAGAAGAATTGGAAATTTTTGAAAAGCAATTTCCTTATAAAGAAAAACACATCACCGATACACAATTGAAGTAAACCTTCTTTATTGGGTATCAATCTTTGGGAACATCGATTTCCTTGAATCGAGTTATAAGATCGCTCCTTGGTGAGAAACTATTGGGATAAGGGGGAGTGGCAAATTGGCAGAAAAAACATTGGATGCGGTTCAGCTCACAGATTTATGCAAGCGGCAATTTTTTAAATCCCCAATCGCCTGGGAGGATCAGGTCTTATATTTTCTATTGCTTGATCGATTTTCCGACGGCAAAGAGGATGGTTACCGGGATTTTCAAGGAAGCCGGGTTGCCGGCTCAACGCCGATGTTCCGTAGGGAGGACAATGGTAATGCGGTTGGCAACCAGGAAGACGCTAAGCGCTGGCGTGAAGCCGGTTCCAAATGGACCGGAGGAACGCTGAAGGGGCTGACCAGTAAGATTGGTTATTTAAAACGGATGGGGGTGACCGCTATTTGGATTAGCCCCATCTTTAAGCAAGTGGCTCATAAAGATACCTATCATGGCTATGGAATTCAAAACTTCATCGAAGTTGATCCCCATTTTGGCACGAAGGAAGATTTGCGGGAACTGGTTCAAACCGCACACCAAAATGGTCTTTATGTGATTCTTGACATTATTCTGAACCATTGTGGCGATGTCTTTGAATACCGGCCGGAAGCTTGCGGCCTCACAGGGGGAGGGTGTTGGCCTTACTGGAACGGAAATGTTTTCGACGTCCAGGGCTTTAATAATGCCCAGGGCAAACCGGTATTGGAATTTAAGCCGGTTACTCTTGAACATGAAACGGAGGCTTGGCCGGATGGAGCGGTTTGGCCCAGAGAGTTTCAGCAACCGGAATTTTTTACCCGGAAAGGGGCCATTCGGGATTGGGATCATTACCCGGAATATCTGGAAGGGGATTTTTTTGAACTCAAGGATTTGATGCTGGGGAAAGGTGATGCCGACCACTATCAACCCTTTCCGGCGTTAAAGGCGTTGGTTGATGTTTACAAATATTGGATTGCCTATGCCGACCTGGATGGTTTCCGCATTGATACGGTCAAACATATGGATCCCGGAGCTGCCCGCTTTTTTGCCCGGGCGATTCATGAATTTGCCCAAGTTATCGGCAAGGATAATTTCTACTTAATCGGTGAAATTACCGGCGGTCGGCAACATGCCTTCTATATTATGGAGATTACCGGCGTTGATGCGGCCTTAGGCATTGCCGATGTCCCGGATAAATTGGAATATATGGTCAAAGGTTGTAGTAATCCTGATGAGTATTTCTGTCTTTTCCGGAATTCACTACTGGTGGATAAGGAGTCTCATACCTGGTTCAATAACAAGGTGGTCACAATGTTCGATGATCATGACCAGATAAGACGGGGTAATTGTAAAGCACGCTTCTGCGCGGATGAGGATGGCGGAAAACAGGTACTCAATGCTTTGGCCTTAGATGTGACTACGATGGGGATACCTTGTATTTATTATGGAAGTGAGCAAAGTTTTGACGGTCAGGGGGATAGTGACCGTTATATCCGGGAGACAATGTTTGGAGGTGAGTTTGGAGCTTTTCGCAGCAGGAACAGACATTTTTTCAATGAAGATTATCTTGTTTATCAGGAATTGGCAAAAATTTTGCAAATTCGGAAGGAACGGGTGACCTTACGGCGAGGTCGTCAGTATATACGACAGATATCCGGGGACGGGCTCCATTTCGGACTGCCCTGCATGATTGGGAATCGAATCCGGTCAATTGTTCCCTGGTCCAGAGTATTTGATGGCCAAGAGATTTTAGTGCTCATCAACACGGATTGCCAGAGTCCGGTCTCGGCCTGGGTTACGATTGATAATAGCTTGCACCAGGCGGGGGAGAAAATGAAATGCATTTACTCGTCTCAAGACAAAAGCAAAGTTGGTAGTGAAGTTATTATCGAAGAACGGAACGGCAAAGCAGTAAAGATTACCGCCCCGCCATGTGAGTTCGCGATTTACGAGTAGGATGTATTCTTGGAGAGAGTTCCCAATTTACATTATTTCAAAACAAACGGCCTGTTATCATATGGATAATGGGTTGTTGATTTTATGGGCCGGCTTGCTTTTCCCAATAAGAGATTTGTAGCGGTTTTGTATGCCATTATATATCGTGGGATCAAAAAAATTAAATGATAATGTTTCTTTCCTCTAAACTTTCCACCAATTACCTTGCAAAAGAACATATGTTCGTGATATAATGGATCGAATTCTAAATGGAGGATTTTCCATGTCTTCAAACAGTATCAGAATTAAAGGAGCACGCGAACATAACCTTAAAAATATTGACCTAGAGATTCCCCGTGACCAGCTGGTGATCATTACCGGCCTGTCCGGAAGCGGGAAGTCTTCATTGGCGTTCGATACTATCTATGCCGAGGGCCAACGTAGGTATGTGGAGTCCCTTTCCGCTTACGCCCGCCAGTTTTTGGGCCAGATGGACAAGCCCGATGTGGATTATATTGACGGCCTTTCTCCGGCGATTTCCATTGATCAAAAAACCACCAGTCATAATCCTCGTTCGACAGTAGGTACGGTTACCGAGATTTATGATTATTTGCGTCTGCTATATGCCCGGATTGGACAGCCCTATTGTCCCCATTGCCATAAGCCCATCAAGCAACAGGCGGTGGAGCAAATCGTCGACCAAGTGATGACTTTGCCGGAAGGGACCAAGTTTCAGGTATTGGCACCGGTGGTTCGTCATCGCAAAGGGGAATACGACAAGCTTTTTGAAGATTTTCGCAAGGACGGTTATGTAAGAGTCCGGGTTGATGGTGAGATTAAAGATTTAAGCGAAAAGTTCAGCCTGGAAAAATACAAACAACATACCATCGAAGTCGTGGTTGACCGCTTAATTATGAAACCCGATCTGGGGCAACGGTTGGCCGATTCGATTGAACTTGCTTTAAAGCTTGCCAAGGGTTTGGTCACGATTTTACCGGTAGAGGGAGAAGAACAAATTTATAGTGAGAAATTCGCCTGTCCGGATTGCGGATTTAGCTTTGAAGAATTGACCCCCCGGATGTTCTCGTTTAACAGTCCCTACGGCGCTTGTCCGGATTGTGATGGTTTGGGGTTCAAAATGGAGATTGATCCCCAGTTGGTGTTGGATTTGGACAAGTCCCTCAATGAAGGCGGTATTAAGGCTTGGAGTGCCGATCAGGATTCCTGGTCGTTACAATATTTAAAATCGGTAGCCAAAAAATATAAGATTGATCCGGATAAACCTTTGCGGAAAGCAACCAAAGAGCAATTGGAAATTTTGCTGTACGGCACGAAAGGTGAGAAAATCGAAATATCTTACCAGGGTCCAGACAGAGAATTCCGGCATGCAGCATCCTTCGAAGGTGTTGCTCATAACCTGGAACGGCGCTACCGGGAGACACAATCCGATTTTATGAGGCGGGAGATTGAAAAGTTCATGACCATTAGGCCCTGTGCGGCATGCCAGGGCGCCCGTTTAAAACCGGAAAGCCTTTCGGTATATATTGGCGGTCTTAATATCAGTGAGCTCACCCGAAAATCCGTATTGGACGCCAGCACTTTTTTAAGGCAACTGCAGCTTTCGGAGAGAGAAATGACGATTGCCCGGTTGATACTGAAAGAAATTAATGAGCGCTTGGGCTTTTTGGTGAATGTGGGTCTGGATTATTTGACACTGGAACGGGCTGCGGGTACGTTGTCCGGCGGAGAAGCCCAGCGAATTCGGCTGGCAACCCAAATTGGCTCCTCGCTGGTGGGTGTGTTATATATTTTGGATGAGCCCAGCATTGGTTTGCATCAGCGGGATAACCGCCGTTTAATCGATACTTTGAAGGATTTACGCAATCTGGGGAATACCGTCATCGTGGTTGAGCATGATGAAGAAATGATGCGCGAGGCGGATTACATCGTGGATATTGGTCCCGGAGCGGGAGCCCATGGCGGAAATGTAGTTGCCGCAGGGACTTTACAGGAAATCTTGGCGGAGTCTTCTTCCATCACCGGCCAGTATTTGTCGGGAAAACAGCAAATTGTGGTTCCTAAGGAACGCCGGAAACCCAACGGCAAATATTTGCAAATCAAAGGCGCTAAAGAACATAACCTGAAAAATGTCGATGTAAAGATCCCCTTGGGTGTTTTCGTCTGTATCACCGGTGTTTCCGGATCGGGGAAAAGTACTTTAATTAACGACATTTTATATCCGGTGGCGGCCACCAAACTAAACAAGGCCACTACTTTACAAGCAGGCGCCTACGATAAGATTTTGGGGTTAGAGCACTTAGATAAAGTAATTGATATTGACCAGTCTCCGATTGGACGGACTCCCCGATCCAACCCGGCGACTTATACCGGCGTTTTTGATCCGATTCGGGAACTGTTTGCCGAAACTCCGGAAGCTAAAATGCGCGGGTATACGCTGGGACGCTTTTCATTTAATGTAAAAGGCGGACGGTGTGAAGCCTGTGCCGGGGACGGTATTATCAAGATTGAAATGCATTTTCTGCCGGATGTTTATGTGCCTTGCGAAGTATGTAAAGGAAAACGGTATAACCGGGAAACTCTCGATATTAAATATAAAGGAAAAACCATCACGGAAGTACTGAATATGACAGTGGAAGAAGCCCTGGAATTCTTCTATAATATTCCAAAAATCCGTCGTAAACTGCAAACCTTGCAAGACGTAGGTCTTGGTTATATCAAATTGGGCCAACCGGCCACGACTCTTTCCGGAGGAGAAGCGCAGCGGATTAAGTTGGCTACCGAATTGTCAAGACGTTCAAATGGTAAAACCTTATATATTTTGGACGAACCTACTACGGGCCTTCACTTTGCCGATACGCACCGCTTATTGGAGATGCTGCAGCGTTTGGTGGAAGCTGGAGATACGGTTTTAGTGATTGAACATAACCTGGATGTCATTAAAAGTGTGGATTACATGATTGATCTGGGTCCGGAGGGTGGTGACCGGGGCGGGACGATTATCGCAACCGGAACTCCGGAAGAAGTGGCGGAAAATCCATCGTCTTATACAGGGCAATATTTGAGGCCGCTTTTGCCGGTTTCAGCCAAACGGAAAAAACAGACTCTAGCGAAGTCGGTCGCCGAATAAAAAAACGGGCTGCTCCTGAAGTTCTTTCATGGCAGCCCGTTTTTTATTGATTGAGTTATTCCATCCTAATGAAAAGGTGGTTTGCTGCTATACACAAGTCATTATTTCTTGGGGTGATACTTATCCCGCAGCAAACGCCGGAGGACTTTTCCAACGGAACTTCGCGGTAATTCATCTACAATTTCAATTTTATGGGGTACCTTAAACTTCGATAAATGGTCGATGCAGAAATGGCGGAGTTCTTTTTCCGAGGCGGCAGCGGCCTCTTTTAACACTACATACGCTTCCGGGACCTCGCCGCGGAGTTCATGGGGAGCGCCAATAACCGCCACTTCTTTAACTGACGGATGGGTGAATAATAAATCTTCAATCTCACGGGGATAAACTTTTTCGCCGCCCACGTTTATCATGTCCTTCAAGCGATCGGTTATAAAAATATATCCGTCTTCATCCATAATACCCAGATCACCTGTATGCAACCATCCGTTTTTCAATACCATATCCGTTTCTTTGGGATGGCCCCAATAACCTTTCATCACTTGCGGGCCGTTTACAACCAGTTCTCCAACTTCATTAAAGCCGAGCTCTTTGCCGGTTTCAGGGTCAACTATTTTGACTTCGGTATCCGGGACCGGGGTACCGATACTGCCATATTTATTCTTTCCATTGATAGGAGTAGCCGAGACCACTGGGGAACACTCTGAAAGGCCGTAGGCGTCACGTACTTCAGTACCGGTTAAATCTTTAAATTTTTGTTGAATTGCCGGAGGTAGTGGCGCTGAACCGCAAATACAGGCTTTAATTGAAGTTAAATCGTAGTTTTTGGCATTATCTCTCATGGCGATGGCTATATACATTGCCGGTACACCCATGAAAACATTGGGTTTTTGTTTTTCAATCAAACGCATTAATTCGTTGATATCAAACTTGGACATCAGACATTGAGAGGAACCGCTATATACAGCGTGATTCATTGTGGTGGTAATAGCGTAAATGTGAAACATGGGAAGTACACAAATTAATTTACCTTCCCCGTCTCCATAGATGTTTTTAAGCCAAGAACGAAATTGTGCGGCATTGACTACCAAATTTCTATGAGTCAGGGTTGCGCCTTTAAATAAACCTGTTGTGCCGCCGGTATATTGTAAATTGGCAACGGACTCCGGCTTGATATCAATTTCAGGATCGCTTACCGGTTGGCTAAAAAGGACCTTTTCGAGCTTAATACCATCAATGGATAAACTGTAATCATGCTCTGGGGAAAATGGAACCCGGATGTCGGTGGTAATGATTTTTAAATTACCGAAAGCGCCGATCTTGAATACGGGGACCGTTTCCAAGTTGGTAATAAGGATGTTCATCCCGGTATCTTGAATGATATAAGCCAGTTCAGCACCGTTAAAGCTTGGATTGATGGGCACGGTAATGGCGCCGGCCCGTAATATTCCATAATAACATATAACAAACTGCGGTGAATTGGGCAGTTGGATTCCGATACGATCTCCGGGTTTGACTCCATAAGCGATGAATAAATTAGCCATCCGGGAAACCAAATCATCTAATTCTTGATAAGTCCATGGGTGGTCTAAATAAATCATAGCCTTTTGATTTGGAAATTTGGAAGTTGTTTGATGGAGCATGGTTGAGAGCGTTATGGAAGGGTACTCTATATGATGAGGAACCCCGTTCTCGTAAGATTTAAGCCAGACTTGATTCAAAAAGATTCTCCTCTCTTGTTGCGGACGATTGAATAGTCAACCTATTTAAACTTAAAAAAGTAAAAAACCTTGGCGCCAGTTCAGCTTGGATCGGGATTATCTGTTAAAGAAATTAACTTGTCAAACGATCCGGAAACGCATATTTACAATATAAGAGTAAAATCGTGGTGAATTTTAAGTGAATTATCAAAAAAAGATCAATACTATGCATATTATAACAAATTCGGTTAAAAGTCAACCATATGCAGATGCAGGACAACCATAGGGGAAATCATTGATTATTGTGTAGCTATGTCCATTGATTCATGGAAAATATGGAATGACGACCTTAAAATTGTCATAGAGATACTGCCCCCGGGTTAAACTAATTGAGCACTCTTGGAATCCTTGATAGCTCTTCCCAATCCCGTGAATCTATGGCAATTGAATCTCTTTTACATATTTTACGAGATGAGTCAACTCATATGGATGTTTCAAAGAGTGCACGCCAATCCATACATTTTGGCAAAATAATTTTGAGGTGATGGTATGAAGGTATTGATGCTTAGTTGGGAGTTCCCTCCAAAGATTGTAGGAGGGATAGCCCGCCATGTTTATGATTTAGCACTGGCTTTAGTAAAACAGGATGTGGAGGTTTCGGTAATTACCTGTGGGGTTCAAGATGCAGCCGACTATGAAACCATTCACGGAGTAAAAGTTTACCGGGTAGTTATGAACAATCCGTCAACTCCGGATTTTCTAACCTGGGTGCTTCAACTGAATTTGAATATGACTGAAATGGCTAACCGCCTTGCCTTGCTGGGGGCAACTTTTGATATCATTCACGCCCATGACTGGCTGGCGGCATTCGCAGGCAAGAATTTAAAACACTCTTGGCGGATACCTCTAGTCTCAACAATTCACGCAACTGAATATGGGCGCAATAATGGGCTTCATAATGAATTACAGCGCTATATCAGTAATGTGGAGTGGTGGCTGGGTTATGAATCCTGGAGGGTTGTTTGCTGTAGTAATTATATGAAAGCCGAACTGCAAAGGGTTT
Organism: Bacillota bacterium; assembly: GCA_023392595.1. Taxonomy (GTDB): domain Bacteria; phylum Bacillota; class UBA4882; order UBA8346; family UBA8346; genus UBA8346. The sequence continues at coordinate 142,750 of JAEVYU010000012.1, read as the reverse complement.
TCCAAATGCCTGTCGATAAGATTCGAATCATTCCCAATGGAGTCTATCCCGGTGAATTTGAAAAAACTGCTCTCAACCCTGATGAAGTCCGTACACATTATTGTGCTCCGGATGAGAAAATGATTTTTTACGTGGGGCGTATTGTCCGGGAGAAAGGGCTGGGAGTTCTGCTTGATGCTTATTCAAGAGTGCTGGGAGTTGAACCCGGCGCTAAATTGGTGATTGCCGGCAAAGGTCCTTACCTGGAAGAATTAAAACATCGTGCCTATCAATTAGGTATTTACCATCGCGTATATTTTGCCGGTTACATTGACGACGATACCCGGAATGCATTGTATAAAGCGGCGACCGTGGCTGTCTTCCCCAGTCTTTATGAACCTTTCGGTATTGTGGCTTTGGAGGGAATGGCTGCAGGCGCACTTGTGATTGCTTCCGATGCGGGAGGATTGGGAGAAATCATCCGCCATGGAGAAAACGGTTTGAAAGTCTATTGCGATAATGTAAATTCCTTAGCGGATAATATGATTTGGGCCTTGCAGCACCCCGACCATAGTACCAAAATGAAAGCTTCAGCCCTCAAAGATGTACAACAAATCTACAGCTGGGACAAAATTGCAATCCAAACCCATCAGGTATATCGGGAGATCATCGAGGAAAATCAAAAATCCAATTGGCATGCGGTAATGCATGAAGAGGCAGCCCGGGAAATCATCATGGCAAATATGATCAAAACGATAGAAGCTGAGGAAATGACTCGGTATCGTGATGTTCATTAGTTTTTAGGGGGAAGGGTAGAAACAGTGCAATTTTAAGGAGGATTATAATGAAAGCAGTTATTATGGCCGGAGGAAAAGGAACCCGATTGAGGCCTTTGACATGTTATAAACCAAAACCCATGACGCCGATAGCTAACCGGCCGATGATGGAACATATCGTTAATCTGCTTAAAAAACACGGTTTCACGGAGGTCATGGCAACTCTATTTTATTTGCCGCAGGTGATCGAAAATTATTTCGGGAATGGACAAAAGTTCGGCATCCAGATGCAATATTTTATTGAAGAAACTCCGTTGGGAACGGCGGGAAGTGTGCGTAACGGCGCAGAATTTTTAAATGAGACTTTTTTGGTCATTAGTGGGGACGCCTTAACAGATATCAACTTAACCGGGGCCGTCGATTTTCATCGGTCCAAGGGGGCTGTTGCGACCCTTGTATTGACTAAAGTAAATAATCCTCTCGAATACGGAGTGGTGATTACCGATGAAGAGGGCAGGGTTAAGCGTTTCCTGGAAAAGCCCGGATGGGGCGAAGTTTTTAGTGACACGGTGAATACGGGAATTTATATTTTAGAACCGGACATTTTTGACTACTTTCAAAAGGGGCAAATCTTTGATTTCAGCAAAGATCTTTTTCCGTTATTACAAGCCAAAAACGAACCCTTATATGGCTATGTGGCTTCAGGTTACTGGTCGGATATAGGCAATCTGGAACAATATCGTCAAGCCCATTATGATGTATTAACGGGCAAAGTCAGCGTAGAGAAAGCGGGGAAGGAGATAAACCCCGGAGTTTGGGTTGGTGAAGGAGTCGAAATTGATCCGGGCGCAAAGATTACGGCTCCGGCATTATTGGGTAGTTATGTGAAAATTGCCGACCGGGTTAGTATAGGAGAAATGTCGGTTATTGGAGACTATGGGACCCTTCAAAGCGGCTCGGAAGTTGAGCATAGCATTGTATGGAGCCATTGTTATATGGGAGGGGACTGTGAAGTAAATGGAGCTATCATTTGCCAAAATGTGAGTCTAAAAGGAAGAAATACCATCCATGAAGGAGCGGTGCTTGGAGAAAATGTTAATATAGGCACACGGGCAATTGTAAAACCCTCAGTGAGGGTTTGGCCCCATAAAGATATTGATAGCGGTTCGATTTTAAACGACAGTTTAATCTGGTCGCTTAAGGGTTCGAGGAGCCTTTTCGGGAATAGGGGAATTTCCGGCATCATCAATCAGGAAATCAATCCGGAATTTGTGGCGAAAATAGGGAGTGTTTTGGGAGCCCATTTAAAGCCAGGCGCTAAAATTGTAGTCAGTTCGGATCATTACCGTGCGACGAGAGTATTAAAAAGAGCGCTGGTTTCGGGAGTTCTGGCGGCAGGGGTTGATGTTTATGACCTGGGCACCATACCCTCGTCGGCGACAAGATACGCCATTCCATCTTTGGGAGTTAGAGGGGGAGTGCATCTGCGGATGAGTCCGCAACAAAGCGACGGTATAGTGATAGAATTTTTCGATCATTCCGGCTTGTATATCGATAAAAACAACGAGCGGGCTTTGGAAAATGCATATTTTTGCGAGGATTTCTTAAGGGTAGAGGCAGGCGCCATGGGTGAATTGGCATTTGTGCCCCATTTAATAGAACCGTATTTAGAGGGATTCTTGAATTCTGAAGCGAGAAAATTGATTCAAACAAGGCATTATAAAATGGTTATTCATTATGATAATGGCAGCCTTTCGCTGATTCTGCCCAGTTTATTGGACAAGCTGGGAGGTGAAGTTGTTGTTGCCCAAAATCAACCGGGGGATTCAATTCACCGTGTAAGGCCATTAAAAGAATTAGCCCGGATAATGAGTGCTGTTGGGGAAGAAATCAAATCCTCCGGGGCAGATTTCGGAATCATCTCCGGGAATGATGGGGAAAGACTAATTATACTGGATGAACACGGTGAATTGCTGAAGGATGAACAATTAACGGCGCTGCTTGCTTTTTGGGTTTTAAAATATAAACCCCAAGCTACCATAGCGGTTCAAGTTACGGCGCCCCAATTTATTGAGGAAATTGCCCGGCAATTTCATGGTCAAGTCATCCGTACGAAAGCCAATCCTCGCTCAATGATGGAAAAGGTAGCTCAGGAAAAACTATTTCCGTCGGCGGATGGGAGAAACTTATATCAACCGGAGTATGATTCATTGGTATGTCTGGTGAAAATAATGGAATTATTGGCCAGGGAGCAATTGTCTTTATCTGAGGCCAAAATGCTGATACCGAATGTTGAAAGAAGCTACCGGGAAGCCGATTGTTCCTGGGAAGATAAAGGGCGGATCATGCGAAATTTGTTTGAAGAAAATAAAAATCGTCCTCTGGAAATGACTGACGGACTCAAAGTATTTCATGAACAAGGTTGGGCGCTAGTTTTACCTGATGCCGAAGAGCCGATTTTTAAAATTTATTCCGAGGCCAATACTTCCGAAGAAGCCGACGCCTTGAGTCAGATTTATTGGAGCCGGATTCATCAGTTGCAGACGGAATAGAAGATTAAGTTAAATTTAAAATGATTTATGATTGTTTTGAAAAATAAGAAACAAAAATTTCCGTTCCTAAAAAGAGAAGCGGAAATTTTTGTTTATCCATTCGATAATAAAATGACAACAGGATTAAGGGTCAGATTAGTCCGGAATTAGGTTAAGTTTTAAAAAATATTTTCGAACAGAAGGAATTATGAAATTATTCTAGAAATATGTTTATAATAGTTTGTTGGGATAATTCACAATTTTTTATATTTTATAGTTGCATAGTTTTTATCGAAACTAGAGCTATCAATGAAAACGCCCATTAAACCGAACAGGGAGGCCTGTTTACAGGGATGGAGGGAAGCTTCATTTAAGGTAAACAAGAGTTATGTTATAGCCGATTTAACAAACGTTTGTGAAGAATCTCAGTTATATTTTCTATCGCTTCACTCAAATCATCTTAATGAAATACTGTTTTGAGAATCTTTGCTTTCCGGCTTGCCAGTTTTACCCTTAACCGCGCTTTGACAACAACCACGAAGTATTGCCCTCTCACCACCATGATTTCAGCAATGATAATTCCAACATTGATGGATGATCACTTTTGAATGAGGAAACCGCATGAAAAGGATAAGGTTATTCTGTTTTCCCTATGCAGGCGGTTCGGCTTCCATATACAGTAAGTGGAAAATGTATTTGGATGGCGCCATTGAATTGGTACCAATCGAATATGCCGGAAGAGGAAAAAGGATCAAGGAAAATTTTTATTCCGATATGGCTGAGGCGATCGATGATATTTACCATGAAGTTTCTGGACTATTGCAAGATCTGCCGTTCGTCGTCTTTGGGCATAGCATGGGAAGTATCCTTGGTTATGAAATATGCAACAAGATCAGGGAAAGCTGCGGGAAAGAGCCTGCCCATATTTTTGTATCGGGAAGATACCCGCCCCATATTCACAAGACGCCGGGAATGTTGCATTTATTGTCGGATCAGCTTTTCGCGTATGAAATGATTAAAATCGGCGGAACTTCGAAAGAAATTTTTGATTCCAAGGAGCTCAGGGAGATATTTATCCCTATTTTGAAGGCGGATTACCGGCTGATTGAATTGTATGATTATGTGGAGAAAAACGCGCAATTTCAATGCGGGATAACCGCATTTGGGGGGAGAGCCGATCCCCTAGTCACCAGCCCCGAATTGCTGGAATGGCAAAAACATTCAAGAACCGGAGCCGAGATTCATCAATTTGAAGGGAACCATTTTTTTATTCATGACCATGTGAAAGAGATAACGGCAATTATTAATAATACTTTATCCCCGTGGGTCCGTTGAACTACGCCGGATGCCAAGGGGAATGCTGAAAGGTTATTCGAGTTAAATCCCCCTAAGAAGTCCTTTAGCTTTGCCGCTTTGGTGAAGAAAATTTTACTTTTTCATAGCCGTTGGAAAGATTTTGAGAAAGGAAGCGCAAAATGGTTGATATCGGCCTTACCATCATCCTTGTTTCCATTGTATTGGCGGCAGTTACCAGTTATTACCTGTATCAATTGTGCAGGGAACTCTTATTGAAAGAGCGGAGTTTCGAGGGAAACGGGCTCAAAGGGTGGGGCGTGTTGCTCTTTTCGCTGATGCTCATCGGGGGTCTGGGTTATTGTTTGTATAAAGTTCCCTATGCATTGTTTTATGGAACAACCTGGGCGATGATTGATGAATTCGGCCCGTCGGCGTTGATTACGGGAGCAGTTTGTCTGGCTGCGGTTATTCCCTTGTTTTATTTATATTTTATAATATCCTATTTTTTTATCAAAAAGGGTGATAAACCCTACTTTATGATCATCGTCCTGAGTATCGTAAGCGCCATTGGGAACTCGTTGATAATATTGATTATCAATACGGCGCTGAACAGAATTTTGGACGATACCAGCCGGAGGGTGGGAATCGAAAGCGGTTTGTACTTGTATTTCATACTTGGGATCGTCCTTTTTACTGTGAGCGCGATGATTGTGCGCAAGAAATTAATCACCATTACCAGTGAGGTAGTGTATGATAAACGGTCCGAAATCATTAGGAAAACACTTCAGGCGCCTTTTAGCCAATTTGAGGCCCTGGATGACGGCAAGATACAGGCGGCATTGAATAATGATACCGAGACAGTCAGCGGTTTTGTGAATGCTTTTGTGAACGGATTAACCGGAGTGATCACCCTGATTACCTGCTTTATATATTTGGGCACCCTGAATCTTCTCGGAATGTTTTGTTCCATCGCTATCATCCTTTTGGCCGTCGGATTATTCCTGACGGTAAGCGAGGCGGCGGAGAAAAAATTTGAAGAAAACAGAGATATTCAAAACCTTTTTTTTAAATATATCAATGATATAGCAAAAGGATTCAAAGAATTGGCAATTAATCAAAAAAAACGCGTTGAATTTACGGCCGATATCCTTAAAAGTTGCCGGGATTACCGGGATACGCGCGTGGCGGGGGAATTTAAGTTTGTCGGTGTTTCGGTATTGGGGGAAATTCTTTATATCGCTGTGGTGGGAGTGGTCGTTTTCATCTTCCCGTTGTTGTTTCCCAATTTACAGAATAATACCCTTCGAAACTATGTTTTAGTATACCTGTATATGGGAGGCATCGTGAATCAGGAGATTTATCTGGTGCCGGGGGTCATGCGGGTAATGGTCAGCTGGAAGAGGATTAACCGGCTTATTCAGGAAATTTCATTGATTGAGGAGGGTATCAAAACAATACCCCAACCGGCGGGTGGACGGAATTTAAAAATTGAACTCAAGAATATCCAATTCCAATATAAAAACACTGATGGCGAGAATTTTGTAGTAGGTCCCGTGAATTGTGAATTTAAATCCGGCGAAATCATTTTTATTTCGGGCGGAAACGGCAGCGGCAAATCAACCCTTGCGAAGCTGATTACCGGCTTATACCAACCGGATGCGGGAGAAATAATCGTAAATGGTCAAGCGATCGCCCCCGAGATGCTCGGCAGTTATTTTGCGGCGATTTTTAGCGATTTTTATCTTTTTGATAAAATGTATGGAATTGATTATAAGCAAAAAACCGAAGAAATTCAAAAGTATCTGGAAGCCTTTTTGATCAAGGATAAAGTTGAGATAAAGGATGGGACTTTTAGCACGGTTAAACTTTCAAGTGGTCAAAGAAAAAGGCTGGCCTTATTAATAAGTTTTTTGGAAGACCGACCGGTTTATCTTTTTGATGAATGGGCCGCAGACCAGGACCCTGAATTTAGGAGGTTTTTTTATCGGGTCTTGCTGCCGGAGCTTAAGTCCAGAGAGAAAATAATTATTGCCATTACTCATGACGATCGTTATTTTGATACTGCCGATAAGCGCTTGAAGATGGAAACCGGACAGGTGGTCGCTTTGGATATCAAAGCGGATTTAAATCCAATCGAAACCAGCGCCTAAGAATGGATAAGGAGTGTCTCCGATGCTGAAAAGGTTTTTAACCGCAGGTTTGATATTTTGGATGTTGCTCCAGATGGCCCCTGTCGTGAAAACTTCAGGAAATAGTAGTTTTCAGGCGAAAGGAGTCATTATCCGCAATAAAGGAAATTATTTTTCGGTATCCCTTGATTACCGCAGCGGTTTATCCCGCCGGCAAATGGGGGAAACGTTTGCCAAGGGAATCTTGGGAATGGTGCCGGATTATGAGTCCTTGATCGATTCCTACATAGCCGAGAACTTGACAAAGTACGAGTATAAATATGCGTTTTACCGTTTGCAGGATATAAAGCCGCAAATAAACCGGGATTATGCGGAGGAAATCGCCGGAATGGCCTCGGTTTTTTCGGGAGGGAACCGGAATGGCTGGGGAGATCGGAAGGTTTCCGGTGACGAAATTTTCCTTTTCAATTTGTTCACCGATGTCGTACGCGGTAGTCAATGCAGTTATGTTTCCGTATTTGGGTTGCGTTCCCAGACCCATAAAACAATTACGGCTAGAAACCTTGATTGGTATGGCGGAAGCAAAAATCAACTGCCGAGGATTCAAGCAATCATAACTTTTATTTATCCCGGCAAAAAAGTTTGCTCCATTGGCTACCTAGGATATATGGGTATATTGACCGGTTTTAATGACCGGAAGATCTTTGCGGGAATACTTGATGCCGGAAGCAATGCGTCGTATACATCAGAAGGAAGGCGTTCTTATCCGTTGGACCTTCGATATGCGCTGGAGAACTGCCGGACAATGAATGAAGCTGCCGAATATATGCGGGATCCCCGGAAACTTTATACGTATAACCATCTGATTGGTTTTTCGGATCCGGAAAGCAGTGTGATATTGGAAAACAATTTCAGCGGAAACGGGCCCGCCGGGCATAAGGTCAGACGGATGCTGCGAAATTCCGGTTCCCGGTTAAACAATAAAGTAGACTGGGGGATTGACAATGCCGTTGCCGCTGTGAATTCCTTTGTCCTTTACGGCAATTATGATAATCATACTTCCAATCAATATAATATCAAAAGATGGAAGAATATCAAAACCCAACTTCTAGGGAAAGGTCCTGCCGTAACTGCGGCTCAATTAAAAGAAGTTATCACCTACAATCATGGGTCGCCCGGCACTTTTTCGGAAAACGGCGATATTTACAATAAGATGACATTGCAAATGGTAATCTTTCAACCGGATACTCTATCCCTGGAAGTTTTCTTCCGTCCTAAAAATTCAAGAAAAAATCCGATGGATCCGGTTTTTTATAAGATAAGCGTTTTTCACTGATATCTATGGGATTTTAAAGATGAGCGGATTCCAAGTTTCCGATGGGGGTAGATCGATGGCTAAATATCAATCATTAGTGGAACTTATCGAATCGAGAAGACATGAAGAGCAAAAAGGAATTACCTTTATCCTGAGTGATACCGAAGAGATTTATATTTCATACCGCGATTTGTATCATACATCGTTGCGGATCTTGTATCATTTGCAACAACTGGGTTACCGGGAAGGCGACGAAGTTATCTTTCAAATCGACGACAATGAAAGATTTGTCTATTCGTTTTGGGCTTGCATTTTGGGTGGTCTGATTCCCGTACCGGTAAGTACGGGGAATAACGATGATCATAAATTAAAACTGTTTAAAATATGGAATATCTTACGTCAGCCCAAAATAATCGCTACGGCTGACTTTTTGGAAAAACTGGATGTTTATGGTCAAAAAAATGGGTTTCGTGATGAAATGATAAGTATCAGGAAAAACGTTGCTTACGTTGAAGAGGCGATCCAAACCAAGGATGAGGGTATTATTTATCAACCCCGGCCCGAGGATATGGCTTTTATTCAGTTTTCCTCCGGTTCGACCGGTGACCCGAAAGGAGTCATCATCACCCATAGCAACGTTTTAGTGGATTTGGGTTCGGTGTTAAAATGGGACTCCATCGATTCCCAAGATATCGGTTTAAATTGGATGCCGCTTACCCATGATATGGGTTTGATTGGGACTCATATCAAGGCGATTTTAGCCAATATGAATCAATATAATATTCATACTCAATTATTTATTCGACATCCCTCTTTATGGATTAAAAAGGCCAGCGAGCATAAAGCGACGATATTATATTCACCCAATTTCGGGTACAAGCATTTTTTGAAATTTTTCAATCCGGATCACGATAATCGCTGGGATTTATCAAGTATCCGCTTAATTTATAATGGAGCGGAGCCGATTTCCCTAGACTTGTGCAATGAGTTTTTGGATAAAATGTCGGTTTACGGTTTAAAACGCCGGGCCATGCATCCCGTTTACGGGCTGGCCGAAGGGACAATTGCCGTAACATTTCCCAAAACCGGAGAGGAACTAACCTATCATATCTTGGACCGCAACCATTTAAAAATCAGTGAGCAGGTGATTGCTACCGACAAAGAGGATAAAAATGCGATAATTTTCGTTGATGAGGGCTATCCTATTTTGAATTGCCATATCCGGATCTGCGATCAAGGAAATAACGATCTCGGTGAAGACCGGATTGGCTATATTCAAATCCGGGGCGGGAATGTCACTTCCGGTTTTTATAATAATCCAATCGTCACCGCACAAACCATTGATTCGGATGGATGGCTTAATACCGAAGATTTGGGATTCATCCGCAATGGAAGGATAGTGGTCACCGGAAGAGCTAAGGACGTAATATTTATCGCGGGCCAGAACTATTATGCCCATGATATTGAACGTAATTGCGAATGCGTGGCTGGTATCGAACTGGGAAAAATCGGCGCCGTCGGTGTGTTTAGCCAAGAACTCCAAAGTGATGAATTAATACTTTTTGTATTGCATAAACAAAAAGTGGAAAGCTTTATGGACACGGCTTTGGGCTTAAAAAGAGTGGTTGCACAAAAAATGGGGATTGAGGTTTCCGAGGTAATCCCGGTTAAAAGTATTCCCAAAACGACCAGCGGCAAAGTTCAGCGTTACAAGTTGCGGGAAAATTATCTTAACGGCGAATACGAGTCCCTCAAGAGTACTTTGAACGAGTTGATTACGGCGATGCATTCTCAAAGGAAAATTGTGCCTGCCACCAATTTTATCGAGGAAGAATTGGTGAAAATTTGGGCTGAAATTCTCAATATCGCCAATATCAGTATCCGGGATGATTTCTTTGAACTGGGCGGCGATTCCTTGCGTATCACCCAATTGATCTCCCGGGTCAGGGAGAGTTTTCAGGTTGAGTTGGACCAGGTTGAACTGTTTCAAAATTCAACCATTGCCGGACTGGCTTCACTGGTTGAAAAATCTGCCCAAGGGCATCAAGAAAAACAGGACCCTATCCAAGCTACGCAGGAAGGCAATCAAAAATGGCCGCTCTCCTTTGCCCAAAAGCGACTCTGGTTTTTGGACAGGCTGCATTTAAAGAGTCCGCAATATAATTTATACACCGGATTGACGTTGAAAGGAAATTTGAATGAAGAGGCCCTGGTGGAGAGCTTTAATGAGATTGTCCAACGCCACCGGATTTTGCAGGTTTCTTTCCGTGAAGAAAATGGCGAACCGTTTCAGATCGTAAACCCGGAAGTTAAAATGCCGTTTGCAGACAGCGATTTGCGAATGGTTCCCGAAAATGAACGCATGACAAAAGTCATGGAGTTGGCAAGGAATGAGGCTAGGCGCCCTTTCAACCTGGAAGAGGCGCCGTTACTCCGCGGCAGATTGATTCGGCTCGATGAAAATGAACATCTTCTTGTCTTGGTGGTCCATCATATAGTTTTTGACGGATGGTCTTTCAGTATTTTATTGAAAGAATTCAATTATTATTATGAAGCGCGTTTAAAAGGCTGCAAGCAAGGTTTACCGGATTTGACGATCCAGTATGGCGACTTTGCCCAATGGCAAAAAGAAACCGCTGCGGCGGGGCATTTGAAAAAGCAAACAGCCTATTGGCAAAATCAGTTGGGAAGAGAACGGCCGGTTTTAGACTTACCTGTGGACAAGCAACGGCCGGCCATTCAGACATATAACGGCGCCAGGTTCGTTAGTAGTGTTCCTGCGGGGTTGGCAAAACAATTACAGACGCTTGCCGGAAAAAGGGGCGCCACTCTTTACATGGTACTATTGGCGGCATTCAATATTTTGCTTTACCGGTATACCGGACAAACGGATATAATGATAGGTTCACCGGTTGCCAATAGAAACCGGCGCCAAACCGAAGGTTTAATCGGTTTTTTTACCAATAACCTCGTGTTACGCACTCAATTTTCAAATCAAACCACTTTCGAGGGGTTATTACATGAGGTCAGGGAAAGTACTTTAGAAGCTTATTCCAATCAAGATCTTCCTTTTGAAAAGCTAGTGGAGGAACTCCACATCGAACGGGATATGAGCCGGAATCCTTTATTTCAAGTGTTTTTCGGTTTACAAAATATTCCCCTATCCGATATGGACTTTTCGGAGCTCGATGTTTCGCAGCTGGATATCGATGCCGGATATGCCCGGTTTGATTTAGCGCTGGATATTCGTGAAGCTGGCGCCGGATTAATCATGGATTTTGAGTATAATAGCGACTTGTTTCACAAAGACACCATCATCAGAATGGCGGGACATTATAAGCAGTTATTAAGCGGCATAGCGAATGGACCTGGACGGACGACGGATGAATATGAGATTTTGACCGGAGAAGAACGAAAGACCATCCTCCAAGATTGGAATGATACGGAAGAAGATACCGGAACCTTTGCGAATTGGGTGGAGTTATTTGAAACACAGGCGGCCAAAACTCCGGAAGCTGTTGCCGTGGTGTGCGGCAGTCAACAGGTGTCCTACCGAGAGCTGGATGCCCGTTCCAATCAATTAGCCGAGTATCTGATTGCCAAGGCGTTGGGTTCCGAAAGCATCGTGGGAATTTATATGGATCGTTCCATCGACATGGTAGTTGGGTTAGTGGCTATTCACAAAGCCGGAGCGGCTTACCTGCCCATGGATCCGATCTTCCCCAGGGAACGTTTGGCCTATATGGTCGATGACGCCAAGGTAGGCGTGATCTTATCCAAAGAGAAACTGGCTGTTAATCTGCAGGATTGTAATGCCGAGGTCATTTGCCTTGATACCGCGTGGTCCGACATAGGCAGGTTAAGCGCCAAGAGACCCCTTCGTGCCCATGGTGCTCAAAATATGGCTTATTTAATCTACACATCGGGTTCTACAGGAAAACCCAAAGGAGTTCAAATTGAACAGCGGGCACTTATCAATTTTTTGACATCGATGGTTAAAAAGACCCAAATCGCTAACCATGACGCTTTATTGGCTGTGACCACGCTTTCTTTTGACATTGCCGGTCTGGAATTATATCTTCCCTTGATTTGCGGCGCCAAAGTGGTCATTGCCGAAAACGATGATCTAGCGGACGGCAAACGGTTGATCGAATTATTGAAGGCGCAAAAAATTACCTTCATGCAAGCTACCCCGGCGACCTGGCGGCTTTTGATCGAGGCCGGATGGTCCGGAACGGAGAATTTAAAAGTGCTCTGTGGCGGTGAAGCCTTGTCGGGTGAGTTGGCGCAGGAATTATTGGCAAGGTGCGCTGTTCTTTTCAATGTATACGGTCCCACCGAAACTACGATTTGGTCGACTATGTCAAGGGTAGAATCGGCAAGCGGGGCGGTTTTAATCGGTAAACCGATTGCTAATACCCGTGTTTTTGTGGTGGATAAGGCAATGAACCCCGTTCCACCGGGAGTACCGGGGGAATTGTTAATTGGCGGCCTTGGCCTGGCGCGTGGTTATCTACATCTTCCCGAGTTGAGCGCGGAAAGATTCATCGCCGACCCTTTCACGAAAAAAGAGGGAGCCCGCCTTTACCGTACCGGGGATTGGGTCAAATTTACCTCCGAAGGAAATCTTGAATTCCTCGGCAGAATGGATTATCAGGTCAAGATTCGCGGTTTTCGTATTGAACTCGGAGAGATTGAGGCATGGTTGAATCAAAACAGGGCCGTCAAGGAAAGCGTAGTTGTGGCCAAAGAGATTTCAGGAGAAAAGGCGCTGGTGGCTTATATGGTTCCTTCTTCCCCAAAGGAGCGGCAGGTTCTAAGCCCGGAATATCTGCGAAAAAGCTTGAGAGAGAAGTTACCCGATTATATGGTGCCAACGGCATTCATGGTGATAGATTCTTTTCCCATGACGTCCAATGGAAAAGTCGATCGTAAAGCGTTGCCGATACCGGATAAATTCAGGCCGCAATTGGCCACGGAGTATTCGGCCCCGGCCAGTGAAATTGAAAAAACCGTCAGAGCGATTTGGCAAGAAGTTTTAAAACTGGATCACCTCGGCGCCGGTGATAACTTTTTTGATTTGGGGGGGCACTCGTTACTGTTGGCCCAAGTCCGGAGCAAGATTGGCCAGACCCTTCATAAAGAAGTATCCATGATGGATCTTTTTGAGTATCCGACGATTCGGACCTTGTCCAAGTTCTTGGCGGGGGAGGGCGAATTATCTTTTGGAAAGGACCGGGGCGGGAATGAGACGGTTCAAAGTAAAAACGGCGACGTTGCCATTATCGGTCTTTGCGGCCGGTTCCCGGGCGCCGGGAATGTGGACGAATTTTGGCGGAATCTTTGCAATGGGGTGGAATCAATCAGCTATTTCACGGATGAACAGATAATTTCCGAGGGAATCGACGGGCAAATTATTCAAAAGCCCGGTTACGTGAAAGCTTGGGGAGTTTTAGACGACGTTGATATCTTTGATGCCCGGTTTTTCGGTTATAATCCCCGAGAAGCGGAGACCCTTGATCCTCAGCAGCGGATATTTTTGGAAGAGTGTTGGAAAGCGCTTGAAAGCGCGGGATATGACGGGACGAAGTACCGCGGTTTAGTCGGTGTATATGCCAGTGTGGGGATGAATACCTATGTTCAAAACTTGAAAGATGCAAATTCCGCTGGGGAGTTAGCCGGTGACTATCAAATAATGATTAGCAATGATAAAGATTTCCTGGCTACCCGGATTGCCTATAAATTGAATCTGGAAGGGCCGGCGATAACGGTCCAGACGGCTTGCTCCTCGTCCTTAGTGGCGGTCCACTTGGCCTGCCAAAGCCTTAATAGGAAAGAATGCGATATGGCTCTGGCTGGAGGAGTCAGCATTCGTCTGCCGCAAAGAACAGGGTACCAATATCAGGAAGGAATGATTCTATCCCCGGATGGCCATTGCCGGGCTTTTGACGAAATGGCCAACGGAACGGTGGGAGGCAACGGTGTTGGGGTCGTCGTGTTGAAAAGGCTTGAAGAAGCGATGGAGGATGGGGACAATATCTGGGCTGTGATTAAGGGTTCGGCCATCAATAACGATGGTTCGTTGAAAATAGGATATACCGCCCCCCGGGCGGAAGGGCAAGCGAAAGTGATCGCCTTAGCCCAGGCAAAGGCGAATGTTAGCCCCGAAACCATCAGCTATATCGAAACCCATGGTACGGGGACACCCTTGGGTGATCCCATTGAAATTGAGGCTTTAACCAAGGTATTCCGGAATAACAAGATAAAGAAAGGTTCTTGCGCGATCGGTTCAGTAAAAACTAATATTGGGCACCTTGACGCGGCGGCAGGGGTAACTGCGCTCATTAAAACCGCATTGGCGCTGCACAATAAGAAGCTGCCCCCGAGTTTGAATTTTCATCACCCAAACCCGAAGATAAATTTTGAAGATAGTCCTTTTTTTGTGAATGATGCTTTAAGGGAATGGAAGTCCGATGCAACTGTACTTCGGGCCGGGGTAAGTTCTTTTGGCATCGGGGGCACCAATGCCCATTTGATATTGGAAGAGGCTCCGGCAACCCAAAGCGGCTGGGGCGATAAATTTCCTATTTTACTGATCTTTTCGGCCAAGGGGCAAAAGGCATTGGATAAGATGCTCGCTGATTTCGCCGCTTTTCTAAGGAAAAATGCGGAGCTGAGTTTAGCCGATGCCGCCTATACCCTGCAGATGGGAAGGAAAGAGTTTGAATACCGCAGATTTTTAATATGTTCATCCATTCAGGAAGCTGTTCAGGCATTGGAACGTGGGGGAGATGAATCCATACGCTTTTATGACTCAATGGAAACGTTGCCTTCCCCCAACCGGCAAGCCGTGATTGGCAACCCCCAGGATTATTCTTTGGAAGAACTGGGAGTGAGCTGGCTCAAGGGAGCTACGATAAATTGGGAAAAACTCTATCAAGGTCAAAGGAGGAAACGGGTTGCCTTGCCTACCTATCCATTTGACGGCCGGAGATACTGGGCTGAGAAGGTTTCCCGGACAATGCCGTTGAGACCTGCGCCCCAGATGGAGAAACATACGGATATTAACCGCTGGTTTTACTCCCCGGTATGGAAACAATCGCTGGTGGACCTCCATCCGGATAGGGAAAATAGCCGACAAACGTTGCTTGTTTTGACCGACCAAAATTATTTTTCCGACAGGTTGATTGGGAAGCTAAGGGAATTAAGTATCCCTTTGGTAGTGGCGAAGGCGGCGGACTACTATGAGATATCAAGCAACGACACATACCGGTTAAATATGGCTGATCCGGTACATTATGAGAAATTGATTGGTGATCTTTTCCATAGGGGAATCCCACCGGCCATTATCGTAAATTTATTGGGCATCGCCGAAAGTGAGCCGGGAGTACCCGCGGAAAAGCGACTGAAAGATGGAGAAGGGTTGTTTTATAGCCTGGTGGATTTGGCACGGGCCTTTGGCAGGCAGGAGAAGGCTTTACCGGCACAGATCAAAGTAATCACCGGCCAGGCTTTAAAAATTTTTAACGAGACGGCGCTGTCTCCGGAAAAAACATTGCATATAGGGGCCTGCAGGGTTATTCCACGGGAATATCCTCATATCCGGTGTTGCAGTATAGATTGTATTCCATCGGAGTTGAGCGGCTCCCGGGGCTCGGAACTGTTGGATTTACTGGCGGCAGAAATTTTGACATCATCCAATGAGGATTTGGTGGCCTATCGCGGTCTGGAACGATGGTACCGGGACTATGAGCCCATTGAACTGGATCATAAAAATAATACCGCCGTTCCGTTGAAAAATAGAGGCGTTTATGTTATTACGGGGGGAATAGGCGGCATTGGACTGGTAATGGCAGAATATCTTGCGAAGGCAGCCCGGGCAAAGCTGGTTCTGGTAGGGCGCTCTGAATTTCCGGAGCAGGGGCAATGGGAGGGCTGGCTGGAGAGTCATTCGAAAAATGATACTGTGTCCCACAAGATTATGTCTTTAAAAAAGATCCGGGAGCTAGGCGGAGAGATAATGATGTACCGGGCTGACGTTTCCGAGGCACGGCAGATGGAAGCGCTTCGGGATAGGATTATTGAGGAATACGGTGCTGTCAACGGGGTTATTCATGCGGCGGGAGTCCCCGGCGGTGGGATGATTCAACTCAAAGGGAGGGAAAAGGCGGCGGCGGTATTAACCCCTAAGGTTCGCGGCGCCATGGCTCTGTATGAGGCTTTTAAGGAGTGCCGACTGGATTTTATGATTTTTTGTTCCTCATTGAACGCGATTACCGGAGGGTTCGGTCAGTCCGATTATAGTGCGGCCAATATTTTTCTGGATGCATTCGCCGGATCCCATGACAGTCATGGGGATACCCGGTTCATCTCAATTGATTGGGACCGCTGGCCGGGTGTGGGGATGGCCGCCGGGCCGGGAAATGAAAGGGACCGGCAGCAGCTTCATCCGTTATTGGGTAAATGCATTGAAGAGCGGCCGGAACTGATTATTTACGGCAATGAGCTGCGGCCGGATAGAGATTGGGTCTTAGCGGAGCATCGGGTGTTCGGCGTTCCGACCGTTCCAGGCACCACTTACTTGGAAATGGCCAGGGCGGCATGGGAGGATATTAATGGATGCGCTCAAGTAGAAATGCGTGAGGTTTTATTCTTAAATCCACTGGTGGTGGAAGAGGGACAAAAACGGTTTTTATATACGCTGATCAATAAAAACGGGGGGAGCTTTCATTTCCGGATCCTCAGCAATGGCCCGGAAGGATCATTGGATGGAGCCGGCTGGCTGGAACATGTTCGGGGTCAAATGATTCCTTGTGAAGAAGCCGGGGAGGAGAATCGAGACATTCAAGAGCTAAAAAGAAGATGCGCATCCAGGGTAATTTATTCCGGAGAAACCCGATTGAGCGAAGAATTTATAAGCTTCGGCAGGCGGTGGAGATCCCTCAGGCATTTTTCCCTGGGTGATCATGAGGGCTTGGTCGAGCTGGAAATCGCCAAAGAGTTTCTTCCGGATTTGGAATGTTGCAAACTCCATCCGGCTTTGATGGATGTAGCAACCGGCGCGGTAAGGCTGGCGGCAGGAGGCGATTATTTGCCGCTTGGCTACCAAAAGCTCAAAGTCCGGGCTCCTTTATCTGGGCAAATTTATGGCCATATCAAGTTTACGAGCGGCTATGAATCGCTGCCGGAAGTTATAACCAGCGATATCGATATTGTAGACCGAGCGGGCGGACTATTGGTTGAGATCAACAATTTTACCATGAAAATCGTCGGTGAATCCGCTGCGGCCAATATTAAGTCCGGAGCCGTTACGAGACTGCAAGAAGTGGAATACGGGTTCTTAAGCAAGTTGACCGCTGAAACCGTCAACCCGATATCCGCAATTTTACCGGAAGGAATCAGCCCCGGCGAAGGGGAGGAAGCTTTTCAGCGGATATTGAAAGGTTGCCATCGCTCGCAAATTATTGTTTCAACCAAAGATATCCAGAGCGCCATCAAAGCCGCCGATTATGCCGATCAACCAATGATTAAGGCCAAACTTCAAGAAAAGGCTCTTTCCAGGGAAAGGCACCCCAGGCCGGATTTGGAAAGCCAATATGTGCCCCCAAAAACGGAAACGGAAAAGAAATTGGTTGGGGTATGGGAGAGCGTTTTGGGTATCGACGGGGTGGGCATTCAAGATGAATTTTTCGAATTAGGCGGGGATTCATTGCTATTGATTCAACTTCATACCAAAGTCAAGGAAGCATTTCAATCCGATATTGCCGTGGTTGATCTTTATAAATATAATACCATCGCCTTGCTTGCCAAATATTTGAGTAAGAGCGAACCGCCCGACGAGCAGCCGGCGTTTGAAGCGGTGAACAGCAGGGTCAATAAGCAATTGGAACGGATGAAAGAAAGAAGACAACAGCTGAATCGGAATAAGGGGGCAGTGTAGATGGATAATCATGATAACGACAATTTCATGGGAGCCATCGCCATTATCGGCATGGCCGGCCGATTTCCAGGCGCCTGCAATATGGATGAATTTTGGCGGAATCTTTATCATGGCGTGGAATCGGTTCAATTCTTCAGTCACGACGAATTGATCAAAATGGGAATCGACGAGCGCCTATTGGATAATCCAAGGTTTGTGGCTGCCGATGCCATTTTGGACGGCATGGATATGTTTGATGCTTCATTTTTTGATTATTCGGCCAGAGAAGCGGAGATTATGGATCCCCAGCACCGTTTATTTTTGGAAAGCGCTTGGGAGGCGCTTGAAAATGCCGGTTACCATTCCGGGCTTTATCAAGGAAGAATCGCCGTATACGGCAGCGCTAATTTAAGTGGTTATATGATCCGGAATCTTTATTCCAATCCTGAACTGGTCGAAAATGTCGGTTCCTTCAAAATCATGCTGGCCAACGGCCAGGATTTCTTAGCCACCAAAGTATCCTACAAGATGAATTTAACGGGGCCAAGCGTTAACGTCAATACCTTGTGTTCATCTTCAATGGTGGCGGTTTATTATGGTTGCCAAAATTTATTAAATTATGGTTGCGACATCGCTTTGGCGGGGGGCGTCAGTTTTCAGGTTTCCAGAAATGAGGCTTTTTTCTATCAGGAAGGTGGGATCGGTTCCTCAGACGGTCATTGCCGGGCTTACGATTCTAAGGCCAATGGAACGGTGAGCGGCAGCGGATTGGCCATTGTGGTGCTGAAGAGGCTGGAAGAGGCGATTGCGGACGGGGATCATATTTGCGCCGTAATTAGAGGTGTCGGTCTCAATAACGACGGCTCTTTCAAAAACAGTTACACCGCCCCGAATGTCGACGGGCAGGCCGAATGTATTGCCGAAGCGATTGCCATGTCCGGAGTTGATCCGGAAACAATCACCTATATTGACGGACACGGCACCGGGACCGATTTAGGGGATCCAATTGAAATAGCGGCATTAACGAAAGCATTTCGCGCTTATACCGGGAAAAAACAATTTTGCGCCATCGGTTCAGTTAAAACCAATATCGGGCACTTAGTCAATGCGGGGGGATTGGCGAGTCTGTTCAAAACGGTCCTGGCCATGCAACATAAAATAATTCCACCAAGTCTGAACTTTAAAGAGCCCAACGCTAAAATCGATTTTGTGAATAGCCCCTTTTATGTGAATACCAGACTATCGAAATGGGAGAGCCACGGATGCCCTTTAAGGGCGGGTGTCAGTTCCTTCGGTATTGGCGGTACAAATACCCATGTTATCCTGGAGGAAGCCCCGGAAATGAAAGCTTCCGGGCCCTCAAAACGGCCATACCAGTTAATATGCTTAGCGGCTAAAACCGGTACCGCCTTGGAGACGATGACCGGCAACTTCATCGAGTTTGTCAAAAATCATCCTGAGCTGAATCCGGCAGATGTGGCTTTTACACTCCACCTGGGCCGAAGAAACTTCAATCACCGGAGGTTTGTGATTTTCCGGGACCTGAGGGATTTTGAAAAAATAGCGCCGGATGATGTATCCTCAAGGTTTCAAAAGCCCAAGGAACAACCGGTGGTATTTATGTTCCCGGGACAAGGCGAATATGCCAACCTGGGAGGGGAGTTATTAAACACCGAAAGTTTTTTCCGGAGTATCGTCGAAAAATGTGCCGGGATAATGCAATCTTTGACAGGGATCAATATCCGGAAGACGATGTTTCCGGGGGCAGCCGCTCCGGAAGGCTCTTCCGAACCAAGCGGCGATTACCGTATCGGTAAAGGCAGCTTATTTATTATTGAATATGCTTTGGCGAGGTTATGGATTCATTGGGGGGTCAAACCGCAATCAATGATCGGGGAAGGCACCGGGGAATACGTGGCGGCATGCCTTGCCGGAGTATTATCACTGGAAGATGCCTTGAATTTAGCTGTTGCAAAGGATGAAACTTTGGCGCGGACTATAGCCGGAAATAGTAGCAATCATAATCCAATAATCTCTTTCATATCTTGTGCCACTGGAAAGTGGGCGAGCGCCTCTGAGCTTGAAAGTCCGGATTATTGGTTGCGCCAACGGATGGGATCGCAGTTTACCCAGGGAATGCAAGAAGTGTTGCACGATCCGGATCAGATCCTGCTTGAGATTGGGCCCGGGTGTAGGTTGGCGATGGTGGCGGAAAGCTGCCGGAAACCCGGGGCGCAACAGTCGATTTTTTGTTCATTACCTCAAAGGGGAACTGAAGTTTCGGAAGCTAAAAATTTATTAAAATGTCTGGGTGAGTTTTGGCTGGCGGGCGGAATGGTAGCCTGGGCTCAATATTATGACGGCGAAAAGCGGCATCGTATTCCATTACCAACCTATCCTTTTGAACGGCAGCGTTATTGGATAGAACCCGCTAAACGCGATGCTATGCAACCGGATGTCTGGATATCGCGAAAAGAGGATATTACCGACGAGGTTATTGATAAAGGATTCAAGGAAGGGAGGCTTACTCTAACCCTGAACTTGGCAGAGTCGGCAGATTCCGGAGATCTAGGGAGACGAAAGGAGCAACTGGAAGCAGTATTAAAATTGAAAGAGCATTTGGAAGAGATCTGCCGGGGATACCGGGAAATATTTCCGCAAATCGGAATATCCGCATTAGGCCTTGGGCGTCAAGAGGCAGCCGGACAATATGCTTCAAGTCATTCCGGTCAGTTCAAAAAAAGGCCTCGTCCTGAGTTGGAAACGGTATATGCCGCTCCGAGAAATGAAGCGGAAAAAGTCATCATTGAAAAATGGCAGGAAGTTCTCGGTTTCGATAAGATCGGAATCCATGACGACTTTTTCCAATTGGGGGGTCATTCTTTAATTGCGGCGGCGGTAGCTACTGATCTTAGTAGGAAATTTAACGTTCAAATACCGATGCGAACGCTTTTTGAAACCACCACTGCGGCCGGAATCGCCGAACTTATTGAGACTTATCTTTGGGCGGCTGCAAAAAGTGAAGAAGACTCCAAGGTTGATGATGAACTTGAGGGTGGCACGATTTAGAAAGAAAGAAGGTTTTTTAAGCTGAATTCGAGGTGATTGCATGTCGATAATCGAATTTTGCTCCGAATTGAGAAATAGGGGTATAAAGCTTTGGCTGGAGGGTGATTCCCTCAAGTATCAAGCGCCGAAAGGCGTAATGACCCAAGAATTACTGGGTGAGATTTCCCGAAGGAAAGAGGCGATCCGCTCATTTCTCAAGCAAGTTTCGGAAGGTCATCAAAGTATCTCTGCGGTTATTTTGAAGGCCGATCGAAACGGTCAGGATATTCCATTGTCTTTTTCCCAGCAGGCGTTGTGGTTTTTTGACCAGTTGACTTCGGGTAACCCGGTTTATAACATACCCAATGCTGTCCGAATAAAAGGTGAGCTTGATATGAAAGCCATGGAGTCGGCCTTAAACGCCTTAATCGCGCGCCACGAAATTTTAAGGACTACTTTTGCCGGTAAAGACGGGAAACCTTTCCAAGTCATTGCCCCGGAGTTTCGCGTTGCTTTAAAAATGAAAGAATTTCAAGGATACCAAGGGCTGGAACTTGAGCCAAAAATCCGTGAAGCACTGGAAGAAGAGGCCTGGATGCCTTTTAACCTGAAGGATGGCCCATTGTGGCGGTTAAACCTGTTTAGCATGGGCGAAAAAGATTATGTGATTGCTTTTACTATCCATCATATTATTTCCGATGCCTGGTCCAACCGAATATTCATCAACGAACTTTTTAAGGGATATGAATCTTTCAGGGCGGGTATTCCCGGTACCCCTTTTATCCCTATGGATTTACCGCCTCTACCCGTCCAGTTTGCGGATTATGCGCACTGGCAAAGACGGCGTTTTGCAAATCAAGAGATCGTAGGCCCTTTGGTTGCTTATTGGAAGAAGCAACTTAGCGAGCATCCGCCGGTGGAATTGCCTACGGATCATCCAAGGCCGTTAGCCCAGAGTTTTGGCGGAAGAACTCTAACCATACTCCTTCAGCCGGAACGGGTCCATAAAATAAAAGAACGATGCATCACGGAAGAAGTAACTTTATTTGTATTTTTCCTGGCATCATGGGTAACTTTGCTATACCGGTATTCGGGGCAGGAGGATATCCTGGTCGGAACGGTGGTGGCCAACCGCAATCAGATTGAACTCACGGGGATAATCGGCTTTATTATGAATACCTTGGTATTACGGAATGAAGTATCCGCTAAGCTGTCTTTTAAAGAATTATTGCACCGGGTAAAAAATGTTACCTTGGACGCTTTTACCCATCAAGAACTACCCTTTGATCTTCTTTTAGAGGAGCTTAAACCGGAGCGGGACATCAGCCGCACTCCTTTATTTCAAGTGATGTACATTCATCAAAATCCCGCGGAAGTGGAGCTTCGAATTGAAGGACTGGATATTGAACCCCTGGAGATCGAAAATAAAGCGGCTCCATTTGATTTGCGGCTGATTACCCAGGAAACTGGGGAGGGGATTATTTGCCGGCTTGATTATTGTACGGCTTTATATGAAGATGCGACCATAGCCCGGATGCTGGAACATTATCAAAATATCATTCAAGAAGCGATTGGGGATATTTCCCGGGAAATCGGCAAGTTATCGATTTTATCCTCCCAAGAACGCCGTCAGATACTGGAAGATTTTAATGATACGGCTGTCCCATATCCAACCGATTGTTTAATTCATCGGTTATTTGAAAAACAAGTTGAAAAGGCCCCCGATACCATTGCGGTTATCTTTGAAGGCGCATCATTGACATATTCCGTGCTCAATCAAAGGGCCAACCAATTGGCCCATTATCTACGGAGTTGCGGGGTAGGACCGGATATTACCGTAGGAGTCTGTCTGGAACGTTCATTGGAGATGGTAATCAGTTTATTGGGGATTTTGAAAGCAGGCGGCGCCTATGTGCCTTTTGATCCCCATTATCCCCGGGATAGAGTGAATTTTATGATTGAAAATGCCAAAGTAAAAGTATTGATTACCATGGAATCACTGATCCCGGAAATTTCAACCGGTGGAGCCCAATTACTTTGCCTGGACGAGAATGAGGAGAAAATAAGTCAGCAAAGTGCGGTCAATTTGGACAGCGGAGTCAGCAAGGATAATTTAGCCTATATCATCTATACTTCGGGATCCACAGGGATGCCTAAGGGCGCCATCAATACTCATCTGGGATTATGTAACCACAAACTTTGGATGCAGGATGCCTATAAGCTTACTCCAAACGACCGGGTGTTACAAAAAACGCCGTTTAGTTTTGATGTATCGGTATGGGAATTTTTTTGGCCGCTGATAACTGGCGCCAGACTGGTAGTAGCAAAGCCCGAGGGACATAAAGATCCGCAATATCTAATTAAAACCATTATGGAACAGGACATTACCACGGTTCATTTTGTTCCCTCCATGCTTTATGCGTTTTTGGAACAGCCGGAGGCAAGGAATTGCACCGGTTTAAAACGGGTTTTTTGCAGCGGTGAAGCGCTCAATATCGATTTGTTGAATAAATTTCGGGGGATTTTTGGTATCCCGATCCATAATGTCTACGGTCCGGCCGAGTGCTCCGATGTTTCCACCGCCTGGACTTATGAGGGACAGCATGAAGTAGCGGTGGTGCCGATTGGCAGACCTATCTCCAATGTCAGGGTTTATATATTGGATAAATTTTTAAATCCGGTCCCACTGGGAGTGACCGGAGAATTATACGTGGGGGGTATCAGTGTCGGGAAGGGATATATCAACAACCCGACGCTAACTGCAGAACGGTTTATGCTTGATCCCTTCAGTTCCGCAAAAGAGGCTAAAATGTATAAGACCGGCGATTTGGCCCGCTTTTTATCTGACGGCAATATTGAATATAGGGGAAGAATTGATTTTCAAGTAAAAATACGCGGTGTCCGCATCGAACTGGGCGAAATCGAAAAATCGTTGGCGGAAAATCCTGCTGTTAAAGGAAGCGCCGTCATAGCCTGGGAAAAAGATAATGGAAACCAATATTTGGTGGCCTATATCGTCCCTCAAGACGGTATCGCGCCGGATATCAATGAAGTTCGTAAATCCTTGCGCAATAAGCTTCCGGAATATATGGTGCCTTCCCTATATGTTTTTGTTGAGCGGCTACCTTTAAATCCCAACGGTAAGCTGGATAGGAAGGCGCTTCCCGCCCCGGATATGGCAAGCGCTTCCAAAAACGGCAATTACGTTGCGCCGCAGAATGAGATTGAAAAGACATTGGCGGATATATGGAAAGAAGTTATCGGAGTGGACGAGATCGGTGTTCATGATAACTTTTTTGAAATCGGGGGCCACTCCCTGCTTTTGGTACAAGTCCATAGCAGGATGAAAGAGGTTTTTAAGAGAGACTTTCCCTTACTGGAGATGTTTACCTATCCTACAATCAGCGCCTTGGCTGCATTTGTTACCGGGGAACCGGACAAACCCGTTATGATGCAAAATGAAGAAAGACTTCACAAACAAAAGCAGGCCAAACTCAAAAGAAAAGAGTTGAACCGGAGAGGAGCCTGATGATGAATAACTCCAATGATCAAGAGGCCGTTGAGGGAATTGCCATCATTGGGATGTCGGGAAGGTTTCCCGGCGCCGGGAATATTGATCAATTCTGGAATAACCTCAAAGATGGCGTAGAAAGCATTACCTACTTTTCTAAGGAGGATGCGCGGGCTTCCGGAATTAATGAGGATATCATCAATGACCCCAATTACGTTTTCGCCGGTGGGGTTTTGGAAGATGTTGAGCTGTTTGATGCCGGCTTTTTTGGCTTTAATCCGCAGGAAGCAGCTACGATGGATCCTCAACAAAGATTATTCTTGGAGTGTGCTTATGAAGCACTTGAAAATGGGGGTTATGCCGGGAATCAGTATGATATTCCGGTAGGGGTTTACGCCGGGGCCAATATGAGCACGTATTTTTTGTATCACCTCTTTTGTCAAGTGGGTATTTGTGATGATTTTTCCTTAGCCATTGCCAATGATAAGGATTATATCGCCACGCGCGTTTCATATGAATTGAATTTTAAAGGCCCCAGTATCACTGTTCAAACAGCCTGTTCCACTTCGATGACGGCTGTTGCAATGGCCTGTGAAGGACTATTGAATTACCATTGCGATATGGCGTTAGCCGGAGGAGCGGCGGTAAAGCTTCCGCAAAAAATGGGCTACCTGTATCATCCGGGGATGATTGTTTCACCGGACGGGCATACCAGGCCTTTTGATGAAAACGCCCAGGGAACGGTATTTACCAGTGTGGTTGGAGTGGTGGTTTTAAAACGCCTGGAGGACGCTTTAAAAGATGGTGATTCTATCTATGCCGTTATTAAGGGAATCGCGGTCAATAATGATGGTTCCGATAAAGTCGGGTTTACCGCGCCCAGCAGGGAAGGGCAGGCCGAAGTCATTGCGGCGGCGCAAAATCTTGCGGGTATTAATCCGGAAGATGTCGGTTATATTGAAACACATGGTACCGGTACTTCTTTGGGAGATCCGATTGAGATTGGGGCGCTGATGAGCGTTTTTAAACGAACCACCGAAAAGAAAGCCTTTTGTGCCGTAGGTTCGGTGAAAAGTAATATCGGACATGCCGTTTCCGGATCGGGTGTGGCCGGATTGATTAAAACTGTTTTGGCGTTAAAACACAAACAAATACCGCCCAGTATTAATTTCCGTTATCCCAATTCCAAGATTGATTTTGAAAACAGCGCTTTTTATATTAATAACCGGCTGAACGATTGGCAAAGCAACGGTAAGCCCAGAATTGCCGGAATCAGTTCTTTCGGATTCGGCGGTACCAATGTTCATGCAATTTTGGAGGAGGCTCCGCATATTCAACGGTTTCCCCCATCCAAAGCTTTGCAGATACTCACTATATCTGCCAAGACCCGGGACGCGCTTGAAAAGGCCTGTTTTAATCTGGCTGATTTCTTTCGGAAACACCGGGAGGTTGATTTCAGCGATGCGGTTTATACCCTTCATGTTGGCCGTAAGGAGTTTCAGTATCGGCGGGCTATTCTATGCCGGGATTTGGATGACGCTATCCGTCTGCTGACGGCGGAACCGGGAAATCCAGCCGTCTTTTCGGGAATAGCCGGCGAAAAGAATAAGATGGACTCTGATATTTCCGGTATCATTGCTGCGATGGATTCAGACACGGAAAACCGGATGGCGGAATTAGCAAAAAACTGGGTAAAAGGGACCTTTGTCGATTGGAAATTATTCCACCAACAGGAAAAGAGATTGCGCATTCCTTTGCCGACTTATCCTTTTGAAAGAAAGAGGCATTGGGTGGAGCAATATCCGGTGAAAGATTTGACGATGCCTGATTTTAAAGCCCAAGATGGTCAGGGGGATTTTCGTGGGTGGCTGTATCATTTTTCCTGGAAAAGAGCAACTTCACTACTGTTTGACGTAAACAAAATGGACAAAAATGAAAGTTGGCTGATATTTGCGGATGAGCGCCACTTTGACAACCAGTTTATTGAGTTTTTGGAAAAGGAAAACATTCCTATCGTTAAGGTCGGAAAAGGGAGACAATTCGCTAAAATCAACGAGGACTTTTTCTCCATCAATCCCGGTAAAAAAGAGGATTATCTGGCTTTAATCGGCGCCCTCATCGGAACCGGTAAATTTCCCCGGAAAATCCTTCACCTGTGGAGTATCACCGGTGACCGGCAGGGACTTTCAAAGTTGGAGTTTTCCGATCAATGCCAGGAGAACGGCTTTTTTAGTTTGTTATATCTCGCCCAAGCCCTAGGAGAATTTGAAATCAGGGAAAGATTAAGAATTGTAGCCATTACCAATAATCTGCATTGGATCGCCGCTGAAAAGGATTCCTATCCTGAAAAAGCCACCATATTAGGTGTCTGTAAGGTTATCCCCAAGGAGTATCCTGATATTTCTTGCCAAAGCATTGATATTACATTACCGGAAACGCCCGGAACGACATTTCAAAGATTAATCGGCAATATTCTGGCTGAGATAACCGAAAAAGAGCCGGAGTTTGTCGTGGCCCTACGGGGTTCAACCCGCTGGATACAGACTTTTGAGAAGTTGAAGCTTGAAGCGGCGTACAATACCTGTCTGGCCAGGGAAGACGCAGTGTATTTAATCACCGGAGGAATGGGCGGGATTGGACTTACGATTGCCCGTTATATGGCCAGTAAGGCGAAAGTGAAATTAGTATTGACCGGACGGTCGTTTTTCCCTGAGAAAAAAGATTGGAACCAATGGGTGGCTACCCACGAGAAACAGGAGAAGATAAGCGCCAAAATCAGACAGTTAAGGGCCATGGAAGGCATGGGATCGGAGATCATGGTTGTTAACGCCGATATATCCGAATTAGAGCAAATGCGAAAGGTTGTAAGCCGGGTGCGGGGAGAATTTGGCGCAATCAATGGGGTGATCCATGCGGCAGGTATAGCCGACAATGAATTAATCAGTCAAAAAAGTTATCGAACGGCATCAAAGGTTTTATTACCTAAAGTCCGCGGAACGCTGGTATTGGATGAACTATTTAAGGAGGAGAAACTTGACTTTATGGTTTTATTCTCTTCCAGCAGCGCCATACTGGGAAACGCGGGGTTTGTAGATTATTGCGCCGCCAATAATTTTCTTGATGCCTACGCCCAGCAGCGCAACAACTTCGCCGACACTTATACGGTCTCGGTGAATTGGGACGAGTGGGATGAAGTTGGCATGGCGGCGGAAAATCCAACCCGGGATCGGGTCAAAAACAAGGTCACCGTGAAAGAAGGCTTAGATCTGCTTGATAGGATTGTTGCTTTCAAACCGGCCGCTCAGGTTATTGTGACTCCCGGGAATTTGTCGGAGATGTTGGAGGATATTCAAACGTATTTACATGCTTCATTGGATGGACAAGCGGGATTAATCCATAAGGGGATCATCGAAAATAACCGTCCGGACTTGGCCACCCCATTTGAGAACTCCCGGAATGAAACTGAAGCGCTCATTGTTGAAATATGGCAGAAATTGCTCGGAATATACCCGATAGGGATACATGACGACTTCTTTGAACTGGGGGGACACTCTTTACTGGCGGTCACGCTCCTTTCCGAATTGGCGAAGAGATTTCATCAGAGTATATCGTTGCAAGACTTTTTTGAAAGAGCTACGGTTGCGCAGTTGGCGGAAATGTTCCGGGTTCCCGGGGAAACGGCGGATGGAGAAGGGGCGGGAGAGTATGAAGAAGGGCAAATATAGAACAAGGGGAATCGCTTTAGGTAATTGGAGGAGATTGCAATGATAAAAATGGCGTTTTTATTTCCAGGGCAGGGTTCTCAATATGTTGGAATGGGGAAAAGCCTATGCCAATCTTTCCCGGAAGCCGGAAATACTTTTGACGAAGCCAATGAAGCTTTGGGATTTGACCTTAAAAGGCTTTGTTTTGAAGGAGGAATGGAAGAGCTCACCAAGACCGAGAATACTCAGCCTGCCGTTTTAACTGCAAGTGTTGCGGCTTACCGGATTTATCGGAAAGAGATTGGAGTCGAACCGGTTTTAATGGCCGGGCATAGCTTGGGTGAAATTTCGGCATTGTGTTGCGCCGGTGGAATCGATTTTTCGGATGCCGTAAAAATCGTGAAACAAAGAGGCCGGTTTATGCAGGATACTGTGGCTCCGGGCAGCGGGATGATGGCTGCGGTAAGTGGCATTTCACAAAGGGTTATCGAAGAGGAATGCAGAAAGGCGTCGCAAAATGGGAGGCTGGTAGTGGTATCCAACTACAATTCGCTGGACCAGATTGTAATATCCGGTCATACTCCGGCAGTGGAGGAAGCGAGTGAAAGCCTAAATAATAAAGGCGCCAGGGTTATTCCATTAAGAGTCAGCGGGCCGTTTCACAGCCCGTTGATGCAACCGGCCGCCTTGCGATTTAGGGCGGAATTGGAGAAATACAATTTTGGCGAATTGGTTTACAGTGTAATTTCAAATGTAACCGCCGCGCCATACCCGGGCAAGGACAGCATCATCGACTATTTGACAAGGCAGATTGTCCAGCCGATTCATTGGCAGGCTTCGATAGAGCGTATGCTGAAAGAAGGGGTTGACTTCGTGGTTGAGATGGGTCCGCAGGCGGTTTTGTGTAATATGCTGAAGAAAAATACCCCCCGGATTCAGGCTTATTCATACGATAACGCTTCCGACGTCCAAAAGTTGAAAAAAGTTCTCGCCTGCGATGAGCAGAGAGAGATGCTGCAAGGAATGGACGTGATTATCCAATGCATTGCCGAAGCCGTTTGTACGAAAAACAGCAATTGGGATGAAGAAGAGTATCAAAAAGGGGTAGTTGTTCCTTACCGGCAAATTAAAGCCATGAAAGAGGAGATTGAAAAAGCTAACCGGCAACCTACCGTGGAAGAAGTTAGGGCCGCGCTGGAGATGTTGAAAAGCGTGTTGAGAACCAAAAAAGTTGCCCATGATGAACAAGTTGTCAGATTCAATGATATATTTGAGACTACTTGTAGCAAAGGAATCTTTACTGACTTTCAATATTAAAATTGAAAACTAACCCAAAATCCAATGAATTCCCGATAGCGGCATAAAAAATCCGTGAGGTGGTCATTGTGGCGATAAAATTAAAAAAAATGGATCCGGTAGTGGAATGGGTTTCCGAAATGAAGGCCAAGCATATTAAACTTTGGGTGGAAGGCGAATCCTTGCGATATAAAGCCCCCAAGGGAGTCGTTAGTGATGAAATTTTAAGGGATATATCAGCCAGGAAAAGCGAGATTATCGAATATATACGGGCCGGGGATTATCAGGACCTCCTGTCAAACCCGATTCCTCCGGCGCCGGAAAGGGAATATTACCCGCTATCCTCTTCTCAGCGAATGATGTTTGTATTGAGCGAAATTGACAAGGGAAGCGTAGCCTACAACCTGACCCAGATTGTAAAAATCAGCGGTAACTTCGACAAGAACCGGCTGATTAAGGTGATTGAACAGTTAATCGCCAGACATGAATCGTTAAGGACATCGTTCAGGCTTGTTGAAGGAGAACCGGCGCAAATCATTCATGAACGGGTGGATTTTCAACTGGACTATGAAGAAGTGGATGGGGATAGGGAGCTTATCCAGGAGATAGCGCGGGATTTTGTCCGTCCCTATGATCTGAGCAGGCCACCGTTATTCCGATTCAAGCTGGTAAAAATAAAATCCGAAAAAACCCCTTGCCATCTGTTGATCCAGGATATGCACCATATTATAGCCGACGGGGTCTCGGAAGCGGTATTGGTTCAAGAAGTCAATCAGTTATATGCCGGGAAAAGCCTGCCTGACTTGAAGGTCCGGTACAAAGATTACGCGCTCTGGCAAGAAAAATTATTAGCCTGCGAAAAGGTGCGGGCGGAAGAAGATTTTTGGCGGGAGCAATTAGGCGGCGAACTTCCGGTATTAAATATGGCTACGGATTATCCGCGGCCCTCAACCTTTACCTTTGAAGGCGACTCCCTGAAATGGCGGATCGGCAGGGAACTCAGCGAAGGCTTGTATCGTTTGGCCCGCGCCAACCAAGTGACATTATTCACAGTATTATTGGGAGCATATAACATCCTGCTGTCCAAATACAGCGGACAAGAGGAGATCATTATAGGATGCCCGACCGCAGGCCGAAGACATGCCGACCTGATGAATCTGATCGGAGTTTTTGTAAATACGTTGGCTTTAAGGAATTATCCCCGCCCTGAAAAAACCGGCAGCCAATTTCTAAAGGAAACGGGAAAGAATGGCATCAAAGCCTTTGATAATCAGGACTATCCATTTGAGAAGCTGGTAGAGAAGATTAATATTGCTAGGGAGCCCAGCCGGAATCCAATTTTCGACGTCATGTTCGTCCTGCAGAATATGGATGTCCAAGACGTGAAGGCGGAAGGGGTTGAAATCTCCAACTATGAATATCATCCGTCCATGGCCCAGGTGGACATGACGTTGATTGCCGTCGAAAGCGGAGAAGGCATCGAATTGGAGATCAACTATTGCACCGGTCTGTTTAAAAAAGAGACCATCACCCGGCTTGCCAGGCATTATCAAAATATTTTGCAGGAGATGGTCGGGAATCCTGAAAAGAAACTGGGGGAGATCCAGATGATGTCCGGGGAAGAACGCCGGACCATCCTGGTGGAATTCAACAATACCCAGGCGGAATATCCAAGGGAAAAGACCCTGCAGCAGCTTTTTGAAGAGCAGGTGAGACGTACTCCTGAAAATATCGCGCTGGAATTTGACGCCCAGAGCCTCACATACAGGGAGTTGAACGAAAAAGCCAATCAACTGGCCAGAGTACTAAGAGAAAAAGGGACTAAACCGGATACCATTGTAGGTGTTATGACAAGACGTTCAATGGAAATGCTGGTCGGTATTATGGCGGTGTTAAAAGCCGGCGGGGCCTATTTACCGATAGATCCGGAGTACCCGGCCCAACGGGTGGCATACATGCTTGAGGATAGTCAGGCCTTGATTTTAATCACCCAAAAGGGGTTGAGCGAAGATATCCGTTTTAACGGGCAAACCG
Organism: Bacillota bacterium; assembly: GCA_023392595.1. Classification (GTDB taxonomy): domain Bacteria; phylum Bacillota; class UBA4882; order UBA8346; family UBA8346; genus UBA8346. The sequence continues at coordinate 111,212 of JAEVYU010000012.1, read as the reverse complement.
TTGATGTCAGTGAACGGCAAGGATTTCAAGGCAGCGCCGTCAATCTTGAAATAGTTAATAAACCAGGGGATCTGGCCTATATGATTTACACATCGGGCTCGACCGGTAAACCCAAGGGAGTCATGGTGGAACACCGGGCGGTTCATAATTTCTTTCAAGGGATGATTGGCAGAATCGGGTTTGGACCTGGTAAGACCATCTTGGCGCTGACAACCCTCTCCTTTGATATTTTTGTTCTGGAGACCTTGTTGCCTCTTTCAAGGGGAATGAAAGTGGTTATCGCTAATGAAGACCAGCAAAAAGACCCCGACGCCTTAAATCAGCTCATCTTGAAGAGTGGAGTAAACATGTTGCAGGCTACACCCTCAAGAATGAAATTGTTTTTGAGTAACCCTGATAACCAAAGCTGCCTGAAGGGGTTGCAAGAGATAATGATCGGAGGAGAAGCATTTCCTTTAGATTTACTGGTAGAACTGCAAAAAACGACTGCTTCCAAAATCTACAACATGTATGGCCCGACGGAAACTACCGTGTGGTCGACAATGAAGGAATTGACCTGTGAGACTCAAATCACGATCGGGAAGCCGATTGCCAATACCCGCACTTATATAATGGATAACAATCAAGGTTTGCAACCGGTGGGCGTGATGGGTGAGCTATGGATAGCCGGAGACGGTTTGGCAAAAGGTTATTACCGTAGAAACGATTTGACAGCGGAGAAGTTTATAGGGGATCCGTTTTTCCCCGGAGAAAGAATGTACCGGACCGGAGACTTGGCTAGATGGCTCCCCAATGGTGAGATTGCATATCTGGGCCGGCTGGACCAGCAGGTAAAAATCAGAGGATTTCGAATCGAGCTGGGCGAGATCGAGGCCCAGTTACTTAAATATGAAGCGATCAAGGAAGCGGCTGTCATCGACAGGGAGGATGAAAATGGCAGTAAGTTTCTTTGCGCATATATAACAGCTGATAAAGAGGTTGAAATCACGGAATTAAAAAGATTTTTGTCCCATTTCATGCCTGATTTCATGATCCCGTCCTTCTTTATCCCTGTGGCGAAGTTGCCTTTGACCCCCAATGGGAAATTGGATCGGAAAGCCCTGCCCGGACCGGCGGCGGGAATCAATATTCGCGCGGTATATAAGAGGCCGACCAATGAGATGGAGCGAAAACTGAGTGCGATTTGGCAGGAAGTGTTGATGAACCATAATGTCGGGGTGGATGACAATTTTTTTACCTTGGGAGGAGATTCCTTAAAGGCATTGACGGTGATATCCAAGATCCAGCAAGAGTTTCAAGTTGGATTATCCATCAATGACCTGTTCAAACAACCTACAATTGAAGAGTTGACCACTTTAATCGCCGGGGAAAATCGCTTTCATCCCGTTAAACATCAAGCGGAACAAGGGATTGTCAGGGGAGAAATCGCATTATTACCGATCCAAAAGCATTTTTTTGGTCGTCCATTTAGCGATAAGCATCACTGGAACACCTCGATACTGATTTATAGCAGGGGGAGTATTGAGGAAACGGCTTTCGTCAAATCCATAGGGAAAGTCGTTGAACACCATGATGCGCTTCGGATAGTTTTTCGATGGGAAGGCGCTTCGGTCCGCCAGTATAACCGGGGAATGGATGAAGGGGAATTATTCGACTTAAAGGTAGTGGATTTAACGAATGACGGAAATGATGTGGAACGGATAATAAAAGAAACGGAAGCCATTCACACCAGTATGGATTTAACGAAAGGTCCTTTACTAAAGTTTGGACTATTTAAAACGGAAAGCGGCGATCATTTATTGATGACGATTCACCATTTGGTAGCCGACGGGATATCGATGCGATTCATTATTGATGATTTGCTTTCAGGTTATGTCCAGGCACTCAATAACCGTGAGATTCAGCTTCCACCGAAAACCGACTCCCTGATGGAGTGGTCTCAAGCAGTCCAGCAATATGCCAATAGTCCGCGATTGTTGCAGGAAATGGATTATTGGAAAAGCGTGATCGAAACCGAGGTACCTCCTTTGCCCAAGGATGGACATGCCGCTTCGGATCGAATGCTTGATAGCGATTGTCATCAAATCTCACTGCTATCTGCGGAAGAAGCCGCCGGCTTATTAAAAGTTTCCCGGCAATCTTCCCGGGATATTAAAATACTGCTGTTGGCCGGTCTGGCGTATGCTTTCCAGGAGTGGAGCGGTAACAGGAAAATCTCAGTCACATTACTCGGCCATGGCCGGGAAAAAGTCCTCGAGGACCTGGATATCACCAGAACTTGCGGGTGGATCGATGTGGGTTATCCTGTAATCCTGGATATGAAATTTGATGATGATATATCCGGACAAGTCGATCATATCAAAGAAACGTTAATGAAAATTCCCAATAACGGAATGGGACATGATATCTTGCGACGCATTACCTCTCCTGAAAATAAGCGGTCCTTGGAGTTTAAACTAAAGCCGGATATACTCTTTAATTTTCTGGGGCAAGTCGGGCAAGAAGGGGACGATCATCTAGCCCAATTTACCGTTTCCCCAATTTCCGACTCCCTCGGCGCGTTACATAGAACAGGGAATCAGGATCGTGATCATACTTTTGAGATGAATTTAATCATTAATGAAAATGGTTTGGAAATCCAGTTGAATTATAACAAATATGAGTACCGTAAAAGCACAATTGAAACAATCATCCATGGGTATAGAGGTAATCTGCAAAGAATTATCAGCCATTACATGGAAAAGCAATGAAAGTTTTTTGACTGCTCACGGCATGGAATCAGAGTTCGAGGAGTGATTAACCCTAATTTGTACAATGTCTGCTGGTTTATTTTATCATTAAAAGGGTGACGCTGATGGTTCAAAAAAGGATGGCATCATTTATTATCCCTCACTACTGGAAGAATTTAAAAGATTGTCAGAAATATTTGCCGCAGACTTTACGAGGGGTAGAAGACCAGACAGATCCGGATTGGCATATCATTGTGATTGACGATAATTCGCCCTGCGAAGGAATACGGGATTATCTAAAAGCAATCGAAAAAAATTATCAGGATAAATTAAGCGTAATATTGAAAGATACCAATGATGGGGCCGGTGTTTGCCGAAATATCGGAATTGAATTGGCTGATAAAATGGGCTCGGCTTTTGTACTTTTTAATGACGCCGACGATATATCCCATCCGCGGAGGGTAGAAACGGTACGCAGAATTTTAAGGGAAGACCGGGAAATTGATTTGGTATATTCTACCTTTCATGTGATTGATGAAGATAATCATCCTGTGCCGCTGTCGAAACTGGCGCCTACCATAAGGGAGGAGATAGAATCCCATCATAGCGGTCCGCCGCAAGGTGAAAATGCTTGGATAGATATTGGAACAACGAAAGGATATTCCAATTTAACCTCATCGACAGCAGTAAGAACAGAGCTGGCCGTCCGGTATCCCTTTCCTCCGGAGCGGATTTCCGAAGATTCACACACCTGGATGAGATATTCAGCTGGTGGTAAAAAATTTTTTTATCTACCGGATATTCCAACGTTATATCGAGTACCCCAAAATGTGCATGGTTCCTCCTCGTGGGCCCGTGAGGGGGGAAAACATTATTTTCTTGAGAAAAAAACCCAAGTCGATACGGAAGGTTTTAAAGAGGCGATTCGAATAGCCACACAAAAATCGAAGATTCAACTTGCCGATGCGGATAATCTATTGTTAAGATTTCATCTTCGGTTGGCTGAGACCTTGGTTAAAGAAAATGAAACCGATTTAGCAGGGGTTCAAATTCAAAACGCGCTTAAAATAGCAAAAAATGGTGCCTTGAAAGTAATTAATGAGAGTAATTTATTGAAACATTTTATGAACTTCAATTAAGTCGCTCTAACTCCGGTGGAACATTTCCCGGCGAATTTAAAATTTTTCTGCGTCCAAGTCTTGCGGCGGAGGTTTTGTCATGTCCCTGAAATTCAATAATATTATAGCAAAGCAACCGGTAGCGGAATGGGTTTCCGAAATGAAGGCCAAGCATATTAAACTTTGGGTGGAAGGGGAATCCTTGCGATATAAAGCCCCCAAGGGAGTCGTCAGTGATGAAATTTTAAGGGATATATCGGCCAGGAAAAGCGAGATTATCGAATATATACGGGCCGGGGATTACCAGGACCTCCTGTCTAATCCGATTCCGCCGGCGCCGGAAAGGGAATATTACCCGCTATCCTCCCCCCAGCGGATGATGTTTGTATTGAGCCAAATTGACAAGGGAAGCATAGCCTACAATCTGACCCAGATTTTAAAAATCAGCGGTAACTTCGACAAGGCCCGGTTGATTAAGGTGATCGAACAGTTAATCGCCAGACATGAATCGTTAAGGACATCTTTTAGACTTATTAAGGGAGAACCGGCGCAAATCATCGATGAACGGGTGGATTTTCAACTGGACTATGAAGAAGCGGATTGGGATGCGAGGCTTATTGACCATCTGGCGCGGGAATTTGCCCGCCCCTATGATCTGTCCAAACCGCCGTTATTTCGCTTTAAGCTGCTAAAAATAAAATCTTCCGAAAAACCCCCCTGGTATTTATTAATACAGGATATGCACCATATCATATCCGACGGAGTCTCCGAGGCGGTATTGGTTAATGAGGTCAATGAATTGTATGTCGGGAAAAGCCTGCCCGCTTTAAAAGTCCAGTATAAGGATTATACGCTCTGGCAAGAAAATTTGTTGGCCAGTGATAAGGCACGGGCGGAAAAAGATTTTTGGCTGGGGCAATTAGGCGGCGAAGTACCGGCTTTAAATCTGGCTACGGATTATCCACGGCCATCATCATTCACCTTTCAGGGAGATACCCTAAAAAGCCGGATCGATCAAGAACTCAGCGAAGGCTTATATGGGCTGGCCCGGGCCAACAAAGTGACATTATTTACGGTATTATTTACGGCATATAATATCCTGCTCTCAAAATACACCGGACAAGAAGACATCGTCATCGGATCCCCGACCGCGGGCAGAAGACATGCCGACCTGTTTAATCTCATCGGAGTATTTGTAAACACCCTGGCATTAAGGAATTGTCCCCGCCCTGAAATAAGCTGCTGCGAATTTATCAGGGAAATTGGCCGGAATGTAATTAAAGCTTTTGATAATCAGGATTATCCATTTGAAAAGCTGGTCGACGAGCTGAACATCCCCAGGGACCCGAGCCGTAATCCCATTTTTGACGCCATGTTTGTATTGCAGAATATGGATGTAAAAGAAGTGAAGGCGGAAGGGGTCGAAATCTCCAGCTATGAATATCATCCGCCAATGGCCCAGGTGGACATGACGCTGATTGCCAGCGAAAGCGGACAAGGCATCGATTTGGAGTTCAACTATTGCACCGGCCTGTTTAAAAAAGAGACCATGACCAGACTTGCCGGACATTATCAAAATATTCTGCGGGAGATGGTTAGAAATCCTGAAATAAAACTGGCTGATATCAATATGTTGTTCGAAGAAGAACGCCGGACAATATTGGTTGATTTTAATAACACCCGGGCGGAATATCCAAGGGAGAAGACCATCCAGCAACTTTTTGAAGAGCAGGTGAAAAGAACACCTGAAAATATTGCGGTAATATTTGAAGGAGAGAGGCTTACATACCGGGAGCTTAATGCCAAAGCAAATACGTTGGCTAGGGTGTTAAGGAGTAAAGGGGTAAAACGGGATAGTATTGTCGCGCTACTGATAGAACGGTCGTTAGAGATGAGCGTCGGTATAATCGCCGTACTTAAGGCAGGCGGAGCTTATCTTCCAATCAGTCCTGAATATCCGGAGGATCGAATCCGTTACATGTTGGAAGATAGCGGAGCCACTTTACTGCTCAGTACTAATTTCATCGAAGATAAATTGCGGTGTATTCTCAATACTATAAACACCGTAAATTTAAATGAGGCCGATTTATATCAAGGTGACACCACTGATTTAACCAGCATTAATGCTTCTATGGACCTTGCTTACATCATATACACATCAGGTTCTACCGGTCAACCCAAGGGTGCGATGATCGAACACCGGTCTTTGGTAAACCGGCTTCATTGGATGCAAAGATCTTATCCAATCGGGCAAAGTGATGTAATTCTCCAAAAGACCTCATACACTTTTGATGTATCGGTCTGGGAGCTATTATGGTGGTCAATAGAAGGGGCGGCAGTTTGCTTTCTGAGGCCCGGTGGAGAGAAGGAGCCTCAAGCAATAATCGAAGCCATTGAAAAGAATGGAATAACTACCATGCATTTTGTCCCATCCATGCTTAATACTTTCCTAGAGTATATTAGCGAGTTAACGGATCTGGATAGGCTAAAGAGCTTAAAACAGGTCTTTGCCAGCGGGGAAGCATTAACATTGAAACAAGTAAAGCAATTTAATAACTTGTTATATCAAAAAAATGGGACAAAGTTGCATAACCTTTATGGACCCACCGAAGCGACCATCGACGTCTCGTATTTCAATTGTAGCACGGGAGAAGAATTGGCAATAGTACCCATTGGAAAACCCATCGATAATATAGAATTGTATATTTTAGATAGAAATAATAAATTGCAGCCAGTTGGGGTACCCGGTGAATTATGTATTGCAGGTGATGGTCTGGCGAGGGGTTACCTTAACCGGCGCGATCTTACGGCCGAGAAATTTGTTGCTAATCCCTTCCGGCCTAGTACATTAATGTATAGAACGGGGGATTTGGCAAAATGGATGCTGGATGGCAATATCGACTATGTAGGCCGGTTGGACCACCAGGTAAAGATCAGAGGGTTTAGAATCGAACTTGGTGAGATCGAAACCCAGTTGCTCAAGTATGGGCCGGTCAAAGAAGTGGCGGTAATTGACCGGGAAGATGAAATCGGTAATAAATATCTCTGTGCGTATGTAACTTCGGATAAAGAGCTTGAAACAACCGAATTAAAGAGATTCCTATCCCAATTTGTGCCTGACTATATGATACCGTCCTTCTTTATAAAACTAGACAAATTGCCGCTGACTCTAAATGGAAAACTGGATCGGAAAGCCCTGCCCCGCCCGGATGGCATGGTTCATAATAAAGTTGATTATGTTGCGCCAAGAAATGAACTTGAAAAAACCTTATGCGGCATTTGGGCGCAGGTATTAAAAGTAGAGAAAGTGGGAATCGATGATGACTTTTTTGAATTGGGCGGTAACTCCTTGCTTGCGATCATGCTGGAAGTAGAGATGGAAAAGGTTGAACTGTATATTAAGAATGCCGACATATTCAAGTACCGCACCATCCGAAAAATAGTGGCATTGCTCCGGGGAGAACCTGAATTGGAGGCCATGAAGGTCGAACTTAAGCCGCATATTATTGACAAAAAACCTTTTAACGGAGTCAAGTTGGATATAAAACCGGTCCATTACGATTTTTTGACTTGTTTGGAGGATATCGTAGTTTCAGTTTCACAATGGGCCGGGTATCGTTACGAGCTAGCCTTATCGGAAGTTTGGAGTTTTAATTTTAATCCGCCAAATAGCGAGGAGTACTATAGTCTGGGTGAATCTTTAGAGGTATTTGAGAAAGATTTGGAAGCCGATTTAGCTAAATACCACGGCATAAAAGTGATATTGAAAGAAGCAAACTCTTTCGCGGAATTTATTGAAGTTCTCCGCTTGGAATTAGAAAACGGCAGGCCGGTAATGGTATCAATGGATTCCTTTTTATGCCCGTGGGATTGGAATTTCCAGAAACGCCACATCAGCCATACATTTTTGATTAGCGGACTTGATGATACTACCAGTTTATTGTATTGTTGCGACGGATTTTACCAAACTTACGGCATTATTTCAAAAGATGAACTGAAGAGTGGGTTTGATGCTTGGTATGGGACGTTTAGTTTGGAAGGCGCTGAAGAAATCCAGGTGAATTGGGGTCAAATTTTAGGGAATGCAATTCAGCAATTAAAAACAGATAATGGTTCGGTAAACGCTTTTAATTCGATGCGAAGATTTGCGGATGTTTTGGAAAATACCGCAGATATTCAAAATGAAATCCAGGGGTTTGAGGATAATTTATTTGAAGCGCCTTTCATAAAAAAATTAGAAAAGATTGCTTATGGAAGGCGGAAATTTGCCAAGATGATGGATTATTTTGCCGAAGAGACCGGTTTGGAGGTTTTTGCCGGCTCGGCGGCTGATTTGGAAAGAGCGGCCTCTCAGTGGGCTAATGTTAGAGCACTTTTAATTAAAGAAGCCTTTTCCAAAGATGGTTCATTTAAAACAAGGGCTCTTGTGAAGATACGGGAGATTGCTGATTTGGAGGAAGATATCGCTAACCTGATAACCTGGGTTTATCGGAATAATATCAATGCTATGCAGTATTTTTCAAACCGCTATCAAACCCATTTTAATACGGTGAAAGCCGAAAACATATTCGCTACTTCTAAGATTGCCTTGAGTGATTTGACTCTATACTTTAATAATAAAGCCTTTGGAAAATCGGTTTCAATAGATTGTCGGGCTGATTTAACAGGAACTGGGATTTATTTTCTGATGGAAAGCCCTCCTGGTGATGATATTTGGAAAGTAGGAGTGATGGAATTTAAAGTCCCCGATCTTTTAAAACAAGCTAATGACAATATATTCTGTAATGGGCAAAAGGTCAGAATTGGAAATGACGTCTATCAGCGTATTATGATTTTAGGTTGCGCCGAATGGGGAAGCTTTAGTGATAAAATAATCGTCAATTATATAAATGGACAAGTTGAGGAGATAAATGTCAAGTTTACCGAATGGCTATATAAACCAATGTATGGCGAGATAATAGCCTGGGAAGGAAATGCGGTGGAAAGAATCGGCGATAATGTACAATTAATGGGAGCGCAAGTGCATATGATAGCTCAAAAATATGATCTAAAATTACGAAATAAAATTGATTTCTTACAATTGCCTGATTGTCCGGGGATGCATATTTTTGCAATTTCAGCGGTCTGCTCATAATGATGCAGCGCACTCACCTCCACGTGATTTGTAGTTGTCTGTTATCTCAATGCTTTCGTTTAAAAACAAAAATAGCTCAAAGGCAACAGTTTCATTCCGTTTTATGCCTTGAGCGTAGCGAGGAATGGCTATAAAAATGAATAATATACAATTACCGATCGCTAAGTCCCCAATAATTGGTTATCAATATTTGGCTTACCCTTTGACAATTTTAGCTAACGATAATGATTATTTACCTTGGTTTTTCAGTAATTATATACAGCTTATTTGGAACACGGATCTCAGTTCACTTTTAACTTTTTATTTTATTGATATGCAATATAATATACCATGGATTAATTATCAACTTTTTGAAAAAAATTTTTTGAAAAAGAACGCGCTAGATCTTAATACTTTTATAATTAAATGCATAAATGATGGTTGGTATTTTTATTCTTCATTTGATGAATTTTTTGTTCCAGATAGAATGGAATATCAAAAAGGACATACTATCCATGATTTTATGATATATGGGTATAATCTTGAAAAAGGAATTTATTATATACTCGGTTTTAATAAAAATTTCATGTTTGACACAACGGTAATTACTTTTAAGCAATTTGAGGAAGCTTTTTCGGCAGGCATTGATGATAATTACGTTATTAAATTAATGAAAAAGAAGGAAAAATTTAGCTATAACTTTGATATGTATAATGTATTTGATATGTTATCAGATTATTTCTATTCAAGAAACTCTTCAGATAGGTATAGATATTTTATAAATCCGGAAGCGAATAAGGTTTTTGGAATGAATATTTATAAATATTTGTATGAATTTATTGAACTACTCCTTGATAATAAAATACCAAATGATATCCGACCATTGCACATTATCTATGAACATAAAAAATGCATGAATCTACGATTCAATTATATGTTAAATCATGGATTATTAAAAAAATGCGAAGAACTCAATGACCATTTTAATGAAATTGAAATAATAGCTCTTGATATAAGGGACAAGCAAATAAAATATTATTTCGACCACAACAACAAAAACATTGATCTAATTTTAGTGGGTATAAATAAAATTGAAAGCATGGAAAAAAACGCTATTGAAATTCTTTTAAATCAAATCGGGACACTATTATAGAAGGTTAAGTTAGAAAATTTTCGAAGGGAAAATTGCTAATGAAAATAGGATTTATTGCTTGTACTCTTAAACCAACAAACATTTTAACCACAGGAGGGATAGAAGTTTTTATTTCGCTCATGGCAAAAAAGCTAAGGGATAAAGGCCATGAAATCATTGTTTTTGGTAGCGGCGATTCACAAATCGAAGGTGTTAATTTAGTCAGGACATCCGACTTTTCTTTATTGGAGATCCAAAGACAGCTTGAACTTAAAGAAAGCATGGAACTAAATTTTACTGAGAAATTTACCGCTGCAAATTCATTGAATATAAGAAATATTTATTGTGCCAAAATGTATGAAAATCAGGTGGATGTATTTCACGAAAACATTCCCTCACCTATATTCACTTCATTGTGGAATTTATTTAACAAACCGGTGATTTCAACAATGCATGCACCTGTCCAGAGATTTTTAAATTACGAATCCATATTTGATCTATACATTAACACTAAAATTACATACGTAGCTGTTTCCAAGTTCCAACAGAAGCTGTTCCCTACCCAGACACGTCATATCTATAATGGAATTGATATAAAAGATTATCCCGTGAACCAATATTGCAACCAACAAAAAATTATTTGGATTGGGAGGATAGATCCGAACACTCCAAAAGGACTTGATGACGCAATTACTGCTGCCAAGAACACCAAACATAATTTAGCTTTTGTTGGGTTTGTAGAAGTAATTGGTTATTATAAAGAAGCAATTGAACCCTTATTAGACGCCACAATTCAAAGAGAAAAACAGTTTTCATCTTCAAGTGAAAAAGTAAATTTTTACCGAAGTGGCAAAGTTTCATTAATACCAATTCAATGGGAAGAACCATTTGGATTTACATTTATAGAATCTATGGCAGCGGGTACTCCGGTGATAGCGTATGCCCGTGGCTCTGCTCCTGAGATTATTAAGGATGGGGAGACGGGATTTCTGGTTAACCCCTCTGAAAATGATATCCGGGGGAATTGGATCATTAAAGGATGTGGTATTAGAGGACTCTGTGAAGCAATCGAAAAAATTTATAACATACCGCAGGATGAATATTTAAAGATGCGTATCGATTGCAGAAAACATGTTGAAGAAAAGTTTACACTTGAGCAGATGGTTGATAACTATGAAAAGCTTTACCTTGAAGTTGCGGCGAGTCACGAGTAATATCAATATTTGATGGTGTTAATATGTTTGAAAGGTAATAATGAACAAAGGCCAGAAATGATAAGATTAATTCTATATATTTTTCCATGAGCAAAAAAATTAATTTAAAGGTGATTCTAATGCATTTTTCAGATATAAAAACGATAGATAATAATAATTAACAAGATCAAACTATCCAGAAATTGTTTGTGGAAATTGCTGGGAAAATGCCCGATCATATAAGCTTGATATTTAAAAATGAGCATATAACATACAAAGAATTGAATGATAAGGCTAATAAAATTGCAGATGTTTTATAAATGAAGGAGTGAATGAAAATGTAATAATAGGTCTAAAGATGAGACGATCAATAGAAATGATCATTGGGATATTGGGAATACTTAAGGCATGGGCAGCATATCTACCAATTGATCCGGACTATCCGGCTGAAAGAATTTCTTATTTGCTGGAGGATAGTGATACTTTAATGTTGTTGACCCAATCCTTTTATAATAATTGCTTTACTAATCTCTAAGGGAGTAATGATTGAACAAAAATCAATCATCAATTTTTTTAACGGAATTACTAATATAATAGATTTCTCAGAGGGCAAAAGAATTCTCGCATAAACAACGCTATCATTTGACATTTTCGTCCTTGAAACATTGTTGCCTTTAACTCGAGGTCTAACAGTAATTTTAGCTGATGAAAACGAACAAAAAATCCTAAACGTATTAGTGAACCCATTATAAATCACGATATTGATAAGATTCAAATGACTCCATCAAGGATGCAATTACTTAATAATTATGATAAAGAACTTAAATGTCTTCATAATCTAAGTAAAATTATGATTGGAGGAGAAAATGGACTATTGGAATAAATTAAGATGCGGAGTGGGCAAATGTGATTATTTCAAACTCAAAGTCCTATATTTTAGGTACTTATCATGGATTGCCCAAAAAGCACTTGGATGGATTGGATGAATTCTGCTATCGCTTGAATCGGAGATTTTGCGAGCATTTGATATTTGGGAAACTGCTTAATGCTTGTGTTTCTGCTCCCAAAATTACTTGTGCTGAGTTAACTTAATAACCATATTATTTTTTTCTACAAATCTATTACTATATGGACTAGTGACTACTTGCTTTTCGGCGTCTATCTCTCTGTTTAATCTATTGGCAAATAATCATAAATTATGATGCTATAGTTTATGCATCCAGAAAAGGTGGAAACTTAAATTTTTCCACCGACCTACCCTACGAAAATTTATTGGCATTGACAGGAGGAATTCTACTTCTTTGCTAGAAATAATATTCACAAACGTTTGTTAAAAATTTTTTCACTGCTTTCATAGGAATTATCCTATGAAATATGGTAATTCCTTAAAAAAATCAGAATTATCCAATGAAAAGAGATGCGAACCAGTATCAAGGAAACACGGTATGGATTCTCATAATCTATTTTCATGATAAATAGAGAATATGTTGGCTTCAACTGAATAAATTGATCTTATAAAAGATGGCCGTTTTAACAAACGTTTGCTGGAAATATCTTCATTCATGAATTTGTACTTTATAGAACCGGGAAATGTAATGTTTTCATGAAATCCGGGAAGATCACATTGACTACATGGAGGGTTTCAAATGTCGATTCAACCTGAGAATTATGATGAAACCTTAAGCTTTGAGGAACGGGCTAAAGAGTTGGTATCGAAAATGACTTTGGAAGAAAAAGTCGGGCAGATGGTTTATAACGCGCCGGCAATACCCAGGCTGGGCATTCCTTCTTATAATTGGTGGAATGAAGCGTTACATGGGGTTGCAAGAGCCGGAACAGCCACGGTTTTTCCGCAAGCCATCGGAATGGCGGCGACCTTTGATGAAAACTTAATTTATCAAGTCGCGGATATAATTTCAACGGAAGGCCGGGCCAAATATCATGAGGCCCAACGGAATAACGATCATGGTATCTATAAAGGGTTAACATTTTGGTCGCCGAATGTGAATATATTTCGTGATCCGCGTTGGGGTCGTGGCCATGAAACGTATGGTGAAGATCCTTACTTGACCGGTAGGCTCGGGGTGGCATTTATCAAAGGACTTCAGGGAAACGATGGAGTTTACTTAAAAACGGCGGCCTGCGCTAAGCATTTCGCCGTTCATAGCGGGCCGGAAGGCGAACGGCATAGCTTCAATGCGGTTGTATCCGAGAAGGATTTGTGGGAAACTTATCTTCCGGCCTTTAAAGAATGCGTGAAAGAAGCCAATGTGGCTGGAGTTATGGGCGCTTACAACCGTACCAACGGTGAGCCGTGTTGCGGGAGTGAAACGTTATTGCAAAAAATTCTCCGGGGAGATTGGGGTTTTAACGGATATATAACCTCGGACTGCTGGGCGATTAAAGATTTTCATGAAAACCATATGGTTACCAAAACCGCTCCGGAGTCGGTGGCCCTGGCTGTCAATAATGGTTGTGACTTGAACTGCGGCAATATGTATTTGAATTTGCTTCTGGCCCATCAAGAAGGCTTGATTGATGAAGAGACCATCGATAAGTCTGTAATCCGTTTGATGTTCATTCGCATGAAACTGGGAATGTTTGATCCCCAGGAATGTGTTCCATATAGTGTAATACCTTACGAAAAGAATGATTGTGACGAACATCGCCAATTTGCTCTGGATGTTTCCAAAAAATCTTTGGTGCTGTTGAAAAATGCCAATCACTTATTGCCTTTTGATAAATCCAAAATCAAATCGATTGGCGTTATCGGGCCCAACGCCGATAGCCGGGCCGCCCTCATGGGGAATTATTGCGGAACCGCTTCGCGCTATGTGACGGTGCTGGAGGGAATTACTCAGGCTGTTGAAGAACCTGTCCGGGTGTACTATAGCCAGGGATGTCATTTATATAAAGATAAAGTCGAAGGGCTGGGCGAGCCCAAAGACCGTTTTGCCGAGGCGGTCGCTGTAGCCCGGAAAAGTGATATTGTTGTTATGTGTTTGGGCCTCGATGCCACGATTGAGGGAGAACAAGGCGATACTTCCAACGAATACGCCAGTGGCGACAAAAACCATTTAAATTTGCCCGGACTGCAACAAGAACTCCTTGAAACCGTATTTAAAGTTGGGAAACCCGTTATTTTAGTTCTTCTTTCGGGAAGCGCCTTAGCGGTTACTTGGGCTGACGCTCACATCCCAGCGATCATTCAAGCTTGGTATCCTGGAGCGGAAGGCGGGAAAGCTGTTGCATCTTTGATATTCGGTGATTACAGTCCATCGGCGCGTTTACCGGTAACGTTTTACCGAAGTACCGAGGAACTGCCCGATTTTAACGATTATTCCATGAATAACCGGACATACCGTTACATGAAGGGTGAAGCCCTTTATCCATTCGGATACGGCTTGAGCTATACCCGGATTGAATATCGGGAGTTGAGACTGGCCGGGAACCAAATCAAGGCCGGTGAAAGTGCTTTTTGCAGTGTAAAAGTAAAAAATGCCGGCCGGTATCCGGCGGAAGAAACAGTCCAATTATATTTGAAGGATTCGGAGGCCAGCGTGGTTGTTCCCCAGTGGCAATTGCGAGGAATCCGGAAAGTATTTCTTCAACCCGGTCAGGAGCAGGAAATTTCCTTTGAGATTACTCCCCGGTTGATGGCTCTCGTTAATGATGAAGGAAAATGTATTTTGGAACCGGGCACATTTGAAGTTTATGTTGGGGGAAGCCAACCCGACGCCAGAAGTCAGGAACTAACCGGATCGAAAGTGTTGCAGGCAGAGTTTGAGGTTGAGGGATCGCCGGTTGAAATTGAGTATTGATTTCTGGTATCTCAGATGCGTGTTGGAAATAAAAACATATATGGAAAATGAAGGATATATTTGGGAGGTGAGGAATCCAAGCGAATGATGGTGGCATCGGTTTGAATTTGATGAAAGAGAAAAGAATGGAGGAAAAGAAGGATGAAAAAAGTAGTTTTAATTTGTTGCTTGTTTGCTTTGATGGTTGCCTTATTGATTCCGGTTTATGCTGCTCCCAAAGTTACCCTTACCGTTTGGGGCCGTGATCTTACCGATGATGGTGCTGACCATGCTTATATTAAAGCGCTGATTAATAATTTTAAGGCCAAGAATTCTAATATCAACGTGGAGTACATCGCCTTGGGCGATCCCGGACTGATGGACAAAACCAAAGTCGCTATGGCCAATAATAAAGATCTTCCCGACATTTTCCAAGGTTGGGGCGGTTCTACTATGGGCAGTTATGCCGACGCTGGCCGGTTGCTCGATCTGACCAAAGAACTTAAATCTATCCCCGGTAGCTCAGCCGCACAACAAGCGATGACCTGGAAAGGCAAGATCTATGGAGTGTCCCCGTTCTTTGCCGTCGCCGGCGTATTTTACAATCAAGGCTTGTTTAAAAAATATAATTTGACGGTACCGACTACCATCGACCAATTGGAAAACGTAGCCGATACATTAAAGAGTAAAGGCATTCAGCCTTTTGCCTGCGGCGCTAGAGATAAATGGCCGGTTTTGGCATTGTTTATGTATTTAACCGATCGGAGCGGCGGCGTTAAGGTTTTCGATGACGCCAGCGCCCGGAAGATTCCTTTCAACAGTCCTGAATTTATTAAAGCCGCTCAGAAATACCAGGAATGGGCGAAAAAGGGTTATTTCGGTGACAAACCCCTGGGTGAGGCCTATAACGATTCCCAACAGCTGATGGCTACCGGTAAAGCCGCTATGCATATAACAGGTTCCTGGATGTGCGCTCAATACGCCAACAAGGAATTTACCGATCAAACCATCGGGTTTTTTGCTTTCCCGGAAATGAAAGGCGGCAAGGGCGCAATTACCGATGTCATGGGTATGCCTGATATCGCTTTTACCGTTACTAAAGCGGCAGCGAATAAGAAGGATGTGGTTGTGCGCTTCTTGAAGTATGCGATGAGTGTGGAAGCTTGTTCGGCTGAACCTGGTCGTATCTGTTCCGTACCGGGTGTGAAAGCGCGTAATCCTATAACTGGGATGGCTTCCGAAGTATTTGGCAAAGCCAAAGCGGTCCAATTCTGGTGGGATCAAGATTTGCCGCCGATGGTAACCAATCCATTGAAAGACACAATGCAGAATATTTTCCTCCCCGATGCCGATGTTAAGAAAGCCTTTACCACATATGAATCTTTGGTGGAAGAAAGTATGGGTCCGGTTAAAAAGTAAGTAATTCTGTCTGTAACAGTAGTTGGCGGAGGGGTGGATCTGTATCTGCCCTCCGCCGGCTTATGTATGGGAGAAAAACCAGTAACCCGGATTACTTTCTCACCCCGGAAATATGATAATTTGAAAGACATTGAGGTGTTGGGAATGCAAGAGAGTGCTAGTGTAAGAGGTTTGCCATCGCGTGAGATAAATAAAAAAAAGCGGGATTGGAATTCCATCTGCTTTAAAACGGGATTCCTTTTGCCGGCCATATTGTTCCTCGTTATTTTCATGTACTATCCGATTGAAGAAACATTCCATTTGTCCTTCACCCGCACCAGCGGCCTCGGAGCAAGTGTCTTCACGGGATTGGATAATTATGTCAGGCTATTTGCGGATGAAGAATTTCAAGCCGGTTTGGTTCATGTTTTGGCCTGGGCATTCTGGAGCGTGGTCATTCAGATCCCTTTAGCTTTCTTTGTCGCCTTTGCTTTGTCCACTTACCGGAATAAGGTTACCAATCCGCTACGGGCCGTTTATTACCTGGCTTCGATATTGCCCTCGGCGATTGTGGCAATGTTGGGACGGTTCATGTTTGCGCCAAACTTCGGTATTATTGCCTCCCTTTCCGCCAAATTTCATTGGGATTGGCTTGCGAAAATAGACTTTCTAGGGGACCCCAATATCGTTTTCTGGTCCGTTTTTACCGTCGCTACCTGGGCTTACTCCGGGTTCAATATCATTTATCTGATGGCGAACATCGAACAGATACCCAAGGATATTTACGAAGCCTCTCAACTGGATGGCGCCAACCGGTGGCAATATGCAAGAGCGATAGTATTGCCGATGGTTGCCTATCCAATCCGCATTTGTGCCATATTGAGCATCGTTGGTAGCTTGAAGCTTATGGAATTGCCATTTCTGCTCACCAATGGCGGTCCGGGTTACGCCACGACCACTCTGGGAATTGTTCTTTATAAACAAGGTTTTGTAAATTGGCAATATGGGAAAGCGGCTGCAGTCGGTGTGGTGATCTTCCTGCTCTCGTTGATCTTTACCGTAGTCCAATTCTCTTGGCAAAGAAAAGAAGGTGACATTTGATGAGCAATTCATCGACTGGAACAAACCGCCAGGAACAATCCGTCCGAAATCGTCCGACGATTGCAGGGGTTGCAATTACCGTTGTTCTGATTTTACTGGCCTTGACGGTTATCTTACCGCTGCTGATGCCCTGGCTTTTTGTATTCAAGACCCGGCTGGAATGTTCTTATAATCCCTGGAGCTTACCTACGCAAATCCGGTGGATTAATTTTGTAGAAGCCTGGATAGCGGTGCGAATCGACCAAGGTTTAATCAATACGTTCATTGTATGTTTGGGTACGGTTTTCTGTACGGTTCCGTCGGCGGCAATGGCGGGTTACATTTTTGCCCGTTATCGGAACAAAGTCACGGAAGTGGTGTTTTATTGTATCTTGGCCGGTTATTTCGTACCGAATCTGATGATTTTAATTCCACTCTATAAATTATGTTCGCAAATGAACCTAACCGATACCTTGCCCGGTCTTTTTTTGCCGCTGACCGCCTTTGGTATCCCATTTTGGACCATCATATATCGTTCCTTCTTCCAAAGTCTCCCCGGCGAACTGGCGGAAGCGGCAAAAATCGATGGCGCCGGACATATGAGTACTTTTTTTCGAATCATGTTACCGCTGGCTAAACCGGCCACTGTTCTGGCAGTTATGCTTGTTTTTATCGGAGCTTGGAGTGATTATTTATTGAGCTTAATTTTAATAAACAGTCAAAAGCTCTTTACCATGCAGTTGAGGATAGCCCAGTTTCTTAACTCCTATGGCGTAGACAATATGCCGAGGTATGCCGCTGCAGCAATCATTGCCGCAGCCCCAACGATCCTGCTATATATTTTAGGCCATCGCTGGATTATAAAAGGGACGTTGGCCGGGGCTTTGAAAGGGTAGTGTTGAATTCCGCCTTAATGACTACTGTAAGGATGAGTCGCTATGGATGTTCCAAATCATAAACAGCTTTTCATAAATCCCATCCTGCCCGGTTTTTACCCGGATCCATCCATTTGTAGAGTGGCTGGAGATTATTATCTGGTGACTTCGACTTTTGCTTATTTTCCCGGGGTACCGGTTTTTCACAGCCGGGATTTGGTTCATTGGGAGCAAATCAGCTTTGCCTTGAACCGGCCATCGCAACTGGATTTGGATGGAGTTGGCCATTCGGAGGGCATCTATGCCCCTACCATCCGGTATCATCAGGGAACTTTTTATTTGATTACCACCAATATCACCAAGGGTGGCAATTTTCTGGTCACTGCCGGCAATCCGGCGGGTCCGTGGTCCGATCCTTTCTGGTTGCCTGATGCGCCGGGAATCGACCCGTCACTGTTTTTTCAAGAAGATGGAAAAGCTTATTATGTTGGGACAAAACCAATCCCCGAGGGGCCGAAATATTTCGGCAACTGGGAAATTTGGTTGCAGGAACTGGATTTGAATAAGATGAAACTGAGCGGCGGCGTTTACCCTTTATGGCGCGGCGCGATGCGGGATGTAGTGTGGCCGGAAGGTCCTCATTTATATTTGAAAGACGGCTGGTATTATTTAATGATTTCGGAGGGCGGGACGGATTATCATCATTCCATTACGGTTGCCCGCAGCCGGCAAATTACCGGGCCCTATGAAGGCAATCCCGGGAACCCGGTTTTAACCCATCGCCAGTTGGGGAAGGATTATCCAATCCAAAATATGGGCCATGGGGATCTGGTTCAAACCCAGAATGGTGAGTGGTGGATGGTTGCTTTAGGGTCCAGGCCTTATGGAGGATACTACCGTAATTTAGGCCGGGAAACTTTTTTAATACCGGTGGTTTGGGAAGACAACTGGCCGGTGGTAAGTCCGGGAAACGGGCGGGTCGAACTCACTTATCCTTCACCGGATCTCCCTTTTCAGAATGTCGAATCCAGGGAAATCCGGGATGATTTTAATAAGGAATCACTGGAGTTAATTTGGCAGGTATTGCGTACTCCCCGGAAATCCTTTTGGAGTTTGAAAGAAAGGCCGGGCCATTTACGGCTTTTCACGAAACCGGAAAAACTTACGGAATTGGCAAATCCGAGCTTTATCGGACGGCGTCAACAACATATTCGTTTTGAAGCCGCCACGGTGATGGAATTTCAATTTCATCCGGAGGAGACGGCAGGCTTGGCAGTGATTCAAAGTAATGAGTTCCATTTCCGTTTTGAACTGGCGGCACCTTTCAAGATGGAGGAACAAAACCGAATCCGCCTGGTAAAATGTGAAAAAGGTGTGGAGACGGTTTTAGCGGAGGATGTTTATCCCTCTGCCCGGATTTATTTGAAAGTAAAGGCTGTCGGACAAGAATATAGTTTCTATTATGGCAACGATGGACAGCGCTATCGGGCGTTGGTTGAAAATATAGATGGCAGAATCCTTAGTACCGATGTTGCCGGAGGATTTGTGGGGACCTTGATTGGATTATTTGCTTCCAGTAATGGCAATCCCCCTGCCGGTTTTGCCGATTTTGACTGGTTTGAGTATGAAGGACAGTAAAGTTTCAGCGAAATTCATTATGAAGAGCATTGTAGTGTTGGATCTGATCCGGCACTTTTTTTATATTTTCTTTTCATTAATCAATAGAATACTCTATTGAATATCATTCGCAGGTGCGATTCAATAGGGTAAAAAATTTGAAGAAAAAACACAAAAAAATGAATGTACAAGAGTCATTTTATCAATATAATTATACATAAATCAAACAACAAAAGAAAAAATCGCCAAAATCTTTTCCAAGGAGAGAATCCAATGACCCAATTTATTTTTCCAAAAGAATTTATCTGGGGGGCAGCCACCGCCGCTTATCAAATCGAAGGGGCGGTAAACGAAGATGGACGCGGCGAGAGCATCTGGGACCGCTTTAGTCATACGCCCGGGAAAGTTTACCGGGGAGATACCGGCGATATCGCTTGCGACCATTATCATCGTTACCGGGAAGATGTTTTGCTGATGAAGGAATTAGGACTGAAATCTTACCGGTTTTCCATTGCCTGGCCTAGAATTTTTCCAGATGGTAAAGGTTCTATAAACACCAGGGGAGTGGATTTTTATAACCGGTTAATTGATGAACTGCTGGAGGCGGGGATAGAACCTGCGGCTACATTGTATCACTGGGATTTGCCCCAGGCATTGCAAGACCAGGGGGGATGGGGAACCCGCTCAACCGTGGAAGCATTTGAGGACTACGCTAAATTGGCGTTTCAAAGGTTTGGGGACCGGGTTGGACGCTGGATTACCTTCAACGAACCGCAGGTGTCCGCCATTTGCGGATATGCGGAGGGACATCATGCTCCCGGATTGCGGGATATGGCTTTGGGAATACAGGTGGCCCATCATTTGCTGGTAGCTCATGCCGGAACCGTGGAGATATACCGGCAATTGAACTTCAAAGGGGAAATCGGGATTACCCTGAATCTAAGTCCAACTTATCCGGCGTCCAGTTCGGTGGAGGACCAAAAAGCCGCTATATTGGCGGATGGTGAAAAAAACCGCTGGTTTTTGGACCCCGTATTGAAGGGCGTTTACCCTGAAGACATAGGAGAATTATACCACCGGAAATATAATGGGCCGGCTATTGAAAACGGCGACATGGAATTGATAAAAAGGGCTGCGGTTGACTTTTTAGGAATCAATTATTACTCAAGGGCAGTGATTGGCCACCCGGCCCTCGGTTCCTCCGGTCTATATCAGAACATCAACCCTGAAGATTCAGCCTATACCGGCATGGAGTGGGAAATTTATCCGGCGGGAATTTATGACCTTTTGCTCCGTATCAAGAAAGATTACGGCAATCCCCGTATTTTCATCACCGAAAACGGCGCGGCTTTTCAAGATGAGCAAATCGAAAAAGGAATCGTTGCCGATGATGACCGCTTGGATTATTTAAAACAGCACTTGATGGCCCTTCATCGGGCGCTGGGAGAGGGAGTGCGCTTGGATGGCTATTACCTGTGGTCACTGATGGACAACTTTGAATGGGCCTATGGTTATAGCAAGAAATTCGGGATTGTCAAAATCAATTACGCTACCCAAGGCCGCAGTATCAAAAAAAGCGGCGCTTGGTACCGGGATGTGATCAAAAATAACGGGCTTACAGAGTAAATACTATGATCTTTTCCAAAAAAAGATTATAATTCAAAGTAAAAGTAAGGGAAGTTAGGAAGATAGAAAGGTGTATCCCGAATGAAAAAGCGATTACTGATTATGCCGGTTTTGTTGTGGGTGCTTTGTTTATGGGGTGGCGCCGTCTGGTGCGAGAACCCTACGCCGGTGAGAGTGACGGCGCTGGCAGGAAATATTGGCCTGTCGATGGCGCGGATGATGGACCAACCCTCAAGCCTAAAGGCTCCAACCAGTTTCGAAGTTTTAAAAAGCCCGGATTTGGCAGTGGGCAAATTGATAGCCGGGGAGACCGATATCGCGGGGTTGCCTATCAGTACTGCCGCTATGATTTATAACAAGGGAGTCAAGATCGAAGTAGCGGCCATTATCGGCTGGGGGCTGATGTACATCGTCAGCAGCGATAAAGCCATCCGTCGCTGGAAGGATCTGCGGGGCAAAGAAATTTACGTTTCGGCCAAAGGGGCTATTTCCGATATTTTACTGCGTTATCTAATCAGCAAGAACGGCCTCGATCCGGAGAAAGACGTTCGGATTCAATATATCTCCAGTTCGGTTGAGATTGCGCAACTGGTGGCGGCCGGCAAAATAACTTTGGCGGCCATGCCGGAGCCATGGGTTACCGAAGTATTGGAGAAAAACAACCATTTGCAAGTAATATTGGACTTTCAAAAAGAATGGCAACGGGTGGAAAAACAGAGTACCGCTTACCCCCAAACCTGTATTGTAGTGCGGCAACAATTTGCCAAAGAACACCCGGAAGCGCTCCGGAGTTTTCTGAAGGGATTGGCTGCTTCCATTGACTGGACAAATCGTAATCCCAAGGAAGCCGGGATCTTGGCGGAAAAATATGTCCAAATTTCAGCGCTATCCGTTGAAAAAGGTTTGGAGCGCACTCATCTCAAATATGACGAGGCTTACAAATACCGGAAGGTTATTGAAAGTTTTCTGGATCGCTTAGTTGGTTTTGCGCCGGATTCCGTGGGAGGAAAGGTGCCGGATGAAGCTTTCTTCTATCAACCGTAATTGGTTTGGCGGTCTAGCCATTGTGGTAATGATTATGGGATGGCAGCTGGCGGCCGCTTTCATCCGTTTACCGCTGATTTTGCCGACCCCGCTGCAAGCACTGAGGCAGGCTGCCGGATTGATAGCCACTTTTGATTTTTGGCATCATCTTGGAGCCACCTTGGGCCGGGGATTTGTAGGGTTTGGAGTTGCTTTATTGTTGGGTCTGATGATTGGGATAGCCGCAGGACAACACCAGGCGATCCACGCCTTTTTCCGGCCAATCATTATTCTGCTCCGCAGCACGCCGGTGATTTCAGTGATTATTCTGGCGCTCATCTGGTTTAAGCGGGATAATGTAGCGATTTTTGTCGCGTTTTTGATGGCCTTCCCGATTGTGGTGCAAAATATCATTGAGGGTATCCGTTCCGTTGACGGGCAGTTGGTAGAAATGGTTCAAACCTATCAGGTCCGCTATAAGCGCCAGCTGACTAAAGTTTATTTGCCCTCATTAATTCCTTTTTTGACTGCCGGAGTCAGTTCTGGTTTGGGTATTACCTGGAAAGTGTTAATCGCGGCGGAAGTCCTGGCCTATCCAGCTTGGGGAATCGGGACGCAAATGGATACCGCCAGGGTTTATTTGCAAACCGACAAGGTTTTTGCCTGGACTTTAGTGGTTATCGCTTTGGGATTGTTTTTTGATTATTTGCTGGATTATCTGTTGAAATTACCTTTTAAAGCTTGGAAAGAGACTTTCGTGAAAGATGCCGCAGCCAATGATTAAAGTGGAGAACATTTTTAAAAGTTATGGCTTCCGCGAAATATTCGCCGATTTTAGTCTGGAATTTCCCGAGGGAAAGATTACAGCTATCTTAGGGCCTTCCGGCTGCGGGAAAACAACTTTGCTCAATATTTTAGCGGGCCTTGTCAAGGTGGAGCGGGGTAACGTACATACCACCGAACGGGTAAGTTACTTGTTTCAAGAACCCCGGCTGCTCCCCTGGCTGACCATCCGTGAAAATACCGGTTTGGTACTGCATGACAAAATGCCCCAACAGGATAGGGCGGAAAAGGTAAAGGCTAGTCTGTCCGCGACGGGGCTTGAGGATTATGCCGAGTGTTATCCGGCCCAATTAAGCGGGGGACTGAAGCAAAGGGCGGCAATGGCCCGGGCTTTTGCGTTTGAGGCACCCCTTTTGTTAATGGATGAGCCTTTTAAATCATTGGATTTGAAAACCAGGGCGGATTTATTTGAGAGTTTCCTTGCACTGTGGATTAAGAATCCCCGGACAGTGGTGACGGTCACGCATGACCCAAAAGAAGCCGTGACTCTTGGCGATTCGATTGTTGTTCTCGGCGGTAAGCCTGTTTCCGCCGGTGTAAAAAGAGAAATCGGGGTTTTCCAGACCCGGCGGGGCAACAATGCCGGGCTGATAACTTTGGAACAAGAGCTTTACCGACAACTACTATCATAGATTTTTACGGATTTAAGGATTGATCGATCGGCGTCTTTGAAATTGAACCAAAAAATTCATTCTATTGGGGAGAAAAAATTGGGATATTTACCGATATTATAGTAGTTGATTGAATACGGAAATAATTTATGGGGAGGTTATTTTCATGAAGCAAGCGTGGATTCTTCTCACAGTCATTTTTTTAATGGGCATGATAGCCCTGCCGACTCAGGCCGCAACCGGTAGCATTACAGTGAATCCTTTTGCCATATTGAATGATTATTATATTGTTGATTATGAGCATACAATCAATGGTGACGGCAGTATCAATCTTGGTTCAGGAATCTATAATTCGGCCACGGACGGCACCATCGGACGTACCTTCAGTCTCGGGTTTAAACAATATTTTGAAAGTGATGCCCAGGGCGGACGATATTTGGGGCTGAGCGGAACCTATTACGACGTGGAACAAGGCCATGATATCTGGGGGGTCGATGCGGGTCACGCGGTTGCGATCACGCTGGACTACGGATACCGCTATATTGCCGACAGCGGCTTTACGCTTGAATTCGGTCTAAGCGGCGGGATGTATAAACAAGATGATGACAACCATCTGATCGTAACTGCCCGGGCTCAAGCCGGGTGGGGATGGTAGATTGAATTTGGGTTTTTTATTGGGAGAGTAAGATAACCCATGGAAATGTGAACTGAAACGGGAACTGAGAAAATCAGGCCCGTTTTTATTTTGGATTCTTTTATTTATATTTTTTGCATCCCTTATCGCCACATATGGCCTCATCGTAAAATCTCCATGGGGGTTATGATAGGATATGTAGGTATATGGGGTTATTTTTTATAAGAAAAAAAATATCGGCACAAAGAATCATTTTTCTCAGGAAAGAATTACTTTTGGGACGGAAAAGATTACTTGATTGACAGAAAAAATTATTTCCACGGCCCAATGAATCCTCCGGATGGAGAAATGGATCATTTCCGTCACAGAATGGATTGCTTGGACGACAGAATAAATTATTTCTCCCGGAAAAAATGTTCCCCTGGGAATTTGATTTTTTGATACGTGAGGAAATAAATTTTATTTCAAATCTCTTGAGATTTTTATCGGGGAATGGTAATATATTAAGTGAGTGAGTACTCACTTTAAAAGATTTCCGTTTGGAAAGTCCAGCTATAGAAGGTGAGATCATTGGGTAAAGTTGAGGATTCCATGGATAAGATTATCCAGGCGACTATCCGGGTTGCATTTCAAAACGGTCTTGCCAATACCCGGACCGCGGACATCGCCAAAGAGGCGGGAGTTTCGGAAGGATTGATTTTCAAATATTTCCCGACCAAGAATCATCTATTTACCGTGATTATCAAAGGCGTTTTCCAGCGGCTGAAAGCCGGGGCCGACGAAATCATCACCCTGCCGGACCAAACGGCAGCCTCCAGGTTAAATGCTTTAATCGATTTCCATTTCGACTTCTTCAGCAAGCAATACAATATTGTTTTTTTGATAATAGGCCACTCCGACCGGAAGATGGTCAATCTGGAACCCATAATCCAATACGCTTTGCTTCCCTATACGCAACTGGTCGCCGGGCTTTTAGAGGAAGGCATTGAAAACGGAGAATTCAGGGTGATGAATACCGAAACGGCCGCCATGTCCATTATCGGTACGATGCAATTTAATTTGATAGCCAAATTGCTTCTTAAAATTCCCGGTGAAGAAATGGGAGCGACTAAAAAAGAAGTCAAGGAATATATTTTATCAGGTATCAAGGCAGGGACAGATCATCGACAATAGGAGTGGTTTTGATGAAATGGATTATGAAAACCGGCATGGGGATGATTCTGGGTATGAGTTTCATATCCATGCTGTTTTTGATTGGCGGGTGCGGTTATAAAAAGGCGGATCAACGGATTGAAGCCACCGGAACCGTTGAAATGACGGAGACCACCGTTAACAGTAAATCAAGCGGCAGAATTGTTACGATCTCGGCCGACGAAGGGCAGGCGGTTAAGGCCGGGGATTTATTGGCCGAACTGGATCATGAAGAGCTGGATGCCCAAATTGCCGCCGCCAAGTCCAATCTGGATGTGGCGATTGCCAATTACGACGCCGCCAGGACCGATTTAGCGCGAAACAGGCAATTATATCAGGCCCAACAAATCTCCGCTTCCCAATTTGATCAAGCGGTGACCAAGAATGATGTGACCAAGGCGCAAGTAAGTCAGGCCAAAGCCAATTTGGATCTCCTCAATGTACAGTTAAAAAACGTACAAATCTTCGCTCCCGCCGCCGGCATCCTTTCTGAAAAATTAATTGAAAGCGGCGAAGTTATCGCCGGCGGCGCCTCCTTGTTTACCCTCCTGGATTATGAAAAACCATGGGTGAAAGTGTATTTGACCCTCAAGGAAGTGTCAAAAGTCAGACTGAATGATAAGGCGTATATTACGCTGGATGCTTTTCCCAATCGCAAATTTTGGGGCAGGATTTCATTTATTTCGAATGAGGCCGAATTCACTCCGAAAGATTTCTTAAGCAAAGAAGAACGGGTTAAGCAGGTTTTTGCCGTCAAGGTACAGCTGGCCAATAAGGATAACATTCTCAAAGCCGGACTTCCGGTGGATGTGGCCATTGAAGAAAAATAAGGAAAAGCGGGTCAATCCATGAATGCCATTGGGACGGAAAACTTAATCAAGAAATATGGCCAGATAACGGCGATTGATAATTTGTCCATTCAAATCGGAATCCATCAAATTTATGGATTTTTGGGACCGGACGGGGCGGGCAAGACCAGTTTGTTCCGGATTTTATGCGGGATTTTAACGGCCAGCGGGGGAAAAGTTGAGGCCCTTGGCATTGATGTGCGCAAGAATCCCGAAAAATTGAAACAGCATTTAGGGTATATGGCCCAAAAATTCGCTTTATACGGCGACTTAACCGTTAAAGAAAATTTGGACTTTTTCGGGGACCTTTTTAAAACCCCCCGCCGTGGCATGGAGGAACGGAAAAAGGAATTGTTGCGCTTTGCCAATTTGCTTCAATTCCAGGACCGGCTAGCCGGCAATCTCTCGGGAGGAATGAAACAAAAATTAGCCCTCTGCTGTACGTTGATTCATACTCCGAAGTTACTCATTCTCGATGAACCGACCACCGGAGTCGATCCCGTTTCCAGGCAGGAATTTTGGGAGATGCTCCTGCCATTGCCTTCCCAGGGGACGACGGTAATTGTGAGTACGGCTTATATGGACGAAGCCGCCAAATGCGACCGGATTGCCATGATGAATGAGGGCCGGATTTTAAAGGAGGGTACTCCCGCAGAGCTGAAACAGCCTTTGGAGGGGAAAATTTATGAAATCAGAAGCGACAGGCTATTCGACATTCAAACGTTGTTGAGTCAAAGTGTGAAAGATGTCCAACTTTTTGGAGACCGTCTTCACGTACAGCTCAAAAAGGAAATGACTTTTCCGGAAGGATCGGAAAGGATTTCTGACGAGGGGTTTACAAGGCTGGCTTCTTCCGGGACCAACGAGGTTGAAAAGGGAAGACATTGGCTGGAAACGATTTTGCAGGAAAATGGCTATCCGGCAAAGGTTGCCACGGTCGAACCCTCCTTGGAAGATGTGTTCGTGGATTTGCTGACCGGGCATAATCCTCCAAACGCTCAATTATAAACGGAAGAGGTTTTATGATGGTCGCAGTCACGGTTAAAAATTTATCCCGCAAATTCGGCAAGTTTATTGCGGTGGACCATATTTCTTTTGAGGTTAACCAAGGGGAAATTTTCGGATTCTTGGGCCCCAATGGAGCCGGTAAGTCGACCACTATCCGGATGCTTTGCGGCATTTTGGCCCCGACCTCGGGGACGGCTTTGGTAGCGGGTTATGATATTACCAGAGAACCGGAACTTGTCAAACTACATCTCGGCTATATGTCGCAGAAATTTTCGCTGTATGAAGATCTGTCGGTCTATGAAAATATTGAGTTTTACGCCGGGATATACGGTATCCCCAAATCCGGGTTGCCCGAAGTGAAAAAAAGGATTTTAGATTTAACTCATCTGCAAAGCCAGGAAAAGATGATGGCCGGCGAGTTGCCGACCGGTTTAAAACAACGTCTGGCGCTGGGGTGTTCCATTGTTCACCAGCCGCCGATCCTATTTCTTGACGAGCCGACTTCAGGGGTTGACCCAATATCGCGAAGGCAGTTTTGGGATCTGATCCGGGGTTTATCTCAGGCGGGAACCACGATTTTTGTGACCACCCACTTTATGGACGAGGCTGAGTATTGCAACCACATTGCTTTCATCGCTGCCGGCAAGCTGGTGAATCTGGGGACTCCAACCGAGTTGAAACAACAATCCGGGCAAACCAATTTGGAAGGCGCCTTTGTTTATTTTTCAAAGAAAGCTTTGGAATTGAAAAAGAATGCTGAGAGTTGATGATATCGGGGCGCTTGTAACTCGTGGATTTCAAGTATAGTTGACGGAGATGAACCATGCAACAATTATGGGCCTTGATTAAAAAGGAATTTTTGCAGATCCGCCGCGACCCGCGAACTCTAGGGATGGTCTTGTTTGCTCCGGTGGTAATGTTAATGCTTTACGGTTATGCGGTCAATTTCGATATTCATCATATTCCCATTGTGGTGTGCGATCAGGATAGTTCGCAGGAAAGCCGCAGGTTTATCAAGGGAATCAGTTCTTCGGAATATTTTGACGTGATAGGTTACGATCCAAACCCCCACAATTTGCTGCGTTATCTGGATTCTGCAAAAGCCAGAGGCGTTTTGTGGATCCCGCATGGATTTGGGCGAAAAATAGCATCTGCGTCATCGAGCGATTTGTTTTTCGGGCTGGATGGAGCGGATGCCAATACGGCCACCATTTCCCTTGGTTATTTTTCCAAATATGTTCAGGGCTATTCAACCAATATGATAGTCAACCGGCTTGAAAAGAGCGGGGGTTCGTCCTTGGTGAACCGCTTAATCCCTTTTCAATCCGAGCAAAGGGTGTGGTACAATCCGGAGCTGAAGAGTTCGCATTTTATCGTTCCCGGATTGATTTCAACTTTATTGATGATGGTGGTTGCTTTGCTAACCGCGATGGCGGTTACCAATGAAAAGGAACGGAACACTTTCGAGCAGTTGGCTGTGAGCCCGATTAAACCGTGGCAATTGATTTTGGGTAAAATCATTCCCTATGCGCTGGTATCGTTTTTAGGGGTGCTGCTGATCATTCCAGCCGGTGTTTTTTGGTTTGGCGTGCCGCTGAAAGGGAGCCTTCCGGTTTTGATGCTGTTTATTTTGATTTTCCTTGTATCGGTCCTGGGGATTGGGTTGTTTTTTTCAACCATTGCCAAAACGCAACAGCAAGCGATGTTTATGGTTTTACCGGTAACTTCCTTACCGGCCATTTTACTATCGGGATTTGTATTTCCCATTGAAAGTATGCCGCATTTTCTACAGGCGGTGACTTATTTGATTCCAGCCCGGTTTTTTCTGGTTGCTTTACGGGGCATTTTTTTAAAAGGGGTCGGACTGACGGTTTTATGGCCGGAAGCGGTGGTTCTAATCTTTTTTTCGACAGTCTTGATGACTGCCGCGACTTTGAAATTTAAGAAGAGGTTGGATTAACGCCAAGAAAGGGAAAAGTCAATATGAACGGCAGAATATGGGCAATTGCCAAAAAAGAAATGATTCAGCTCCTTCACGAACCGAGAACTCTGGCCCTGGTCTTTGTAGTACCGGTGGTCATGGTATTGATATTTGGCTATGTTGCGGGCGCCGACATTAAAAATGTCAAATTTGCCGTGGTCGATTACGATCATACGGCGGTAAGCCGGGAAATGGTGGCCAAAATTGAACACTCCCGTTTTTTTATCAATCGGGGCTTCCTGGCATCCGAGGAGGAAATGGGTCCAAAGCTTGATGCGGGTGAGATAAAAATAGGCCTGGTGATTCCCAAAGGTTTCAGCCGGGATATTGACCGGCATAATAAACCGCAAATACAGGTTTTAACCGATGGAACCGACTCCAATACCGCCACCATCGCCCAAAATTATTTTTTAAGCATTATCAACAGTTTAAGTCAGAATATTTCCAGGGCGGCTGTTTTAAAATCGGGAAGCGGACCATCTCTGGCTATCCCCATTCATTTTATGTACCGGGTCTATTATAATCCGGAGTTAAAGGCGGCTTATTTTATGGTTCCCGGAGTAACGGTCATGGTACTGTTGCTCATTACCACGATGCTTACCGCTCTTTCGATCGTCAAGGAAAAGGAAAGGGGAACCATCGAACAGATTATGGTGACGCCGGTGAAGGCATGGGAATTCATCCTGGGCAAATTAGTGCCCTTTCCCTTTATCGGGATGATGGATGTTTTACTGGTTGGTTTGGTGGCCAGCCTCTGGTTTGGAGTCCCGATTCGGGGCAGTATCTTATTGTTATTGTTTTGTTCAGCCCTGTTTTTAATGACCACACTCGGGCTGGGCCTGATGATTTCCACGGTTTCCAGCACCCAGCAGCAAGCGATGCTCAGTACGATGTTTCTGCTGATGCCCAATATCCTTTTATCCGGGTTTGTTTCCCCGATAGCCAACATGCCCAAGGTTTTGCAATGGTTGACTTTCATTGTGCCGGCCCGCTACTTTATCGAGATTGTCCGGGGAATTTATCTCAAAGGAATCGGGATCTCCTATTTGTACCCGCAAATGCTGGCTTTAACGGTTATCGGCCTCCTGATTTTAGGATATTCGGTGAGGGGGTTTCATAAACAGTTGGCGTAGGGTTTTGCAATAGAGAATCCTCCGCTTGTTCTTCTTTATCCGTACTCTCAATTTTGCCGGGCGCTTTTAAAGAAATGGCCTTGGATGTTCATACACCGGGAGCAATACGGAAAAATAACACTGACAGCTAAAAAAGCTCTCCAGCGGAAACTGGAGAGGGAAGAACAAAATATTGAATTCATACAGCTTGTTTATCCATTGTATTTATACATCGATACGCAAATTACGCCTTATTGATAAGCAACCCAGTCATAATACGCATAAAGCGGTGTTGCCCCGTTATACGCGCCAAGCCATGAATCTACGGTGATTCCAGGCCATAAGTTCATAAAAATGCGACCCGGAGTAGTCGGTATATTAACAGTTGCTCTGTACACTTCCACTCCATCAACAAGCCAAGCGATATAAGAAGGCTGCCAGTTAAAAGCATAAGTATGGTAAGCTGATGAAGCATCAAACCCTAGGCTATAAAGCTTCTCATGACCACCTACGCCGTTGGTGAAGTAATTGAACTGGACTTTGGTGGTATCTTTGCCTAAAAACTCAATATCAATTTCATCCCAAACCGTGCCGAACGAGGCTCCGGTATAAGTGAAAAAAGAGGAGACGACACCAATATTCTTGGTCGGTTTCATCCGGACTTGATATAATCCATAGCTGTAAGTGTTTGTTGTCCGGAGTTCTCCGGATGAGTACGGCTTACCGGAGGAAGATGTATTATCCAGTTTCAAGCTCATAACTCCGTTGGAGAAAATAACATGATCCGCTTTCCAACCGCAGTTAAACATGTTGCCATTGGTCCACCCATCGGATTTGGACCATACAGACGTGTTATAAGAATCAAATCCGTCACCAAAATGAGTTGTTATTACCGACTCTACGGATATCGTATCTGAAGAGCTAGAGGACGAACTGGAGCTGCATTCGCCCATTGTTAAAGCCAGTACAGTAGTGATTGCTATAGTGAGTACCCATGATTTTCGCAAATTTTTCATTGAGAATTCCTCCCTTTTGGTAAATGTGGTAATTTCGCTGATATCGAAGGTAAATTCAGTTCCGGAGTTATCCTGAGTGATTGCCCCATCATTAGTGCCATAATAAGTTATTTCATGTTATCGATTTTCAATTTCTAAGCAATATTCATAAAGTCCCCCCTTCCGTTGCGCCAACGGCATGTAATATAAAATTAATCTTTACCAAACAATAAGTTTAAAATTATTTTAGCATTGAACGTCCGAACGGTTAATGGAAAAAAATATCAAAAACTAGGACAATTCGATCCAAATAATTCCACTAAAAAATACCGCAAGATATTCGGTTTTTTTATATTCATACGGTATACCTGGAAAGGATCGGTTGCTATAATCAAAAACAGATGGACAGGAACATCGGGTGGAAATAGTTTTTAAGATGTGAAAAATTTTTATGCTTTCTTATAATCAGTGGGTTTGACGTTAAAATATCGCCTAAAGACCCGCCCGAAATAGGCCGGGTCGGTATATCCCACTGCCATTGCGATCTCATAAACTTTTTTCTCCCCTTCTTCCAATAAGGAACGGGCCATTTCCATTTTGCGCCGGGTGACATATTCCGAAAAACTTTCATTGGTCTGTTCCCGGAAAAGCCGGCTCAGATAGGAAGGACTTAGGAAAACGGAACGGGCAGCTTGAGAGAGAGAGATGGTTTCAGCCATATGACCATCAATGTATTCCTTAACCTGACGGATACAAGACCGGAGGGAAGTATGGGTCATTTTGCCAATCGCATGGCCCAATTGTCCAAATTGGGTTTCCCACCACTCGATTAACTGCTCGGGTTGTCCTCCCGGACCGCCTTTCAGCAACAAAGTATAGTCCGCCTCTTCCAGTACTTCCTGGAGGATTAGACCGGCCCGTTGCGCGGTTCGGACCATCGCAGCCACTAATAGCCATCCGGTTTCCCTCGGACATTCGTTAAATAGACCAGACTCGAACCGGTTTAGGGGATATAGTTGTTGCAGTATCAAACGGATTGTTTCTGGTGATTGACCGGTCTCTAAACAAACACTCAAGCGCTCCTCATCATTTGGCGATATTATAGGGGCTTGAATTCTTGTGGAGGAACAGTTGGAATGTTTGGCAATCGCTTCGACCCCCAAACTAGATTGCAACCGTAAGGCCTGTTTGGCTTGGTCAAAGGACCGGCATGTCTGAAAAAGATTGTCGGCTTTCCCGCCGATACCAATCTGCAGGGTGTAGGGCAATTGCAAACGGGCCTCATCCAAAATAGTTCGCGCAAAATCATCGGCCCTCTTGGTTAAATTTTGGTCGCTCATGTTGGAACTGCCGCCAATCAGCACCCCCACAAAACCCCGGTCCAAACGAGTCACGAATGGGGTGTGATCGAGTGAACGCATGCACGCGGCCACGACCAAATTATAAATCGCCAACCAGATGAATTGGCGTTCTTTTTCATCATAATTCAAATAAAGTCCGGCCTGATCTTCAACTTTACATGCCAAGGCGATCACCGGCTCACTGGGATTGATGGACCATTGAAGAAAGCCGAGACGTTCCGTCAAGTCCTTCTCTTCCAAATCTCCCTGGAATAGCTCCCGAAGAAATTGTTCCTGTAAAAAGGGCAGACTGCTTTCCAATTGCTGGCGTATCCGGGTTTGGGCTTCATCATTGACGTGCCTTTGGTTTAAAAATTGACACTCCTTTAATACGGTTGCCAATATTTCTTCCGGAGGCGACGGTTTTAAAATATAACCGGAAACCCCGATTTCCAGACAAGCTTTGGCATAAGCAAACTCGTCATATCCGCTAATCACTAAAATCCGGGTATAGGGAAATTTCTCCATGACGGCTTTTGCCAAATCAATACCGTTCATTCCCGGCATTCGGATATCGGTGAGGATAATTTCCGGCTTCTCTTCCTGAATCATCTGCCAGGCATCAGTTCCGTCTTCGGCTGGCCCGACAATGCAAATATCGTTATCTTCCCAGGATATCTCCTGCGCCAACCATTCTCTCGATCCGGCTTCATCGTCGGCAATGAGTAATTTAAACATCAAGGACACCACCTTGTTAAGAAATAGCTAAGGCCGGCCAGCGGATATCTACCCGTAAACCTCCGCCGGAGTTGGCGGATAAGGTTACTCCCCATTCTTCGCCATAAGTCAAAACCAGCCTGCGATGAACATTGAGCAGACCATGGGAACTTTTGATTGATGTGTCCGATAAAGCCGTTTGGGACTTTGCTAATTGCTTTGGATCCATCCCAATACCGTTGTCAATAATAGTGAAATGTATCGCTTTAATTTCAAGTAACCCGATAATAATTAATTGGCCGGCGCCTTGTTTGGGTTCCAAGCCATGAATAAAGGCGTTTTCTATGATCGGCTGTAATAGTAGTTTGAGAACTTGATATTCCATAATGTCCTCAGCAACATGAATATCAATTTTTATGCGATGGCCATGGCGCAATTGCTGTAATTCAATATAATATCCCAACTGCTCCATAGCGGCGGCAATCGTTACAATCGTGGGGCCGCGCCCCAAACTCAACCGAAATAGCCTTGACAAATTTAAAATCGCTTTGCTGCTTTCCGCCTGGTCTCCGCCTAATACCAGCCGGTAAATACAATCGAGAGTATTATATAAAAAATGAGGATTGATCTGGGATTGCAAAAATTCCAATTCGGATTGGCGGCGCGCCAGTCGTTGCACATAAACTTCCCGGATTAAAATTTCAAGTTGCTCCGCAGTAGAATTAAATTTTTGAAACAACAGTCCAAACTCATCATTCCGTTGATCATTAATCCGGGTAGTCAATTCACCCGTACCAAGACGGTTCATCGCTTGGGACAGTTCGCGAACCGGATGAACCACACCGCGCAGGAGGAACCAAGTTAAGATGAACGCGGCGATGATCGCAATCAACAGACTCATCCAGATTACCATCGCTACCTCCCGTTTGATAGGTCCATAAATCTCATGTAAGGGAATCTCCTGGGTATAAATATATCCCATGGAGCCACGCCAGTATATTCCTAAAACATTGGCGCCTTTAGAGTTTTTATATATAATTTGCCCGCTGGAAATGGACGGATTATCCGCAAACGCTTTTGCGAGTATCGGATTATTATGGGAATAATTGTGAAAGAGCCGATATTTATCATTGATAAGATTGATAAATGCTCCCGATGATGGAATGGCCAGTAATAGTCCCTGGGGATCATAAAGCTCGCTAGGATATTTATCATTCCGAAACAGGGGTCCAAGGGGGGTTTCAGATAAATCGGCAGTGAAATCGATCCCCACAACATACTTCAAGCCGCCGTTGTTATCGGTCATTACCCAGTATATCGGCATTACAGTCGTAAGATCGGCAGTCGTGTGAACGCTACCGATAAAACTTAACCGGAGCCAAATAATATCTGAATCCAATTGGATACCAAGAGGTTCTTCAGGAGTTTTTCCTTGTAAAACCCACTTCCACCATGGCCGGCGTTTTAAATCTTCGAAAGTGGAATTCAATCCTGCATATATCAGTTTGCCTTTGGGATAAACAATATAAGCCGCTAAGAGCTCATTAGGATTATTGGTAGAAACATGGGAGTCGGCCAGAAAATTCGATAAAAAGTTATGGATGATTAGGGGGTTATCCGTTCTCAACAGATTGATTTGGGTGGCCAAATTATTGGCTATTTCAGACCGTCGGGCTATCTCGCTAAAAAATTTTTCCTCCGAATGTTGTAAGAAATCCAATCTATTTTTATAAGTCGCGGCGATAGTTTGTTTTGTGACATAAGAAGAAAAAACGAAGGCAGTTAACGAAGCTTGCAACAGGGCAATCAAAATGACGGCCAATATGATTTTGATTTGAATACTTTCCAGCTTAATCCATGCAAGCTTGTTCTTCATTCGGTTCTCACCCCAATGATTCGACTAGGGTATATTGCTTGGCTTTTGGCACCATTGTGCGTATGCGCGCAGGAGACTATTTGTTGTTTCCGCATTATTCGCAATAATCCTGCATTTCATAATTATAGCGGCAAGTTGCCTGTTGGCAATTTACCGCTTAGACAGTGTTACGGATTCATAATCAACCCTTAACGCCGGTAGTGGATATTCCTCGTACAAAATAGCGTTGCGCGATAAAGAATAATAATATCAAGGGCAGGGTGTACAATACTCCAACCGCCATTTGATAAGGGGTAGGAGGGATCGGAAGGGTATATTTTACATCCGGCATTCTCACGTTCATCATTTGAACCGCCAAGGTTTGATTATCGGAGGTTAAATATAGTAAAGGTGTGAGATAGTCGGCATAAGTCCATTGGAAAGTAAAAATACATGTGGTAATGATCGCCGGAACCGATAAGGGAAAGAAAATCTTCCAAAAGGTTTGCAGGCGCCCGCAACCGTCAATGAGCGCCGCATCCTCCAGTTCTTTGGAAAGGCCGGCATAGAATTGGCGGAACAAAAAGATAAAGATCCCCCATCCGGGAAGGGCATTAATCCAGAAGGGCAGATAACAAAAAGGCCAGGGTTTGTTCAAAATACCGAGCTGAGAAAACATGATATACTGGGGGATCAGAGTGACTAATTGGGGCAACATCATCGTAGCCAATACAATCCCAAAAAAAAAGTTTTTACCGCGCGCTCTGTACCGGGCAAAACCAAAACCGGCGAAAGCGCTGGATAAAGTGACAATTGCGGTGATACTTAGGCTCACTACAAAGGAATTCCGCAATGAACTGAAAAACTCGAGGACCCCGTTGGTGCAAAGGATTTGTTGAAAATGTTTCCATTGCGGGACAGCCGGAAAAATCGTCACTGGGTAGTAAGTTAGTTCTTCCGGTTTTTTCAAAGCCATAATCATCATCCAAAAAAGAGGGAGCAGCATGATCAGACTGATCAATGTCAAAAGAAATACAGTGAAATATTTTTTATGCTTTTTCATTTTGAGCATTTCCTCCTTCTTGGTCGATGGCATAATAAACCCAAAATTGACTGGATTTGCGGATTATGAGGGTAATCGCTAAAGCCAAAAGGAATAAAACCCATATCAAAGATACGCCATAACCAAATCGTTGGGAGGCCATCATCTGGTTCATGGCATAACCGGGGAACATATACAATGTGTGCTGCGGAGTCCAATAAGTGGTTGCGTCCGACGTTAGACTCATGATATTGGCCGGGACGAACATTTGCAGGGAATTGATGACTCCCAAAACCAATTGAAAATAGGTAATCGGGCTTAAGAGCGGCCAAGTTATGTGTTGAAAAGTTTGCCATTTCCCAGCCCCGTCGATTGCGGCAGCTTCCTCAAGTTCCTGAGGTATCTCCTGTAAGCCGGCAAAGAATACAACCAAGGCAACGCCGCAACCCCAAATCCCCATCGCCACCAAAGCATACAGGCCATATTCATTGATCCAATTGATGGCGGTCCCGGGCCGGAAGATGCTGATCAATAGATTTAAAAATCCCGAATTGGAATCTAAAATTGATTTAAAAATTAAGGCGGCGGCGCCTATCGGAATGATTGTCGGTAAATAAAAGGCTGTCCGAAATAGACCTTTGCCCGGTACTTTTTTATTTAACAATAGGGCCAAGCCTAAGGCTACCCCTAAACTAAAGGGGATTACCAAAACTGAATATAATAAAGTTTGCCGCATGGTATACCAGGCGTCCGGGCTTTGAAATACTTCAATATAATTGGAAAAACCGGTGAAAATAGTGCCCGGAATCGTGATCCCGTTAAAGTTGGTAAAACTGATGATAATTGCAATAACCACCGGAAATATCAATAAAAAAATGATGCCAAGCAACCAAAGACTGATAAACCCGTAAAAGGCAGCTCCTTCGCTTTTTAAAAATATGCGAAACCTGTTGGGCCGGTGTACAGCCATGAGCGACGTTTGTTGGGTTTTTAATGTTGACTGGGTGTTCACTGGCATTGGGATACTCCTTTCAGAAGTCAAGACCAACATTTTTGCAAGAGGCTGTCGCAAAAGAATTTTAAAATCAATGAGCTATACAAGATATTGCTCCGACAAATGGACCCCTATGCATGGGTTGTATATCTCTATCGATCCATGTTCTTTTACGACAGCCCCTTTTTTATGAGCAATTACTTAAATGAAGCCCGACTGTCCTGGATGGCTTTGTTGACTTCCGTTTCAACATTGACTAAAAATTGATCCAAGGTAATATCACCCCGCAGGGCCAGTTCATAATTTTTACTCACGGAGCTGTTAAAGACATCCGGTAAAATATATGGGGATGGACTATCAACTTTGACATACTTCATTTCAGTTTCCAAATTGAGTTGCCGCTCTTTGCCGAGCGAAGTGTTGGCGGCGACCAAACCGAGTAAAGATTTTTGGGCGGGTACTCCCCAACCGCTGACAGCGCGTTCTTTAGCTTGCGGTCCGGCGAAGAACCAATCGTAAAAGCGGAAAGCAGCGTCGGGATTTTTGGTTTTACTGGAGATAAAACCACCGACCACATTAAAGGACGGACTAACCCGCGGTTGTTTCAAATTCCAGACCGGAGAAGCCATCACGCCAACCTTGCCCTTGTTCATATCACCTTCACACATGGCGCCGTACCAATAGCCATATACAATCATGGCTACCCGTTCATTTTGAAACATCTGCCCTTCCCAAGACTCAGCTGGAGATATAGGACTTGAGACGATTTTTTCTTTGGCGATATCATAAAAAAACTTAACGATTTCCTTTACTTTGGGATTTTTTGATAGAATTATTTTTGTACCGTCTTTAGAATAGAGAGCTTGACCCTGGCTAAGCAGGCCGGCTATGATTTGATGATAAGGTTCGCCGGGCCAAAAGGACAAGCCACGACGAACCACCCGATCACCCTGGTTTTTTTGCAGCTTACGGGCAATCTCGGCCAATTGTTTATAGGTCATTGGTTCGGTCGCGCTCGGGAAGGGAAGGCCGGCTTCGGTAAATACATTTTTATTATAATAACCGATGGTGGTGGGACTCCAATCCTTGACAATACCGTAATATTTTCCTTTATACTTAAAAGAGTCGTTGATTGGCAGCAAATCTTCTTTTTTTAGATATTTAGCTTTTTTGAAATAGGGAGCTAAGTCCAAGGCCATCTTGTGGGTAGCCAGATACGGCACCCATGCGCTGTTACATCGCATGATATCAGGAGGATTGCCGGCGGCGTTCATTGCCATATAGCGGGCGGTATCCGTTTCAATTCTGACGATCTTGATATCGGGGTTGGCGTCTTCAAATGCTTTCGCCATTTCGGCCGAAAGTTCCGTATTGTTGTACATAACCGTGACTTTGGTTTGATTGTCCGCAAATGTCGCCAGGTTAAATCCTACCAAGGCCAATGCTAAAACAAGCAAAAAAATCCAGGTTTTTTTCATATGATCCACTCCTTTATGATTTGATATATTTGGAATGAACTTTAAGCAGGTAATAAAAATTGAAAATGAGTTCTTCCATCCATATTCATTAAAATGATACCATGAACCAAAGTTAATGCTTATGGAATATCAATACTATTATTCGGATTATTTTGTCGGTTTTAAATTTCACTTTTTCATTCATAATTTCTGTTTTTTGGATAAGGAAACAGTTGGATGTAGTCCCCTCATAAATAGTCTTTCGCTTAGGGGTTATGGATGGCTGTATTACTAGAAATTTGTGCATGCTAAACGCACGCGCGGCAAGGATTACCACGGGGGAATATTAACGGTGATCGGGGTCCTGATTTTAGGGGTATTGGGTGAAAGGGTTTCATAAGCAGTTGGCCTAAGGAGCGTCGCCGGTTATTTTTTCCAGACCATAAAAAAGCGGGAGTATGCCATGGGCATCTCCCGCTTTTAAAAAGAACCGGTTCTTAGAAGTTGGCAATTAAACGCAATCTGCTGACATTGACAAAGTTGGTATTTGCAGTGCCGTCAAAAGTAGTATACTTTGCTGCATCGCCGGCGATTTGACGATCATATTGAGCAACCAAGCCATTGCCGAATTTGTAACCTACACGGAAACCCATATTGTTTCCGTCGGCATTGTCAGCAAGCCCCTTGTTGAGATCATATTCGAAGCGGGCAAAGATCGGAAGGGTGGCCGGATCATAGGTGAAACCGATGATTTGAGATGCATAATCGACATCAGTACCACTCTGATTGAATGTGGTGGTGCCGTAATGAACGAAAGCTTTGAAGCCTGATGCTGATTTTACATAAACGTTGACTGCGGTAACCGGATCATAAATATAATTCCTATTGGCTGATTCTAAATAATAAACATCAGCACCAAAAACATCTCCGGCATAACCGGCGCTCACACCATAGTATCCATTTGAAGCTGCGGCAGCAAGTGTATTGCTGTTGGCCTGGCTCACATAAAGAGAAGCAAAGACTTTGGGAGTAAAATTGTATGTAACCAAAACAGTGTCTTTGATATTGTCCAGATCATTACCGCCAAAGATACCGTTTAAAATATCAACGCTATCCTTGACATTGTAGTCAAAGGAACCGACTTTGATCGAGGCGTTGCCGGTTTTGTAGAGAAAGTAGGCCGCATCAGTCTGCGGATTTGAGCTGCTGTTCAGAACGCTATCCACAAAAGTGATATTGGCACTTAAACTATCGCTGATAGCAATATTGGTGGAGAGTTTGTATTTGCCATCGCTAGCGCCAGCGGCTCCAGCGGCAGGAACAGCGACCCAGTCATAGCCGTATCTGGCAAATCCGCTAAAAGTGACTGCCGAAGCCATTGCAACAGCTGTCATCGATAAAACCATCATTGCGGTGAGTACGAAAATCAATAATTTTTTCATTAAGGTATTTCCTCCTATTATTGTAAGTCTTGGTGTATTCCTAAAACATTTCAAGCAGAAACAGCGCATTGACGCTTTTTTATATTCCCCCCTTTCAATCTATCGCAATCCAAGGCCGTCTTGATGGACAATGGAATGACTTCACTGCAAAGATGGAACCGGTAATGCAAATTGCAGATAACTTTCGAGTGCTTATAAGGACTACAAGTTACATCAATCGTCGATAAATTAAAAACATTTAAAAGCAATATACAAATTTACTTTTTTTATGTAGAATTTGTGAAGATTTGGTGAAAAAGAGTTGAATTTATCTTCATTTTAACGGACACATGCAGCATTTGTCAATAAAACTTAACATAATAACCTAAGAAAATATATGAAAATAACATATTTTAGTATATGGCTATCATATTAACAGGTTTTTTAGAATGGCGAAGAAAAATGAAAGGATGTTTTTTTGTGGCATATCAAGAGGATTTTGCGGGAAATAAATATAAAGAGGATGATGATGGATTAATTCCTCCGGGAATTGAATCGTTTTACCGGAGGCTTTTGTAAATTTGGAACATTTCCTGAAAGGTTACCCAGTTTTGACGGAACCCATAGGGAAGATTTTGGCCGCTCCAAAAGCCGATGCCACCCAGGTTCAAATTCCGGGCGTTTGCGTATTTGGCCCGGACGGAACGGGCATCTTCGAACCAAACCACATGTTCCTTTCCGGTATCATTTTTGTAATTGAAAAAAGGCGATTCGGCAACCGGATCGTATTGAATGGAGGCTCCAAAACGCCGGGCTATTTCATAAACTTCAACCAATGTGACGGCTCTGGCCGGAGTATCGGCTGAAAAAGGGAGCGGCCAGTCATAGCCGTAAAGGGGGATCCCCTGAATGATTTTAAAAATAGGTATTTTGGAAAGTGCGTAAGTTAAAACCTTTTTGACCTCATTTAAAGGGGCAACGGCCATCGGTGGCCCCGACGGATAGCCCCAATCGTAGGTCATAATGAAGATGGCATCGGCCCATCGGCCAAGGGTTTCATAATCATAAGCTTCATAAGAGGAATCGCTGTTTTTGGGAGGAACAGTCAGTGTTACCTGATATCCTTCCGGACCAAGGGTTTGCTTGATACTTCGGATGAAGTCGCTAAAAAGATCCCGATCGGCGGCGGCGACATTTTCAAAGTCGATATTAACACCGGAAAAGCCATAGAAGGATAGCACACGGGATAAATTATGGATGATTTGATTTTTTAGGGTTTCATCTCCAATGACGGATTTGGCCAATTGGGAATCAAACCCATTGGGGGTCAAGTTGGTAATGACCAGTAACGGCTGAATTTGATGGGATTTTAAAAGACGAATGAACCATTCGATATGGCTGTTTTGAGGGATACGAAATACCCCATCCGTTGTCACCGGCAATTCAAAAAGGGCGCCGAAAGTAATGGACTGCCCGATCTGTTGCAGAGTCCGCGCCAGATCGTCTAGGCGGTTCAATTGAAAATAAGCGAAACTGATGATGGTGTTGCGTATCACAGGAATAAGAATCGCTTCTCCAACGACCAGCTGTTGCGAAGGAGCAATATCGTTTAAAAATGACAACGTTTTGACCGGGATTTTTAATTTACCGGCAATCCCCTCAAGGGTATTCGTAGTTTCAATTACCAGAATATCCGTTTCCATTCCTTGACAGCCCACTCTCTTCAGGGAATAATTCATCTTATGTGGACTCTTTCCCGGAGTTTCGTAGATTCAAAAACCAAGTTTGGGTTTTAGGAATATCACGCCAGCCGGAAATCAACTTGCGTTGAAAGTTACCGGGGAACAGTTTTTTCCCCTTGACTTGCATTGTAAAATTGGGTACAATCAAGATGAAAATTGTACCTGTATTACTGGCGGATTCGCGCATGCTGGTGCACGCGCGGCAAAGTGGGTTACCACAGGGGAATACAGGGAATATTGTTTAGCCGGCCGCCTGGGCACCATATGCCTGGGCGGCTTTTTGCCGCGCCCGGGGAATAAAAAGGGGGAATGAACGGATGGAACCGTGGCGTGATTTTCAGGGAAAAACATGGCGGGAACGGATTGATGTAGCGGAATTTGTGCGGGAAAATTACCACCCTTATTATGGCACTGAGGATTTTTTAACCCCAGAGTCCGTGCGAACCGGCCGTTTATGGGAAAAGTGTTTAAGACTGATGGATGATGAGCGGGCAGCCGGAGGGGTTTTGGATATCGATACCCGGCGCGTTGCCGGGATTACGGCTTGGGGCCCCGGATATATCCAGCAAGAAGAGGAAGTCATTGTGGGGTTGCAAACGGATAAACCTTTAAAACGGATGGTCAATCCGTGGGGTGGTTGGCGGATGGTTGAAGCGGCCTGTCAGGCCAGAAACGTGAAGCC
This sequence comes from Bacillota bacterium, assembly GCA_023392595.1. Classification (GTDB taxonomy): domain Bacteria; phylum Bacillota; class UBA4882; order UBA8346; family UBA8346; genus UBA8346. The sequence continues at coordinate 68,035 of JAEVYU010000012.1, read as the reverse complement.
GGATTCGACGATGGAGAAAGTTTTCACCCGTTACCGGCGTACCCAAAATGAGGCCATTTTCCGGATTTACACGCCGGCGATGCGGCAGGCCAGAAAGCTTGGAATCATCACCGGATTGCCGGATGCCTATGGACGGGGAAGATTGATCGGCGATTATCGCAGGGTGGCTCTTTATGGCACCGGATTTTTAATGCGGGAAAAGCAGAAGGACCTTTACGCCCTGGACAACATCGACGATACCATGATTCACCTTCGGGAGGATATCGCCGATCAAGTACGGGCTTTGGAACGCATGGCTGAGCTTGGGAATACTTATGGCTGTGACATTTCCCGGCCTGCCGTCAACGCCCGGGAAGCCGTTCAATGGCTGTATTTGGCTTATCTATGCGCCGTCAAGGAGCAAAATGGCGCGGCGATGTCTTTCGGGCATAATAGTCCGTTCCTGGATATTTATATCGAACGGGATTTACGGGAAGGAACCCTCACGGAGGAAGAAGCTCAGGAGCTCATCGATCAACTGGTGATCAAGTTACGGTTGGTCCGCCATTTACGGACCCCGGAATATGATCAACTATTTGCCGGCGATCCGACCTGGATCACCGAGTCGTTGGGAGGTATGGCCGAAGATGGACGGCCGCTGGTCACCAAAACCGATTTTCGCTGGCTGCAAACCTTGCGAAATCTTGGCCCGGCGCCGGAACCCAATTTGACCATCCTTTCCAGCCCACGGTTACCGGAAGGGTTTCGCGCCTTTTGCGCCGAGCTGGCCATTGAGACTTCGGCCCTCCAGTTTGAAAACGATGAATTGATGCGGCCGATTTACGGCGATAATTATGGGATATCCTGCTGCGTTTCCGCTACCCGGGTGGGTAAGGATATGCAGTTTTTCGGAGCCCGGGTGAATCTGGCCAAAGCATTGTTGCTGGCCATTAACGGAGGGAAAGATGAAGAGACCGGGGAGCAGGTGCTGGATGTGCCCGTTTTATCCGGAGAGTATCTGGAATGGGATCAGGTCTGGAGTAATTATGAGAGAGTCCTTACCTGGTTGTCGGTTCTTTATAGCCGGACGATGAATTGTATTCATTACATGCATGATAAATACAATTATGAACGGGTTCAAATGGCGCTGATTGATTCACAGCCCAGCCGGCATATGGCCTTCGGGGTCGCGGGCTTATCCGTTGTCGCCGATTCATTAAGCGCGATTCGTTTTGGCAGGGTTAAAGTTGTTCGTGATGAAAAAGGGATTGCCAAAGATTTTCTAGCGGAAGGGGAATTTCCGCACTACGGGAATGACGATGACCGGGTTGATGGCCTGGCGGTCCGGGTGATTCGCTTTTTTTACGGCTCCCTCTCGGAGCAGCCGATTTATCGCAACGCCCTCCCCACACTTTCCATTTTAACCATCACCTCCAATGTGGTTTACGGTAAAAAAACCGGGTCGACGCCTGACGGCAGACCCGGCGGGAAACCTTTTGCACCGGGCGCCAACCCAATGCACGGCCGTGAAAAAAGCGGTGTGGTTGCCGCCATGCGTTCGGTGGCTAAACTGCCGTATGATATTTGCCGCGACGGGATTTCATATACCTTCTCCATGACGCCGCGGGCCCTCGGAAGCCAGATGGAGGACAGGGTCAAGAATTTATTGGCGCTAATCGACGGATATTTCAGTGCCCTGGGGCATCATATGAATGTCAATGTTTACAGCCGTGAAACTCTCATTGACGCCATGGACCATCCGGAAATGTATCCTAACTTGACGATCCGGGTCTCCGGCTACGCTGTTCACTTTATCAAACTCAGCCGGGAACAACAACAAGAAGTTGTTGAACGGACGATTTATGAAAGAATGTGATAATACTTTGGGAAGAATTCAATCGATCCAGAGTTTTTCAACATTTGATGGACCGGGCTCACGGTGTGTAATATTTTTGCAAGGATGTCCCATGGGTTGCCTTTTTTGCCATAATCCCGAATCGTGGGATCTTAACGGCGGGGAGGAAGTTGATGGGGGGGGCTTGCTCCGGCGTTTGGAGCGCTTCCGGCCCTTTTTGAGGAAGCCCGGCCTGACCATTAGCGGCGGAGAGCCGCTTTTTCAACCGGAGTTTACTTTAGAATTAATCAGCCGGGCCAAAGCGTCAGGATGGCATGTGGCAGTTGATACATCCGGTTGGGGACCGCCGGCGACGTTTCGTAGAGTCAGTGAAGCGGCAGATTTGATGATTTTTTCAGTCAAGCATCCGGTTGATCCCGAAAAGTTGGCTCCCGGAGCCGATCCCAAGGGGATTATCCATAATTTAAAAACGTTGGCTGGTTTAAAAAAACCGGTCTGGCTGCGATATGTTTTGATTCCCGGCTGGAGTGACTCAATCGAGAGTTTGAAAGAAATCGGCGCAATGGCCAGGGAAATGCCCGCTCTTGAAAGAGTGGAACTGCTTCCTTTCAATAATTTGGCGGGGGAAAAGTGGCTAAAGTTAAACAGGACCTGTCCGATATTGGAGGCAGGGCCGTTGAAAGTGTCTGAGGAACAAATCGTCCGGGGAGAACAGATCATTGGCTGGCGCCAACCGGAAGCCAGGGCAGAATAATCGGGTAAAAAGCGAATTGGATCATGGAAGATGTCAAGGATGTAAAATATGCATGGCATCGGGAGGGATTCGCTTTCCGGTACCGAAGTTTGATGAGGTTTAAAACATGAGGACTTTTTCAATGGATGGCTGTGATGTTGAAGAGGAAACACATGAAAAAAAGAAGACCATGGTTTTGCATACTCAGTTTATTCCTTTTGCTCATTTTGCCTGTGTATGGAACCGGGGAGAACAAGACTTTTCACTTGACGATTTTTCATTCCAATGATTTTCACGGGTATGAGCCGGCTAATTTGGCCCGGCAGGCTACAATCATTAATGAGGCCCGGGGAAAAAATGCTAATGTGCTATTTGTGAATGCCGGCGATGTTTTCACCCGGGGAAAATATCAGCGCCTGTTTTATGGAGAATTAGAATTTGCCGAGTTAAACGCGATGGGGCTCGATGCTTTAACCCTTGGAAATAATGAATTTAAAGCAACCGGCGAAGCCGAAACCGCTCAACGGTGTTTATATGCTAGAATCCGTCAAGCCAAGTTTCCTGTTTTATGTGCCAATGTCCGTCGGGGAAAAGATCGATCCTATCTACCCGGTGTTAAGCCATTTACCGTGAAGAGGATTGGAGGAGTCCGCATCGGTATTTTCGGGGTTACCGCCAATCGGAGCGGAAGCTACCGGCAAACTCAAGGACTGATCGTGGAAGATCAAATGGAGACGGCTCGGAAAGTATATCCTCAAGTGGCTGCCCAATCCGATATCGTCATTGCTCTTACGCATATTGGTTTCAAGATGGACAGGGAACTGGCAGAGGCTGTGCCGCAGATAGCCGTTATTATCGGCGGGGATAGTCACACGGTATTAAGAAAACCGGCGATTGTCAATGGAATACCGATTGTACAAGCAGGCGGGGAATTCCGGCAATATCTCGGAAGACTGGATTTGACTTTCAATTTGGTTGAGAATAAATGGAAGCTTAAGGATTATAAAGGAATTTTAATTCCGATGCACCGCTTAATGGAGGAAGATCCCGAGATTAAAGCGATCATGGATGGTTTTCTGGTGAGGACTCGCAAGTCAGCAGCATAACATGATATCGGTAGACGGAGACAACGATGAAATATTTACGTCAAATGGGTATTATTCTGGGTATTACTTTGCTGGGTGGAGTTTTACAGCATGGATTGAAATTGCCAATCCCCGGTAATGTTTTGGGTATGGTTATCCTGCTTATCGGACTTTCTTGCGGCCTTATCAAGTTGGAAATGATTTCCGAAGTCAGTGAGTTTCTCCTGGATCATCTGGCTTTTTTCTTTATCCCGGCCGGAGTGGGAATCATTGCCTGCCTTGGCTTGCTCCAGGGGAAATGGCTGGCGGTAATGGGAGTGTGTCTGATTACCACGGTGCTGACCATGGTGGTTACCGGGCATACCATTCAATGGATGCAAAGGGGTAAAAGAAAGTGAAGGAATTCTTGAAAACTCCGTTATTCGGCATTTTGTTGTCAATCGTAGCTTTTGAAGCCGGTATCCTGATGAACCGGAAGACCAAGTTGGCCCTATGCAACGCCTTCCTGATCAGCATTTTGCTGGTAATTTGTTTTTTAAAGGGATTCCATATCAGTTTACAGTCTTATAACATCGGCGGAGACATCATTTCTTTCTTTTTGGGCCCGGCTACGGTGATCTTGGCCGTACCCATCTATAAACAGTTTAAATTGTTAAAAGCCAATTTGCTTCCGGCTTTGGTAGGGATCTTCGTCGGATGCCTCACCGCTATCACCAGCATTATCGGATTTTCAAAGTTGTTCAAACTTCAGGAGACTTTGTGCGCTTCGCTGGTTCCCAAATCGGTGACCACACCGATCGGCATCGAAGTTTCCAAAGAAATTGGCGGCATACCTGCTGTCACGGTGGCCGCAATCGTAATTACCGGTATCGCGGGAGCTGTTTTGGCGCCGATCGTTTGCAAGGTTTTTCATATCCGGGATAAAGTGGCGGTTGGTATTTCGATTGGCGCTTCTTCCCATGCCATTGGGACTACCAAGGCATTGGAGCTTGGTGAAACCGAGGGGGCCATGAGCGGTCTCACCATCGGAATTGCCGGGTTGCTTACGGTTTTTTTAGCTCCGGTCTTCATCCGCTGGCTGGGGTAAAGGAGATTATTGGTAATTAGTTATCTGATTATAAAGTTAATTCAGCAGATTATTTGGATGTACTGATCTATCAGCTAGCTATTGTTTAAAAATCAAAAGAATATCTCGCGCAGAGGCGCGGAGGCGCAGAGAAATGACTAATTATGCTTTGAGACCACGTTTTCTGGCTTAAACATATCTTTTTCATGAGTTGCCAACCGATATATCACAAATTACTAAAAAATATCTTGCAAAGCGCATCTCGCACTCTGCGCCTTGGCGCCTCTGCGCGAGAATAAATAGGCGGCTTGAGTTGGAACCAAGCTGATTATCTTAACCATGATTAGTTATTTGTTATTGGTTGAGAGTAGGTTACGTAAAGCTAAAGGCCAAAAACTTATAAATATTTGTCGATCAGCTCTTCCGTTACAGCCTTCTTTAAACAGATTTCCCCGTAGAACCTTCCGCTTTTGCGGATGGTCCTTTGTTGGGTTTCAAAATCATTGGCCACCAAGCCAAACCGCCCGCTTTCCCCTTCGGCCCATTCGAAATTATCAATCAGACTCCAGTGGTAATAACGTTCCACCGGGATTCCCTCTTGATGGAGGAGGGATACTTGTTGCAGATGGTCGTAAATGAACTTGGCCCTCTGAGAATCATCAGCGTCGCAAATGCCGTTTTCGGTGATGAAAATAGGCGCCTGATATTTCTGATAAACCGTTTTGCAGAGCCTATATAGGCCTTCCGGATAAATCTCCCATCCTAAATCGTTACAAGGTGCGTCTTTCTTCACGGTTAACCTGCCGAACATGTTGGCGGGTTCAAAGGCCAAGTTGACGATATCCCGGGTATAGTAATTGATGCCCAAAAAATCGTAATATTTACCCTTGCCAAGGGGATAGTTTCCCAAACCCAAGGGGAAACTGAATTTTCCGTAGCTCATTCCTTCTAAAAATAAATCTTGAGATAAGTATTGGATTAGCCTTGCCGGTATCCCATTCCGAAGTTTGTCATGGAGGGGATCGAAAATTCGCAAGTGGTAAGCCGCACCAACCAGGGTTTTGCCTGGGAAATTTCGCTCAGCCCGTATCCGGTGGATTTCCCGGTAACTCTGAACATGGGCTAAGATAATATTCCGAAAAGCTGTAAACATGGCGAATATATTTTTTTTGCCCGGCGGCCATATTCCCCGTTCATAACCATGAATTAAAAAAACATTCGGTTCATTGATGGTAACCCACTCATTGACCAAATCCCCAAGTTCATTCACAACAAAACGGGTAAAACGGGTAAATGCGCCTGCGGCGTTAGGACTTTCCCATCCCCCTGAATCTTCGAACCACAGGGGATTGGTAAAATGGTGCAGGGTTACCAGGGGTTTGATATTATTTTGTAATAACAAGGAAATCTCATCTCTATAATGCCGGATCGCAGCTTGAGAGAATTTTCCCTGTTCCGGTTCAATCCGGCTCCATTCAATTCCCATCCGGTAAATATCGGGGTGAAGTTCTTTCATGAGAAGAATGTCTTCCTGATAGCGGTTCCAATGGTCATCGGCGCGGATGCAGCTTGATCCATCGCGGATATGGCCGGGTTCCCGGCACCAACGGTACCATGAGTTGTTTTGATCGCCGCCTTCGATCTGGGTTGCCGAAGTTGCGCTGCCCATCAGAAAATTCTTCGAAAATTGCAGAGGATCCATTTTCCCCACCTTTCACTCGATTGTTCTTATTTAATTATACCAGTTTACTGGTAAAGCGGACAATGAAATTTGGTAGGGACTTCCTAGAAAGTACTTCGAAGCCTAAAAGATCGAATCTCCCGCCAAGGCGCGGAGACGTAGAGAAAAGAGAAAAACATTGTTGGTGAAAACCGCTGTACCTGCCTCACCAGTGGCGACGGGGCCCCTGCGAGAAAAAAATGCCTGTTTTGGGTCACGGAAAGAATGGTTTTGGTGAAAGGATCGATGCTTTCTTTCGCAGAAAGAATCATTTTTACCGCGGGAAGCATCCTTTGAATGAGTCAAGCGATTCTTTCCGTTACGGAAATGATCATTTTGGCGACGGAAAGGATGCTTTCAACGGGAGAAAGGATCATTTTTGTCACGGAAATGATCCTTTTTGGAGAGAAAGGGATCGATCGGAGGGGGAAAAGGATCTTTTTTGGAGTCGGATCGGTCTTTTGAAGGACAAAAAGGACTTTTTATGGGAAGAACGGATCGATTCGGTTACGGAAATGATCCTTTGGGTGACCCCCTCGGTCCTCCGGACGACAAAATTGATCCTTTCCGCCATTCAAACGATTGAATGAACGGGAAAAAGGTTTTTTTTCGAAAGAAAAGGATCATTTCCATAAAAAAAAAGATCATTAATGAAAGAAAAAGTTCATAGGGTATGGGGCATGATCAATTTTGGATGGTCGCATTTGGAGTCGCCGTATTTTGGGGCGTATTTGGCCGGTATATCAATAACAATCCGGGATCACCGCCCTATACGAAAAAGCGGTGGGACTGGATGACAAGCGCAATGCCCTTAAAGCGGCGTAGGCGCGCATATGCATATGCGCGTTAGGAAGCGACGAGTGAGGCGGAAAATACCATGGTCCAGCTGGAGGGTTTATGCGGCGACGCCAGACAGATTGTTCGCATGGATTTCGTCCAAGAGACCTGGCCTGAGTTTGGGTTCAGGAAAGGCGAGTGTGCGGTGGGCAAAGCCGCTAAAACGGCACCGAGAAGGACAAGGTCAGTTAAAAGGAAGAACCGGTTCCGGCGGTCTTTCGCAAGCGCGTTTTTGAAAAAAGTTTATTCGTTTATCATTTCACCCACCGCAGCAAATATCGGGGTGGTATTGGAATTATCCGCCTGAAAATGGTAAAATGAATCCGTGGGAAAGAAAAATACCGATTCCGCCATTTAATAAAATTGGGGAATGTTACTTATTTTATGATGGGAGATACACACTTATGAACCAATCACCCAATGAAGCGCCAACCGGAAATGGGAAAACTCCATCCGCCTCGGCGGTAGAAATGACCGAACTCGTATTGCCGAATGATACCAACTTGCTGGGAAACCTGCTTGGAGGCAGGATGATGCATTGGATGGATATTGCAGGGGCCATGGCGGCTTTTAGACATTCCCACCGGGCGGTGGCGACCATTGCCGTAGATTGTTTGGACTTTAAACATCCGATCCATGTGGGGGAGATCGTTACCTTAAAGGCTAAATTGATTTGGGTCGGCCGCACCTCGATGGAAGTTGTAATCCGGGCATTGGGTGAAAACCCCATGACTGGAAAGACCCTATTAACGAATACCGCGTATTTTACATTTGTGGCCCTGGATGAGAACGGAAAACCCACGCCTGTACCGGCCCTCTCTCCGGAAACGGCCGAAGAAACAGCAGACTTCGCCGCGGCTCAAGCGAGGCGGAATCAAAGAACCGATAACCATTGCCGCAAATAACCTAAAGAATCCAATAGAAGGAGTCCTTCCCATGGAAGCCTGGCATCAGAAAAATTTGGTGACAGAGAAATTTCCGTTTCAGCTGATAATTACCGATATCGCCGAGTTTCCGCCCCATTGGCATGAGGAATTGGAGATTGTTTATGTTTTGGATGAAGATTTAGTCATTGGACTGAACCATGAGATTTATACCCTGAAGCCGCGGGATATTTTGCTGATTGGCAAAGGGGAAGTTCATTTTTTTATCACCCCTCCAAAACGGAGTAAAAGGTTGATTATTCAGTTTGAATTGGCAATGTTCAAGCCTCTTACCGGCTTGATACAGGACCGGCGATTTTGTGTTCCTTTGATTCGGCATCAGGAGGGCTACAATCTTCAAACCCATCATGAATTGGAGAAACAATTGCTGGCCATGGAGGCGGAGTATTATAAACGGAAGGAAGGCTACCAACTGGCAATTGGGGCCCGGCTTTACGATTTAATGGTCATTATTCTCCGCCGGGTGCCCATGGAAAAGTATTCGTTTGCGGAGCAAAGTAAACATTTAAAAAAGCTTGAAAGGCTCGAACAAGTTTTCCAGTTTGTTGAGGAAAACTATACCCGGGAGATTACTCTGGCTGAAGTCGCTGGAGCCGCGAATTTCAGTATGTATCATTTTAGCCGTTTTTTTAAAGAAACCACCGGTATGACCTTTGTTCAATATTTGAATAATTACCGAATCAGTAAGGCCATTCATTACTTAAACAGCACCAATCAACCGATCACGGAGATTGCTTTCCTGGCAGGTTTTGAGAGTATTAAAACTTTTAACCGGGTATTCAAAAATCTCAAAGGATGTTCCCCGACTGGTTACAAAAAAAATACTGCTTCTCCGTAAAACTCAACCGCCACAGGCCAAATACTGTAGTTGAGACCAACAAAACCCTGTCAGCCGGACAGGGTTTTGTTAGTTTTGAAAAGGTGTCGGGGCTGTCCCAAAAGTAAATTTTAACGATAAAGAAATACAATATATTGAAGTCAAACCATTCGATAAAGTCGCGTGTGTATGCGATATATATTGTATTTCTTATGGATTTTGGATTACTTTTTAGACAGCCTCATAGCAATAAAAGAGAACTGTAATTTGTGATGTTGGCAATCAGCATTCTCTTTTCATTTCACAAAGAGAAAACAAATGTAAAAGCAGCAAAATCCGAGAACGTTTTCGCAATCTTTGGCGAGATACAATGGATGAAAGAATCTATAATGATATCCATAGAAAATTATTTGGGAGCTATAGCCGATAATTCTGCAACAGAAATGAATGAGACTCATAAAGAAAGCTGTAATCAAATGGATCGAGAGGAAGAGCTAAAGATGGGATATAAGAATTTTACGACTGCGATTTATTGTACGGTTCGGGATGTGGAAGCCATCGCCGATCATCCGGAATTTGATCAAGAATTCGCTTTGATTGAAAAACATATGATGATCGATAAAGTTTATTTGGAAACCTACCGGAGCGGCAACTTGATAAGCCACGGTAAAATCCAAAAGGTTAAGGATTATTTTCTTCAAAAAGGGATCAAGACATCGGGAGGCATTACCACAGATATCTCCAATCAAGAGGAGTTCCTGACATTTTGTTATACAAAGCAGGAGCACCGGGATTTTTTGCAACAGGTGGTAGCGTTTACTGCAGAACGATTTGATGAAATCATATTGGATGATTTCTTTTTCACCAACTGCAAATGTGAATCATGCATTCAAGCGAAAGGGGAACGGAATTGGTCTGATTTCCGGATGGAATTGTTACAGCGGGTAGCGACGGAGATTGTGATCAAGACAGCCAAACGAGTCAACCCCAAGGTAAATTTGATTATCAAGTATCCCAACTGGTATGATGAGTATCAAAATACCGGGTATAACTTGGAGGAAGAGCCGTTGGTATTTGATCGGATTTATACCGGAACCGAGACCCGGGATCCCCAGTTTACTCAGCAGGATTTGCAACGATACCAAAGTTATTTTCTGATGCGTTACTTGGAGAACGTCAAACCGGGCGCTAATGGCGGAGGCTGGTTCGATACCTTTGACTGCATGTATAATATGAGTTCTTACGCGGAGCAAGGTTATTTGACACTTTTTTCAAAGGCGAAAGAAGTGACTTTATTTTGTCTGGGCTTACTTTTACGGAAAAATCCTATTTTTGTGCCTTTGGCCGGATTTGTTTTTGAGCGGGTGGATAAGATTTTGGGTGAACTTGGAAATCCAATCGGGATATCTTGCTATAAACCGTATCATTCTTCGGGTGAAAACTATCTTTTCGGATATTTGGGAATGTTGGGGCTGCCGCTAGAACCCCAACCCCGACTTGCCGAGAAAGAATGGGTCCTTTTAACGGAAAGCGCCAAAGAAGATCCGTTGATTGTGGAGAGGCTGAAAGAGAGACTATGCGCAGGTAAAAAAGTTGTAATGACTTCCGGTTTATTAAAGGCATTGAAAAAGCGGGGATTTGATGATATTGCAGAGATAACCGTCACGGATCGAAAAGTAATGGTGGCTCAATACGGATATCCGATGCATGATTGTTCTTTTGAAAATTACGTCAGCGCGGCGCGGCCAATTTTAATACCCCAAATGGAGTTCGCCACCAATGATTGTGTTCCGTTGATTGTGGCATTTGCCGAATTTAAAAATTACCCTATTTTGTTGAAAACCAGATACGGCGGGGGAATCCTGTACGTGTTAACCATTCCGGAAAATTATGGAGATCTTTATGCCATTCCCGCACCCATACTGGATCAGATTCGTGGGATCATCATGGCCAAAATGCCCGTCAGACTGGAAGGCCCGGGTCACATCGCTCTTTTTTTATATGATAACTGTACCTTCATTGTAGAATCATTTTTGCCTTATCATAGTGATTGCCGAATTGTAATTCAAGGCCGGAGAGTTGAACTGAAAGAGATTGGCGTTCAACCGATTATGAAAAAGTTTCAAGGATGGGAGCAGGAAGAGTCCAATCATTTTAAACTCAAGATGGCGCCGGCCTCATACCGGGTATTTCGATATCGGATCATGGATTAACCCGTAACTTTTTTAATTGGATGGAAGTGGCGACGATGCTTCAGGGAATCTTTAACGATCGGAATTTTTATCAAGCTTTTTTAAAACTGGCCGTTCCCGTAACACTGCAATATTTTTTTGCAGCATCCTTGAATTTGATGGATAATGTCATGGTGGGTCAGTTGGGTGCGACGGAGCTGGCAGCGGTGGGATTGGCAAACCAAATCTATTTTATATTACTGCTTTTTCTATTAGGAATCGGAGGCGGGGCCTCTATCTTTGCAGCTCAATTTTGGGGCGCCAAGGATATCCGGAATATCCGGAGAATATTGGGGCTCAGTCTGATGATGAGTGTGGCATCGGCGTTGATCTTTTTTTTGGTTGGATTTTCACAGTCCCAAACGATCATCAGATTCTTTTCCGACGATCCGGCAGTCATCCATTTGGGTGGACGGTTTTTGAAACTGACTTCTTTCAGCTACCTTTTAATCGCCACGACCTCTTGTTATGCAGCGGTCCTTCGAAGCTCCGGGGAAGTCAGACTCCCCATGATGGTGAATGCGGTCGCTCTTTTGGTTAATACCATTTTAAATTACCTCCTCATCTTTGGACGTTGCGGTTTCCCGAGGCTTGGTGTTGAAGGTTCAGCCATTGCGACATTAACCGCGCGTTTAGTGGAACTCATTCTCTTGCTATCCGTATCCTATTATCACCGTTATGTTGTCGCGGCCAAGTTCTCCGAACTGACGGACCTATCTCCGGTGATGGTGAGGCGGTTTGTCAATACTACCGGAACGGTAGTTGTTAAAGATGTAATTTGGGCGATCGGAACCACTCTTTATATGGTGATATATGCTAAAATGGGGACCGAAGTTGTGGCTGCGGTTAATATCGTCACCACTGTACGGCAATTGGCCTTTGTACTTTTCAACGGGATTGCCAGTGCTTGTTTAGTGATGGTGGGACATCAAATCGGTGCCGGCGATGAGAAACAAGCATTTCAATATGCCGGAAGACTGCTAGCCATCACCAGTGTGGCCGGTGTTGTAATGGGCGGCTTAATGGGGCTTGGATGTCAATGGATACTTTCACCCTATAAAGTATCCCCTTATGTATTGCAACAGTCGGAAGCGATGCTTCTGGTTTTTGCCTTCTTTACACCATTGGTTGTTTTTAATATGGTGGCAGTGGTGGGTGTTTTTAGGGGTGGGGGCGATACGATGTTTTGTCTAATCATGGATTTGGTCGCAGTCTATGGGATTGGATTGCCACTTGCCTATGTCGGTCAGACGGTTTGGAAAATGTCGCTCGCCTGGGTATTTGCATTCATCACCATGCAAGAATTATTTAAATTTATCCTTTGTCTCATGCGCTTCCTTTCTAAACGTTGGATTAATAACGTAGTTCACCCATTTAACAATCACAGGATGGCAATCCAAGAGTGAAGATTGGTTATCTGCCAGATAGTCATCCACCCTGGCTTTGCCCGGACAACGAAGTCGCGCATCAATGCGCGGGAAAATACCGCCAGGGTGGCTGTTCGACGGCGGCTCGCAAAACGAGCCGAAGAATCTGGGTTAGTATTTTTCTAAGTGGTAACCTTCAAACGTTTTGATAAACCGTCTTCAGGTATTCGGCGCTTTGCAACATGGTTTCCGGGCGATTGTCTTCCAGGGTAATATTGACATAGGGTTTATAGGTTTTCAGCAATTTCAGCAAGGAATCATAATGGAGCAGACCTTGGCCGGGAGGGACAATTTTCTTTTGGCCGTTTTCGATGATAAAATCTTTCGCATGGAGCAGGACGATGCGCTCCCCGAAAAGGTCAAAGGCCGATTGGATAATCCCGTCCTGATCTTGATAATTGTCATGTTCCAGCAAATTTACAGGATCAAAGATTACTTGCAGGTTGTTGGATTGGATGGAATCAATGAGCGCACGCATTTTGGCGGTATTGGATATGGTGTGGCTGGTCACCGCTTCCACTCCAACCATGACTCCAAAGTTCTCGGCCTCTGCCACCAGCTCGGCAATACTTCGGGTTATCTGTTGAAATGTTTCCGGAGAGTCGTTCCCGGGGTGATTAGAACAATCGGCGTTGAGGGAACCGGTTTCGGTGCCCACGATACTGCAACCGAAATCCCGGGCATAACGGAGATGCTCCTTGAACCGCCCTAATGAGTTCTGACGGCTTTGGGGCTCCGGATGAATCGGATTGATATAACATCCCAGAACGGCGATTTGAATATTGCATTGGGCGAAAGTGTTCCCGATATAATGGGCAAGCCCCGGACTAAGACGGTTAAAACCGGTATCAATACCCTCGATTGCTTTGGACAACGCCAGTTGTATACTGGTAAACCCTTTCGCCGATATTTTTACCGCCAAATCCTCCACGCCGGACTTGCCGATATCGTGAGCGCGTACACCGATAAACATAAAACCACCTCAATTTCATTGATTGTAGGGCTCCCATTGATCGGGCCCGCTAAGAATATTGGGTAAAGTATAGTATTTGAGTTCATCTGCTATCGGAGTTTTCGCCCAGGGAACTCTTTGGCCGGGAGCGGCTCCGGGGCCGGTACTGCCATATTCAACGTAAGTAACGGTCTTCTCGCGCTCCGGTTTATCCCAGTTATGCCAACCCGCGCCAACGATATGCGGTCCCATCCGGCAATTCAAGAAAGCTACTTTGGCATGATCCCGCCAGGGCCTGCCCAGGTAAACGGTTTGAGGGGCAGCTTTGCCGGTAAGCGTGCAATCCATAAAAACGTAACCGAAAGGGACAGGGGATGAAGTCGATCCGGCGGTAATGTAACCGTTTACAGGTTGATGACGGTTATTGGAGGATATTTCGCAACGATTAAAAACGGCAGTGGCGGAACCGAAAATAAAATCAATATCGCCTTGGATGAAACAATCTTGATAGTATTGACGAATGATGCCCAGATATTCTTCAGACCCCGATCCGAGCGTGGGGTGCTGCACATTAAGGCCCAGCGGGGTGGGATGCTTCGGCAAAGGTCCGGTAAATAAAGTGTCCTGACAGCCCAGAAAACGGCAATTTTTAAAAAAGGCCCGATCGGCATCTGCATAGACGGCCACGGCCTGACCGACGATTTCCCCGTCGCCGGCTGAATTTTCAAAAGTGATATTTTCGGCGGTGAAGTCAGGCGCACCCACGTATACGCTGTAGGAATTGAAGGTATTCATGGGTTCGCCGCTTGGTAAGAGCTTTTTGGCATAATCATCATAGGTGAGGATGGTTTTAGCGGCATCTTCGCCAATGAGATGAATCCCGGGTTTGTCGATTTTGATTTTCTGTTTATAAATCCCATTTTTAATATGAAGGACGGTTTCTCCGGCATGACCGTAAGGAACGGCGTCAATAGCCGATTGAAGAGCGGCGAAGTCTCCGGAACCATCCGATGCGACGATTATCAAATCAATCACCTCATATTCAAAATTAAGCTGCAAAAAACAGATAATTTATAGGGTTTTAAAAAATCCCGTAAATTCATAAAATCATGTTAATCCTGTTTAAGTTCTTTCAGTTAGGCCTGCAATCTAGTTTAGTTAAGCGTGGTTAGGCATTCAAAATACTTATTTCAATCCATATCGCTTAAAAATACTTGCTCATATTGTATCATATTTCCAATAGAATGAACTGATTTTCTCATTGGATAATGACAGTATAACGGACAAAACCCCGCCTGCCGTTAATCGCGGGTAGACGGGGTTTTGTTTTGACGCTTTTAAGAACGGGATAGGCGATAGAATGCCGGCTTGGTCATGCCTAAATTATCTTAATCCGCCAGCAGACGCTTTGAAAGTCCCCCAACAATTTAGGGAGGGGAATATTGATTCCGGCATTCATCAATTCATCCCCGGCAAAAATTCCGGTTTCACCATCGAGCCGGTAATCTCCGGCGGGATCCAAACCTTTCAGGCGGATCCTGCGAAGGGGAGGATTGGGCTGTGCAAGAACTTTAAAATAAAAGGCAACCGCTTCTGCTTTGTCATCTGTGACGAATATCCAGGCCGCTTCATTCCCTTCAAAAGGGCTTAAAATTCTATAATAATCACCGAACTGGACAACATGGCGGATTTCTTTATAAAAGGCCACTTGCTTTTGGACGAGTTGCTGTTCGGCTGGGTCGAGTTTATTCAAGTCCAATTCATAACCGAAGCATCCTGAACTTGCAACGTGACCGCGGATTTCCAATGAAGTTTTCCGCATCAACTGGTGATTGGGAACGGCTGATACGTGGGAACCCATGGTAATCGCGGGATATACAATGCTGGTTCCATATTGGATTTTTAAGCGGGCAATGGCGTCCGTATCATCACTGGTCCAAATCTGGGGCATAAAATAAAGCATTCCCGGATCGAAGCGGCCGCCTCCGCCGGAACACCCTTCAAACAAAATTTTAGGGAAGGAACCGGTGAGGGTATCCATCATTTTATACAAATTCAGCATGTACCGGTGGGCGGTTTCTCGCTGCCGCTCCGAAGGCAGCTTGGACGATCCGATTTCCGTCATGTTGCGGTTCATGTCCCATTTCACATAACCAATCGGATGGCTGGCTAAAATATTGGTAAGCATTTGAGTCACGGCATGGCAGACATCATCCCGGGATAAATCGAGAATCAACTGCGCTCTGGCCTGGGTGGAGGGACGGTTTTCAACATGAAGACACCAATCAGGATGGGCGCGGTATAATTCACTGTCCGGGGAGATCATTTCCGGCTCGAACCATAATCCGAATTGAAGTCCATGCTTGCCCACGCGTTGAATCAAGTCCCCAAGTCCGCCCGGGAGTTTTTCCTTATTTACAAACCAGTCCCCTAAGGAACTTTTGTCGTTATTGCGTTTACCGAACCAGCCATCGTCCAAAACAAATAATTCAATCCCCAATGCTCCGGCTTTTTTGGCGATTTCTTCGATTTTCTCAGCGTTGAAATCAAAATAAGTCGCTTCCCAGTTGTTAATTAAAACAGGCCGCACTTGATCCCGGTATGCGCCGCGACATAACCGGGTGCGGTATAACTGGTGGTAGGTCCGGGACATCCCACCCAGGCCTTCGGCAGAATAAACCATTACAACTTCGGGAGTTTGAAAAGACGCTCCCGGCTCCAATAGCCAACTGAAATCAAAAGGATTGATGCCCATGGCAATCCGGGTTGTTTTAAATTGGTCCACTTCGGCTTGGCCTAAAAAGCTTCCGCTATAGACCAGGCTAAAACCATAGACTTCGCCGTAATCTTCAGTGCTGTCTTTCCGGAGAAGCGCCAAAAAGGGATTATGCTGGTGACTGCTGGAACCGCGGCGGCTTTCGATTCCCTGTGAGCCGCTGAGTAAGGGACGTCTTTCCAGTTGCCTTTCGCGGGCCCAGGCTCCCTCCAGATGCAACAAATCATAACCGGCATCCGGGAAATCGATACTCATGCTTAAAACCCGTAAAATTTGAAGCCGGCCGGTTCCATTATTAATGAAACGGACTGAACGGGTCATTGCATTACGGTTTTCGTAAACCGTATACGTTAGAAGGAGTGTTAAACCGCAAACCGGGTCATAGAGCTCGATTTCCAAAGAAGCGGCTTCCTGAGGGTTTTCCACATAAGTTGCGGGAAGGCCCTCTAAGGCGGGTTTACCTTGGAAGATCCGGTGCCTTTGATAATGAAAATCCACCAAAGTGGAGCCGTTTTCCAGCTGAACCTGAAAAGCGGGCATCCGGAAATCCGAGTTGCCGTATCCCGGATATTCTTGAGGAAGAGTATCCAGAGAAAAGGAAGGATCGCCAGGGTCGGGATTGGCGCAAAAAGAAGTACGTTCTGCAAATTGTAATAAATAATCCAGTTTTCCCAAGCGAAGTCTTTTCCCCCAATATAGATGGGCCAGATATTTATTTTTAACGATCTGGAGGGCATAACTCATCCCCGAGGATTGGAGGTGAAAGATCTGATGGGACTGGTCATAGAAAATACTCATTTTTGCCTCCCTGAAATAAGAAATTTTACCGGGTGATTACCGGTTAACGCCTGAGAATTGAATTCCCTTAATAAACATCTTCTGGGCCAAGATCAGAATCAATAACATCGGGATGACTGCAATCATCACTGCGGCCATCAACGAATTCCACTGAACACTAAAGTATAGGCGAAAATCGGCCAAGCCTACGGATAATACTTTTAAAGACTGGCTTTGGGTGACAACCAGCGGCCACATAAAACTGTTCCATTGCGCCACCAGTGTCATGACTCCCAAGGTAGCCAGGGCCGGTTTGCTCAAGGGTAACATAATCCGCCACCAAGTTTGAAAATATCCGGCGCCGTCAATGGTGGCCGATTCGGAAAGTTCTTTGGGCAGGGTCATAAAAAACTGGCGCATTAAAAATGTTCCAAACCCGTTGCCGAACATAAAAGGTACAATCAAAGCATAATAGGTGTTGACCCAGTTCAATTTGATGATGATATAGTATGCCGGAATCAGGGTCACTGCTGAAGGAACCATCATCGTTGCCAGATAGAGATAGAATAGGATGTTTTTACCGGGAAAATGCAGTTGTCCAAAGGCATACCCCGCCAGTCCACAGGATATTAATGTTCCCAGCAGAATGAAGAAGGCGATAACCGCTGTATTGAAAAGATATTGCTGGAGATTAAAACGTGACCAGGCGGACAAGTAAGCGGTAGCGGTTATTTTTTTGGGAATCAGGTTAAAACCCGAGAATACTTCGGAAGCATCTTTTAAGGAGGTTGAAAGCTGCCATAAAAGCGGGAACAGATAAATAAATAACAGGAAAATAATCAATAGATAGAGTAGAAGTTTATGTAATGATTGCCTTTGACTAAAAGTCAGCATTGCCTTTTCCTCCCCAAACTAAGATAGGTCGTAATTGATACGGGAGCCAACGTATTTAAAGGTAATAACCGTGCAAATAATGATGAAGATAAACAAAATTACCCCCATGGCGCTGGCCGGCCCCATTTGCAAAAATTGAAAGCCCTTTTGGTATAAATAAAGGTTAAAAACCCGGGATGCATTGCCCGGCCCCCCGTTGGTCATGGCAAAGGGGAGGTCAAAGATTTGTAACGTACTGATCATGTTTACCACCAAATCGTAGAAGAAAATTGGACTGATGACCGGCACAGTGATCTTCCAAAAGCGGGTCCAGTTATTGGCGCCATCGACCAGAGCCGCTTCATACAATTCCGGGGGTACGATTTGTAAGGCGGCCAGTAGCAGGATGATATGCCAGCCGAGAAATTCCCAAACATTGGTAGCCACGATGGACCATAGGGTAAGGTCTTGCGATGTTATCCAACCAACCTTCGCTAAACCGATAAGTCCTAAAATATGGTTGAGATATCCAAAATCTTTATTATAAATCCAGGTCCAGGTTAAACCGATTGCAACCGGCATACAAATCCATGGGGCAATAAATAAAGTCCGAAAGAGATTTAACCCTTTGAGCTTCTGATTAAGCAATATGGCAATCAGTAATGCCAAAAAACTTTGGACCGGAACATTAACAATCGTGAAAAGGATGGTCTTTTTTAGGGAAGTCCAAAAGATGGGATCCCGCAATAGAATTTTATAATTCAAGAGTCCAACCCACCTGGGGGCATTGATTAAATCCCAATTGGTAAAACCGATATAGATCGTAGCCAATATCGGAATCAGCATGAAGACAAAAAAGCCCAGAAAATTCGGTAGCAGCATTAAGTATCCTGCCAGCCACTGGCGCCAATTTTTTTGAAAATTGGAGTGACAGGGCTGTTGATGGATGACCTTGTTAACAGACTCCTGAGAAATGTCAGCACTCATGGTGTCCTCCTCGTTATAAAACGGGCGGGAAACGCTATCTCAGCGAATTCCCGCCGTTTAGCTATTCGTTATTTGCCCGAATCCAAAAGTCTCATATGAAAAGGGGCAACATTTATTTTCGCTTATCTGATCCTCAGACCATTCGAGTTCGTAGTGACGGTATCAGTAAAGCAAGGGTTGAATCTGATTTTTCATATTTTTTACGGCCTCTTTAACCGTCTGTGAACCGGCAAATACCATATCGTATTCGCGGACAATGACGTCATAAATTTGATTCCAGTTGACGTGCATGGGCCAGGCGCCGGTTCTTTCCGTTTCGTCACTGAAGTATTTAATATGGGCAGGACCTTTTGCTTTGGTGGTAGCAAGATAAATCGGCATCAGTTTCGGAATGGCCGGGAAGCAAACTCCATATTGGCTGATGATTTTTTGAGAAGGCTCGCTGTCCATCCAGCTGCACAATTTCCAGGCCTGGGCGGGATATCTGGTTTTGGCGAAAATATTGTGAGCCAGTCCGTTCATACAAGAATAACGCCCGGCAGGACCTTTGGGCAATAGGGCGATATCCCATTTTAAATTACTGGTGGCCCGCGCATCCGACATCATCCAGGAACCTTGGGGACTCATTGCTACTTTGCCGGCTTTAAACATTTCCCAACCATTGGAAGAGGTAGATGGAGCAACATTATACTTCGTAAACAAATCGGCCCAAAACTGCATGGCTTCAACTGCCTTGGGTTGATCCAGTAGAAATTTCGATCCGTAGGGTTTGTCGAGCACTCCGGTGGCTCCGTTCATCCATACGAAATTCAACCAACCGCATTGCATATTTGAGTCTCCGGTAATGGCAAGACCATATTGAGTGATTTTATTTTTATCAAAACCTTTTTCGGTAGCATTTTTACCATTCTCATCCACAGTTAACTTTTGGGCAATTTGTAGAAATTCGCCGCCATCTTTTGGGTTCCAGGACAAATCCTCTGTAGGATAAGGAATTTTTGCTTTATCAAAGAGGTCTTTGTTATAAAAAATTGCGATGGTATCCCAATCTTTGGGAATTCCGTATTGTTTCCCTTTGTAATTCCAACTCTTGACCAAGGCTGGGTAGTAGTTGGTTAAATTCAATTTATCCTTTTTGATGTAAGGGGTAAGGTCCATTAAGGCTCCTTTGGTAATTAATCCGGAGAAATAGGCCAAATGACCCCAAAAAACGTCAGGCAGCGTCCCTGACGCAACGCCGGTGGTAATTTTAGTCCAATAATCATTCCAACCCACTAACTCTACTTTCACATCGATATCCGGATTTTGTTTCATGAATTCTTTAATGGATGCCTCCATCGCCGGCATTTGGTTGCTATCCCATAAAGCATAACGAAGTGTTACCTTTGGGGCGGCCATGACGGTAAAACTGGAAAGGCATAAAACAACAATCAATAAAATCGGAAACCACTTTTTCAAAAAAACCCCTCCTTGTTTTTTCAAATCTGTGTCTTTAAATTGTTATTTGCGGTGCACAAATTTGTAATTTATTTGTAACACAAATCGCGGCAAGACACTAGAAAATAAAATTACGATTTGGAGGAAGGTTTTCTGAAATCGAAAATAGCGGTTTCACTTCCTGCTTGATAAGTGTAAAATATTACGATTCGGGGTAGAAAAAATTCAGGGATGCTTTTTGAGGCGTCCGCTTAATTGCATGATTCCTTCGATTTGCACATTGGTGCTATGAAGGGTATCTTCAAGCTTAGCGCCCATGAGAATATCATTTAAGGCCGAACCGATTACCGGAACAAATTGGGCGGCCTCCGGAATATTCGGGCTTTCTTTGGCGGAGGTCAAAGAACGGGTGGCAACAATAAATGAACGATTGGAAGAGTTAGCGATATAAAGCTGATTGATGTCGGGTAAAGGGGTGGGAACCATTCCCGATTGAGCGATTTTTTCCAATGAAGAGCGGCTGATCAATAATTCACAGAATTTTTTGGCGGAAATAATATGTTGGCTGGTCCGGGGGACGATTACGCCCCAGGTTTCCATGCTGGGAATGGCAGCACCTGTGGCGCCGACGGGTAAAGATGCATAACCGACATTTTTTGCGAATTTATTGCGGCTTTTATCACTAAGGATTGTTGAAGAACTTGACCAGAGAATCATCGATGCCAAATGGCCCGCGGTAAAGAAATTTATCGCCTCTTCGGTCTGCCAGGTGGCAACAGCCGGAGGCGCGCATTCCTGGAGGATCCGGTTATAAATATGGGTAGCATTCAGTGCTTGATTCGAACTAATTACCGGATTCCATCGACTGTCAAAATATTCTCCCCCGTATGACCAAAGAAAGTAATTCCATACCGGGGTTGCCGCTTCACCTGGACCGGCTGGAAATGCTAAACCATAGTTATTACCGGAAGTAAGTTTTTTACCAGTCTCATACATTTCGTGAATGGTACGCGGTGGGTTCAGTCCAGCCTGGCGAAAAAGATCGGTACGGTATATATAAATTAAAGAGTCGGCCATATAGGGAAGGCAAAAAAAGTTATTCTTAAAAACAGGGTTTTTACGGATCGATGGGTAGAGACTTTCCCGCATAAGATGGGCTCTTTCTGCAACATCTTGCAGCGACACTGCCTTGTTGTTATTGATGATGCCGGAAAATTGGGAGCATGGTCCCATGATTACGTCGTACTCCCGGGTATCGTTTATGAGCGATAACCGGGCTTTGGCTAAAAAGGTACCCCAGTAATAGAAATTTTTATCCACTTTAATATGGGAAGCAGCCAACTCTTTTTCAAGAGATTCCACGATGGCTTCGTGGACTCCGACAACCCCTAAGACATGAATCGTTTCACCCTCATCGCCCACAGTAGTCAACTTATCCGAATCAAGGCAACCGGCGAGAATGATACAGCTGAATATTCCTACCAACAAAATCTGAATCCAGCGCATAGTTCCTCCCCAAATTTAAAGTTTGTCGGTAACGGTTTCCCGATATTCCGACGGAGAACAGTTTTGATATTTTTGAAATACTTTCGTAAAATATTTGGCATCATGATAGCCGACTTTGAATCCAATTTCCGATACCCGAAGGTCGGTGGTTGCCAACAACTCTCGGGCCTGCTCAATCCGGATTTGATGTAAATAATCGACAAAGTTCTGTCCGGTTTCGGCGTGAAATAAGGTGCAAAGATGGTTCTTGCTCAATCCAACTTCGCGGGCCAGCACATCCAAATTCATGTCTTCGGTAAAATGTTCTTTCAGATAACGAATGGCTTGATGAATCGTAAAAGAATAAGGCTTGGTATGACGGTGATTCATTTGACCGGTCAATAAAGAGAATTTTTGGAAAAACCACTGATTGATTTCATCAATGGAACTAAAGTTCTCTAAAAAATCACTTTTTTGTTCTCTTTCCGTTAGAATGCTTGACAGCGGCAATCCGTTTTCACGGGCTAGGCGGTAAATCTCCCCCAGCAGCTCATGCCAAATCTGATTTAATATTGCCAGCGAGCGGGCCTGGGCAACTTTTGCAAATAATTCGTCGAGCATCTCCCGAGCTTTTTGGGTTTGACCAAACCGGATCCGCTGGATAAAGTCTTTTTGATGATAACCGATTGGAGTTACCGGTTGTTCGCCGGGAATGTCACTATCGAAAATGAGTTCGCGTTCGGGCCAGAAAATACTGTACCCTTCCAATTTACAAAGTTCCTGCCATTTCTCAGGCAATTGAGTATAGTCGCCAATAGGTTGCCCGAGAATTGCCACAGCCGAAATTTGTAAATATTGTTTTAGACATGATTTAACCTGGCGGATATTAAAGGGAATAACCTGTTTGCAAAAGTTGCTTTTTTCTTCGGGTGCAAAACTATAAATAATCGCCCATTTTGAAAAATTGGGCAGTTCCCAGACCAAAGAACCGTGGATTTTTTCTACGATTTCTTCAATCAATTGCAGCGGGTGGGAATTAATCTTTTTATCGTCAAGATTGGTTTTACTCTTAATCAAAGCCAGCTGGAAACGATTTTTTTCCCATGGGAGATTGAGATCGTTTAAAAATGCCTGCCATTCGCTGGAAGTGATCTTGCCTATCAATAGGCGTTCCGCAAAGTTTCTTTTGATATAGGACAATCCCATGAGGGCCTTTTGTTGTAACTGTTGGTACTGGATATGATGTTTCCTTTCCTGTTCGATTTGATCTTGGAGTTTTTTTAGAACAGGAAAGATGGTTTGGTTATCAAGCGTTGTTTTGAGTAGATACTCATCAGCGCCGAGTTCGAGAGCTTGTTTGGCATAATCGAAGTTGTCGTAATTGGTCAGAATGATCATTTTGAGTCCGGGTTTTTTTTGCTTCAAGTTTTTAATCAACTCAAGCCCATCAATACCCGGCATCCGAATATCCGTGATCAGAATATCCGGGTCGGCGGCATCAAACTTTTCAATAGCCTGGGCGGCATTAGCGGCGTCAGCGGTCACGGTGAAACCGTTTTGTTCCCAAGCGATGGTGGAGCGCAAACCGATACGGACTAATATTTCATCGTCAACGATCATGACTTTGGTCATTGCCATAATTTCCTCTTTTCATACTTACGCAGCCGCGGGATGTTTATGGTCACCTTGGTACCCTGCGGGTTGTTACTCGTGATCACAACGCCGTAATTCGGTCCGAAATTCAGTTTGATTCTTTCGGCTACATTTTTTATGCCAAGGCCGCTGAAACGTTGGTTACTATCGACTTTACCGGCCATGATTTCAGAGGCTAGCTCTTCACTAATGCCTCTGCCGTTATCGCTGACTTCAATCGTGACATTTTCCCCTTGGGTGTCTATATTAATTTTTATTTCTCCATGGGTCAGACCTTCGACTCCATGATAAATGGCATTCTCAACGATGGGTTGCAAAATGAGCTTTGGGGTAAAATAATCTTCCACTTGGGGATTAATTTCATAGGTTATGGAAAAGCTGTTTCCATACCGGAACAGCTGTATTGCAAGATAATTGCGGACATTTTCCAGTTCCTGACCAATCGTGATCATTTGGTCGGTCTTGCTGATACTGGCCCGCAGCAAATTTTCCAACGCGAGAATGATCTCGCTGATTTCTTCGACATTGCGAATCTTAGCCAGCCACCGTAAAGAATCAAGCGTATTATATAAAAAATGCGGATTGATTTGCGCCTGTAAAACATTCAATTCAGCCTGCCGCTTTTTTTTCTCGGCATCATTAATGCTCATCATCAGGTCGCGGATTTTTTCGACCATATGATTGAAACTAGTGGCCAGTTCATTGAATTCATTCATACTGTGAATTTTAATTTGAACTTCTAAATTGCCGTTTTCCACTTCGTGCATGGAATTCCGTAATAGTTCGACCGGCTTGGCTACTTTTCGGGTAAAGAGAACCGCTAAATAAAAGGAAATACCCAGGAGGACTAATGCCAGAAAAACGGTGAAATTACGGATGAAAATGTTTTCCCGTTGCAAGACTGTCGATGGTATGGAGAAAATCACTTTCCAGTTGGACAAAGAAACCGTTTGGAAAACCACCAATTCTTCTTTGCCATCTAAACGTTGCAAATAGCTTCCCCAATCCCGCAAGCGGATATGGCTGTAAATGGGATTGTGGGAGGGATGAATTGTTAAATCATCCCCATAAATAAGCTTGCCCTCATCGTCACGAATCGTGATCCGGCCCTCATCTAAAAGCTGCACGTGTTCCAACATTTTGGTGACAAATCCGTAATCCAGGTCAATCAATATCCATCCCAAGTTTTTTTGACTATCGAGATCGGCTATTTTTTGAGCATAGGTAACCACGTTTCCGGGCATTCCCATGAATGAACCGGAATAATTGTCGGAATGCACTCCGGTAATAACATTCCCCACGTCGGAGGTGATAACTTTTCGGAACCAACGCTGTTTTTTCATATATTCGATCAACATGGGCGGATCACTGGAATAGACGCGGGTTAAATCGGCGGAAATCACGTAAATGCCCTTGACTTCCGCCCGGGTACTGGTTAATCCGGCCAAAAAGTACTTGATCTTGTTTTGGTAACCAATCTCTTTCCAACCCCCTAAATTGTTTTGATCTTGTAATACCGTTATGACATCGGGGTTTACAGAAATAACATAGGATAAGCTTTGCAAGCCCTGAAAGTAGAATTCGATATTTTCCCTTACTTGAACGATAATCTGTTCAACATACGACTCAACCCGGCGGGTAATGGTTTTGGAAGAAACTGAATAGGTTATCGTCCCTAATATGAATAAAGGTAACACCGTCACAACGATGAAGAAAAGAATCAGTGTTGCCTGGACGGATTTGGGGGCTCCCCGATCCTGCCAGGCAATGAAATTTTGTTTGAAGGTATTAATCTTTTTGAAAACCGGTATATTCATCGTTTCCTTCATATTTTACTCAGATTTTACATTTTAAGATATATTTCGAGAGAATTGGAAAAAAACCTACGTCCGACAAAAATGTTTGTTGGACCAAATTCCGCCGAGGAGATAGGATTTTCAAAAAACGCTGCGAATATAAACAATGGAAGAAAACAGCACGAAGAATGGACTAAAAATGGAGCTTTTATCGACCTTACATCTTAATCTGTGGCAATGGATCATCGCGGCTTTCTGTGGTTTGATGGTGGGTTTTTCTAAAACGGGCATCAGCGGAGTCAGCACCCTGGCCATACCCCTTATGGCCGGTTTGTTCGGGGGAAAATCTTCGGCTGCCATACTATTGCCGATGTTGATTACGGGAGATTTGTTGGCGGTAAGGCATTACCGAAAGCATAACAATTGGGCCCACATATGGAGATTACTGCCCTGGGCCTTCGGCGGCCTTGGTTTGGGGTTGGCCACAGGCAATTTGGTCAGCGATAAGCAGTTCAAAATCATCATCGCCATTTCGGTTTTGTTTTTTTTAGTCCTGATGATTTGGCTTGAACGGCGGAAAGACGAATCCGCGCTTTCAAACCATTGGTGGCTGACAGCAATTGTCGGACTTGCGGGTGGTTTTACCACGATGATTGGAAATGCAGCCGGTCCGGTGATGACTGTTTATTTTTTATCGATCCGGCTTAATAAATATGATTTTATCTCTACCGGCGCTTGGCTTTTTACCATTTTGAACCTGGCCAAATTGCCATTGCAAATTTTCTTTTGGAAAGCAATCACTCCGGCGACTTTGGCGTTTGATGCAGCGATGGTTCCTGCCATTGTCATAGGGGCTCTCCTCGGAATCTGGGTTATCCGGTGGATTCCGGAGAAACCCTTTCGTTACATCGTGATGGTTTTAACTGCCGTTAGTGCGGTGAAATTATTTTTTTAGATGGGGAGGACTTCATTGAAAACTTTTAAAATCGATATGCACGTTCATACCAGTGAAGTAAGTCCTTGTGGAAAAATCAGCGCCCAGGATGTGGTTGCTTTATATAAACAAGCGGGTTATGACGGTATTGTAATCACGGATCACTTTTATGACGGCTTTTTTGACGGGCTCTCCGGACTTCCATGGGAAAAGCAAATCGATCGGTATTTGGAGGGCTACTCCAAGGCTTGGCAGACTGGACGGGAAGTAGGGTTGGAAGTTATTTTAGGAATGGAGCTCCGTTTTTTCGGCAGTATGAATGATTATTTAATATACGGTGCGGATGAGTCTTTCTTAAAAGCCACTCCTTACCTTTTTATGAAGGATTTAAGAATATTTCATCAAATCGCCATGGAAAATGATTTCCTCATCTACCAGGCCCACCCTTTCCGTTCCGGAATGTCCCGCGCCAATCCGGAAGACATCGATGGCGTCGAAGTATTTAACGGTAATCGGCGGCATGATTCCAGAAATTCCTTGGCTCTACGGTTTGCCAAAGATAACCATTTAAAAATGATATCCGGTTCGGATTTTCACCAGCTTGAAGATTTAGGGCGCGGAGGCATCGAGGTTACGTGTCCGGTAAGGACTTCCGGGGAATTGGCAAGCATTTTGAAATCGGGAATGGGTATCAAACGGATTGAGACCTAAAATAGAATGCAATATTCATTTGGAAGTGCGAACAATGAATTATTGCGGCGTTAAAATGAAGCACACCCCTTTGAATTTGTATTGAAGGGGTGTGTTTTTAATTGCACGGACTGTTTCTTTATGGATGCCTACCTGAAAAATTTTAACCATAAGGGGGGTTCCAGAGTTTTTGCCAGTAATTGTTTTACTAAAAAGTATATTTCATTTAAATTTATTAGGTATTTACAAGTGACTATTTAAAAATTTAAAATGAAGTCATAAGATGATAGGTAGAGGATGGATGAAAATGGATCTTTTGGATAGTAAGATTCTAAAATTATTGCAGGCGGATTCGCGGATGACCGTATCTCAGATTAGCAGCGAAATTAATCTATCCATACCGGCGGTCAGCGAACGGTTGAAAAAACTTGAAGCCGGCGGCATTATCCAACAATATACCACCATCATCAATCCCAGCTGTTTCCATAAAGAATTGACTGCAGTCATGTTTATTACTTTGGAAAGGCCCAAGTTTACCGAAAAATTTGTAGAATTTGTCCAGGATGAAGATGAAATATTGGAATGCCATTACCTGGCGGGCGATTATGATTATGCTTTAAAAATCGTCACCGAAAATACTGCCACCCTTGAAAAACTGTTAAACCGGATTAAAAGTGTTCAGGGGGTTATCAAGACCAGGACCATCGTCGTCCTGTCCACGGTCAAGAATAACCACTCCATTGTTCCGAGTGAAAATACCCGTGCCTTAGAAGGCGCCGAAACAAAAATGAGGAGGAGCGAAAATGATCATCGGAATCCCGAAGGAAATAAAAAATAATGAAAACCGGGTGGCGATTACTCCAGCCGGAGTGAACGAATTAATCAAGTGCGGTCACAAAGTTTTAATCGAGAAGTCGGCCGGTAAGGGCAGCGGTATTGAGGATAGCGATTATGCGGCAGCCGGATGCGACATGGTCGAAAAGAACATCGATCTTTATCAAAAATCGGACCTGATATTTAAGGTAAAGGAACCGTTGGAAAGTGAGTATAATTTACTGAAAGAAGGCCAAACCCTTTTTACCTATTTGCACCTGGCCCCGAATCAGCCTTTAACCGAAGCATTGCTCCGTAAAAAAATAACCGGGGTCGCTTTTGAGACGGTAAGATGCTCAAAAGGAACGCTTCCGTTGCTTACGCCAATGAGCGAAGTCGCCGGCCGGATGTCGGTGCAAATCGGAGCCAATCTTTTGCAAAAGTATAACGGCGGCCGCGGTATTCTGCTTGGAGGGGTTCCAGGGGTAGCTCCTGCTGAAGTCCTGATTATCGGGGGCGGTGTTGTGGGCCTGAATGCGGCTAAGATCGCAGTCGGGATGGGCGCCAGAGTAACCGTCATGGATGTAAACAGCGCCCGTTTGGCTCAGTTGGATGATATTTTCGGAGGGCGGATAACTACTTTACTATACAATGAATATCAAGCCTCGGAAAGGGTGACAGAGGCTGATTTGCTGGTTGGAGCGGTTTTGGTCGCCGGCGCCAAGACACCCAAAGTGGTTGGGGAAAATATGGTGAAAACCATGAAAAAAGGTTCGGTCATCGTCGATGTAGCGATTGATCAGGGGGGGTCCATTGAAACGATTGACCGGATCACCACGCATGATCATCCTTGTTATGAAAGGTACGGAGTCATTCATTATTCGGTTGCCAACATGCCGGGTGCCGTTCCGCACACTTCAACTTATGCGCTGGCAGGAGCGACTTTGCCTTATTTATTGCAAATTGCCGGGAAGGGCGTAGAGCGGGCTATGTTGGAGGATGATGGACTCCTTGCCGGATTGAATACTTATCAAGGAAAAATAACGTGCGAACCGGTAGCCCGGGCCATGAATGCCGATTATGCTCCGGCCATGAAACTGATTGCCTGATTTTAAAGATTTAAAATCAACCCATGACCAAAGGGCGGTTATCAAAGTATTAAATTCAATCAATTTTGCAGGACTTAGCCATTGTTTAACGAAAAGGAATATATCTTTTCCAATATATAGGGAAGATGCATTTCCTTTTTGTTTTTGGGAGGTTGCACGAGATGGCGGCTCAAACTTTTGGATACTTGCTCGGTGGGATTATTCCCGCATTGTTACTTGGTATTTATAGTGTATTGCAGAAAGTCAGTACGAAACAGGGAATCAGTCCCGGTATGTTGATGGTGGTAATGGGCTTGAATATTATGATAGTCGGGTTCGTCTATTGTTTTGTTTCCAAAGAATATTCCATTACAATCCGTTCAGGACTTTCGGCATCCATTACCGGTATTGTCTGGGGAATCGCAACAGTGTTGATCGCTGTGGCTTTGGCCAAATATAATGTGGCCATCAGCAAACTGGTGCCGTTGTTTAATATGAATACTCTAGTCGCCGTATGTTTAGGCCTGATTGTATTCAGCGAATGGGAAAATGTTCATGTTTTGCAATTGGCTGTGGCTTCCGTGTTGATTATCATCGGAGGAATTTTAGCCACCAACGCTTAATTTCAAAATCAATATTTGACTCCGGTTAGCCCCCAATCTTTTTAACAACCCCGGCAACTCTCTCGTGACGTCGCTCTGAGCACATCGTTGTTTAGAACAGTCCACGCCAGCTCAGAGCCGAAACCATTTGGGCCCCAATTTGTCAATACCATCAGCAGTGCTACACGGTTATCTTTAAAAATCCGAGTGGCACTTTCGGCTTGATTCGGAATGGAATACAAAGTATCCCCGGGGCGAATAATATAAATGATTTGCAGCCGCCGGATATTGGAATGGTATAGTATATAGGTATCTCCTTTTTGGACAACATAAATCATGATTGGACGCTATCTTGATTTTTACGGATACTTCATCCTATGAGATTATTAGTCCGATAGTGATTGCCTCAACAACGGGGATTTAAACCCTCGGCTTTAGCCGAAAGCTTTAGCTTAATGTTGCCTTCGGGTTTGAATGGGTAGGCGATGTAAAAAGGAGTTTTAAGGCCAATCGCGAATAATGGATTATTGAAAATCCCGGAGGAAATTATGGAGTATCAAACACTATACCGGCGCTGGCGCCCCCACGGCTTTTCCGACTTAGTCGGTCAGGAACATGTTGTCACAACCCTATCAAATGCGATTTTGGCGCACCGGGTTGCCCATGCTTATCTTTTGACCGGGCCCCGTGGCACCGGTAAAACCAGTATTGCCAAGATTCTGGCGAAGGCTTTGAATTGTGAAAATTTGCAGGGCGCCAATCCCTGTGATGAGTGTTCAAGTTGCAAGCGGATTAATGAAGGCGTATTTATGGACGTTATGGAAATCGATGCCGCCTCCAACCGGGGCATTGATGAAATCCGTGATCTGCGCGAAAAAGTCAAATTCGCTCCTGCGGAAGGAAAATATAAAATCTACATTATCGATGAAGTGCATATGCTTACGACGGAAGCTTTCAACGCGCTGCTCAGGACTTTGGAAGAACCGCCGCAATCCGTGGTATTTATTCTGGCGACAACGGAAGTTCATAAAATTCCATTAACCATTCTTTCCCGCTGTCAACGTTTTGACTTTAAGCGCTTTACCATCAGTGAAATTACAGGCCGACTCCAACAGATACTGGATGCGGAAAAGGCCCAATACACCGGAGAAGCGCTGGAACTAATCGCCGAACACGCTGAAGGCGGTATGCGGGATGCAGTTAGTTTGTTGGAACAAGTTCTGGCCCATAGCAGGGAAACGGTGAGAGAGTCCGATGTACGGGCTATTTTGGGATTGATTGACGAGGAAGAGATCGTCCGGATAGCCCAGGCGCTCAATAGCCGGGATACGGCCGGAGCTCTGCAAATCCTTAGCGAGATCAGCTTGAATGGTAAAGATTTATTCCAATTTGGCCGGAGTCTGGTTCAATATTACCGCAACACGTTGCTGGGCTTACTTCATGGCGATTCTTCCAAAAGCGGTGAGGCCACAGCGGGAGATTTGGTTCATGTGATTGAAGAAATTGCCGCAGCAACCGCTGAGGTGAAAAAAAGTGTTCAAGGACCACTCCCTCTTGAATTGGCATTTATCAAACTGACTGCTTTGCGATCCGATGCCAATGATTTGGAAGCCCGGTTAAGAAAGCTGGAAACTCTGGTTGAAGGGGGCCATATCCTCACTCAAGCAGCAGCCCCGGTCCAAACGGCCGCTGTTTCAGCGACCATTCCGCGAGGGCAAACGAACCCGGCGGAAACAATCACTGCGCTGAAAAAGGAGCAACCAACCGCCCAGGTTCAGAAAATTTCTTCAGTAGGCTCCGCTTCCGCTTATAACTGGGAGGATTTTTTGGAAGCGGTAAAGAAAAAGAAACGAACCTTGGCTGCGCTGATTCAAGAAGGCAAGCCGCTTCAGTTTACTACCGGCGAACTTACAGTGGGATTGCCATCCAATATGAAGTTTCATTTGGATAATTTATCGTTGCCTCAAAATCGCGAGATCATTGAGGGAATCTTGCAGGAATTTACGGGGGGAACCGTGAAATTTAGTTGCGTACCGGTGAATGCCGGGATGAATGATGGAACCGGCGAACCGGAAAAACAACCCATAAAATCAAGGGAGCCGGAAATTTTGTCCAAAGCTGTGCAACTGTTTGGGGGAGAAGTTCGGCCTATATCGAAGGAGGAAAAATAAAATGATGCCCAATATGCAACAAGCAATGAAACAGTTTCAAAAAATGCAAGCCGATATGGCCAAAGTCCAAGATGAACTTGGAGAGAAAGTGGTTACCGCCTCTGCCGGAGGAGGAGCAGTGAAGGTCGAAATCAGCGGGAAACTGGAGTTTAAAAAGATTGATATTGATCCCGAAGTTTTGAAAAGCGATGATCAGGAAATGCTGCAGGATTTGTTAATCGCCGCTGTCAATGAAGGCATTAACAAGGCTCAAGAAATGGCCGCCAGTGAAATGGCGAAAGTAACCGGCAATCTTAAGATTCCCGGACTACCCGGAATGTTTTAGTCTCATGTTGTATCCCCAAGCCATGAGCAAGTTGATTCATGAATTTTCCAAGCTGCCGGGAATTGGGCCGAAGACGGCCCAGAGACTGGCTTTTCATATTCTTGGAGTCTCCGAACCTGAAGTGGGGAAGTTGGCTGAGGCGTTGCTTGAAGCGCGACATAAGATAGGATTTTGCAGTATTTGCGGGCATTTAACGGAAGTCTCTCCATGTCAATTGTGTAGTGATCCGGCCCGGGATCAATCCTTGCTTTGTGTAGTCGAAGAACCCAAGGATGTTATTGCCATGGAAAGAACCCGCATATTTAAAGGACAATATCATGTTCTGGGCGGCGCCATTTCTCCTTTGGAAGGTATCGGCCCGGATGATCTGCGGATTAAAGAGTTACTACAACGGATGACTTCCGGCCGGTTTAAGGAGGTTATTGTAGCCACGGATCCCAATGTCGAAGGGGAGACTACCGCCCTTTATCTTGGGAAAATCCTGCACCCTTTAGGGTATAAGGTAACCCGTCTAGCCAGGGGACTGCCGGTTGGCGGCGACTTGGAATATATCGATGAAATCACATTAGGTAAGGCCTTGGAGGGGCGTACCGATCTTTAGCATTCGGAAAACGCACCCTCTTTTTTCACGGTTTCGTTTGATAGAAACTGAATGCATAAAATTTCCTTCCCCGGATCATACTTCCTTATACTGGAGTTTATTTTGGGGTGAAGGAGATTGTTGTCATTTTGTATAGAAAGAATCATGGTAAATCCATTTTAGCGCGTTTCTTTAGATTATTCCAACTGGGGGAACATGGTGAAAGCTTGCCGGATTTGCTGGAAGAGCTGGAACAAGCCTGGTGGGACTGGAAAAGGGCCCGGCTTTATTTCAATAACGTCACAGATCCGGATTTGATTGATTTCGCTATCTTTAATATGGGAGCCTCCGAAAAAAAATATATATACCTGCTTAAACGGGCCCGGGAAACTGGAATCAGCACAGAAGACTTTGAATACGGTCTTGGCGGACGAATCCATGAACGGACCTATCGCAAGGCCCTGGTCTAAAAGCTTTCTCCTTTCCATAGATTGATTAATAATCAGTTTGGAAAGGAAGGGGTATGGAAATGTCGACCGGCATGATTTTGACCTATTTTTTGGCTATAGGGCTTTTATATGTTGCGGGCCGCGCTTTTTGGCGTCCTCTTACTGCGGTGTTTCAGCTACTATTTCGGGGGGCTCTCGGCGCTTTGGGAATTTATATGTTTAACTGGATTGCCCTTTATTGGAAAATGGAAATACCCATCAACCCATTTAATTCTTTATTTACCGGGTTGCTTGGAATTCCCGGTTTAATTTCACTGATGGTTATGAAATACTGGATTAAAATCTAAAAACCCCAGAGCAGGACATACACGAATCCTCCAGGGCTGGCATAGAGATATATTAACACGTTGCTTGAATTTTTTGATTCCGGGATCAGATACCATTCGAAATCGTGTGAATCATAGAGCGGGTTGCAAGGATTCTCAGGCAAACTCTCTCTATATGTTCCCACAAACGAGCGGAGGTAAGACGATGACTACCCCTGAATGTTTTGGCTGCGGTATGTCGGTCCCGGGAGGAATGTATATTTTAGGGCAATATCTGTGCCCTTCCTGTGAAGCGGCTTTGTTGCGGGCAAAAGCCGATCAATTGGAATATCAGGATTGGATCGACAATTGGAAGCGTTTTTGGGAGAAAACGGGTATTGATGTAAAAGAGTTGGATCTTGAGGCGTAAGCCTTTTTTTTATGGACTTTTTTACCGCGTTAATACAGGGGTCCCGGGAAAATTTACGATTTTGAGATTGCCGTCTGATAAGCCTCAGTTTTTTTGTGGCTCAAATTTATTCCCTTCCCCGGACATTCGGAGGGGGCATCGAAAAAAGAGGAAAGTTTCTTCATTTTGTCGAATGTACTGTCAATGGATAAGCTTTCGCGCATGCGCGTATCACAAAGCACGGCTCCTTTTTTTGAAGAGATTCGGCGGTATGCCGGGGATCCGCTGGTTGCTTTGCATACTCCGGGACATAAAGCGGGACTGAATTGGGAGCAAGACGGGCTCAGTTCGAAGGGATTAGCCCGGCTCGATTTGACTGAAATCCCGGGTTTGGACTGGCAGGACTCACTGTCCAGAGCCGAAGCTTTGGCAGCTGAGTTTTATGAGGCCGATCAAAGTTTTTTTTTGGTACAAGGGGCTTCTCAGGGAATTTTAGCGCTGCTGCTGGGAGCCTTTCATCCCGGGGATCAAGTACTGGTAGCCCGCAATTGCCACATTTCAGTAATTCATGCCATGATTCTTGCGGACTTGGTGCCGATTTACCTGGAGACTCCTTTTTTGGAGGAGTGGGGAATACCGGGTAGTGTAAGGGAATCAGCTCTGTCGCAGAGCCTAAGTTTATATCCGGACTGTAAAGGAGCTATCCTTACCAACCCGACTTACCAAGGGGTTTTGGGACCCCTCTCGGGGTTAAGGGGGATTATCGGAGAGCGCTTACTGATTGTTGATGAAGCTCACGGCGGATATTTCGGTTGGTCGGGGTTGAAGGGTTTTGATGCTTATCCTTATGCAGATGCCTGGGTTCAAGGCACTCATAAGATATTGGGCTCAATGACCCAAACCGGAATGCTGCATTTGAGAAACCTACGGATTGATGGGGACCGTATTCGGCGGAGTTTGGAATTAATAACGACCACCAGTCCGTCATATATATTATTAGCTTCACTGGATTGCAACCGGAAATTTTTAGCGACAACCGGCAAGGCCATGTTTGAGACCAAGACTCCGGCCATGTTTGATTACAAAAAAGAAATTGCCGGGGTTGGAGCTTTAGAAGTATTAGATGAAAACCGGTTGCCGGATTCTGCCGAAATGGTAGATCCCTGGAAGTTGTGCCTTTCCTTTAAAAAGCTTGGGTTTAGCGGTTATCAGGTTGAACGGATTCTGCGAACGGAATTTAAAATACAGGTTGAATACGCGGATTACAATCAAGTAACATTATTTATGGCGCCATGGCAGGGTCCAAACGTTCTTCAGGAACTTCAAAAAGCACTGGAGGCCATTTGCCGGCGTTTTGGCAATGAACAAGTTCGTACAATATTGCCGGGAAGTATTCCCCCTCTAAAAATGCATCCGCGCGAAGCGGCATTGGGGGCGGGAAGCTTCATCGACTTATCAGAAGCGGCGGGTCGGATTTCAGCGGATTTAATCGCTCCTTATCCACCCGGGATTCCGTTAATCGCTCCTGGGGAATTAATTCGCGATGAGGAAATCGTCCTGATTGATCGGGTCATAAATCATGGCGGAATGGTGCGGGGGGTCTCGCCAAAGGGAAAAATCCGGGTAGCAAACTGTGGGTGAGGATTTCATGAATAACGGATATTTTATAACTCTGGAAGGCGCCGACGGCTGTGGAAAGAGTACTCAAGCCCATTTACTGGCCGAGTATTTAAAAAATCGCGGTTGTCCCATACTTTTAACCAGGGAACCGGGAGGAACGCCGCTGGCGGAAGAGATCCGGCGGGTGATTTTGACTCCCAGCTCCGAACCGCTGACTCCCCTGGCCGAGATTTTATTATATGCCGCTTCTCGGGCTCAGCATGTCAGCCAATTGATCAAACCGGCATTAGCCGAAGGAAAGATCGTTATCAGTGAGCGCTTTATTGATTCCAGTCTGGCATACCAGGGATGGGCCCTGGGCTGGGATTTGAAATTGATTGGGGAGATTAACCAAATTGCAGCTGCGGGTGTGGAACCGGATTTGACGTTTCTTCTCGATGTCAATACCGAACGGAGTATCAGCCGGTTAAATAACCGTCTTGAAGCTAATAAAACCCAGGGTGACCGGATTGAATCCCGCGGATTTGCTTTTCAGGAAAAAGTTCGTCAGGGTTATCTAAAACTAGCCTGCCATAATCCGCGGATCGTCGTGATTGATGCGACGTGCAAGGGGATTAAAGAGATTCATTCGGAATTAATTCAAACTTTAATGGACCGGTTGCCGGGAATAAAAAGTTAAGAAAGGCAGTGATTATTCATGAGACTGGTCATTACGATGGTGCAGGATCAAGATGTCAACAAGTTATTGGGAATTTTAACCGATCATGGTTATTCGGCTACCAAACTGGCTAGTACCGGAGGGTTTTTACGGCAGGGCAATACCACCCTGTTAATCGGGGTGGAAGAAGATCACGTAGCGGAACTTACCGGATTGATTAAAGATACTTGCCACTCCCGGAAGCAACTGTTAACACCGCTGGCTTCCGTTGGACGCACCATGAATAATTACATACCCAACCCGGTGGAAGTGCAAGTTGGCGGAGCTACCATATTCGTGGTGGATGTAGAGGAGTTTATTAAAATTTGAAGCCATGAAAGTTAAAGGAACGGAACCAAGTCAAGTTAATCCTAAATTAGTGAGCCGGGCGTCCGCTGCCGGTGCGCACCAGGCTTCTTTTAGCGATACCTTTCGGAATGCCGATATTCAGCGCCGCAATGAGGCTTGCGATAATATTATGCAACAGCTCGATGCTTTGGGAGAACGGCTGAAAAACGGTGCGGCTCCGGCTGATGTCAAGAGATACCGCGCCTTAATCGGTGAGTTTGTCAAGGAGGCTTCCGGCGAGTCTTATGATATTCATGAAGAAGCCCATTGGGACCGGGAAGGTAATCGAAAGAACTTCGTGCTGGTAAGGAGAATTAACCGCTCGGTCGAAGAACTGCTTGACGCCGTAATGAGTCAAGAAAAAAAGCAAATCGACATCGTTGCCAAATTAACCGAGATTCGGGGTATGCTGGTGGATCTGTATCTCTAAACTCCAGCTTAGAATTTAAAGGAGAAAACTGTGGCTTTTTCTGATATAATTGGTCATAAGGAAGTTATTAAAGCGCTTTCCGGCGCGCTTGCAGAGGAAAAAACAGGACATGCCTATCTTTTTGTGGGTCCTGCAGGAGTGGGGAAGAAGACCCTGACTTTAGCCTTCGTGAAACAATTGCTTTGTTTGGAACAGGGGGCCGACTTTTGCGACTGCCAGTCCTGCAAACAGCTGGGAATTGGGAATCATCCCGATTTTGAGATCATCCTTCCCAGCGGGAACTCGATAAAAATCGATCAATTGCGGGACATGCAGCATAATGCATATTTACGGCCGGTGGTTGGTGCACATAAGATTTTTTTCTTTCCCGGGGCTGAACAGCTTACCGAAGCGGCAGCCAATAGTTTTTTGAAAATTTTAGAAGAACCACCCTCCGGGGTTGTTTTCCTTTTTTCGGCAGTCCGGGCCGATAACATTTTACCGACGATCCGTTCCCGTTGTCAGGTTTTTCAATTGTTTCCGGTTCCGGCGGATGAAATTACCCAATGGCTGACTGCAAAAGGTTTTACAGAGGGTGAAGCCAGGAAACGGGCGGAGGCTTCGGGGGGAATTCCGGGGGCGGCAATTGGCGGAGCAGAGAACTCCTCCGGTACGGTTCAACTGAAGCTGGCCGATATTTGGCGACGGGATTTGCTGGAACTTTTGAAACTGGCCGGCGATCTCGAAAAAAAGGAGCGGCGCGAGATTTCAGCTTTATTACAGGAATGGCAGGCTGAATTGAGAATAAATATGATTGAAAGGGCCAAATCGGCGGGAGGCTCTTCTGAAATTATTGCCGGACAGTTGTTTTTTTCCGAAAAATTAGCCCGCGCTCTTACGATGGTTGAGAATAATGTCAGTTTGCGGTTGGTCCTGGAAGAATTTTTTATAGCCTTAAAAGTGCATGCTAATTATGGTTGATTTTGATAAATCGGTTTCGCCAAATTGTTGGAGTCAAATTGAAGGGAATTGGTTGAATGTCATACAAAGTGGTAGGAGTCCGCTTTAAACAAGCGGGTAAAATTTATTATTTCGATCCCAGTGAGTTTGAGATTAAAGCCGGCCAAAATGCGATAGTGGAAACAGCCAGGGGGATCGAGTTCGGCCAGGTGATGATCGGCCCTAAAGAGGTGCCGGATGAAAAGGTAACCTTACCGTTAAAAAAGGTAATCCGGCTCGCAACGGCGGAAGATGAAGTCCAACTGCGCGAGAATATGGAAAAGGAAAAGAAGGCCTTTACAACCTGCCTGGAAAAGATAGCCCACCACCAGTTGCAGATGAAACTGGTGGAAGTGGAATATACCTTTGACCGTAGTAAAATCATTTTTTACTTTACGGCCGACGGCAGAGTGGATTTTCGGGAGCTGGTCAAGGACTTGGCGACAGTTTTCCGGACCCGTATCGAACTTCGCCAAATCGGAGTCCGCGATGAAGCGAAAATGCTGGGGGGCCTTGGACCTTGCGGTAGACCGCTTTGTTGCGGCACTTTTTTAGGGGATTTTGAACCGGTCTCGATTAAGATGGCAAAAGAGCAAAACCTGTCCCTCAATCCGGTGAAAATTTCCGGAATATGCTCGCGTTTGATGTGTTGCCTAAAGTTTGAATCCAATTGCTACCGTGAGGCAAAAGCGGACTTGCCGCTGATTGGCAGTAGGGTTAGAGTGGACGGAAAGGAAGGCAAAATTGTGGAGACCAATCCCCTCAAGGAATCGTTGATTGTCCAATTTGGGGACGGCCTGAGGAAAGAAATCCTGCTCAGCGCGGTGGAAGAGATTATATTGGGGAATGGAACGTAAATTTATGATAAATCCAAAAACAGGCTATTGATCTGCGGACGGGTTTATATTATAATAACATATACGTTAAGAACGTGAATGATTTAATTTTTTTTGGCGGTGTAGCTCAGTTGGTACGAGCATGCGGTTCATACCCGCAGTGTCACTGGTTCGATCCCAGTCACCGCCACCAAATTAAAAACAGTTATTAGGAATTAGTTAATTAGTTCTTGGTTTGAAAGTGCAGAACATATGCATAAATCGCCAATAATTATTACTGACCAGCAAAAACAAGGAACTAATAACCAATTACTCATGGACCACTAGCTCAGTTGTGTAGAGTCGAATCCTTCGGATTCGCGCTGACTCTTAATCAGCGGGCCCGGGGTTCGAAGGTTAATAGCAATAAAGAAAAGGTTTAATAATTTAATATGGACCACTAGCTCAGTTGGTAGAGCAGCTGACTCTTAATCAGCGGGCCCGGGGTTCGAGTCCCCGGTGGTCCACCATCAAGAATGACAAGGCTTTTGAGAGTTTTCTCAAAGGTCTTTTTTAATGCCTAAAATCGCTCTTTATTGAAAACCATTTAATTTTTCGACCGGTTTTTTCTTTAAAGCTTCAGGTATATGGTCATAATATATCCGTAACTATTTGAAGCGTAGCATTGCCGAGATTATCCAATTTTCTTCCCCTCCCTCTATAAGTATCTTTATATAGGAGTTACGCTGTTTATGGAAAGTTAATCCTTCATAACTGTGTTCACGAACTAATTCTAAAAGATATTTTGATAAATGGTCGGGTCTTGGTGGATTGCCGTCTTTTTTTGGGGAATACATAACCCCTTTTGGTAGTGGTTTTTTGTTTATTATAATGAATTGGCAATGAGGATTAGTTTTATGGCCTTTTTTGTTTCATTTTTTTTTCATTGAATCGATTTATAATGAGTGTAAAAAGGGGGCTCATTGGATAATGAATAAATCTAAGTTTATTATTGGTATACTAATTATTTTTTATTTAGCATTGATTATTGAGTCACAGTTTTTGTATCCTGTATCCGGGGCAATAAAGTTCACACCATATTTGCAAGCAGTAACCGCAAATAGTGTCTATGTATTGGTAGAAACCGATTCAGAAAAATCAGTAACCGTAGAATATGGTATTTTATCTGAGTTCGATCATCGGATAACAACACAAAAGACAGAAGCAACAACCGCTAGCCCTAAAACATATGTCCATAAAGTAAAAATCTCCAATTTAATGGCTAATACCTTATATCAATATCGAATAGTTTACAATAAGGAATACACTCAGGTTCATACATTTTGGACTGCGGCTGAACCAGGTACTCCATTCCGATTTGCATGGATGGCTGATTGCCGCAGTGGAAAAAATATTCATGACCAGATTGCTGAAAGAATCACTAATGCTCAACCAAGGTTCTCCATATATGGAGGTGATTTGTGCCATAATGATTCATATCAAGCGTTTAAAGATGAGTTCTTTCGCCCAAATGAGCTTGGTTTGATTGCAAATGTTCCATTCTTTAATACTGTCGGTAATCATGAAAAGTGGGCACAGAACACAAAAGCTTTTACGGAGGGCCTTGATTCGGCATCGAAAGATCAAGGGTTTTATTCTTTCGATTATGGTGATTTGCATGTTTTATTGTTGAATTCGATGGATAAAAGCGGGTTTTCAGTTAATTCGGAATATCGTTTTGCCGACCGTGATTTACAAGCCTCCATAAAAAAATGGAAGATAGTGGTTTGCCATATCCCTGCTTATTGTGCAGGAGGGCATGGCGAGGATGAACTCATGAAAAAATTCACGCGGGAAATATTTGAACCGAATAAGGTTGATATGGTCATTAGCGGGCATTCTCACTTTTACCAACATAATTTTGTAAATGGAATCCATCATATGATTATTGGTTCGGCTGGAGCTAAATTAGCCACACCAGAAACTGCTTCTTATACTCTAAAGTCGGTAAAAGATTACAATTATGCTCTCGTAGATGTTTCACCAGCTTCATTTAACATGACTGTATACAATAATCAGGGTATAATTTTAGATAAGATACAATTAATGAAACCATAATTCAAGATTAGCACGAATAAGCCCGGCTGCCTGGGGATTTTATAATTTCAGAAGTTAGGATATCTAATATATCTCATTAGTTTCAGAGCCTAAACGAGTAGCCATGTAAGATAGATAACCCATGGCAAGTCGAACGTTAATTTTTTTCCCCTTTCATTATCGCCCGCTTTATTCGCTCGACCTTCGGTTCATTTTGCTGTTCTAAAGCTCTCCATCTTGCAAAGAATTTCTCGTGTATTGCTTTAATTGGATAG
The DNA here is from genome assembly GCA_023392595.1 of Bacillota bacterium. Lineage (GTDB taxonomy): Bacteria > Bacillota > UBA4882 > UBA8346 > UBA8346 > UBA8346. Next base: position 26,979 of record JAEVYU010000012.1, on the reverse strand, counting down.
CTTCCTGTATAGAAAAATTTTACCCGTAGCAGAGGCTGCGGGTTTTTTCGTGGGTAAATAACAGACAGGGATCGACTTATTATTTACAATGTATCCATGATATCTCCATAACTTTTTGGTATATTAAAAATCAGTTTCTTCAATGAATTTCTTTGCCGTTTTGGCAGACCCTCTTTTGGAGGGTTCTTTTTTAGGCATATTTAACTCCTTATGCCAGCGGTATGATGGATGGGGCATGGCTTTACCGGCTTGTTAGGCGGCAGGTTTGGAATTCATACTTCACAGGCTGGTCACATATTGGTCACCGGTTGGACATAAAACTTGGATATCTTTATTATAGATGCGGCAGGTTTCGCCAACCGTTTCTTGCCGTATTTAACTCCTTAAACAGGACTGCCCTGCAAAAAGGAAAATATCGATAGAGGTATACAATATACGATGGTTGCCATATTCTTCAAGGTATATCTCATGGATTCAATATTTTTCCGGGGCAGCCCTATTTTGTTATTAATTTACCCTAGGAATTGTAATGGAATGGGCGAGATATAAATGGTCTTCCCTTCAAGCGGGTAGCAAGTTTGGCAGCTACATCCGTGTTCAAAATTTCCCACGATTTAAAAGTAAATTGAATACTAAATTCGTATGAGCGTGCTATAATAATGGTAAGTGGAGGCGACGTTCGAATGGATAAACATGAAGTAAGGTCATGTTTTACGATTACGATTTCAGGAGCCATTAAACCACCTGCTCAAGAAGATCATAATGACCCAGATAGTGTAGTTTATGGCTTCACCAATTTTGTTGAAGAATTAAAAAAAGCGGCCATACGATAGATAATGCGGTTCTTGATTATAATCGATCGCTTTGAAATTTTTAACCCATCGATCTAAAAAATCCTTGTTGATTATTTTGGCAGGGATTTTTATTTTTAAAACGGTTTCTTTCCGGCCTCGTTGTCTAAATATTTATCCGTCAGAATAACGGAAGGTATATTTCTCCGGAGCAGGGGATTGTAAACTCTATAAGAAAAATTCAACTGAGATGATAGGTAAACGCGGTTGCCAAATTTACCAAAATGAGGGATAATCAAATAAAGAGAGAAGGTCCAAAAATGAGTACTTTGGTTAATCGTAAGTCCATCCTGGAAGCCTCTATGTTTTTAAGGGATCATGATAACGGTATACCGGAAGAAACCATTGATTTTATGAAAGAAGCAGCACTTGAAAAGTTAAATAACATGGAAAAATCGGAATCGACTTATAACCGATTGATGAGAGGCAGAAATGAAAATTAACTGGGAGCATGTAAGTGAAAGTTTTTATAACGTGATGCTGGGTGATAAAGAGATTGGAACCCTGCAGCGGAGTAAAAACTATAACTGGGTGTTGGATATCCCGGAGTTTAATATCCGCCGGGAAAACCAGTTTCGCCGGGATTTGATGGAATATGCGGAGAAAAGAATCGAGAGCGCCAAGAAAAATTAAAAAACAAGCTCTTCAGGGTGAATGCTAAATTCCCTTGATCAAAATAACAACTTTAGCCCAATTCCTTTGTTAAGGAGAAATCATATATTGATATCAAGATCGCCTTACAAAAGGCGTGTGACATTGGAAAGGAGCGATAGAGAATGGCAGATGGTCTTGGAGGAGCAGGTTGTGGTTTTTCCTGTAATGGTTGGCTGATGTTCTTGATCTTCGTGTTGTTGGTTATTGGTTGTGGCGGATGCTTTGGTGGCGGCGGCTTCATCTAAGAATCAAGGAATTGTCCTTTCAAGTTAACCGTCATTAATATCAAAGAAATAATCCCCATCGCTTATCAGGTGGTGGGGCTTTTAAATGTATTAAGGGAGTATCAACCTTATCGTTGTTGGTTTAAATTTATTTTCACTAAAAAGCGTGATTTGCGGGAAACGATTTCGAATCAAAGACGCTATAAACATAGACCAATTTTTTTCATGGAAAGGCCTCCTTCATTGTAAGCCCGCTATCCCGTTTGGATGGCGGGTTTTTTCATAAACTTCCTTCGGTAGCTCAGGCTACCGATTTTTGGTTTTTGGACCACTATAATACGATTGATAAACCAAATGGAAGGAGAATGGATGGAACATGTTTGAGATTATCCAACGCCAACACGCTGAAATTTTACAACTCGCCCAGAAAATATCGATGTACGACTCGATACCCAAAGTGAGAGAACATGCATTCGATATTTCGTTATTGCTGGGGGCTTTATCTGGGAAGCTTATGATGCATTTGGCCAGTGAAGATCAATTTATATATCCCTGTCTGATGGAAAAACAGGACCCGAAAATCCAGGAAACAAGTAAACAATTCGCGTCGGAAATGGGGAGTTTAGCCCAGGTATTTGGTAAGTATAAAAATAAATACCTGGGGGATTCCAAAATCACAAATGCGCCCGGGGAATTTTTGGGGGAGTCGGGAAAGGTGATGGAGGCGATCGGGAAGCGGATAGCCAGGGAAGAAAAGGATCTTTATCCGTTATTAGATGATGAGGCTTAAAAGGAAATGATTTCAACATCATTTTGATCCACCAAGAGAGCGGGTTTTTCGATGAAGATCATGTCTTCCGGCTTCGCCATCACCTGGACACCGTCAAAAACCTGGCTGAGGGGGATGGAACCTTTTTGGCTTTGGCGGTATTTTTTAAAATCGGGCCGTAAGATTAAACGGTCCTCTTCCTTGGACTCCAGATATTCTTTAAATGTTCCGATGTTGATCCCGGCCAGCTGGTAAAGATTATATATGGACCATCTGCGAAAGAACTTCGGCAGAATCACCTTTCCTTTGTCGTCAACCGGATGATACACCGGGTTTTGTTTGGGGTCCCGGAATTGCAGCTGAGAGTCAAAGGTTTTGATCACGGAGGTATAATAGTGCAAAGTGTGCTCGGGCGCGGTTTGCCCTTTTTTATAGAGGGCTAACAAATCGCTAATCTCCCGCTCGGATAAGGAATTATAAAATGCCGGAAAAACCCAGCCGTTTTCGAGCAGCCAATGGTTGATGTTGATGGTTTGGCCAGCCCCGCCGGTGATGATGATGTCGCCCACAAAGCGGCCGTAGACGTCGCAGCCATCTCCCGGCTTGTCGATATTTCCGGAAACAAAAAGGCAATCGGCCCGGCTGCCCTTATTTGAATTCTCCTGCAACATTTTCTGCAATTCGACAGTGGCCGTTTCCGCGAAATATTGCCGGAATTCGTTTTCGGCATTTGCTTTTTTCAAACGCCCGTATTCTTCGGGGGAAAGATGTCCCTTGGGTAGTTTTCCATACAATTTATAATGCAACTCCGGGGCGTCGATTCCCTGCAGCCTGATATTAATCCGGGGCTGGGAAGTGTTTTTGTAATGAATGACCGGCTCTAACCCGGCTTTGCTCTTTACCCCGGCATCCTGAAATGCGTTGGTTTCTTTAAACTCTGCGGCCCCGTCCGCCTGATACAGAAAAGAATGAGGAGTCAGGATGATTTTCGTGGTATCGGCATCGGATTTGCCGGTGGGCCAAAATTGAGCGAGATCGATTGAACCGGCTATTTTTAACGTTCCCATAGGATTACCTCCGATCCAAGGTATGTGAGGTCCGGGTAGTTTATGGCTGGTAAATGTTTCTATAATTTTGTAATCATTGCTTTTTTAATATACCTAGCCCATCGTTGGCGTTGGGGTGGAGAGGTTGTAATCTAACACCATTTTTCGGTTTTTTACAGCATGGCCTTATGACATTGACCCCGTCCCCCCGGATGCCTATTCTGACTTGACCTCCGGCCCCTTCCCGAGTCGGGAAGGGGCCGGAGTAGGAGGAAATGATTTGGATCAAAAAGCATTTAAGTTTCCTGACATCTAGAGAGGGGCGCCGGTCCGTTTATTGAGATATGGTGAGGGAGCCGGCGTCCAGGGAGATCTCATAATAGCCATGGCCGTCCCAATTGAGGACCTGGTTGTTTTGCCGGAGCGTGCCACCGCTGACTTTGACCCGGAGGTATTTGCTGCTGGGGAAATGGGCCGGCAAGGTCCACCGGTAAGTCATTTCGGTTCCGGAGATGGTGGGTGAAAGGGACGAAAACAGCTTCTGGGCCCGCCAGTATGCGCCGATGTTGATGACGCTATCGATCCACAGATCGCCGAAAGTTTTAACCGATTTTACGCTACTGGTGAACTGGGCGATATCGACAGGCTGGTATGCGCCGTCACTGCCGCCGCTGAATCCATGGACCAGAAGAATCTGCCAGTTTCCCGAGGTTCTGGCGGAACTGACGGGAGCGGTCATGGCGCTGGCTGCTGCGCCGGTCGCCGGAATAAAACAAGGTAGATTATAGGGATCGGTATTACTGTTGGGCGCAATGGAGCCGCCCTGGACACCCCGGTTGATCAGGAATCTGCTTGAAGCAAGGCTGATGTAGCTGGAGTCACCGTATGGCGCCGCCATGGTTAAGGGTGTCACTCCGAAATGCTGTTGAATAAATGTGGTTGCCGCATCGATATCACTTCCATTGCCGGTTTGGGGATGGCTTTGGGTATGATTGCCGAGCTCGTGCCCGTTCAAAAGCGCTTGCGCCCAGATGCTGTTGGCTGCTTCGCTTTTGTTGGTTTGAAGATAGAAGGTCAAGTGTACTCCGAGAGCGTTGAGCTCAGAGTAGTGGCTGATCTGGGATGAGTTGGAGTCGTCGAAGGTGTAGGAAACCGCCCCGGTAAAGCCTGCCCAGTTAATGACGGTCAGGTTGCCCGGAGTTCCCGATGGCCGGGGAACATTATCGCTGCCTGGAGGAACCGGCAGGCCCGACAGTCCGGTTGGAGGCGGGGTCGGCGTTGGCGTTACGGTTGGTGTTATAGTGGGTGTCGGGGTCGGTGTCACGGTCGGCGTTGGCGTCGGTGAGGGACCGGATCCGTTTAATGTAAAGCCGGCGGGTTTGGCGTTGGTCCCGCTATAGGAAAGGTTGAAGCCAAAGCTGACCTTGCCGCCGTTGGCGGGAATGGCCGAGTTATAGGATAGGTTGGTGGCTGTTACGGAAGCTCCGCTTTGGGTATAGGAGGCGTTCCACATGTTGGAGATCTTCTGGTTGCCGGGGAAGGTCCACCCCAAGGTCCAGCCGTTGATGGCGGTTGAGTCATTATTGGTGATGGTCACATTCACAGTGGCTCCAGTCCCCCAATCATTTTGGCTATAATCTACGGAATAATTGCCGGCGGCGATGGCGATGGTGGTTTGTTGAGCCGGCCCAATCAGACCGCCCAGGATAAAAATGCCGGCTATCAGAGATAGTGCATAAATCATTCGCTTTTGCGGGTTGGTTTTCATCAATGATAACGCCCCTTTCTTTATTACGCGTTCACGCAATCGGTAGCTACCTAAAATTATTATACCATAATTATGTAAAATTTTTACAATCATTTAATTTTTTGGGAAAATTTTATGTTCAAATTCAATACAATATTGCGTAAAATAATATCTTATACTACAATAAAATACGATAAGAAGTTTGCCGTTGCCCAAGAGGCCTGGAAGCGGCGATGGATCAAGAATGGGGGATGGGGATGGGTTCAAAATATTACCCGGGATTATACCAAGCAATCAGTGACATGCCAGTGGTATCCACCCATGAACACCATTTACCGGACTCTTTTCAAAAGGCATTGACCATGGACTTGCTTTTCGCCAACTCCTATCTGACATCGCTCGCCCAATCAAAGAAGGGGGCGGGCGGGGTCCGGGACTATATTTCAACCGTCCGGGAGCGTACTTTTGCTTATGGTATCCCCACAGATGAAAAAGAGCGGCGGGAGGATTTCTTGGCCCAGGTTGGTTATAACAGCTATTTTGTATGGCTGGAAAAGGGGTTGCAAGGGATTTACGGGTTTGATGATCCGCTGTCTGCCGGGAATTGGGATGAGATTTCCGGAGAGATTGCCGGGAGACACCGGGAAGACGGGGCAGACCTTGAAATATTAAAGGAGATTGGCAATTATCGGCGCGCCATCCTTGATCCCTATTGGGATTACGGCAGCGATAACGGCCATCCGGAACTATTTTCGGTTGCCATGCGCACCGATATGTTTGTGACATCGTTTCATCCCGGGGTGACGGACCATGACGGCAATAGCCCGTTCAATCAGTATCCGGATGCTCCGCGGGATGATTTTGAGGAGTATCTTCACTATCTGAAAGCCCTTTTTATGAAATGGCGCCGTCACGGGGGCGTGGCCCTGAAGTCGGCGTCCGCTTACGACCGCTCGCTGAAGTATGATTTGCCGGATAGGGATTTGGCCTGCCGGACCTTTTTTAAACACCCTTCGGAAGTGGCGGAAGGGGAAGGGAAGAATTACGGCGATTTTATGTTTCACTGGTTTTGTGAGTTATGCAAGGAACTGGAGGTCCCCTTCCAGATTCATACGGGTCTTGGGAAATTGCAAGGGTCCAATCCTTTGCTGTTTGAGCCGGTGATAACCAGGTATCCGGAGATCCGCTTTGTTTTATTGCATTGCGGATATCCCTGGTGCTCTGATGCGGCGGGACTGGCCCATAATCATGACAATGTCTGGCTGGATATGACCTGGGTTCCCATTATCAGCACTTCGGCGGCTAAAAGAGCGCTGGCGGAGTTTTTGGAGGTGGCCCACTCGGTGAACAGAATCGCCTGGGGCAGCGACACCTGGACATCCGAGGAGGCCTATGGGGCTCTCCTTGCCTGGCGGCATGTGGTGGGCCAGGTTTTGGCGGATAAGGCGGAGGAAGGGTATATCGGCCTGAAGGAGGCGGAGTATCTGGCGGGGAAGCTGTTATGGGGAAATGCGGCAGAGACGTATGGACTGGAATGGTAAGGCACGCCCTTATAGACCCGCTATGAAAGTCAAGTGTTTTTTAAGATGGTCTCACTTGAGGAGAATAAGTTTGCCCGGATTTCATCAGAGCAGAAATACCTGATTATTTACTGTTTTACTTTGGTTCGTTCTAGCGCCATTTCCATTTAAATACCGCATCCCCGGTTAATCCAATGTAGCGTTAAAAGGTTTCAAGAGCTGGTAGAGTTGCTTATACTTGAGGTATTTTTCTTCATAAATCGCGTTGAGTTCAGGATCCGGATCAAAAACTTCAGCGATCGACACCATGTTGGCGACACCGTCTTCAATGCTTTTAAAACTACCAATTGCATAACCGGCTAATATCGCTGCACCCAACGACACTGCTTCGCTTACCTTCGGCTTGACGACCGGTATCCCGAAACAACTGGCCTTGATCTGTAGCCAAGTCTTCGATTTGGCGCCTCCGCCTACCGACCGGATTTCATGTAAAACGATGCCGTTTTGGCGGAAGTAATCGATATTTTGTTTCATCTCATAATTGATGCCGTCAACGATGCTTCGGGTCAAATCGGCTTTGCTGGTGGAGACCTTCAAACCGACAATCGCTCCTTTTGAAAGCGGATCGAAATAGGGAGTCCCTGCCCCGACAAAATGGGGCAGGAAAAAAATGTCTTTGGGCAGCGGAGCCATGTCCGCAATGATTAATTCATAAGGATCCCGCTTTAATTCCAGGGCTTTATGTTGTTCTTCGGCGCACAAAGTATCCCTGTACCAGCGTAACAACAACCCTCCTGTCATGTTAATGCCGATAGTGCAATAAAAATCGGAGGCCACATAGGGGTAAATCGAATAATTTCCCAAACGCATCGCTTCCGAAAAATTAAGCTTTTGAAAGATTGGGCAGATGGCATCGACGGTTCCCATGGAATTCATGGCGGTACCGGCCTTAAGGACACCTGCTCCCAACGCGCCGCATGGCTGATCATGTCCTCCGGTGATCACCGGTATTTCACCCACAAAACCAAGCGCGTCGCGTAATGTTTTTTTGACATTGGCGATAATTGTCCCGGATGGCACAGGCGGCGATAATTTCTCGGGTTCAATCCCTGCGATAGCCAAAATTTCACTGGACCATTTTTTGGCGGTTACATCGAAAGCCATTGTCCGGGCGGCCAACGAATAATCAATGCCGCATTCACCGGTCAGTTGAAAGATAATATAATCTTCCACCAACATAAATTTCCAGGTGTTTTCAAAAATATCGGGCCGGTTTTGTTTTAACCACATTATTTTGTTGATCGAATACATCGGATGAGACGGCATTCCGCTTTTTTGATACAAAATTTCCTTGGATAAAGAAGCTTCTAAAAAATTCATTTGTTCAATAGCCCGGTAGTCAAAGGAAGCAATAATGTTATAAAGGCTATTCCCGGACGCATCCACCGCAGTGACAGCTTCACCCTGGGAAGAAACGGCCAGCGCTTTAACAGGATTCATCTTCACCTGGCCGTTGACCTCTTGCAATACTTCTTGCGCCTTTCCCCAAATCAATGCCGGTCGGAATTCCGCCCAGTTGTCTTGGGGTTGCTCAAACGGATATTCGCGGTAAGCCGAAGCCAGGATAACCCCTTTTTCATCAAACACAACGGCTTTACATCCGGTGGTTCCAATATCTAAGCCCATCAAACTCACTGTAGTTACCCCCATCTTGTTGCTTGCAATTGCCGTTTACTCAATTCTTGATATCTTGACGGAATCAATTGTTTTCGCCAGGTTTTTCATGGCGTCTTTCTTGTGAAGGGACAGATAAATAAATAGTGCGTCCAGAATAGCCAGTTGCGCCAATCGTGCGGTCGCATTTTCGCCGGTGATCGGATTCCCTCCGGCAACGGAAAATAGTGAATAATCAGCCACTTTGGTCAAGGGCATATCGGCAAAGTTGGTGATGGCAATGGTAGTGGCGCCGACTTGCTTGGCCAGTTTCAAACTGTTGACGATAGCCGTTGTCCTGCCGGAATGGGAGATGCCAATCGCAACATCCCCTTTTTTTAACAGTGATGCAGACAGCAATTGCATGTTATGATCGGTAAAGACGGCAGAGTTTAAACCAATCCGTAAAAATTTATGATAAGCATCCATGGCGATCACGCCGGACCCGCCAAAACCGTATAGATCGATTTTCGGAGCTTTCATAAGAATGTGACAGACATTCTCGAAAGTTTCCTCGTGAATTGAATTCAAACAATCCGTCATTGCCTGAATCGAGTTTTTGAACGATTTCATCAGGATTTGTTTGGGAGAGTCCGATATTTCAAATTCTTCATCAAAATAAGTGGATGGAGAGGAATTGAACTGCTCCTTCAATTCAGCGAATCCTTCCAATCCCAATTTTTTACAAAATTTAACGATCGACCCCTGGCTCACCTGCAATTTCTCAGCCATTTCGGTAATTGTAATCATACTGATCTCGGATGGGAAAGATAAGATATATTCGGCTATCAATCTTTCCTTAGGATTTAAAGACGGTATCAGTCTTTTGATAATAATTACAATCTGTCTACCTTGGGAAACACTGGTATTCATGAATCTCATCCCCGTATTATGTTACTTTTCATTATAATGAATCAACACAGCTTCATTTTTTAAAAACGTCTAATTCATTAACAACTTAGTTTTATTTTACAATAATTTAGAATGAGATTGCAAGAGATATTTCATTACCATCCAATGATGAATGAAACGGCGCCGGCGCTATTGATACTTTTTGCTGCATGGTAGAACGTCGAGAGATATTTTTCGATAGCAATCCACCAATAACGGCAGGCGAAGTCTGAAGTGCATTCGTTTCATTATTCTCATTAATAATGTATTTATAATAAACTTATCAATCGTTGGTTTTTTAAAAACAGAGTTGCAAATTAGTTGTTGGTACATCGTTTTCCCATTTATATGACAATTGACGGACGGGTCTGTTATTAAACTTTCTCATTTAATTTAAAAAAATAATGAGAAAAAAGAAGGATTTTCATTTTATAAACAGAAATAATGAACACATGAAAATGTTGCCGAAATGATTATGGTGATGTTTGCCTTGGACTGCCCGTTATGAAACTGGCCCAATCATGTCATAACGAGTGAGTTAAGATCGGGAGGTGAGGCTGCAAACAATTTCGTCCACGTTTCTCATATGGAAGATTACTAAAAAGGATTTTAAAGGAGAGGTTGATTATGAAAAGAGTTTTACTGTTGTTTTTATGTATCGCTTTACTTGGCAGCATGGCCTTGGCTAAAGGCGGCAAACGATTCGCCTATTCCCCTTCCACATTGAATAATCCTTTTTTTAGCGTGATTACTGACGGTCTTAAATCCGTTATAAAGGCTAACGGCGACCAGTTAGTTGTTCTTGATCCTCAATATGACCAAGCAAAACAGATTTCACAGATTGAAGATCTGGTGGCGCAGAAAATTGATGCCTTGTTTCTGATACCGGTTGACGCCAAAGGGGTTAAAGACGCTTTGGATTCCTGTAAGAAAGCTAATATACCGGTGATTAATATCGACACTGAAGTTTTTGACCGGGATTTGGTTGCTACCGGGATTGTTTCCGATAATTACTTGGCCGGAGTACTTTGCGGCAAAGATATGGCCCAAAAATTCCCCAAGGGCGGCAAAATTGCCATTATCGATTTCCCAGTCGCTCAAGCTTGTATTGACCGTGTTAATGGCTTTTTAGAAGGGTTGGGCAGTAAAAAGAATCTCTTCAAAATCGTTGCTCAGCAAGATGGCAAGGCGAGTCTGGAAGCTTCAATGCCCATCGCCGAGAACATTCTCCAAGGTAATCCTGATTTGAAGGCCTTTTTCTGTATCAATGATCCGACTGCTTTAGGGACTATTGCAGCTTTAAAGGCCGCCGGCAAAAATGGGAAAATTAAGGTTTGGGGTGTTGACGGTTCCCCGGATGCCAAGAAAATTTTGGGCAGCGGTGATTTGGAGATGACGGTGGCCCAATCCCCGATTAATCTCGGTAAAACCGGAGCTCAAAAAGCGTACGACATTTTGAGCGGCAAAAAAATTGAAAAACACATACTGGTTCCGACCTTTGCCATTACTCCGTCCAATGTGAAAAAATACGGAACCAACGGCTGGCAATAAGCTTAATACGAAGCTACTCGGGTTCTCTTAAACTTCGATCCGGCAAGTTAAGTGACAATTTTCTTGCGTTGCGCTGAAACTCACCGGATCGTGTTTTTTAACCAATAAAGTTGGTTCCAGAATACCGGCAAGCTCTTAATTTAAAAAAATTCGAAGTCGCTTGCCGGATTCATGGTAAAGAATCCTAGCGGTGATGACTTTTTAGGGTAAGCATTTCCTAAATTTTTTGAAATCGGGTGATTTGATGGATGCGATTTTACTGCAAATGAAGAATATCAGCAAAAGCTTTTCGGGCATCAGTGTCCTTAAAGGAATTGATTTTGAACTTAGATCAGGTGAAGTACATGCTATTTTAGGTGAAAACGGCGCTGGCAAATCGACCCTCATCAAAATTTTGGGAGGGATTCACCATGCGGACACCGGCAAAATTATCATCGACGGCTCGGAACGAAAGATTAACGATGTAGGCGATGCGCGCGCGAATGGGATTAGTATCATCCACCAGGAAATTGTGTTGGTGCCTTATCTTTCGGTTGCCGAGAATCTTTTTTTGGGTCAGGAAAAATGCAGTATCTTGGGAATGCTGGAGAAAGGGAGGATGTTAGACGAGGCCCAGAGGATGTTTGACTCTTTCGGGCTGGAAATTAACGCCGGAATTTCTGTGGCCGAACTGACCATTGCTCAGAGACAATTGGTAGAAATCGTCAAGGCCGTTTTTTTTAATGCCCGGATTATTGTGATGGATGAACCGACTTCTTCACTTTCGGAATATGAAACCCAAAAGTTGTTCTTGACAATTGAACAATTAAAGAAAAAAGGCGTCGGTATCATTTACATTTCACATAAAATTTCCGAACTGTTTGAAATCGCCGATCGGATTACTGTGCTCCGCGACGGTTATATGATTGCGACCAAAAAATTAACGGAAACCAATGCCAATGATTTGATCGCCATGATGGTCGGACGGGAATTGAAGGAGTTTTATACTCGTTCTTTTAACGATGTCGGCGAGGTTGTGTTGGAAGTCAAGGGGTTTAGCCGGCAAAACGTCATATCGGATGTTTCTTTTTCCGTAAGGGCGGGTGAGGTGGTTGGATTTTCAGGGTTATTGGGCGCTGGGCGTTCTGAGATTATGCGGGCGCTTTTTGGGCTGGATCCTCTTGATAAAGGGGAGATTTGTCTTAAAGGTAAAAAAGTCGTAATCGCTAATCCGAGGGATGCCATTAAACTGGGAATTGCTTTTGTACCGGAAGATCGAAAAAAAGAAGGATTGGTGCTTGAGAATACTCTGCGATTTAATATGACATTTTTGGTATTATCGAAATTAATCCGTTTGCTACGGATCAATCATCAAAAACAAAATCAAATTACTGAAAATTACATCAAACGATTTTCGATAAAAGCTTCATCGGAATATCAGATTGTCAACAGCCTGAGCGGCGGTAACCAGCAGAAAGTCTTAATCGCAAAATGGCTGGCAATTGAACCTTGCGTACTCATTCTTGATGAACCGACCCGAGGGGTAGACGTTGGGGCGAAAGCTGAAATTTATGACATCATTAACAATCTGGCCAAAAGCGGAGTGGCGGTGATTTTAGTTTCTTCAGAGTTGCCAGAGATTATTAATATGTGCGACCGGGCTTATGTGGTGAGTAAGGGGAGAATTTCCGGACATCTGGAACGAAGTGAATTTTCGCAAGAAAAAATAATGACCTGCGCAACGGAGGCATATCATGTCAACTAAATTGATTTCTGCCGAGAGATTCAATATTCTTTTCCAGGCGAAAAACTTTTTTAAACGAAACTTAGGTATCTTGTTGGGGTTGTTAGCATTATGCGTCATCCTGACTTTTAAATCGCCCTTTTTTTTGACAACTGATAATATGTTCAATGTATTACGCCAAGTATCCACCAATTCAAATTTGGCGTTAGGACTGACTATGGCGATTATTATCGGGGGAATTGACCTGTCGGTAGGGGCAGTAGTTGCCTTGGCGGGAACTTTGGCGGCGGGCTTCATCACAAATCAACATATGGATGTAACAAGCGCTATTATCCTGGCTATGGTAATCGGAACTTCAATCGGTTTACTCAATGGATTGATTATCGCTTATGGTAAAATTCCCGCTTTTATTACTACGCTGGCAACGATGAACCTCGCTCGTGGCGCCGCTTTTGTCTATTCCGGCGGAATGCCCATACGAACTTTTGTTGATTCGTTTAATATCCTTGGAATCGGTCGTTTTGGCCCGATTCCCCTCCCGGTAATATATTCGGTTTTCTTTGTCGTTGTAATATTTTTGCTATTGAACCGTACTAAGATTGGCCCTCATATTTATGCAATAGGCGGCAACCGGGAAGCGGCCTGTTTTTCAGGCGTCAATATCCCCAAAATCGAAGTTTTGGTTTATACCCTGTCAGGTTTTTTGGCTTCCTTCAGTGGCGTAGTCCTTGCCTGCCGCATGTATTCTGGACAACCCTCGGTCGGTAACGGATTTGAACTGGATGCCATCGCTGCGGCAGTCTTGGGCGGAACCAGCATGTCGGGTGGAATGGGGTATATTTCGGGTACGATTATTGGTGTGCTCATCATCGGAATTTTGAATAACGGATTGAATCTGTTAAACATCAACTCGTTCTGGCAATTGATAGTTAAAGGAATAGTGATTTTGATTGCGGTATTCATGGACATCAGTAAAAAGAAGAGTTACAGTAAATAGCTTTCTGATTTGCAACGAGTAGAAAAAGTTCAGTCTAGGTACCACCTCTGGCTTTCGAAAAGGCCTAAGCGGTTGCGGAAGCGGATATTGGGAATGAAAGAGGGAAAAAGTCGTCATGTCGTTTTATATTGGGATTGATGTCGGGACTTCGTCTGTAAAATTAGTGCTGATTGACGATACCGGAAAAATAATCCATACTGCCAAAAGAGAATATGCGAACCTTTCCCCGTTGCCGGGATGGAGAGAACAGAACCCCGAAGTCTGGTATGATCAGATGGCTTTGGGTATTAAGAATCTTTTGGCAAACTTTGACCGCTCTTTGGTAAAAGGCATCGGTGTGACTGGACAAATGCATACAGCCGTTTTTTTGGATAAGCAAGGGGACGTGATTCGGCCGGCCATTCTGTGGGATGACACCCGAACCAGCTCCATTGTGGACAGATTGAGATCCGAAGTCGGGAATGATCCGGATATACCCTATCTTCAAAATATTATCTCCACAGGATCGCCGGCAATAAATCTTTTATGGCTGAAGGAAAATGAACCGGATCATTTTGAGAAAATCCGGTATGTTCTGATTACAAAGGATTATATTGTATATCGTTTGACCGGAGAATTTTCGACTGACTACTGTGATGCCTCGACTTCGGCGTTGTTTGATTTCAGGGAAAAGCAGTGGTCGGAAAAAATGAAAGGGATCATTGGGCTTGGCAATGTCCTTCCCCCGATTAACAGCTCGTCCCAGATTGTAGGCTGCCTGAAAAAAGATGTGGCCGGGGACTTGGGGCTGGATTGCGGCGTAAAGGTGATTGCGGGTACGGGGGATAACGCTGCGGCAGCGGTCTCTTCCGGCAGTATAGAGATTGGTTCCCCTACCATCTCCCTGGGCACTTCGGGCGTGATTTTTGCTTCCTGTGAACGTGCCGACTTTAGCACACGGGTTAAAAACATTCTCTTTTCTATCTCTGAAAGGGAAACGGTCTATCTTTTTCAGGGCGTGGCACAGGCAGCCGCGTCCTGCAGCCAGTGGTGGGTGGAAGATATCCTAAGAACCAAGAATTACCGTTCTGAGGAGTTGAAAATTAACGCCGATAAACTGGGAAAAAACAATGTCCTTTTTTTCCCGCATCTGACGGGGGATAAGACTGTCTATTCCGACCCGCGCATTAGAGGCGCGTTTCTTGGACTGAGCATTGATACCTCAAGGGAAGAGATGATGCAGGCCGTTATGGAGGGAGTGGCGTTTGCGCTTAAGGATATTGTTGAGGTTTTAAAATCCATCGATATCCATATTCAAACGGCAAAAATCACCGGTGGAGGAGCCAACAGCGATCTGTGGATTCGAATTATCTCCAATGTTCTGAACATCCCGATTGCAAAGTTGAGTCCCGGCGCAGGTCCGGGGTATGGTGTGGGGCTATTGGCCTTATATGGGTGCAGTGCATGTGATTCCCTGCAGTCGCTCGTACATCAAAACATTACCATTGAAAAAACGATCCACCCCGAGCAGGGTCTTCCGGAACAATATGAAAAGAAATATGCCGTTTATAAAAATATATATTCCATGGTCAAAATGATTAGTCAAAGCTGATGATGGTCTCAACCACGGGGATTCAAACCTCGGCTTTAGCCGGTGGTGGTTGAGTTTTAAAATTAGAATTACAAAGGAGATTTAAAATGAGAATCATAAACGGTTTCGATCTGATGGAGTATGCGAAACGATACAACTATGTGTTGCCGGCTTTCAACACCACAAATCTGGAAATGACCTATGCCGTTGCAAAAGGTCTGGATGCCGCGCGCCTACCAGGCTATATCCAGATTTCTTCAAATAATCTGCGCCTTTCAAACCCCCAGGTCATTTCGAATATCACGCGGGATGCGCTGAAAAACGTGGACACCCCAATCGGCCTTCATTTGGATCACGGCCACAGTTATGAAGATGTAAAAGCCTGCATAGAAGCTGGCTTCACCTCAATTATGATCGACGCTTCCAAGTTGTCTTATGAAGATAATATCAGGGAAGTGCGCCGCGCCGCCGAATATTGTCACTTCTACGGCGTTCCTGTGGAGGCGGAACTTGGAATGATCGGCGGCAAAGAGGATACACCGGTTGAAGAAGCTGATGCAAAGACAGATCCTGACATGGTGGCAGAGTTTGTGGAGAAGACTCATTGCGACTTATTGGCTGTTTCAGTAGGCAATGTCCATGGCTTGTGCGCGGAACCCCATATCGACCTGCCTCTTTTGAAAAGGATATCGGAGGTCAGCAAGGTGCCTCTGGTGTTACATGGAGGTTCCGGAATACCTTTTGATGTTATCCGCTCCGCTAGAGCGTATAATTTAATTAAAATCAATTACGGATCCGACTTGCGCAAAGAGTTCATACAGACCTTTGGCAAAGCTTATGAAGCGGACCATAACGCCCATGATGTAATCAGCCTAAGCTTGAATGCGGTAGAGAATGTAAAAAGAAAGACCCAAGAATTGGTCAAGGCAATTAATGTTGGGGATTAAGTTTTGTGGTAAAGGCACGAAAGCCGTTTTGTTGAAACCGGGTCTCCCGGAGATACAGGCAACCGGATGAGTCATGGTATTGTTTTAAAGACTGAAAAGAATGAAGTATCCTTTTCCAATCTTCTTTACATGGGATCCCAATGGATAATAACCGATGAAGACGATTTGGAAGAGGATAAAGTTCAAATCCTAAAGGTGAGCCCCCATTCGATACTGAAGGGGCTTTTTTATGGATATTTTTAGGGGTAAAAGAATGCTTGACAAAAAATATCATGTGATATATCATAAAATCATACAGTATATCACGTGATATATCATAAAAATAACAGAGGTCTTGTATTATGAAACGTTCATTATCTCAACAAGTATATGATGAGTTATTGGAACGTATACTCCAAAACCATTGGGCTCCGGGTGAATTGATTAACCGAAGGGAAATTGCAGCCGAACTAGGAGTCAGCGTGGCTCCTACTTTAGAAGCCATGTTAAAATTGGAAACCGAAGGGTTGTTGGAGTCGATTCCACGTAAGGGTACCCGAATTCGTGTTATTACGGAAGATGATTTACGAGGTCAAGTGATCCTCAGGCAGGCGTTGGAATGTCAGGCGGCTCGGCTTTACTGTGGGGAACCAATCGTTCAACACGAAATGGAACTATTAAAACTGGCCGCGTTGATTGATGATACCCCTGCCAATACCAGGCAATGTTGGGAAAGGGAGGTTGATTTTCATCGCTATTTACTGGAGCTAACTGAATGTAAAACTTTGGTCCAAAAATTTAAAGAGGTGATGCAGCTGAATTTATTTATAGCTGCTAATCGGTTATCATCACTCAATTTTAATTACAAGTATGACCACATTGTCTATCGCCATACTGAATTAGTTAAAAAACTAGAGACCAAAGATCCGGATGTTGCGGAACGGGCTATTCGGGAACACTTATTTAGTGGCCTTTTAGAGAACTATAACTAGTAGAACGTATCGTAAATAAACGGCAATCAGAAATGGGAAAAATAAGGGGGAGCAAGTAATGGATAAAAGGATAAGATTAAGTTTGACTCTGCTTTTAGTGGTATGCATGTTTTGTTGTGTGACTGGTTTTGCGAAAAGTAGCTCAAAGGACATTTCAGCCAACTTAAGAATTTTGTATCCGGGTACTTCCGAAATTGAGAAAGCTTGGGCCGAGAATCTTAAAAAAGCAGTGACTGAAAAGTATCCCAAAATTAAAATCGAGTATATCTATCTTAGTTGGGCCGATATTGAAAAGAAGTTAGCGGTGATGATTGCTGCCAGGGATTATCCAGATATGATGGATGTTCTTGACGTGGTCAATCCGGTAGCGATGGATGCATTGGAACCGCTTGACGGGTATTTAAAAGGAAGTGCGATTAAACTTTCTAATTATTCTTCGGGTTATGTGAATTATTCGCGATATAATGGAAAATTGTATTCTATTCCCTGGCAGGGAATTACATATGCCCATGTCGTGAATACGGATTTATTGGCGGCAGCCGGCTATAAGATTTCAGACCTGAAAAGTTGGGATGCGGTAAAAGAAGCCGTTAAAGCCATGAGCAAAAACGGGAAATCCGGTTATGCAATGGCCAATGGCGGTACAGGAAGATTTTCCTTCCGTGATTTTATGATGATTTGTTTGAGTAATGATGTTCAACCGGATGATGTCAGTAATGCTTCAAAAAAGAAGTATATTGAGGTATTATCGCTTTTAAATGATTTGGCGCCCTATATGCCGAAAAGTCAGATTACCTGGCTCTATCCGGAATTATTCAAAGCCTGGGGCGCGGAGGATGTCGGTATTATGCATTCCGGTTCGTATTTTACCGCTAATGCCGTTTCACATAGCAGCACAATTGTTGCTAAAACCAGAGCATTTGTTTTCCCGCATGGACCTTCCGCCGCTAAACCGCAAGCAATGGTTGCCAACGCCGGTTTTGCAATTATAAAAGGTTCCAAACAAAAAGAGGCGGCATGGAAAGTAATGGAGGTAATCAATAGCCCTGAAATGGTGGCCCGGATTGGCGGAGCTATTAATTTGCCGGCTACTTCCAAAGTGAACATGGGGGTTTTGAAAGAAGTGGCCAAAGCGACCTATCCTCAATCTTATGAAGGGCATGTAACATTGCTTAATGATTTCAGTACGATTGCCCAAAAATACGGCGTGCCTCAACCTCGAATTATTGGACAACCTCAAATGGAAATGATTGTTCAGGCGGCAATTGTTAAAATGTTGTATAACAAATCCACCCCTGAAGACGCCTATAATGAGATTCGTGATGGAATTCTAAAAGTTAAGGAAGAAGTAAAATAAGACTGAAAGAGTGAAGGGGCTGTCCTAAAAGGAAATTTATCGATAAAGAAATACAATATATCGTAATTCAGGCGTTCGATGAAGCTATATATTGTATTTCTTATTGATTTAAAGTTGCTTTTTAGACAGCCTCTTTACGAATAGTTTGGGCTTGGCAAGAAACTGCATGCGGGGTGATTTAATGAATGACTTGACTATCAATTCCCGGTCGTTTTGGAAGCAGTACGGATTTGCCTATTTGTTAATTCTTCCAACAGTTGCTTATTTGGTGTGTTTTCAGCTGTATCCTTTGTTGGAGTCCGTTAGGCTTAGTTTTACAGACTTAACATTCTTGCGTCCGACCAGCGGTAAATATATCGGACTAGGCAATTATATCAAATTATTAACGGATGATTCCAGTTTTTGGCCAATTTTTTACCATAGTATTCTATGGGTGGGCGGATCGACGTTATTGCAATTTATAATTGGTTTACCGGCAGCCTTGATATTGAATTCCAAATTGCCCGGCCGCCCGGTTTGGAGGGGCTTATTAATGATTCCGTGGGTAACGCCGGTTGTTGTGATGGGTTTGATTTGGAAATGGATTTATGACGGTGATTATGGGCTATTAAATTATTATTTGCATACTAAAATGGTATGGTTGGGAAATGAGCATACCGTATGGCCTTCATTATTGTTAGCTTCCATGTGGAAAGGTTTCCCTTATGTAACGCTGATGTTTTTAGCCGGTTTACAGGGAATTCCCGATGATCTATATGAGGCTTCTCATATTGACGGATGTAATGCTTGGAAACAATTTTCCCATATCACATTACCATTGTTAACTCCGGTGATGTTTGTTACGGGTTTGATTTCAATCATTACGACCTGGACCAAATTTGAAATGATATGGGTGCTAACTGCGGGGGGACCGGGATGGGCCACCAGTATTTTGCCGACCTATATTTATACAAAGTCTTTCCAATATTTTCAATTGGGATTGGGTTCGGCGGTGGCTACAATTTCCACCTTGGTGGTGCTGGGAATTGTGTTGATTTATTTTCGGGTTTTCGATGTTAAAGAGCGATAAGAGAGGTTGACCATGATGCAGACCAAAAAAGTCGTTCCCAAAATTATTCTTTATGGCGGCTTATTTGTATTGATGAGCTTTATTCTCTTGCCCTACCTCTGGTTATTGGTAAGCACATTTAAGAATGACCTAGAAATTTTTGCATTGATTCCTCATTGGATTCCGAAGAAGATTACTTTTGGAAATTATTTATGGGCTTTTAGCACGAATGGTACGGATATTTTCCCATTGCTTTTTAATTCTATTTTTACTTCTACAGGAACAGCCTTGTTGACCGGCTTGTTTGCGGCAACCGGAGGATATGCGCTTGCCCGGTATAAGGCTCCGGGTTTTAAAGTAATCGGCATAGCAATCCTGATGGCGCAAATGCTTCAGGGTCCTCTGATTATGGTTCCTTGGTATAAAATGGCTGGAATGCTCGGTATATTGAATACTCGTCTGGCTTTGATCCTTATTTATGGTACGGCCACGATACCTGTTGGAGTTTGGCTGATGAAAGGCTTTTTTGCCACTGTCCCCATAGAAATGGAGGAATCGGCGGCCGTCGACGGGTGTACAAAATTAGGGACTTTAGCCAAGATTGTGCTGCCGTTAACCTTACCGGGATTGGTTTCTATTGTAATTTATTCTTTTATTTTATCATGGAATGATTACCAATATGCTTTGATACTGACAAATTCTACCCAAGCCAAAACGATTCAACTGGGGATCGCGGAGATGATGGATAGTATGGGTAAACAGAACTGGGGCGGCATTATGGCCAGCAGTATTATTGTGACGATACCCATCATTTTGTTATTTGGCTTTATCCAGCGATATTTGATTGAAGGATTGACATCCGGCGCAGTTAAAGGATAAGACAAAAAAATAAACGTAATTATTGAAAGGGAAAAAAGATGATGCATAAAAAATTATCCGGTATTTATCCGGCTTTAGTTACCCCGTTTAGTAAAAATGGTCAAATTAACCATGATTCTTTAAGAAAACTTGTCCAATTGAATCTTAAAAAAGGGGTTCAAGGATTTTACGTCGGTGGTAGTACCGCTGAAGCGTTTTTGCTGAGTATGGACGAGCGTAAGCAAATCTTGGAAACTGTTGCCGCTGAAGTTCAGGGGAAAGCGGAAATCATATACCATATCGGATGTATTTATACCGACCATGCGATTGAGTTAGGGAAATTCGCGGAGGAAGTGGGAGTTTCCGCCATTTCATCGGTCCCTCCATTTTATTATAAGTTTTCTTTTGAGGAAATCCGGGATTTTTATTTTGATATTGTAGATAAAGTGAATCTCCCGATGATTGTTTATAATTTTCCCGCCTTGTCCGGCGTTACATTCAGTATGGATCATATCAAAGAATTAGCGGATAACTCTAAAATAATCGGGATTAAGCATACTTCATATGATCTTTATCAACTGGAGCAGATAAAAGCCCTGGATGAAGAACTGACGATTTTTAATGGCCATGATGAAGTGTTTATCGGTGGGCTAGCCCTGGGGGCGGATGGCGCAATCGGGAGTACCTATAATTTTATGGCTGAAAAATTCCTAGCCATTGAAAAACTGTACAGGGCTAATCAGATTCAAAAGGCCCAACAAATTCAAACGGAGGCTAATCGAATTATTGATCTTCTGGTTAAAGGCGGGGTATTCCCGGGGATTAAGTACATATTAGGCTTAATGGGTATTGATTGCGGAGAGTGCCGTAAACCGTTTCATCCCTTGGGGGAAGAGATCAAAGATAAGTTACGGGAGATCACTGAAAAAAACAACTATTTTACCACGGTGTAAACCTAACACTGGAGTAGTAGGTAGAATGGGTATTTTGGTTAAAACGGGGGCTGAAAATTGATGAGTGAAATATCCCGAAAAAGTCAAGAATCCATAGCTGCCCGGATTTTACCGGAGTTGCGGCGGAAGGTGGAGCGGATGATCCTCCAACTGGATGGCCGATCACCCCATTTCACAACCGGGGGTATTTATGATGATATGCCGTTAGACTGGTGGACTTCAGGATTTTGGCCGGGGATTCTCTGGGTTATGTATGACTTGACAAAGGAAGAACAGTACTGTAAAGCTGCTTGGGATTGGGACCGACGCCTTGAAGAGTTTTTTATTAAAGAGAATGATTTCAATCATGATGTCGGGTTTCAATTTCTTCCCACGGCGGTGATGAAGTATAAGTTAACAGGAGACAGGGATGGGAAACGTCGTGGCTGGTTGGCTGCAAGTTATTTAGCGGGCCGTTTCAATGCTGCCGGTAGTTTTCTTCGGGCATGGAACCAGCAGGATGACATGGGTTTGGCGATTGTGGATACGGCAATGAACTTGTCGCTGCTTTTTTGGGCCGGGGAAGAGTTCGGCGACCCGAGGTTTGGGCATATTGCCAAAGCGACTGCGGAAACTTTACTGCGACATTTTATCCGTGAGGATGGGTCGGTTCGCCATGTTGTTTCATTTAATCCTGAAACGGGCGCGTTTATTGAATCATTAGGCGGTCAGGGTTACGGCCCTGATTCCGCCTGGAGCCGCGGACAGGCTTGGGCGCTTTATGGAATGGCAAATGCTTATCGTTACACCGGTGAGATCAGGTGCTTGCGTGCGGCACAGCGGGTGGCTCATTTTTTCATCACAGCCTTACCGGAAAATAAGGTTCCGTACTGGGATTTCAGGCTTCCCTCCAATGAGGGGGAACCATTGGATACATCGGCTGCAGCTTGCGCGGCTTCCGGTTTGTTGGAAATTGCCCATCAGTTGCCGGCCGCGGAAGGACGGATATATTACGAATGGGCCGAAGCAATTTTAGCTTCATTGACGGCCAATTTCACCACTTTTACGCATCCGGAATATGAAGGTATTTTGACCTCGGGTACTGGAAATAAGCCTAAAAATTGGGCGGTGAATGTTTCGTTGATTTATGGTGATTTTTTTTATGTCGAAGGGATTGCAAAGCTTACCGGTTTGTTGCATCCTATTTTCTAAATTTACATTTTTGAAAGTTATTCGCCGGATTCATGATAAACATGATATGGATTTCTTAATCGATATCGAAAGGGAGATGAAGTGATGAAAGAGGTTCCAATTCAGGATTTGATGCCTGGAGTCGTGCAAGGGGTAGCGGTTCAACTGCCATCCAATCAAGCCGGATACCGTGAAAGCTTTTTCGAATGGACCGCCTCATCTTTAGTGGCTCAGTTTCAACAGAAAGAGATTAGCGGGGGTGTTCTCCGTTCCTGGCATCATACGCCGAATTTCAAGGAGATCGAAACCCATATTGATGCGGAAATGTTTTATTTCATTTCAGGGGTGGCGCTGATGATTTTTGTGGATGTGGAAGCAGGATGCCCTAAAGTGGATTCGGCCCAAATCGTGCGGATTCAACCCGGTACTCAAATGATAATTTCTGCCGGGAAAGGGCATTTTGTTGCGGTTGCCGAAGGGGATGATCCGGTGTCCGCAATTGTGATTTCACCCCGGATGGAGGCGCCAAGGATTGCTTTACCGGAAGGGATCGCGGGAATTTAAACCTCGATCCGGCAAGTAAGTGACAATTTTTCTGCGATGGCGCAGAAAAATTGGCCGGATCGGGTTCATTGTTTGAATCCGGCAAGTTTAAATGTGACTGAGTTTTTGAAGTTACTTGCCGGATTCAAGTTAAAAACTACCGTTCATTCATTGAGGGAGGTTCTGGAGATGGCCTTAGCGAAGAAAGAATATGAACATGCCAGGGAATTGGCGCTCGCTTTATTTGATAAAGCGGCGATTGTTTTATCGGAAAAGGAGAAATGCAATTTGGAGATTGCCGATTTTGGGCTTGCAAGTATCGCCGAGATCGGGTTGGAAGTTGTAACTTATGTAAATACCGAGCGTTGTTGCGCTAAAGAAATGGCCTTATTTCCATGGCAAATCTGTCCGGAACACCTGCATCCTCCGGTTGCCGGGGGACCGGGTAAGGAAGAAACCTTTCGGTGCCGTTATGGGGAAGTCTATCTGTATGTTGCGGGGGCTCCGGCATCGTCAATTAAAGCCAAAATCCCTCAGAACCGCGGGGAATGGTTTACCGTCTTTCATGAAATCATTCTTCAACCGGGTGAACAGTATACTTTAGCGCCAAATTCGTTGCATTGGTTTCAGGCCGGGGCAAGCGGGGCGGTGGTATCGGAGTTTTCGACTCGGAGCAGGGATGAAAGCGATATTTTTACTGATCCCCATATTCGCAGAATACCGGAGATTATTTAGAGGGATTGAAAAAGGGGTTTCCGTGGTCCTGTTCATTACTCATAACGTTTTTCGAAAAGAACTTATGTCGGCGATGATGGTAAATAAATTTTGTGTTACTTTGATGCCGACAAGGGGACGGCGCGAACAAGTTCGCGAAGCTGCTCCCCTTGCAACCCTTAAGGCCAAAGGGTGTGAACGGAACACCCTTTGGAATCCCGCCGCCCGGGGGGCTGAGTCCCCCGGGAGCCCCCTTTATCGCCCCGGCCGTCCGGTTGCCGAGGTCGGAGTTTTTGATTGAATTGCCGCCGACATCCTTGATCGGCGGTTTTGGTTTTTTCAAAGAAGTTAGAAAAAAGCATCAAAAAGAACTGATATAAGAGAACAGAAAAAATTACTAATAAATGGGATCAAACCGGTGTCATAAATGGTTTGTGGCGCAGAGATAGGTCGGCAGATTGATTTTGATTGACGGTATAAGATTTATATGTGCGCCAATGATGCTAGTAAGGGTTATGGATGGATTATTATGAATGCCGACAGGGGACGCCACCTGCTCCCCTGCACTCCTAAGGCAAAGGGGTATGGCCGCATACCCCTTTGAACCCCGCCGCCCGGGGGGCTGAGTCCCCCGGGAGCCCCCTTTATCGCCCCGGCCGTCCGGTTGCCGGGGTTGGAGTTTTTGATTGAATTGCCGCCGACATCGTGTCGGCGTCTTTTGGGTTGTTTAAAGGGCCGACGGCAGTTTTTCCTCCATGAGAAGATGCCGCGCGCCGACCTCCCTGTCGGCGATCTTGGTTTTTTCAAAGAAGTTTATAAAAAAGCATTAAAAGGGCTTGATATTTGGGTACAGGAAAAGGTAGCAATAAATTAGCTTCGAAAGTCGTGTTGACCCTTTCGGGGATGAGTGATAGGGATTTTATGACGGAGGTTTTTGGGTGGAAATAGGCAGTATCAATCTCTCGCCCGAAGAAGTTTTGGCGTAATGGGAGAGGCCGGGGCGGTTACGTTTTTTAGTTGATTTTGATTGCAAATTGGAGACAACTTTGTCGGGCGATGATGGTAAATAATTTTTGTATTGTTTTTTCGATTGCCGACAAGGGGACGCCACCTGCTCCCCTTGCAACCCTTAAGGCCAAAGGGTGTGAGCGGCACACCCTTTGGAATCCCGCCGCCCGGGGGGCTGAGTCCCCCGGGAGCCCCCTTTATCGCCCCGGCCGTCCGGTTGCCGGGGTTGGAGTTTTTGATTGAATTGCCGCCGACATCGTGTCGGCGTCTTCTGGGTTGTTTAAAGGGCCGACGGCAGTTTTTCCTCCATGAGAAGATGCCGCGCGCCGACCTCCCTGTCGGCGATCTTGGTTTTTTCAAAGAAGTTTATAAAAAAGCATTAAAAAGAACTGATATTAGAGAACAGAAAAAATTACTAATAAATGGGATCAAACCGGTGTCATAAATGGTTTGTGGCGCAGAGATAGGTCGGCAGATTGATTTTGATTGACGGTATATGATTTTTATGTGCGCCAATGATGCTAGTAAGGGTTATGGATGGATTATTATGAATGCCGACAGGGGACGCCACCTGCTCCCCTGCACCTCTAGGGCAAAGGGGTATGGCCGCAATACCCGCGCGATGCCAACATCGCGAGGAACCCCACGGCCCGGGGGAACCGTTCCCCCGATACCCCTCTATGTCGGCGTTTCTCCGTAAACGCCGTAGGAGTGCTGGCAGTGATTGAACAGACTCCTCCATCCATGGAGTCGTCTTCTTGGGTGGTTCGGTATGCCGACGGCCGTGATTCATCCGTGACTCAAGGCCGCGTGTGGTCAACGTCGTGTTGACCATTTCGGGGTTGAGTGATAGGGTTTTTATGATGAGGCTGTAATAAACATAAAAGGTTGTTTATGTATGACGGGGAAAAATAGGCAGTATAAGTCCCTCGCCCATAGCCGTTTTTTGGCGTGATGGGAGAGGGCAGACAGCTATGAATAGGCGGCTGGGGTGAGGGGAAGTAGGGATCAAAGGTGGCTATACCGGAAAACATTTTTTTTGGCTCTTTTTTAATGAGGATTGATCCTGCCTGTAGAGGCGTTTTTATATTTCTGCAGAGAGGTCCGGGGCATTTTGATTTTGTTTGGTCCTGATGGGGTTAATTTTTAACTAAATACACCTTTCGGGGCTTTTTTGTTTTTGGTTATCTTTTTGGAGATGATTTATGTTATAATGGAAATAGTTGGTATTTTTTACAAATTAGCATTAAACGGATGGGAAGTAAATTTATAGAGAATAATTTGTGGAACTGGAAGTGAGAATCATGGTAATCAATTGGGGCCGTGAAATCTTAGCATTCGTCAATGAGGGGTTGGAGCATGAGAAAATGGTTGACTCGATGAAGAAAGACCTGGAAATGATACGATCCGCCCTTTTTAGCGGTGAAAAGGTGATCCTGGTCTTTGTCAGCGGAAGCCACTTTGAGATTTATCCCCTCTTTGAAAAGGGAGAAGTGGACATCCGGGGGATTACGAAGGATTTTAATGAAATCTATCAATATAATTCACTCAAAAATAAGATTGCCGAAATCGAAGAAGAACTGAAAGAGGCGCTTAAAAATGATCCGGAGACCCTGGCGAAGTTTGAGGAGTTTGTGGAGTTTAGGCGGAATTCTCCGCTGTTTCGGATGGATTTGTATAAAGACCATATGCTTCGTAAGTCCTATAAAAAGATAACCTACCGGGATGTTGAAACGTATATCCGTGGAGTGTTGGCGGGTCTTGGGATCAGGATCGAGAGCCGGTATGCGGGGCAGGTTACCTGAATGGATGGGAGTTTGTGGTGAAACCCCGGGAGATAAAGCGCGCGCGCGGACAGAGAATTGGGATCATTTTGATTGCAATTTTGAGGCAATATGTGTCGGGCGATGATGCCTAATGATTTTTATGTTGTTACTTTGATGCCGAGAAGGGGACGGCGCGAATAAGATTGCGAATCTGCTCCTTTTGGGACACCTAAGGTCAAAGGTTATGGCTGGACTTATGATTGCCGACAAGGGGACGTCACCCACTCCCCTTGCAACCCCTAAGGCCAAAGGGTGAAACGGCTCACCCTTTGGAATCCCCGCCGCCCGGGGGAACCGTTCCCCCGATACCCCTCTATATCGGCGTTTC